>NZ_JAUOPN010000012.1 GCF_030547005.1 Maribacter sp. 1_MG-2023 | reverse complement strand
CTTGATGATGCCCATTGTACTCTTTTACTATTCTTAAAACTTGAAAAGAATGAATTTCTTCTTGTTTCTGTCGGTGTATTTCTGATAAAAGTTCTCATGATGTTTGATTTTATATTGATGATTAATAATTTTCTTATACTTACAAGACGAGGGTATTTGAAATTTGTTACAGTACTATGCATAAAAAGGTACTGTTTTTAACAGAAAACTATTTGATTATTTTGTTTATATACTGATTTACAGTAAGTTAAATTAATTCAAAGATTTTGTAATTTTAACATTATTTTCGAAATCCATTAATATAATTTGATTTTAAGGGTAGGAGAAAGGGCTAAAAAAAAATATAAAAGCATATATAATATGATGTGAATTAAAAATTATCATAAAGTCTCTTAAAAGTTTGCTAGTTTGAAGCCTACTAATGCTAAATAATTGAAATACAAATCATATCTTTGCAGAACTTTAAAGGGATGCAGATGATTCTTGCAATGACCTTACAACAAGTGGCATTAATAAGTTTACTCAAAATACTTACCATTTGTTATATACGTCAACACGTATTTCAATTCCTTTACAGTAAAATCTATTATTATCATTAAAATTACGAATGGCAAAATCACAACAGACATTTAATAAAACTGAAAAAGAAAAAAAACGCTTAAAAAAGCGTGAAGAAAAAAAGAAAAAAATGCTTGCTCGTAAAGCAGCTACTAAAGAGAGTGGTACTTCTGGTATTCCACTTGCTTATGTAGATTTCAACGGAAACTTGGTAGATACTCCGCCAGATCCAGCAATGAAAGTGGAAATTGAGGCAGAAGATATCGTTTTAGGTATTCCTAAAAAAGAAGAAGGTGATGTTGAAGAATTCGATCCAGTAAGAAACGGTAAAGTTTCTTTCTTCGATACAACAAAAGGATTTGGTTTCATTATAGACGCTGAGAACAACGAAAAATACTTTGTTCACGTTAGTGGTCTGATCGATGAAATTATGGAAAACGATAAAGTTTCTTACGAGTTAGAAAAAGGCATGAAAGGTATGAACGCCGTTCGTGTAAAGAAAATTTAGTTTTAAAGATTTTTAATGGCGAAAATGCAACGAAACACCGTCCTGGTAGTATTGTCATTTTTCGCCATTTATTTCATTTGGGGTTCTACCTATTTATGGAATAAAATTGCAGTAACAGAATTACCAGCTTTTATGTTGGCAGGTATTCGTTTTGTAATTGCTGGTATTCTTATTTTTATTATATCAAGAATATTAGGCTTCTCTCTTAAAATTACCAAACAACAATTCAAGAATACTATTCTTGCAGGCTTTCTATTTCTGACTTTTGGAAACGGAGTTGTGGTATGGGCTCTTAAATTTGTAGATAGCAGCTTTGCCGCTCTCGAAGTATCAGCTCAACCTTTAGTGGTTTTAATAATGATGCGCGTATTTCAAGGAAAGAAAATACAACCAATGTCAATAGTGGGTGTAGTTCTCGGGATAACAGGTATTTTTCTTTTAGTCGGACAGAAAGACATCATTGCACAAGACGGAGCGATATTGGGCATGGTATTAATTTTTTTCTGCATGCTTAGCTGGTCTTATGGTAGTTTATTTGTTGGCAAAGCCGATTTACCAAAAAACTTCTTTGTAAATACTGGTTATCAAATGCTAACTAGCGGATTGTCGCTTTTGATAATAAGTATAGTTCTAGGTGAACAATGGTCATCACCAACCACATGGAGTACGCCTGTACTTTGGTCTATGTCTTTATTGATTGTTCTCGGTAGCATCGTAACTTTTACTGCATTCAATTACCTGCTTCGTTTAGTATCTCCAGAAAAAGTTGCTACTTCTACGTATGTAAACCCGATAATTGCAATGATTCTGGGTTGGTATTTTTTAAACGAAGATATTACCATGCAATCAGTGATTGCGTCAGTTGTATTATTAACAGGTGTCTATTTCATTAATAGTAAAAAGAGCTTAACAATATTCTCAAGATTTTCAGGAAAACGTATTCCTAAAAATCCGTTAGATTAATGCTAACAGCAACTACTTCTCTTGGTGTCATATTCTCTAATTGAATATCACCAATGCGTACACGAATCAACCTAACTGTTGGAAAACCTACAGATGCAGTCATTTTACGAACTTGACGAAATTTCCCTTCTTTAATGATAATGCTTACCCATGAAGTTGGTCTGTGCCTACCAATTCGTAATGCCGAATCTGCATCGGGTAGAGATGGTAAATCGCTTAAAACCTTTATTCCACAAGGTTTGGTCTTGTATTTCTTTCCGAATATTCCGATAGTTACTCCTTCCGCTATTTTTTGAATTGCATCAGGTGTGATTAAGCCATCCAGTTGAACTAAATATTCTTTTTCAATTCCTGAACTATTTATAGTATCGCTCAACTTGCCATCAGTGGTCATTAATAGTAATCCTTCAGATTTTTCATCTAACCGTCCAATTGGCATTATCCCATCCGGAAAATCATAAAGCTCACTTAAAAATCGTTTTTTTCGAAGCTGCCGATCTTCTCCAGAGCTCATCTGACTCAACATTGCGAAGGGTTTATAGATTTTAAAATGGCTGTGTTGCATTAATTTTACCCCTTACGGTTTATTTTGATGACATATGGTCGCAAAAGATACCCTTTTTAACGCATGAATTAGTAATCTACTATAGAGAATGTTACCTTTGTACGCTCCAGAGAAGATTTTATGCAAGAGACAGTTTTTGAATTACAAGATAGAAAGACCGACAAGGAACTTTACAGCTATCAACAAGGAGCAATTCAACAAATTTTTGATAAGTTCGATTCAGAACGAGATGATTATCATTTACTATATCAACTACCGACCGGTGGTGGTAAAACAGTGATTTTTTCTGAAATGGTACGTCAGTATTTAAAAAACCACAACAAGAAAGTTCTGGTAATGACTCACCGTATTGAACTTTGTAACCAGACTTCTTCAATGCTAACCAGTTTTGGTGTTGTTAACAAAGTAGTCAATAGTAAGGCAAATCTTGATGACCATGAGCGTTACAGTTGTTATGTAGCCATGGTTGAAACCTTAAACAATAGGTTGAACGATGATCAATTAGATATTTCTGATGTTGGTCTTGTTATTATTGATGAAGCTCACTATAATTCTTTTACCAAACTTTTTAAGTTTTTTGAAAATTCTTTTGTTCTAGGTGTTACGGCGACCCCGTTAAGTTCTAATAAGGACTTGCCTATGAATAAAAACTATGATGAGCTTATACCTGGTGAAACCATAGAAAATTTAATAGCTAACGATTTCTTGGCTAGGGCAGAGGTATTTCAGTATGACATGGGACTTACATCTCTAGAAATTGGTTCTAATGGTGATTACACCGTTAAATCATCTGCTGATTTATATACGAGTCCCGCAATGCTTGGCAAGCTTTTAGAAGCTTACACCAAACATTCTAAAGGAAAGAAGACATTAATTTTCAATAACGGTATTGAAACATCTATTCAGGTATATCATACTTTCGAAGCTGCAGGTTTAAATATTAGGCACCTAGATAATACTGCTACTAAAAAGCAGCGTAAACAAATATTAAAATGGTTTAAAGAAACACCTGATGCTATTCTAACATCGGTTAGTATTTTAACCACAGGTTTTGATGAACCTACTATTGATACCATTATTTTAAACAGAGCAACAAAATCATTAACACTTTACTACCAAATGATAGGTAGGGGTTCTAGGGTTTTGAATAACAAATCGAAATTTACGGTTATCGATTTAGGTAACAACCTTTATCGTTTTGGACCATGGGGTGCAGACTTAGATTGGGGAGCTATATTTAAGTCTCCGAATTTCTACATGGATCGTATTAAAGACGATGAGGATATTGAAAGTGATTTCAAACTTGAGCTTTCTGATGAAGTTAAAGAAGAATTTAAAAACTCTAAGGAAACTTATTTCGATATCAAACAAACCTACGAAACGGCAACGTTTGCTGGGGAATCTTCTAAAGTTGTTCTAGAACGTTCTATTGCTCACCATGCATATATGTGTATAGAAAATAGCGAAGATGTTTATGATGCATTAGCCTTAGCTAAATTACTAAAAGAAGATATTGATAATCGTATTCATGTATACGGAAAATGTATTAGCAAGAGTACCTACAATTTCTTAAGCTGGTTAAAAGATGATTACCAAAAGAAACTTAACGCTTATTTAAGAGAGAACTTTGATACGGTTTTTGAAGATATTCATGGGCATCCGCCAGAAGATTAATTTGAATTGAAATTTTCTATTTCTTTAAAGAATTTTATAACATAAAAAAGGGCTGTTCAAAAATGAACAGCCCTTTTTATTTATAACTAATTAATGCTTACTCTACAATAAGACTGTACTGTGGTGTTGGATTTAAAGGACAGAAATATATGTATTCTCCTTTTTCCAGTTTAGTTTCTTTTGAATGACCTTCAGTATTATTCTTTACTGCAGCAGTTACATATGCTGTTTGAATATGATTTTCAGGTTTAGATGCATCTTTACCTTTTTTTACCAATACCAAACCAACATCTTTACCTACGTTGTTATTTGCAACATCGAAAACATAAGTTCCTTCGCTAACAGTAATTGATTTCTGCGTAAACTCACCAGTTGTCTGCTCTAACGCAATCTTCTTAACTGGTTGCTTCATCATTTTATCTTGCGCGTTTGCGTTAAATGAGAATGCCAATACGATAACTAAAATTGATAATACTTTTTTCATGTGTTTTAAATTTAAAGAGCTTTTGCTCAAATGGATATATTAATAATTATTGTTTATACTATTTTTTATAATGAAACTGCTACAGGAAAATCAACTGGTACTTGTGTCGTACTATGAATGTAGTTGGATATTGTTTTGTCACCTACTAATGAAATGGTGTCAATTAAATTTGCTTTTGTATACCCTGCTGCAAAATAGTTTTCTAAAACTTTTTCGTCTGTTCTACCTCTGTTTTCAGTAACATTCTTAGCCAATTTTGCTAAAGCGTCTAATTTAGAATCAAATGATGCCTTACCTGCTCTTAGTTCAATAATTTGCTCATCATTAAATCCGTTCATTTTACCTATTGCCGTATGTGCAGATAAACAATAGATACAGTTATTTACTTCACTAACCGCTAAGTTGACAACTTCTTTCTCTTTAGCTGACAAAGATGTTTTTGCGTTGGCAAAATTCAAGTAATTTTCTAATGCCGTATCACTATTTGCATATGTTGCATATAAATTAGGAACAAAGCCTAAAGCTTTTTCTAAATTATCGAAAATTGCTTGATTGTTTTCACTTACTTCTTCTCTTGTTGGTACGTTAAATGTGCTCATGTATTTTGTTTTAATTTTATTGATTTATTCTTTGATTTATCTTGTACAAAGGTATGTTCGCTATGAAGTACTTATCATGTAAAGACTTCCTTTCTACATGTCAATTTTTTCTTTATAGAAATGTATTGAATACTTTAGTTAATCTAGAAGAGCTATCAGAATCACAGTAGTAATCTGATAAATGGTTTCGGTGACAATGTTTTTCTACATTGATAGCATTAGTCACCACCGCCTTTTTAGACGTAAATATTTCTATTAAATTGAATATTGATTTGTGTTTTAAATTCATGTCTTTGTTGTTTTATTTCTACACTACAAAGATCTAGTTATTATGAATCTTAAAACGGACAATTTTACCCAAGGTGTTGTCGATACTTCCCTAAAATGATTTTTTGAGTTGTTTCTTGAAATCAGACGGAGATTGCTGTGTTTGGTTTTTAAAAAGACGACTTAGGTGCGAGGCATCATCGAAACCAATTTCATACGCTATTTCTTTTGCTGTCTTATCGGTATAAATAAGTAATCGCTTTGCTTCAAGAATTATACGCTCATGAATAATTTGCAGGGGAGTGGTATTAAATTTAGAAAAGGTATTAGATAAAGTTTTTGGAGATTTATATAATTTGTCTGCATAGAACGAAACTGAATGTTCTGACTTGTAATACTCTTCAACCAATAAATTGAATCCTCTTAGCAAATCAACTTTTACATCGTTGGCAGCTTCACTGAAACCTTCTTTAGCTTTTAGTAATCTTGTGCTCATAATCATAAAACGAGCCATGAGCATACGAAGCATTTCTGCTTGTATAGTGTCTTCAGTTTCTAATTCATCTACGAATACCTCATGTAAAGTGTCAAACTTTCGTTGATCTTTTTCGCCTAAATCGATTACAGGAATATGGGCATTTCCAAAAAATAACAATCCGGCACAGCTTACTTCTTGATCATGGTCTTTAATACAATAAAACTCTCTATTAAATTGATATACAATTAAGTCGCTGCCTTCTGTATATCGAAAAAACTGGATAGGTGTTAGTGCCAATAAACTATGTTCAGAAATTGTATACGGAACACCATCTACTTCTATAGAAGCTTTTTGATTAGTGGTTCTAATAAAAATATAAATTCCTGCTTGCTTTGGTTTTCTATATGATTCTAGCAATAACTCATTACCAATTTTAAGTAATCCACCTGTACTAAAATCTTTAAAAACTTCTTGCATGAAAACTTGGTCTAAAAAAAGGTTAATTCATTACATGAGTAACAAATCAACCTTTAAAAATTCTTTAAACAACAAACTTTTTAAAACCGCACAGAAACCTTACCTCTTAAATAAAACGGAGTACCAGGTGTAAAATGAATTTCTTCTACTGATGCGGTTTCGTTGAACAGTCTACTTTCTGTAGCAAACTGAGTTTCGTTCCATTCGGTATCAAATAAATTTTCAACAATTACACCAACTGTCCAGTTTTTGATATGGTAGTTTAGGTTTAAATCTGTTACGAAATAACCCTCTGCAACAATACTATTATCTTCATTTGCAGCTCTATCACCCAAATATCTATAGTTTAAGTTACCTGAAAAATTACCAATATCACTGAAAGACAATCCACCTACAGCTGTAAAATCGGGAGCTAACGGAATATAATCCTCACCATCAGCTTCTTCTGTACTTCTTGCATACGTATAGTTTACATCACTATATAGATATAACCAATCTAACATTTGGTAACGACCACCAACTTCAACACCAACTCTTCTGGTTTTACCACTTGGCTCAACAATACCGGCATCGCCTACATAAACAAATTCTTGATCCAAGAACAATCCCCATAAAGTTGCATTAAGCACTAGTTTATCTATTGGCTTAATGATAGTTCCGAAATCTACACCATATGCTTTTGGCAGCACATCTCTACCTTCATTTGCCGTTACTACTCGAGCATCGTTTGAATGAAATCCTAAACCGGTTTTTAAGAATAATTGCGAATTTCTATTCACGGAATATAAGGTGTTTAATTTCGGACTCACTAATGCCTTGCTTTCGCTTTTGTTATCATACAACTCGCTTAGCTTGTTTTCATATTCGAAATTGAAATAATCTAATCGTACTGAAGGATTAAAGGTCCAGTTTCCTGTTTTGTATTCTCCATTCACAAACCCATAGATATTGGTTTCGTCTACATCACCAAATGCATACTGCTCTAAAGATGTTTTTCGATTTAATGTATGCTCTAAAGTAACATCATCTACATTATCATTTCTAAATCCGATACCAGTAGAATATTTGAATCTATCATCAGATCCTACCACTATATCAATCTGTTCGAAAACAGTTTCGGCACCCATTATGGTTCTATCTTCATACTGTCGTATTTGGTCACCATTTATAGGATCTTCTAGAAAGAATGTGAAATTTGAGAACAACTCAAAATCATACTTGCTCACAAAAGCCCTTGTCTTTAAAAATTGATCCTCACCTAAGAATTTGGTATGATTCAACATTAAGTTCGTTCTGCTAGTTTGTCCGCCTTCAGTGTCATCAATAGCTCCAAAACGACCTATTATGTTTTGATCAATTGCGCGTTGCGGAATTTGACCAGAGGCATCCCACTTGCTTTGAAAATGAGAAGCGGTTAATGTCAGCTCTTCTTTTCCGATATCTTTATAATGATAGCGACCCAAAATGTTTACACGATTAAAATTTTGCGGCGAATCAAAAGGTCCGTCGGTCAAATAAATTTCTGAGGCTAAATACGCATCACTTTTACTACTTTCAAGAATATTGAAAAGACCAACAAATCGATTGGTGTTAAACTGACCCGACTCGTAAAAAATCATGCTTTTGTCAACACTTTTCTTAAGACTTAAATCGACATAGCCAGCAGTATTGAAATCTCCTTTATCTGCGTAATATGGTCCTTTTCCGAAGTTAATATTATCTATAGTTTCTGGAATTACAAAGTGTAAATCAGCATACCCTTGTCCGTGAGCATGAGATACCATATTTACGGGCATACCATCTACACTTATTGCGACGTCTGTGCCATGATCAATATCAAATCCTCTTAAAAAAATCTGTTCTGCTTTGCCGCCACCTGCATGCTGACCAATTAATAGACCGGGTACTTTTCTTAGTATTTCTTGAGATGATTTTACAGGGTTGTTCTGTACATCTACATTCACAATTCTACTCATGGCATCAACTTTAGAAACGACCACAACCTGATCTAAATTAATACTAGATTCTTCTAAAGTGATATTAACACCCTCTTTTAAATGGTCTTGATTTACTACAAGAATAAATGTTTTAAAACCTAAATTAGAAAAATAAACAGAGTCATTTACCGATGTAGAAGTGAGTGAAAATGCTCCTGATAAATTAGTATGGCTGTGCTGCCCTGATGTTTGATTAAAGATACCGACATTCTCTAAAACGGCACCCTCTTTATCGGTTACTTTTCCTTTAAGGTTCTGTGCTTCTACATTAATTGATGCAATAAAATAAAAGGGAAATATTAAAAGCTTTAATGCCCGATTATAGCTGTAAATCATAAAATAAAATCTAGATAAGGTTGTCTTTTAATCTACCTACGATAAAAAATGACAAAGGTTTTAAAATTTATAGAAAGGCAAACACAAGGTTTGGGCATATGAAACTAATTTTGATACGTTTTATAACAATGTTTTAACGATAAGAGTCAAGCAATTTTATGTAATTATTTGAACTTTGCGCGACAAACAATACACTTTACAAATTAAAAATATATGAATAAGCAAGCATTATTAACTCCGTTTCATAAAAACTTAGATTTAAAGAATAGGGTAGTTATGGCACCTATGACTAGAAGTAGGGCGGCAAATGAAGGAAACATACCTACAGAAGATTTACATGTACCATATTACGCTCAAAGAACATCTGCAGGATTACTTATTACTGAAGGCTCACAAGTCTCTAAAGATGCCGTAGGTTATATTAACACTGCAGGTATATATTCTAAAGAACAGGTAGAAGGCTGGAAAAAAGTAACGAAAGCCGTTCATGATAAAGGCGGAAAGATTTTTATTCAATTGTGGCATGTTGGTCGTATGTCTCACCCAGATTTTCACGATGGCGAATTGCCATTGGCTCCGTCAGCATTGAATCCTAATGCGAAATCATTCACAACTGGAGGATTTAAAGACACAGTGACCCCAAAGGCAATGACCATTGAAGACATTAAACAAACAGTTGAAGATTTTAAAAACGCTGCTATCAATGCTATTGAAGCAGGATTTGACGGAGTAGAAATCCATTCTTCTAACGGGTATTTATTTCACCAATTTTTTAATGGAACTTCTAATATCAGAACAGATGAATATGGAGGGAATATAGAAAATAGAACACGCTTCTTTTTTGAAGTTTTAGATGCTATGAAAGCCGTAATTCCACAAGAAAAAATAGGAGTACGATTTAATCCGTCGTTGAACGATATGTTCGGTATCACTTTAGACGAAGAAACAATACCAACTTTCGAATATATTATCAAGAAACTGAATGATTATGATTTGGCTTACGTTCATTTATCCGAACCATTTAATGACGTTTCTAATGTACCATTCGCTGTAGAACATATTGCGAAACATTTTAGACCTCTTTATAATGGAACTTTAATGATCAACGCTGGTTTTGATCAAGAATCTGGTAATAAAGTTATTGAAGTAGGTAGTGCAGATTTAGTTGCATTTGGTAAGCCGTTTATTTCTAATCCTGACTTAGTTGAGCGTTTCGAGCATAATTACCCGCTTGCAGATTGGGATGCAGACACTTTCTATACTCCTGGTAAAGAAGGATATATAGATTACCCTGAATACAGTGAAGCAAACTAAAACTTTTTTAAAAATTAATTAAAAAATAAAAGCAGCCAAATGGCTGCTTTTATTTTTCCTACTATCTAATTGTATCGGTGTCTTGTTCTAAATTTTCATTTTCGGCTCCGCCTTGACTATATAGTTGATTTTCTTCATCCTTTAGGTTCATTTGATTTTTTGGCAAACTACGTCCAGGTACATCTAAATCATTTCCTGCAAAATCAACATCATTTTTTCGATTGATTAATTGAACATCATCGCCACCATCTGTTCTTGTATTTTTAGTCTTTTCTCCTAATGCAGATAAATCTTGTTCTGTAACATCAGAATTATATTCCGCTTTATTATTTTCACTTTTCATAATTATTTTTTTAAGTATTATCAGCACAAGGTATAAGTACTACATTTTTATCCTTATCGCTTTCAAATAAAATTTATGCTCTTTTAAGAAAACCTATGTTGCATAACCTCATGTCAGTAGAAAAATGTAATTGTGTTAAGAAAAAAAGGTAAAGCATTAAGGTTAACGGTAGTATTTAGCCAACTTGCAAATAAATAATTTGAAGATGGAAAATGTATTAGTAGCTGGTGCCAATGGTACCACAGGAAAAAAAAAAGTAAACCTTTTAAAAAGTTCTCAATATTTTGAACCTATTGCAATGGTGTGTAAAGAAGAGCAAAGAGAACAGTTTGAAAAAGAAAATATAAAAACAGTTTTAGGTGATTTAGAAAAAGATTTATCACATACGATAGATAATATAGACAAAGTAATTTTTGCAGCTGGATCCGGTGGTAAAAAAGTAGTTGAAGTGGACCAAGAGGGTGCCAAAAATCTAATAGATGTTTCTAAAAAAGCAAATATTAAAAAGTTTGTAATGTTAAGTTCGATGGGGGCAGATAACCCTGAAGAAGCCAGTGACTTAAAAGAATATTTGAAAGCAAAACACAATGCAGACGAATATCTAAAATCTGCGAATATAATGCATGCCATTGTAAGACCTGGTTCTCTAACAAATGATGCTGGTACTGGTAAAATTGAATTAAAATCTAAATTAAATAAGCAAGGTTCAATTACCAGAGATGATGTTGCACAAACCTTAGTAAGGTCGCTATAAATTCAACTTTTGAAATAATACAGGGCGAAACCTTAATCGGGAAAGCTATGGATGCTTAATAAACAACTAAAAAATAGTCTCTAAACAAGATATAAAAGTCAATACTCATAGTATTGACTTTTTTAAGTTCAATAAAATTCCACCATTACTATTTAAAGTATCTATACTTAACCATGTTATGTATCTTCGTACTAAACTAAACAACCTAAAATATGAAAAGTTTATTTTTAAAGATAACTATGGCGCTCGCCGTAGTAATAGCGCTAAATTCTTGTAAAGAGAATAAAAAAGAAAACAATGACAGTGCCACAACCCAAGTAGAACTTGATAGCACAGATTTGGCTTTGCTAGACTTAAACTTACCTGAAGGTTTTAAAATTGAGGTTTACGCTAGGGGAGTAGATGGTGCGCGTTCTATGGCTATGGGTGATAATGGAACCTTATTTGTGGGTACGCGTACAGAAAACAATGTGTACGCTATTCAAGATACTAATGCCGATTTTAAAGCTGATAATATTATAGTCCTTGATACGATGGAAGTACCAAATGGTATTGCCATGAGAAACGGAGATTTGTATGTTGCTCAAGTGAGTAGCCTTTGGAAATATCCAAATATTGAAGATCAGATTGGTGGTGAGCTAGAAAAGGAATTAATTTATAATGATTTTCCAACGGAATTTCATCACGGATGGAAATATATAGCCTTCGGACCGGATGATAAGCTTTATGTTCCTGTAGGAGCACCTTGTAATATTTGTAATAAGACGGATGAAGATGAGCGATTTGCAACTATCTCAAGAATGGATCCTGACGGTAGTAATCGTGAGATTTATGCTAGAGGAGTTAGAAACTCTGTCGGGTTCACTTGGCATCCTGACACAAAACAAATGTGGTTTACAGACAACGGTCGCGACATGTTAGGTGATGATATTCCGCCTTGCGAACTAAACACAGTAACCGAAGCTGGTCAACATTTTGGATACCCTTTTTGCCATGGTGGTATTGTTAAAGATCCAGAATTTGGAGATTTACGCCCTTGTTCAGATTTTGTTGATCCTGCTTTACAGTTAGATGCTCACGTTGCTCCACTTGGTATTAAGTTTTATACAGGTAATATGTTCCCTGCGGAATATAAGGGTAAAGCTTTCATTGCAGAACACGGTTCTTGGAACAGAAGTAAGAAAGTAGGCTATCGAATTATGATGGTTGATATTGAAGATGGCGAAGTTGTTAGTAGCGAAACTTTTATTGATGGTTGGTTAGATGAAGTAGTTCAAAAAGCTACCGGAAGACCAGTTGATTTATTGGTATTAGAAGATGGTTCTATGCTTATCTCTGATGATTACGGTGATGCAATTTATAGACTATCATATAGCAATACAGCGGTAGCGAGTAACTAACAAGAATAACTTCTAAGATTTTAAAAAAGTAGCCTTTTTGGGCTGCTTTTTTCGTTACAAAATGTTTAAGTTCTTTTCGCAACCCTTATATTTATACTCCTTATTTATTTAGAACATCTTATCATGAACGACTCAAATTCTCGTAGAACATTCTTAAAACAAACAGGTGTACTTTCGGTAAGTTCTATGCTAACCTTATCTGTATTGCCAATGGATTATAAATATAAAATGGGTTTGCAGTTATTTACCATTCGCGATGCAATGGCCAAAGACCCTATCGAGAGTATTAAATATGCACGTGAATTAGGATATGTTGACGGGGAGATTTATGGCTATGATGTTGACAACGATACGTATTACGGTATAAAATCTAAGGAATTCAAAAAACAGATAGATGATTTGGATTTTACCATATCTAGCGGACACTACGATTTTTCTAGTCTTTTTAATGAGCCAATAGAAAAGCTTGAGCGTTATGTAGACCAATGCATAGAAGGTGCTATCACCCTTAATAGTAAATACATTACATGGCCATGGTTGGCACCAGAATATCGAACAATTGAAAATTTTAAAATTCTGAAGGATAAATTAAATGTAATAGGAGAACAGGTAACCAATGCCGGATTACAGTTCGCTTATCATAATCACGATTTTGAATTTACAGACCATAATGGTGAGCAAGGCTATCATATAATTTTATCTGGTACAGATTCAGATTTGGTAAAACTACAAATGGACATGTACTGGGTTGAGCATTCCGCAGATAAGAGTCCGGCTGAATTAATTGCTGAAAACCCTGGTCGCTATGTTATGTGGCATATAAAAGATATGGACAAAGTAACTCGAGATTATTCTGAAATGGGTAATGGATCTATTGATTACAAAAGTATGTTGTCATCTATCAACAAAGATGATTTACAATATTATTATATAGAACAAGGCGGTAATTTTGCTAAGAATTCTATGCAGAGTATTAGCGATAGCGCTACTTATTTCAAAAAACATCTTCAACGTTATTTATAAGCTATATGAGCTATCCTGATAAAGTATACCTAAACGGAAATATTTTAAATTCTACAGATGCTAAAATATCTGTTTTCGATCGCGGATTTATTTTTGGTGATGGTTTATACGAAGTAATGGTTCAGATAAATGGCAAATTCTTTTACGAAAAGGAACATCTAGAACGCTTACAATCAGGACTCCAAAAAATCAATATAGAATTTAATGTTATTGTGCTCTCAAATGAAATTGCCACTTTATTAAAGTCAGTAGGGCTAACCGATAAAGATTGTATGCTTTATATTCAAATTACTAGGGGAGTAGCACCAAGACAACATTCATTTCCTGCAGATATAAAACCTACAATTATGATGTATGCCGTACCAAAGGTTTTGCCTGAAATAAATACTGTAAATGCCCATGTAATTACCAGAAAAGATTTTAGATGGTCTCGTTGCGATATTAAAATGACGTCTCTTTTAGGTAATGTGATGTTGAATGAAGAAGCCATGCAGCATGAATGTTACGAAACTATATTACATAGAGACGGAGTATTTACTGAGGCATCTCACAGCAATCTGTTTTTTATCAAAAATGGAGTAGTATATACACATCCGGCAGATGAATATATTCTTAATGGTATTACTAGAATTGTAGTAATTGAGCTTTGTCACTCTTTAGGTATAGAAATTAGAGAAACTCCTATTTCATTATCAGAATTGAATACTGTTGATGAAGCATTCTTAACAGGTACGAGTACACAGATTGCTGCAATTCAACAAATTGATGACTACAAACTATATACAGGAAATGAAAAAGGCCCCGTAACACAAAGATTACAAGAGGCCTTTTTAAAACTTAAGTAAAATCTTAATCTACCTTGAAGTACGTAAAAAACTCATCTGTATCCTTAATATCCATAAGGTTTAAAATGTAGCATACTTCACTTAAGTCAGAAAAATCAAGTCCGCCTTCAGCAACACTTTCATTTAAATATCTACCATCTTTTCCGTTATACTTGTTTCCTAAACGGATAGCGGTATCCCAAACTTTGGTTAAATGTTCATCGTTTAACTTAGATTCCCAATCTACCTTACCATCAGACTTTAAACCTGGTGTACCATTACCCAATTCATTACCATCTGCAATTTTATGGTAATCTGTAACCGTTTTTGTATACATAAGTTTAACAGGTTTGGTAACAGATTCATTCCAATCGCTATGCTGAACTACATGAACACTTTCTCTTGTTTTAATCGAAAGATTTTTTCTTGACAACTCTTTAACCCATTCTGAAGTGAAATCTGACTGACCGGCTTCTGCCACCCAAATAGAACCTCCATTTTCAATGATTTTCAAAGCCTTAGTTACCACTTTAACTACCGAAGTTTTCCATTCTTTATCTGCATCTAACCAATTTTCATGGAAGACCATTGGCATGATTTCGTTTGGTGGCACATACAAACCTTCTTGAATACCATAAGTACCTGCAACTACGAGATAATTCAGATCTTTATAATCTGGGTGATTTAGTAGCGTAGCAAAACCTGCTGCGGTATGTAAATCGTCAATATCGGTTTTACAGTCTAACTGCACTAGCAATAAATCTTTATCAATATTGAATGCTGTTTTTTGTGCATTTAATCCCATACTAAAGAGTAGGGCAAATGTTAAGCCTAATATTATTCCATTTACACTGATTGCTTTTTTCATTTTAGGAAATTTGAGTTAATTGATTTGTTGTTTCTACTAAAGTATCAAATATTACCTTGATTATCATAGAATTTATAGCCACGCTAACCATGCAAACTTCGATTCTAATGGAGAACTAGTCCTATTGGAGGGTAAAAATGTGACTATTATGGAGTGGTTAGCTGCTCAAAAAAAGTAAGAATTGCCTTAATTATACTCAAAACAAGCAAAAACTCTTAAAGTATTCACAAAATTTCGATTTAAAATAAGTTTAAACGCTGTTTGTCAACTATTGGCGCCATCTTTGCTGCCTAATAAGTATTATAAATTAAATTACATTACAATGAGTAAAGGAACAGTAAAATTTTTCAATGACACAAAAGGATTCGGTTTTATCACTGAAGAAGGAGTTGAAAAAGACCACTTTGTACACATTTCAGGTTTAATCGACGAAATTCGTGAAGGCGATGAAGTTGAATTCGAACTTAAAGAAGGAAACAAAGGATTAAACGCAGTGAACGTTAAAGTTATCTAAGACATATATACTTTCAAGTTTAATAAAAAGCTCTTCAGAAAGGAAGAGCTTTTTTTATTACCGCTCATTTTTAAGTCTATCGAAATCTTTTTCTAATTGAAATAACTTCTCTTCTAGATTAAAGTTGGTCTCTGGTAATCTGTGATAGAACACGTATCTAACACGCCACATCTCTTTTATTTCTTTAGGTTGTAATTCTACATCATCTACATTTTTGTGCTCGGCACGTAAAACATAAGTATCATTTCATGAAACTATTGTTGAAGGAGTTTATTCGTTCAATTATCATGATTTTATTTCTAGAATGAATTTATTTGTTTCAGATGAAGTCCCCGCATTTTTAAAGTTTAAAAAGACAAAACACGAAATAACCGAAAAGCTAAAAATTGATTTAAAGTTAGAAGAATTTAAGCCAAGAGTGCTTACGTCTTTCGTACGTAATAAATTAATTGATGAAGTATATCTTCCAATTTTCGGTAACAATTTAGCGAAACAACTAGGTACGGTAGGTGCAAACAAACGTACCGATAGAATGGGTATGTTGCTTTTGATATCGCCACCAGGTTATGGTAAAACCACCTTGATGGAATACATAGCAAACCGACTTGGTTTAATTTTCGTTAAAATAAATGGACCGGCAATTGGTCATGAGGTTACCAATGTAGACCCTGCTTCTGCAAAGAACAGTGCTGCTCGTGAAGAACTTAAAAAATTGAATCTTGCTTTTGAAATGGGAAATAACGTGATGCTATATATTGATGATATTCAGCATTGTAATCCAGAATTTTTACAAAAGTTCATTTCCTTATCAGATGGTACTCGTAAAATAGAAGGTGTATACGAAGGTCAGCCTAAAACATACGATTTACGTGGTAAAAAATTCTGCGTAATAATGGCAGGTAATCCATATACGGAAAGCGGAGAAAAATTTCAAATTCCAGATATGTTAGCCAACCGTGCCGATATTTACAACCTTGGTGATATTATTGGCGAAACAGAACACTTGTTCAGACTAAGTTTAATTGAAAATTCACTTACCGCAAATCCTATTTTGCAGCAATTGGCAAGTAAGGAATTTGACGATGTGTATACATTGGTAGAACAAATAGAATCTAAATCTGACGAAGGTCAACTTATTGGTAACCATTCTAGTCAAGAAGTTGAAGAATATAAAAAGGTACTTGAAAAAGTACTACGGGTTAGAGACGTTTTGTTGAAAGTAAATGCAACATACATTAAAAGTGCTGCAATGCAAGACGAATATCGTACAGAGCCTTCTTTTAAACTTCAAGGCTCTTATAGAGATATGAATAAATTAGTGGCTCAAATTGTACCTATCATGAACGAAAAAGAACTAAACACCATGTTACGTTCTCATTATGAAAACGAAGCACAAACCTTGACAGGATCTGCTGAAGCTAATTTACTAAAGTACAATGAGTTAATAGGAAACCTTTCAACAGAAGAAGATATACGTTGGAGTGCTATTAAAGAACAATTTGTAAAGAACAATAAGCTAAAAGGATTTGGTAATGCTAATGAAATGGCACAAGTACTTTCCCAAATGATGGAATTTTCTGAAAATTTAGCGGGTATCAAATCGGTTCTTGAAAAAGGTCTGAATAACGAGTAGCTATCAACGAGAGGTTATTTTTTTCTTTTATTACTGAATTTCAAGCTTTCACGTCAAAATAAAGATGTAGTTTTGCACCCGCAAAAAAGCTGTATTATGAAGCGCATTAATGAATACAAGAAACTCTTCGGGGTTGAAAAAGAGATTGAACTTAAAGCACTTAAGTCCACGTATAGAGGCTTAGTTAAAGAATGGCACCCAGACAAGTTTCAAGAAGGTGATGAAAAAAGAGAAGAAGCTGAAGTTCAAAGTCGTCGTATTATTGACGGATACCACTTTTTGGTAAGTATCGCTCCTGAAACCAAAGAAGCTAATAAAGAAGTATACAACGAGTCTATAAACTCTGGTGTTGCTGATTTTCAGCATAATGGTTTAGTTTTAGAAGTTACTTTCGTTGATGGTGCTACGTATGAGTACTTCGGTGTAACGAAGCCTATTTTTCAGAAAATGATCAATTCTAACAAGCTGAACAGATTCGCGAAAAGAACAATTTTCCCAAATTATTTGTACAGAAAATCGAAACGTGACCTTCAAGAGGCATAATCGTATATAAATTAATGGTTATCAAAAACGCATGAAAAATCAAAAAGAGATTTTATCAAAATTGAATATTGATGCGTTAAATCCGATGCAAGAGAGTGCGTTAGATGCTATCTCATCATCGAATAATACCATTTTACTTTCTCCGACCGGTACAGGAAAAACTTTGGCTTTTCTTTTACCGGTTTTAGATTTTATGGACCAT
Organism: Maribacter sp. 1_MG-2023; assembly: GCF_030547005.1. GTDB lineage: Bacteria > Bacteroidota > Bacteroidia > Flavobacteriales > Flavobacteriaceae > Maribacter. Next base: position 123,632 of record NZ_JAUOPN010000012.1, on the reverse strand, counting down.
AACGATCCTGAAGTTCAGGTATTGATTTTAGTTCCTTCTCGCGAATTGGCTATTCAGATAGAACAGGTTATTCGTAATATGGGTACTGGTTTCAAAGTGAATGCCATTTATGGTGGTAGGGCAATGTCCAGAGATAAGATAGAGCTAAAACATACTCCTGCAATTTTAGTTGGAACACCTGGTAGAATTCTTGACCATTTTATGGCAGATCGTTTTACCAAAGAGCATATTAAAACTTTAATTCTTGACGAATTCGATAAGTCTTTAGAAGTCGGATTTGAAGAGGAGATGACTGAAATTCTTGCGGATTTACCAAATCTTAAAAAGCGTATTCTTACTTCTGCAACGGAAGCTGTTAAAATTCCCAAGTTTGTTGGAATGGAAAACCCTAGAAGAATCAATTATCTTAAGAAAGATACACCTTCAAAACTTACCATTAGCACAGTTATCTCTGAAGAAAAAGATAAGTTGAAAACATTAGTTCAACTTTTAAAATATATTGGAGAAGAACCAGGTATTATCTTTTGTAATTTAAAGGATAGTATTGAAACTGTTAGTTTGTTTCTAAGTCAGAAAAATATTCTACATGAGTGCTTTTCTGGTGGTATGGAACAGAAAGACCGCGAACGTGCTTTAATTAAATTTAGAAATGGTAGCAGTCGTATTTTAGTTGCAACTGATTTAGCTGGTAGAGGTATTGATATTCCTGAATTAAATTTTATCATTCATTACGAATTACCACAACGTATTGAAGAGTTCACGCATCGTAATGGTAGAACTGCTCGTGTAAATGCAACAGGAACTGCCTATGTTATAAAATGGGATCAAGAATCGTTACCAGGGTTTATTTCAAATTCAAAACCAATTAGCATCGGTAAAACCAATAGGTTAGGGGACCCTTTTTGGGAAACGTTATTTATTTCTGGTGGTAGAAAAGATAAAATATCTAAAGGTGATATTGCGGGACTTTTCTTTAAACAAGGTGGTTTGAACAGAGAAGAATTAGGAGACATTGAACTAAAACAAGATTGCGCTTTTGTAGCAGTGCCTAAAAGCAAATCAGATAAACTTGTAAACGAGTTAAACAACTCCAGATTAAAAAAGAAAAAAGTGCGTATTACCGTACTTTAATCATAGTTAGTATTTTTGCCCTTTTTAAGGTAGTATGATGAAGGATAAACAACACGAGAACGAAACTGAAATCGATTTAACTGAGATTGAAAGTTGTATTGAAATTTTAAATCGTTTGGTAACAGATACCAATCAAATATTTGAAATTCCTGAAGATAGAAGAATTGCCTTAATTAAAGTTGCTGGTCAATTATCTCGCCCAAACAAGCAAGAGTTCGCTAAAAGGGTAAAGGATGCCAAACGTAACGAAAAAAGAAAGCAAGCTGTTCGCGATAAGCATGCTCGTAAAGAAACAGGTATAAGAAGCGCACGTGAAGCTCATGTATTTGTTGCTCCAAAATTACTACCCGCTGCTGAATTGGCAAGTAAAGATTTACCAGAACTAACAACACCTCGTAATTGTTACGTTTGTAAGGCTGAGTTTACTAAGCTGCATCATTTTTACGACACCATGTGTACAGATTGTGGTGATTTCAATTATGCGAAAAGATTCCAGAATGCCAATGTAAAAGGTCAGGTTGCGGTTATTACCGGATCTCGCTTAAAAATTGGTTATCATATTACGTTAATGTTACTTCGTGGTGGAGCTACCGTTATAGCTACCACACGTTTCCCTGTAGATTCTGCGCTTCGTTTTTCTAAAGAGGAAGATTTTATGGAGTGGGGGCATAGACTTAAAATTCACGGTTTAGATTTACGCCACATCCCTAGTGTTGAAATATTCTGCAATTTTATTGAGCAGCAATATGACAAGCTCGATATATTAATAAACAACGCGGCACAAACGGTACGTAGACCCGCAGGTTTCTACCATCACTTAATGGAAAATGAAGAACGTGAGTTTTCTTCATTGCCAAAGTTTGCCCAAATGGTTTTAAGCGACCATGAAAGTTGTTTAGATGAATTAAAATCATTCAGCTCTAAAGCTTCTCCAAATCAAAACATGCCGGTTACTTGGCACGGACCAGAACCTGGTATCGGTTTACGAGCTTCTGCGAAACTATCTCAAATTCCGTATAGTTTTGATAATGCCTTAGTTGCGCAAGAAGTATTCCCTACGGGTGAATTAGATGCCGATTTACAACAGGTAGATTTACGAAAAACGAACAGCTGGCGTTTAAAATTAGGCGAGATAGAAACCACTGAAATGATTGAGGTTCAGTTGGTGAATTCCGTAGCACCATTTGTGTTATGTAATCGATTGGCAGAGTTGATGAAGAAAGAGAACACTGGTCAGAAACATATTATTAATGTAACTGCGATGGAGGGTAAATTCCACCGTTTCTTCAAGGAATCTCGTCACCCACATACCAATATGGCGAAGGCTGCATTGAACATGTTAACGCATACTGCTGCTGGTGAATTGGCAAAAGACGGAATCTTCATGAATGCAGTCGATACGGGTTGGGTAACTGACGAAGACCCTGCAGAATTGGCTAAGAAGAAGCAAGAAGTACACGATTTTCAACCGCCTTTAGATATTGTTGATGGTGCTGCTAGAGTAATGGATCCACTTTTTGACGGTATCAATACGGGCAAACATTGGTGTGGTAAATTTTTAAAGGATTACTTCCCAATTGATTGGTAATATCACAACGTTTAAAAGCTTTTATTGCTTCATTCTCAATTGTTTAGAAACGTTTAATAAAAAGTTAAAATTTATACGTTTCTAATTTACTAGTCTGAATCTATTTTCGTTTTTTTGCGGAATGATTAGGCTAACTACCAAAGTATTACTACAATTTCTTGCATTTATTATCGTCGGAATTTCTATTCCAATGAATGCTCAAGAAACTCAAACGTATAACGGACCTTTACAAATAGGTAAGTATGACGGTAAAGCAACTTACTCTTACAAACTTGTTGAGAACGACACTGTTCTTGATGGCGATTTTACAGTATTACGTTCCAATCTTCAAGAGCTCTTAGAGAAGCAAGATTATTCGTTTCAATTTAAGGGTTCTTTCGTAAACGGTACTGCTAACGGACCATGGAAATTTCAATTCGGAGAATTCAATTCTAAAAGTCAGTCTGAAGTAATAGATTATCAATACCGTGTTCTAGTTAGTGGAATTCAGAAATCTGCTATTGGTAAAATTAAAATGGGCAAGCCCAATGGTAAATGGACTATTTTAGAAGAAGAAATAGAAAATTCTGAGATATCTAAGACCTTATTTAAAAGTGTTATCTCTTTCGATAACGGTGTACCACAGCAAAACTTTAGTATCAATAATGAAAACTATACACTTGTAGGTAGATTTCTGCGTGATGGTTTGGCGCATGACGAGTGGTCGTTGTTTCCTTCTAATGGTATGGACCAATCTGAAAGTTGGTATTTTAAAGATGGTCTATTACAGTCTATTAGAGTAGATGATGAAAGTGATCATAAAACTATAAAGGCTTATGAAGGGTATAACGGTCAAACTAAAATCATCAATCTAAATGCGGGTTATATTAAAGCTTTAGAAATTCAACTTTCGCAAGTAGATGTTGATATTCTTCATCATAATAGTCTACCAGAACTTTTAAAACAAAATGCAGCACGTTATCAAGAAGTAGATGAGATATTATCTGAATTGGGTAAATCAAAGTTTCTACCAGAGTTGAAAGTTAAGGTTCCTTATTACCCTCTTGATTCATTAGAGGTTACTAAAGTTGATAGTATTGTATCTTATTATAAAAAAGCACATGAGTTAAGCGAATCTATCTTGCATAATTCACAATTGAATATCCTAAAATTATCCGATAATAATACAGCATATCAATATAATACGGTACTTCAATTGAAGGAAAATTTCTTAAAACCTATTCAAGAAATTGTAAGTTATGATTCTTTAAAAATTTTAGAATATACATCGCCAGAGCAACTAGTAAACCATGTGTTTCCTACCGGAATGCCAAGATCTGAAATGGATATTAAAATCAAAATAGATAGTGTTGAAGCATCTAAATTGTATTCGATTCCATCTACCGCTTTAATCAATTTCGAAAATTCAAATATCGAGAATATTGAAGCCGTTGCTAAAATGGGTTATGACGGAATATTAGCTATTGCGAATGAAGTAAAGGAATCGCTGGCTCAGGAAAAACGGCAGAATGAGTTAGCGAGTTTAGAAGAAGAAATCATATCACAGAACGATTTATTAGTAACTTTTATTGAAGCGATAAACGATAGTATTTCACTAAAATATGCCAATTCTTTACATCAGATTAAACTTTTTGCTAGTACTACGTTGAACGATTACTCAAAAGTAAAATCTGCTCAAAACAGATTAGCTGCTGCTAGAAATACGGTTGGATGTCTTGACAATTTAAACGATTTATCAAGAACAATTTCGCAAATGCCAGTATACCATACGGCTATAAAAGAAAGTTATACCGATCGTATATGGAATCCGTTTATGGCAACATTGATGGATGAGGATATTAAAAAGAAAATCACTTCAGCTTACTCCAAAATTTTAGAACCTTACTTCTTAACTGAAATAGAACAACATATATCATGTGAGACTATTGAAGATTTAAACAACACTATTACGGCTACGTACAAAAAGGTTCTAGAACTTAAAAATCAAGACACCAAAAAGCTGGAACGAAAGCTCAAAAAAGAAAGAGACCCTGTTACCGTATTAGAGATGTTGAATGTACAAAACACTACAAAGCAATAACCTATGAAAACGTTTCGTAGACATATCGTAAAGCTTTCTTTTTTAATGCTTTTCGCCTTATTTTTTCAAGGATTAGCGCAAGAAAAGGAAGCAGTAGAATTGCCAGAATATTCGAAGTATAAAGATTTAGGTACCAAAACCTGGATCAATACTTACGGGAATATTAGAATAAGCAAACGCTTATTTTGGGACGCACAAACACACCTTAGGTTATTTGAAACGGAAGCTACACCATTTTTCGGGCAAGTAGCTCAAGTTTATAATAGACATGCCATTGGATATATACACTCGAAATATTTTAATGTTCGTTTAGGCGGAGTATTACGTTTAAACTTCAATACAGACGAAACCTCTACGGACCGAAATTTAGTGCCTGAATGGCGTATTTGGCATCAGTATCAGTTTGCGCAGTCATTGGCTAGTATGATGATTTATCACCGTATTCGTATTGAACATCGTTGGACACAAAGTTTTGTGGAGAATAGTGAATACATATTTAGAAACCGATGGAGGTATATGTTTAGAATGAAAATTCCGTTGAACGATCACAAGCTAAAACCTAAGACATTATATGTTGCACCTGAGGCTGAATTAATTATGCAAAGTGGAAAAGCCGTTGTCGATAGTCCTATGGAAGATTTACGATTAACAACAACGTTAGGTTATATTCTTACACCAAGATTGACCGTTGCTGCCGGTGCAATGTATTCACAAGGTCAAGATCTAAAGAACGGCGGATATTACAAGCAAAGTTGGGCGATGCGTTTTCACGTATATTTCTCTCCAGATTTCAGAAAGGTAAAAAACAAGCTTCCAGAAATTCACTTAACAGATTAATACCATAGAGCAAAAACACACTATGAAAAAAAGAGATGTAACATTGTACGGTCTGTTAGCCATCATATCCGCATTGGCAATTTATTTTGGTATCAAGTCAAGTACGCTTCAAAATGAAATAGGAGAGAGTAGCAAGGCAAAAAAGGAGTTAGATGTTCTTGTAACCGGCAATAAGGAGTTAGTTGCAATCGACTCTGTTTTAATGAAAGGTGATTATAATAAAGCTATTGAATCTTACAATACTACACTTCAAAATCACGAAGAGTTGAACGCTGTTATTCCATTACGTATTGCTCTTGCTCAAAAGTTAATGCAAAACAATATTGTAAATGCTACTGATAAGGAAACCGAAAAAACTTCCATCGATTCAATTGCTATTGACCCAGTTGCGCAAAGTGAAATTAGAAGTATCGATTCTTTAAGTTTTGCATTAGAAAAAGCCCGCGTTCAGTTAAGTAATATGCGAAAGCAGCTTAATAACAAATCGTTTGGTGAATACCTTAGTTTTACTAGTAAAAAAGGTACTGATTTGCATTATGTTGGGCAGGTAAAAAATAATAAAGCCAATGGTGTTGGTATTGCCGTACTTGAAACGGGTAGTAGGTACGAAGGTGAATGGAAAGACAATCTACGCGAGGGCAATGGAACATTTTACTGGCCTGATGGTGAATATTACATTGGTAGTTACAAAGATGACTTGCGAAATGGTGAAGGCACTTATTTTTGGCCTAACGGTGAAAAATATAAAGGACAGTGGAAAAACGACAAGCGAAATGGCAAAGGTATTTTTCACAAGAAAGAAGGCTCTGTCATAAGTGGCATTTGGGAAAATGATAAGCTTAAAGATACTGACAAGTAGATAATACACTATCATAACAGTATATTATATAAATTTCTGCAACGAGATTAGATCAAACCTCAATATGTAATGGTCATATTAAGAAAATCGCAAAAATCATCTTGAACGTATGTTTTGCATAATGGTTTAAGTAACTTTAGGTCTTAACCAAACTATTATTCAAACCTAAATGAAATCGTTCTTTCGTTACCTAACCGTTGCATCGTTTGTATGCATTTCTTCATCCCTTTTTTCTCAAGATTTTTCAGCATTGGAGTATCGTACTATTGGTCCGTCACGAGGTGGTCGTGTTACCACTGTTACCGGTACACCTGTTTTACCGGGTACTTTTTACCTAGGCGCTTCTGGTGCTGGAGTATGGAAAACCGATGATTATGGTACATCTTGGAACAATGTTTCTGACGGTTTTTTTGATACGGCCTCTATTGGTGGTATTGAAGTTGCCGTCAATGACCCTAATATCGTTTATGTTGGAACTGGTTCTGACGGACTTCGTAGTAATATTATTAGTGGTAAAGGAGTTTATAAATCTATAGACGCCGGAAAAACCTGGGATCATATCGGATTAGCAAAAGCAGGACAAATTGGAGCTGTAGAAATTGACCCTACCAATAGTAATATAGTTTGGGTTGCAGCAATTGGCGATGCGTTCAAAGCAAATGAAGAACGTGGTATCTATAAAACGATTGATGGTGGTGTTACTTGGGAAAAGATGCTACACATATCTAACACAACCGGATTTGCAGATTTAGAGCTATTACCCGGAAACCCTAATGTTGTTTATGCTGCTGCTTGGAAAGCACAACGTACACCTTGGACTATCATATCTGGAGGAGAAAACAAAGAAGGCGGTATTTATAAGTCTGTAAATGGTGGTAAAGACTGGATTAAACTAGAAACAGGTTTACCGCAAGGATTAATAGGTAAAATAGATTTAGCCGTTTCTGCTATTGATTCAAGTATTCTTTATGCTGTAATTGAAGCACCTGGTGATCAAGGCGGTGTATACAAATCTGTAGATCAAGGTAAGACTTTTGTACAGACATCTAATCATAAAGGGTTGGTCAATAGACCTTTCTATTATATTAATATAGAATTAGACCCTACCAATCCTGATATAGTGTATTCAAATGCCAACCCATTATTAAAATCTACCGATGGCGGAAAAAATTGGACAACGATGTCGGTTCCACACGGTGATAATCATGATATATGGTTAAACCCTAATAATCCAGATTTATTAATTCAATGTAACGATGGTGGTGCTAATGTTTCTCATAATGGTGGTAAAACATGGTCATCGCAATTCAATCAACCAACAGCAGAAATATACCAAGTTTCTGTCGATGATCAATATCCTTATTGGATCTATGGTGCTCAGCAAGATAATACCACCATAGCGATACCAAGTTCAGCACCTAGTGGAACTTCTGCTCAGGGTACTCAAGTTATGATTGAGGTGGGTGGTTGTGAAACTGGTCCGTCAATACCAAAACCGGGCAATCATAATATCGTTTATAACAACTGTAAAGGTCGCTTTAGCGTTTATAACAAAATTACCGGAGTAGGTAGGGAATATTCTATTGGTGCTTCTAATATTTACGGTCATAATCCTAAAGATTTAAAATATCGTTTTCAGCGTGTAGCTCCTGTTCATGTTTCACCACATGATCCAGATGTTGTTTATATGGGGTCTCAATTTGTGCATAAAACAAGAAATGACGGAGTTATTTGGGAAACCATTTCTCCTGATTTAACAGCTTTTGAAGCTGATAAGCAAGTGATTTCCGGCAGTCCGATTACCAGAGATATTACAGGTGAAGAATATTACAGTACTATATATTCCATAAGAGAATCAAAAATCAAAAAAGATTTGATCTGGACAGGATCAAATGATGGTGTGGTTTCTTTGACTCAAGATGGCGGACAAACTTGGACGACCGTAACGCCTAAGAAAATGCCTAAAGGTGGTAGAGTGGAGTCTATTGAACCTTCTCAATTTAATCCTGCGACAGCATATATATCTGTAGATAGACATTTATTAGGTGATACTACCCCATATTTCTATAAAACGGCAGATTATGGTAAAACATGGGAATTATTGAGTACTGCTACAAACGGAATTCCGTCTGACTATACCGCTAAAGTATTACGTGAAGACCCTGAAACGGCGGGAATCTTATATGCAGGTACTGAATACGGCATGTTCGTTTCTTTAAACGATGGCCAAGATTGGAAATCTTTTCAGCAAAATTTACCGGTAACACCAATTACCGATATCATTATTAAAAGAGGAGATTTGGTTTTAAGTACTATGGGACGTGGTTTTTGGGTATTAGATAATATTACCTCCTTAAGAAATACAGATATTGCGACACTTTCGGATACTCCTGTTTTGTTCAAACCAGATAATACGATTAGATATCGTACACCAAGAAGAGCAAAAGGTTTTCCTGACTATCCTTCAACCGGAGTATTAATTGATTATTACTTGCCAAAGGAACTTAAAAGTGAGGTGCAATTAGAAATTTTAAACGCTAACAAACAGTCTGTCGCTTCTATTTTAAGTGATTCTACAAAGATTAAATCAAATAAGGAAGAAGTTGAAAACATGGGGCTTAGTATGACTTTTAGTTACTTTGATACAAAGCTTGAAACCAAAAAAGGTATTAATAGATTTCAATGGGATATGCGCCAAAAAGGAGCGTGGAGCGACAAGGAATCTAGAAGCTACAAAAATGGACCAATAGTATTGCCAGGAACTTACACGGCAAAACTTATAGTAGGTAAAGAAACATTTGAGCAACCTTTTGAAATTCTGGTTGATCCAAGATTAGCTGAAGAAGGTATCGATGAAACAATTATAAAAGAACATTTAGTTTTTGAAAACAAAGTGTTAGCGCTACTGACCGAGGCTAGAAAATTTCAATCGCAATTAGAGAAAGAAATCAAGAAAACAACAGGAGACAAAAAAGCTTCTTTAGAAAAAACATTAAAAGAAATCAAGAATGATGAAGGAGCTTATCCACAGCAAATGCTAGTGCCTCAAATTGCATATTTATCTTATATAGTTGGAGGTGCAGATAAAGTACCTGGTAATGAAGAAGTAGAGCGTCTAAAAGATCTTCAACGGCAATTTACTGCTATTAAAGAACAGGTAGCATTCTAGTTTCCTATTTATTAATAATTAGCCCTTCGTAAGTTTATAGATTTTTTTGAAAATATTCTTTGAGACAATTATTTAATTAATGTCATTAATGCTATCTGTACATATGTTTTAATTTTATTTGAAATAAGTATATAATGAGCAGAGGGTTTGTTAAAGAAGAAGATCAGGAAGAAATACCAATGGTGCCGCCAAGGGCAGATTTACCCAACGGAGCAGTTAATTATGTCACCAAAATAGGGTATAACAATTTGTTGGAAGAAAGAAATGCCTTATCAGTAGAAAAAGATTCTTTACAACACGACAATGAGAAAGAAAGACGTATTGCGAGTAATTTGATTAATGCTAAATTACAATTGTTGAATGAACGAATTTCAAGTACTAAAATTGTAACACTAAACGAACAACCTCAGAATGAAGTGCGTTTTGGTGCGACAGTTACAGTTATAATCAATAATGCTGAAACATCACAACAATTTCAAATAGTTGGTGTTGATGAAGCAAATATAGCGAAGGGTAGAATTTCATTTCTATCTCCTATTGCTCGAATATTAATCTCTAAACATATTGGCGATACTGCAACATTACAACTAGGTAAAGTAGAACGCGTGTTCGAAATTATGGAGATATCGTACACGTGATAAAGTAAATTATAATCTGCTATGAATAAAAACGAGGACCTAATTGGTCCTCGTTTCTTATAAACTAAATATCTAACTGCGCTTATTCTTCACTTGACATTGCGTCACTCATTTCTAATTCTTCATCCATTGAATTATCAACCGGAACTGAATCTTTTAAAACATTGAATTTCTCTACTCGTTCCATATCATCTTCTTCACCAGAGAAATAGGGAAACACATCCATAATAGGCGATTCTGCTATTGAAGGTACCGAGTATTCACCCATGGTATCTTTCATTACACTAATCGTATTATCATAAGCTTCTTTTACGTCATTCGCCTGTATCAATAAATACATGTTCGTTTTACGTTCTTTACCACTTTCTTCATCAAAAGCAATTAAAGACACTTTAGATTTAAACCATCTATCTGAATTCTCGAACGGATGAATCTCGGCAAAATTAGCGACCTTAATATTGGTGATTTTAATTTCTTCTGTATCGCTTAAGTAAACTGACATCTCTTCAGTAATTCTACTTTCGGCTTCGGTATAAGAAATGGCATCAACCAAAAAAGGTTCTGTTTTTACCTTTAACATTCCTGAAGCTTCGTCTAGCTTTCTATATTTTATTTTACACTCGTACCAAGTTGCGCTCATAATTTCCTTTTATTTTGGGGTGCTAAATATACTTCTTAGTCATAGTTTGAAAAGCTAAAAAACATAATAGATATTCACAATTTAAAGGTGATGAGTATAGTCTACTTAAAATTAGACACTTAGGTGTTCTTCAAGAATTTTAAAAATTTTGAATAATTGGATAGTATAAAAATGAAAAGGATTAGTAATTAAAACAGTTCATCTTTTACTACATCATAGTATGAGTCACTTACGGGTATAATAACATCTGAAAGCAGTAAATCTCTACCCTTTAAGCCTGTTACACTGTTCTTATTAATGATATATGATCTATGCACTCTCATGAACATAGAACTTGGTAACTCTTGTTCTAAGGCTTTTAAACGTTGATTGCTTATAATTTTCTTATCAGCCATATGAAATGTAACATACTCGCTATCGCTTACGATATACTGAATATCTTCAAATTTCACTTTGTGCAAATCATAACCAGATTTAATAGTAAATGATTCAGACTTTTCTACTGTTTTATTGGTTTTCACCTTATTTACGGCAGTAACAAAGCGTTCAAACGTAATAGGTTTTAATAGATAATCTACTGCATTTAATTCATATCCTTCTAAAGCGTATTGAGAGTACGCTGTGGTGAAAATTATCTTAGTGTTAGAATCTACCATTTTAGCAAAATCCGTACCCTTTATCTCGGGCATTTGAATATCCAAGAACAAAACATCTACATCATGTTCTTTCATTAATTGTAAAGCCTCTAACGGATTTTCGGCCTCACCTACCAAATTCAAAAAATCTAACTTTTCTATATAAGTTATTAGTAAGGCTCGTGCCAATTCTTCGTCATCTACGACTATACAATTTATACTATTCATTCAACTGCAGTTTTAAATTCACTTTAAAAGCCTCTGTGGTTTCATTTATGACCAATTCATGACGGTTTGGATATAGAATTGTCAAACGTTTCTTTACATTATCTATCCCAATACCGCCAACATCATCCTTTACTATCTTAAATTCAGGTTTACTATTCTCTAATTCAAAATCAAGACTATTTTCGGTAGCATTAATTTTCAGATTAATAAAGGTGCCTGTTACTTTTTCAATATTACTATGCTTTAAGGCATTTTCCAAAAAAGGAATCAATAACATGGGCACAACTTGAATATTCTGATTTTCTATAGAATATGTAGTAGTTATAGGATATGTTTTACTACTCTTAAGACAAAACAATTTTATATAATTTTCAATATAATCTATCTCTTTATAAAGCGGGACAATTTCTTGCTCACACTCATACAAAACATACCTAAGCATATCAGACAAATAACTAATACTCTTTTGTGTTCTTCCAGAATCTATTGCAGATAATGCATATATGTTGTTTAAGGCATTAAATAAAAAATGCGGATTGATCTGTGACTTCAACAGCTTTAATTCTGTCTGTAAAGCTTCATTTTTATTGATTACGATTTCCTCTTCTTTGCGCTGAGCTAATAGAAATATCTCCACAAGCGTAGCAATCACGTAGGCAATTGCAATCAATAATAAATTAATAAAAAAACGTGATGGAGGTCTTCGGTTACTTTCTAATGGTGGTCCATTCTCAAATCTAGGTCCTGACCCTGGTCCAAGCCCTTCGGGTCTCGGTCCTAATCTAGGTCCAGGTGCCTGACCTATGGTATTTTCTGGTCCTAGTATCTGATCTGGAACAACATTAGTTAATATTAGGGTGACTACAAAAACCGTAATTATAGAGACTACAGTAAATGCTATATACTTTTTCTTAAGTAATAATTGTGGAACCGTATAATAGATTAATATGGCAATTACTAAAATCTGAAACACGAGCGCCATTCCATTTTCCGCTGCAAATTGAATATCACTGCCACTAAAAATCCAAGCAGTTGACCAAATCAGTAACCAAAGCGCTACGTGAAATATAAAATTCTTATGTCTGTTCATGTTGCAAATAAAAGGAATAAAAATTCAAACAAACCCCGTAAACAAGGGTATAAATAGGTGATTCTAAAGAGTTCGCTGTTTATAACATAGCATTCACTTAAAAGTAAACGGTAAACACTTAATGCGCTCATATTACATTAAAGATTCTTACATCTTTGTTCTCGAATATTAATTATTAAAATTAAAACATATGAAACGTATTACATTAAAAACAGGATTATTATTTGCCATGTTGGTTGCTTTTGGAACCGTTACCGCAAATGCACAGTCTAAAGGAGATAGAAAAGAACCACCAACGACTACTGAGCTTTTAAAGCAAATGGATAAAGATGAAGACGGTCAACTTTCTAAAGAAGAAGTAAAAGGACCTTTAAAAGATGATTTTGATAAGATTGATGCGAATGAAGATGGTTTTCTTTCTAAGGAAGAATTAGATAACGCTCCTAAACCAAAAAGAAGATCTAGAGACTAATTTACATTAATCCTTAAAATTTTACACATGAGTTATAAAGATATCAAGTCTGTTTTTCCAATTGAAAAGATGTTGTTTTTCTTATTTATTTCTGTTTTTATTGCTTGTAGCGATGATGACACGATAACAACTACTGACGAGGATGATGAAGAAATTGTAGAAGAGGAAGAAGTTAGTACAACTGTTGACGATACCGATTTTGAGGCTACAGATTGGACCACGGCAACACACAGTAAAGACGCCGACCCAGATTTTGAAGAGGTATTTGAAGATAATGCTGTAAAACGCCTTGATATTGTTATAACCGAAGAGCGTTGGGATAGTATGTTAGATAACATGACATCTCTTTATGGTTCTTTTGGCGGATCTAACCAAGGAGGCGGACCAGTGGGCACTACATCAACTGATGAGGATCCTATATTTGTTCCTGCAGAAGTATTCTATGAAGGTATAGAATGGTATAGAGTTGGTGTTCGATTTAAAGGAAACTCTAGCTTACAATCTACTTGGCAAGCTGGGAACTTAAAACTTTCCTTTAAACTAGATTTTGACGAGTATGAAGATGATTATCCTCAAATAAACAATCAACGCTTTTATGGATTTAAGAAGTTAAGTCTTAAAAATAACTTTGACGATAAATCAATGCTTCGCGAAAAAGTGGCTGCAGATGTGTTTCGCAGTGCAGGGTTAGCCGTTTCAAACACTGCATTTTACACGGTTTATGTTGATCATGGAGATGGTCCTATTTATTTCGGATTGTACACCCTTGTTGAAGAAGTTGATGATACCGTAATAGATGAGCAGTTTTCTGATGATGACGGAAATTTGTATAAGCCAGATGGTGATGCCGCTACTTTTGCCGCAGGTACTTATGATGAAGATGAGTATGTTAAAAAAACAAATGAAGATGATGCTGATTTTACTGATGTAGAAAGTCTTTTAAATATTCTACATGATGCGTCAAGAACAACAGATGCTGCAGCATGGAGAACAAATTTAGATGCTACGCTTGATACGGATGTGTTCTTGAAATACTTGGCTACCAATACCGTTATACAAAATTGGGATACTTATGGTAGAATGTCTCACAACTACTATCTATATAATAATCCAGATAACAGTAAGTTAACGTGGATACCATGGGACAATAATGAAGCTTTACAAGCTGGGAAACAACAAGGTTCTGCAGAGTTAGATTTCTCAAATATTACAGCATCGCAATGGCCATTAATATCATACTTGTATACTGATGATGTTTACCAAGCAAAGTATGATGCCTACGTTCAAGAAGTTATTGAAGGTCCGTTTAACGAAGCAACGGTACAAGCATTGTATGCTACTTATTCTGCACTAGTAGAGCCTTATGCAACTTCTGAAATTGATGGGTATACATTTTTAAATTCTAGTACAGATTTTCAAAATGCAGTAAATGAACTAAATGCACATGCCACAAGTAGAACTGCGGCCGTAAATAGTTACTTAAATAGATAATAATTGTTGTTGAAGTTAGCTCAAAGCTTCATGAGAAATCATGGAGCTTTATTTTCAAACAGTCTTACGACAGATTATATAATAACTTTCAATGGTATTATTCAGAAAAGTTAGACGAAAATTAATAGACTTAGAAAAATTCAAAAGTTATTTTATTTATGCCCTTGGTGAAGTGTTGTTAATTGTTGTTGGGCTTTTAATTGCATGGAAAATAAACAGCATTAATGAAATCAAGAAGAATAGAATCGTTGAACTAAAAATATATAAAAGTTTAAGTCAAGAACTGGATACTAATTTAATTGTTCTAGATAGTGCCATTGTAAAATATACAAATAGTATACAAAAGCTTCAGAATACTATTAATTATTTGGGTATTCCTACCAATGAATTATCACAAGAGGCTAAAGCCTTAATAGTGAATTTAAACTATGAGAGAACTATAGTGCGCGATGAAGCTATTAACTCGATAAATGTTACTAACAAATTTGAATTTATTGATAGTGATTCTCTTAAACAATTGATTGCTGCTTACCCTAATGAATTGGATAGTTTTGATAATCAACAAGATAAAATTGAAAGTATTATATCGAATAGGTTAAAACCCATTATAGAAAAGCATATTTCATTAATTGAAATTCTGCCTCAAAATAGCTATAACTACAATAGAATGAAAGTATATGGCAATCAATCTAACTATACCGAATTACTAGTAAATAGAGAGTATCAAAACAGTATCATAGATAGACTATTGCAAACTAAAGGACAATTGACTATTGCAAAGAATTTAAGACAGAAAACAGAAACAATTGCCACAAAGTTGAATCAAGAGTTGAACAGACCCTAATCACTTTAAAATAATAACAATTTAATACATAAAATTATGATCCATAAAAATAAATACTTGATTTTGGCTTACTTTCTTTTTGCCTTTACCGCTATAACCTTTGTAAGTTGTAGTGACGATGACTCTTCGTCTACAGATGATTCGGTAATTGAAGATGAAGACGATACAGTTACCGATGGCACTGACGATGACACCACTGATGAAAATATAAAAACAGTAAGTGTTGATGCTTCTTATTTTTATATTACCGATGGCTCTGTAACTATTACAACTGTGCCCTGTACTTTATCTGACGGTACTGAAACAGATTGTTATCAAATAGTTACGACCAGTCTACCTGGAGATCATGAAATGGGACCATGGTGCCCTGGTAATATTGAAGATGACGCTTCAACAGGGGGTATTTGGCTAGAAGATGGAGAAGTATACGATGTAGATGGTGCTTTCGTTGAAAATATGGCAACATTCTATAATGATCCAAATTGGTTAATGTACGATGCCAACGGAGATATTTATATTACCGATACCCAAGAAGATTGTGAAAATGCCGCCAACCCTGATGTAGGAGAAGAATATGAGAACTTCTGTGTTGAATGTCTACCTTCCTATATCACTGATTTAACGCAAACATGGACTATTCCTATTACTCCGGTTTCACAAGATACTCCTGTACTATTTACTACCACAGGTGGTGGCCCTGGAGATCCAGGAACAACAACAGCTCCATCAACACGTGGTGTTGCTTTAAATGGTATCGAATTTTCTGCTCCGGCGCCAGTTGATAATATTCTTGGTGCCTATACTTTAGCTCCCTTTGATGATGCTGGCGGACATATTAACGTTCACCAAGGTTATCATTACCACGCAGCAACGGGCTTTAGTACTAAAGTAGCGCAAGATGACGGGCATGCTGCCTTAATTGGTTATGCTTTGGATGGATTTGGAATTTATGAATTGGTTGATAGCAGCGGTGTCGATGCTACTGATTTGGATGAACTACGAGGACATTCTGATGATACTAGAGGTTACCATTACCATGTAGATGCTGCAGGTAACAACAACTTTATTGATGGATTAAAAGGTGCTTACGTAAACTAAAAATATTATTATGAAAAAGTATATCCTAATTTATATAACCGGGCTATTTTCATTGCTAGGTTATGCCCACAACCCAGATGCCTCTACAACTATGCTAGTTGAGAAGGAAAACAACACCTGGGTGCTACAGATCAGTTCTTCTTTAACCGCTTTTCAGCAAGAAGTACGAACACATTTTGCAGAAACTCCGTATAAAACCCCCGAGGAGTTTCAACAAATGGTATTGGAGCACATTAAAAACAATTTGGATATTAGTTTCAATGATGGTTCAAAAATTACATTAGGTCAAGCAATGGTTAAACTAGGTCATGAGACAAAAGTAGTGTTTGAAGTATTTGGTATTCCTTCAGATTTACAATCCTTAAGCGTAAAAAATGAAACTTTTAAAGATATTGGTAGAAGTCAAAGTGCTTTGTTCATTTTTAAAGATGGCTTCAGTAAAGATCAATTCATTTTAAATAATGACAATGACCATACTATAAATTTAAAAGTTAATGGAAATAAGTTCGTTGAACCGAGTCAACAAAATGCAGGAGTATCTCCTTCGTTAATCATCTTGGGTTTAATAGGTATCACATGTTTAGGTCTATTGATAAAAAATATTTTTCTGTTGAAAGAAAAATCTGTGAGTGAAAATGTTTCATCTTAATCTAAAACCAGATTCACTTAATAGAACGTGTAATTCACTGATTTCTAAAATCTGGTATGCACTTAGTTAGTAGTATTGTAGTGTTGAATCGCTGAAATCAAGCTCAAATTAAATATTATGAAAAAAAATAGTCTAAAAAGAATTTCCCAAGTGTCATTTGTTTTGGCATTATCGTTCATTACCTTAATTGCATGTAGTAGCGACAGTGTTGATGATGACATTACAGAAGACATTGCTAATAATGATGACGATGATTCTGAAGAAGTCGTAACAGAATTACATGCTGCCTATGCTGCATTTAATTCAGATGCTGTAACTGTTTATTTAGATGGCTCTGAAGTTGTTATAGAAACTACAGGGTTACCTAATCATGAAACAATTTATTGGGGTGAAGGTAATGCTTTGTATAGAGAAGAACCTGACGTTAACAAAACCCCAAGTATTATGTCAAGTAATAATAATGCCACAACTATTAGAGTAGATGCAACACCTAATTTAACCGGCAGTACAATTGAAACAGAATTAGGTACTATTGGTATCGCTGTAAGTGGTTCTTCATTATTTAATGACCAAGAAGGTGGTGGTGCACTAGATCAAGCAGCTGCTAGTTTAGATTGGACGGGAGCTCATATCGGTCCTGGGGTATATCATTATCATTTAGAGCCCGTTGCGTTTTCAGATGATGATGAAAAATTAGTAGGTGTTTTATTAGACGGTGTTTTTCTTTATGGTCGTAAATGTAATTCTACAGGTGATTATCCTTCAGATCTAGATGCTTCTGGGGGGCACACTTCTACTACTCAGTATACTGATGGTGAAGAAGAATATCATTACCATATTATAAATGAAATTTATTCAACAACAGGATCATACCTTGCATTTGCAGGTCCTTACCAAGGATATTAAGAATGAGAATAGTTCACTTCCATATTATTTGTTTTATACTAATTTTTCAAGTTGGTTGTAAAAATACAACTGAGCATAAAGCTTTGGTTGAAGAACCAATAGTGATTAAGCAAGAAACTAAATTTAAAGAAGAATTAAAGCTAAATCAATTGGAAGGAACTTGGTATTACAAAAACTCACCTTATGATGGTTATTCAATAGCCTTACATGAAAATGGAACTTTAGCTGAAAAGGTGGGTTTTGTAAAAGGTAAAAGAGAAGGCGTTGTACAAAGATGGTCAGATACCGGTGTATTACGAGTTGAATTTCATTATAAAAATAATCGTCTAGAAGGTTCGTATAAAAGTTGGTGGGAGAATGGGCAATTAGCTCAAGAAGCTAACTATGCTAATGGAAACATGAACGGAGTAGAAAAGAAATGGTACGCAGATGGTCAATTGGCAAAAGAACGGCAATTGGTTAACGGTAGAGAAGAGGGATTACAAAAAGCGTGGTTAAAAAACGGAACTTTGTATGTGAACTATGAAGCTAAAAACGGACGTATTTTTGGATTACGTAGAGCAAATTCTTGCTATCAATTAGAAGATGAAGTTGTAATTAGATCAGAAAACGAATTATTATGAACAAGACAATACTTTCTATAGTTGTTATACTTCTTTTTGCTGCTTGTAAACAAACAGTAAAAAAAGAGAACATACAGGTTAAAGAGACCAGTAGGGTAGAGCACTTGCCTTATTATAATGATGAATCATTTACCCCACATTGGATAACTCCGAATACTGAAGAAGAAAAACAATTTCACAAAATTCCTGATTTTAAATTGGTGGATCAGTTAGGAGATACATTGACCCAGAAGTCTTTCGAAAATCAAATTTATATTACTGATTTCTTTTTTACTACCTGCCCAGGAATTTGTCTTAAGATGACGAATAATATGACAAAGGTACAAGAGGCTTTTTTAGAAAATGATGAAGTAGCTATTCTTTCACATTCAGTAACTCCTTCAATAGATTCTGTATCCGTACTTAAAACATATGCCGAAAAAAACGGAGTAATAGATTCTAAATGGCACTTAGTTACTGGTGATAAGAACGAAATTTATAATTTAGGAAGAAACGAATATTTTGTAGAAAATGATTTAGGCATACCTAAGGATATCAATGATTTTCTACACACAGAAAACTTTTTGCTCATTGATAAAAATAAGCACATACGCGGTATTTATAACGGATTGAATAGAGCTTCTATAGCGCAATTGATTACCGATATAAAAGCCCTATTAAAAGAGCGTTGATAGAGATTGATTAAGTAGTAAACACAAAAAGCCCGTAAATTAATTTTACGGGCTTTTTCATTTAATATTCTGAATGCTATTTCAAAGCTGCCAATAACTTCTCTGCAACCAATTCAGATGATGCAGGATTTTGACCTGTAATTAAATTACCATCTTGAATTGCGTATGCTGCCCAATCTTCTTTTTTAGAATAGATTCCGCCATTTTCTTGTAGCATGTCTTCTACTAAGAAAGGAACAACATCTGTTAATTGCACTGCCGCTTCTTCTGTATTGGTAAAGCCAGTTACTTTTTTTCCTTTTACTAAAGGATTTCCATCAGTTCCTTTAACACCTTTTAATGCTGCAGGCGCGTGGCATACAAATGCAACTGGTTTCTCTTGCTCATTAAATGTTTCAATCAATTTAATTGATGTCGCATCGTTCGCTAAATCCCATAACGGTCCGTGACCACCTGGGTAGAATACCGCATCAAAATCAGATGCATTTACCTCTACTAATTTCTTGGTATTGTTTATAACGCTTTGCGCATCTTTATCCTCCTTATAACGCTTTGTATCTTTTGTCTGAGCGTCTTCTGAATCACTACTTGGATCAATTGGTGCTTGACCACCTTTTGGAGTAGCTACTGTAATCTCAGCACCTTTGTCTAAAAGTGCGTAATATGGAGCTGCAAACTCTTCTATCCAAAATCCTGTTTTCTTTCCTGTGTCTCCCAATTGATCATGAGAGGTTAATACGAATAATATTTTCATTTTATTTTTTGTTTTTAAGTTATTGATTTATAATAAGTCTTGTATTTAGACTTTAACTATCATTTTTCCTTTATTCTTACCATCCATCATATCTAAGAACGCTTGTGGTGTATGCTCAAAGCCTTCAACGATGGTTTCTTTATATCTTAATTTACCTTCACCCAACCAAGTAGATAATTGCTTCATGGCTACTGGGAATTTGTCTGCGTAATTAGAAACTATAAAACCTTGCATTAGTGCACTATTCTTAACTAAGAAAGGTTGTACAGCTACTGCCATCGGAATTTCTGTTTTATTATAGACTGAAATAGCACCACAGTTAATAATTCTTGCAAACTGATTGATATTGAATAATACCGCATCAGAAATTGGTCCGCCTACGTTGTCAAAATATATATCAACTCCGTTTGGTGCTACTTCTTTAATAGCAGCATTCATATCCTTGGTAGTTTTATAATTGATACCATGGTCGAATCCGAATTCAGATTTCAACATATCAATCTTTTCATCTGTACCAGCTATACCTATTACTTTAAGTCCGAGAATTTTACCTATTTGACCTACAACGCTACCAACGGCTCCTGCAGCACCTGAAACAACTAAAGTTTCACCTTTTTTTGGTTTCCCTATTTCGTGAAGACCTAAAAAAGCTGTTAAGCCCGTCATGCCGACGATACCTAAATATGCACTAAGTGGAGCCTTACTTTTATCTATTTTCTGCAAGCCTTCACCTGTTGAAACCTGCTTTTCTTTCCATTGTAATAATCCTGATACAAAATCACCTTTCTTAAACTTGCCGTTGTTAGATTCGATAACTTCAGCAACCACACCAGAGCTTATGGGCTCATCTAAATTAAATGGTGGTACATACGACTTAGCATCGCTCATACGACCTCTTAAATATGGGTCAACAGAAATATATTTGGCTTCTAACAATAGTTGACCATCAGTAATACTAGGATTAACATCAGTTTCAACAAATTCAAAGTCAGAAAGAGTAGGAGTACCTACCGGACGTTTTTTTAAATTAATGGACTTATTCATAAGTTACTATTTAAATTCTATACTAAATTATTGTCTATAGAGTTATGTGATAATAAGTACTATTTCTAGTTTGCTTCTATATAACTAATAGCAAATTTATAATCTATATTTCTTAGACAGTTCAAAGATATTACAAAAAAGAATGAACATTCATTTTTTAACAAAGGTTTATAAAAATGCAACTATATTATATAAAAGGGGCAGTCAAATGACTGCCCCTTTTTAATTGCTTTTATTTATTATCCATAATAACGATGGACTTAACATTTACAAACTCTTTCATTCCAAATCCGCCATGTTCACGACCGTAACCAGAATCTTTTACTCCGCCAAAAGGCATTGAAGGTTCTGCTAATCCGAAGGAATTTATAAATACCATTCCCGTATCAAAATGTTTCTCTGCCAATTCAATTGCCTTATCAACATCTTTAGAAAAGATTCCGCCGCCTAATCCAAATCTGCTATCATTAGCGATACGCATAGCATCTTCATTGTCCTTTGCTTTAATTAATGAAGCAACCGGTCCGAATAGCTCATCATCATATGCTGGTTGACCTGGCGTTACATTGCCTAAAACCGTGGCAGGGTAGAAGTAACCATCCCCTTCAGGAATTTTTCCGCCGCATAATATTTCTGCTCCTTTATCTACACTTTCTTCAAGTTGTTCATGAATTTTTTTTCTCAAATCTTCACGAGCCATTGGTCCTAGTTCCGTTTCCTCTTTTTTGGGATCACCTACTTTTAAGGCATCCATAGCCTTTACGAATTTCTCTTTAAACTCGTCATACACTTTTTCTGTAGCAACAAATCGTTTTGCGGCTATACAGGTCTCTCCATTATTGTAGATTCTCCCCATAACACTCTTTTCTACAGCCAAATCAATATCTGCATCATCTAACACCAAATAGGCATCATTACTACCCAATTCTAATACTGTCTTTTTCAATTGTGCACCAGCCAATTCGCCAATTTTTTCTCCTGCAACCGGACTGCCGGTTAAGGTAACACCTCTAATTAATTTGTGTTCTATTATCGCATTAGACTGCTCATGATCAATAACCATGACATTGAATAAATTCTCAGGTAGACCAGCTGTATCAAATATAGATTTCAATAATTTTGCCGTACCTGTAACGTTAGATGCATGTTTTAGCAAAATACTGTTACCAGCCATTAAGTTAACAATAGTATATCTTAATACTTGATAACTTGGGTAGTTCCATGGTTGAATACCATATATAATTCCCATGGGTGAATAGGTTATAATTCCTCTTCCTCCATCAGATAATTTTCTTTCTTCATTTTTTAAAAATTCTGGAGCGTTCTCTGCAGAATAATCGCAAATTGATTTACAAAGGTCGACTTCATGCTCGCTTTGAGAAAGTAGTTTACCCATTTCATCGGTCATTAATTCTGACAATTCCTTCTTATAATTCTGTAATTCTTTACCTATAGATTTTATAATCTCGCCGCGTTCTTCAATGGATTTCATTTTCCATTTCAAAAATGCTTTTTGAGATTTTTGGATGCTTTCCTCCACCTGGTCATCTGTCATATAGGTATGAGAAGCTATTTCTTTGCCTGTTGTAGGGTTAATTGTTTTGAATGTATCTTGTTTAATTGTCGTAGACATAATTTGTTTTTAAATTTTATTTATTGTTGTTCACTTGGTACCAAATACACATCATTGATGTTTACTCTATTAGGTTGCGTTAAAACATAGTAGATGCTGTTAGCAATATCTTCTGCTTCTAAGGTTTCCATCTTTTGCATTTCTTTCATCATCTCTTTAATATCTTCATCACTAATGGTGCTTGTCAAATTAGTAGCGACTGCATCAGGTTCTATAGAGGTGATATTAATTCCGAATTTCGGTGCCAATTCTTGACGCAGTCCTTCTGAAAACATTTTCACTGCAGATTTGGTTGCACAGTACACTGCACCACCTGGAAAATATCTATTTGCAGCCATTGAAGAAATATTAATGATATTACCGCCTTTATTCGCTTTTAGCTCTGGTAATACTGCAGCAACCCCGTTCAGGACTCCTTTTATATTCACATCTACCATCTTATCCCACTCGTCAGTTTTAAGTTTTTCAACAAATGATAAAGGCATTAATCCTGCGTTGTTTATTAAACCTGATATTTTACCGTATTCGCGTTTAGTTTTAGAAACAACATTATCGAAATCTGCTTTCTTTGTTACATCGCCGGCTACTACTAAAGCTTCTCCTCCTTTTTTAATTATGTTAGATTTCAGGTCGTTTAACTCATCTTCGCTTCTCGCCATTAAAACAACCTTAGTTCCATTTTCGGCTAGTTTTATTGCTGTTGCTTTGCCAATTCCGCTTGATGCTCCCGTTATTATAATTACTTTATCTTCTAATTTCATAGTGTATTAATTTTGATTTGAAGACAAGTTAATAGGTATGAAATGACTCTTTTAGCTAGATTAAATGAAGTATTGACGGATATGGGAATGAGGTAAGATTGAAACTTTACGAGTCAAAAAAACCAACGAAATAGAACCTCCTAGCAAGTACACAAGTAATTACACTAGCAATATGATAAATGCTATCGTTAATAATTGGGTAGGGTATTCAGTGGTCATTTAATATATGACCGTAAGCTGTATGATAGCATGTACAGCAATGCATTAAGTTGTTCTAGACCCAAAAAAAAAGTAGAAAACAGACAATTATCGACACCTCTATATCGTCGGCAACACGATTAATTAAAAAAAAAGATTGTTTAAACACTTGCGGTTGGTGTGCAAGAATTTCGTTTCAATAACATATATTCTCCATTATTTTTAAACTCACGAATGGAAGTGCCAGCGTAACGTTTAAAAGTTTTTGAAAGATGACTTACATCGGTAAAACCTAAATCATCTGCAATTTGTGTTAATGTGTAATCTGAATTTAAAAGGCGAATCTCTACTAACTTCAGTTTTGCCTTAATGATATATTCTCGCAAAGACATGCTCACTTGCTTTTTAAAATATTCGCTTACATACGTAGGTGACATCATAAAAACATCGGCTAAATTTTCAACTTTCAATAATTCAGTCTTGTCAATATTGGTATTTATATAAGTCAGCATTTTAGTAATTCTTTCATCAGAGTTGTTCTTTGGTAATTCAAAGTAGCTACTTTTTTTAATATTGCGTATTAAAATCTCTAAGATGCTGGTCATTAAACTGGTAACTAGGTTTACAGACTCTTCACCGTAATTTCTAGATTCTTGAAGAATCATATTAATAAGATTTTCTAAATAATTTCGATCCAATTCATTTTTGATGATATCTCCAGGTAATTGGTTATAATTAGATAAAACATATGAAGCTTCTTTAAACCACTCGTTTCTATCAATACTTAATCTATTAGCACTTTTAAAAAAAGAATCGGTAAATTTTAGAAATACAAATTTGGTAGGTTTTTCTATAGTAAACGAATGACATTTTAAGGGTGGTAACAAAAACATAGTATTCTTGCTATAGACATAATCGTTATAGTTTATGCATTGTGTGCCTTCGCCATCTTTTATCAATACAAACTCGAAAAAATTGTTCTTAACCGGGCGTTGTTTCCACTCAGACAATTCAATTTCTTGTATTTCAAAAGGTTTATACACTTCTAATACTTGCATTTGAGTCAATTTTAATTGCATTTGAGTCAATTTTGATAAGAATTTCAGTATATTTAAGTAATTCAAATAAAATCAGGTAAATAACAACATATTAACCTTTTAATATACATAAATATCCTTTAGGTATACAAGTTAAAAGAGGTGGTCTGCCAATAACTTTGTCTTGCACTTAAATATTAACTTTTAAATATAGAGATATGAAAAGAATACTATTGCTTACAGCATTATCATCTGTGATGGTAATGTGTAAATCTGCAAACGAGAAAAAAGAGGTGACCGTTCAAGAATCAGCGCCAACGGAAAATGTTTCACAAGAAGTAAAAACTGTAGAAACTATTTTTGCTAGTGATACCATAAGACCTGGTAATCTAGCTTTAACTGGTAATGGCAGATTATTTGTTACCATGAACCCTATGATGTCACCTGACACTAAAGTTTTTGAAGTGTACAAAAATGGTAAAAGTAAGGCTTACCCAAACGCCGAATATGCGACTGGAGAAAACTCGGTTTTTAAGGCAGTTATTGGCATAAGAGCTGACAGCAATGACAATCTTTGGTTATTGGATATGGGAAACAAGCAATTTGTGATTTGGGATACTAAGTCAGAAAAATTAGTTAAGACTATAAAAATTCCGGCAAACGTAGTAAAACCGGCTAGTTTTTTACAGGATTTTGTGATTGATGAAAAACACAACCGTGTGATAATTGCAGATATGACCCAGGGTGATTTAAAAAGTGCGCCTGAGCCTGCATTTATTGTAATCAATACCGAGAATGGGGAAGCTAAGAGAATGGCACAGAGTCATCCATCATTGATGCCAGAAATGGAAGGTGGTTTCGCGCTAAATCCAATAGCTATTGATCCACTATATAACTGGGTATATTTTGGAGCCTTACACGGCAACACCATGTATAGGGTACCTGCAGCTAACTTTGGTAGCGATGAAGAACTAGTAAATTCTATAGAAACATATGGTAAAAAATCATACTCAGACGGCATGGCAGTAGATGCTGTCGGAAATGTGTATGTAACTAATGTAACAGATGGGGAAATAGGGCTATCTACTAAAGAAGCTTATGTCCCTTTAGCAAAAATTCCTGAAGGGCAATCTTGGCCAGATGGTCTTTATGTAGCTAACGATGGATTTTTATACGCTACAATTGATCAATTAAATAGAATACCACCTATGAACAATGGAAAAGATGATAGTGAAGGCCCTTATTTAGTAGTTAAAACAGAATTAGTAAAGTAATTTATAAAACAAAACATCATGAGAAAATCATATTTGACAATAATAGCAAGAATTTTAGTAAAAGAAGAGCATAGAGAGTTTGTAAAAGCAGAATTACTTAAACTGTTAGATGTTACTAGAGCTGAGGAAGGTAATATTAGTTATGACCTTCACCAAGACAATGAAAATCCTAATTTTTTCTTATTTCATGAAAAGTGGGTTAATCGTGAGTTATGGCAAAAACATATGGATAATAAATATTTGGCCCATTATATGAAAGTAACTGATGGCAAAGTGGAAGAGTTTATATTAAATGAAATGACGGAAATAGGGAACTAATAAATTTTTAAACACACGCAAGTATTACTGCGTGTGTTTTTGTTTAAAACTAAAAATTTTTTCAGTAACCATATGTAATTGTACAGATTTAGGTAAGTAAATTGTCTTTCTTTTATAAGCTACTTCTATCTAGATTAAAGGTGCAATTTCATGTTTCATTTTTAAAATTATAACAGATGTCGAAAACAATAAATTTAGGCGTAACCGATTTGTCTTTTCATCGTATAGCGGCCTCTTTGGTAGCCAACACATTGGAAGAAATAGGTTTTACCGTAAAACGCACATATTCACCTCACGAAGAGAATTTTGAGCGATTAAAAGCAGGCGATGTAGATATGTTGGCTTCGGCATGGTTGCCTTCCAGTCACGGTATTTATAAAAATGAGGTCGAAAAAGCAGTTCCTTTAGTAGAATTAGGACTTCACTATAAACCGTATGCTCTTTAGGGAGTGCCAGATTATGTGCCAGAAAAAGAGGTTTCAAAGATTGCAGATTTGCTGAAACCAACTGTAGTATCAAAAATTAAAAAGGATATCCAAGGGATAAACCCAGGTGCAGGCATTACGCGTTTTTCTATTCAGATGATGAATGTTTACGGACTTAATGACGCAGAATATTCATTTCATACAGGTACTGAAGAAGATTGTTTCAGTGCTTTTGAAAATGCGGTTGAAAAGAA
This sequence comes from Maribacter sp. 1_MG-2023, assembly GCF_030547005.1. GTDB lineage: Bacteria > Bacteroidota > Bacteroidia > Flavobacteriales > Flavobacteriaceae > Maribacter. Next base: position 96,285 of record NZ_JAUOPN010000012.1, on the reverse strand, counting down.
AGAATGGATAATTATCCCTCTTTGGAAACCTCAATTTTTACACTATAAATACAAAATAAGAGAACTAAAAGAACCTAAAGGTCTATTAGGTAGTGTTGACAAAGCTGTCTTATTGCTACGCAAAGACAAAGAAAATATGTTCACCAAAACTCATCTGCAAAAATTAGATGGTTTACAATTCACTAATGACATTATTGCAGAATTAGACTATAAGGTTTCAAGAGAAGGTAAAAATATAGATGAAGTAACAAAACGGTTGTTGAAAAATCACCATTAAAAAAGAACACACAATGAAAAAACATATATTTATTTTGACTACAATTTTAACAGGCATGACGGCAAATGCACAAACAGAAGCTGAAGTTTTTACCACAACAGATGAAGCCGTGGGGAACATAACATTTACTAATAATGGCGATTTGGTATACAGCCAACATCCTTTTTTTGAACCTGTAATCAGAGTTAAGATTATGGATGCCAAAACTAAGGAGAGTAAACCATTCCCCAATGAAGCATGGAACACACCTAGAGATACAGACGATAATTATTTAAGCAATGTATTAGGCATTAGAAATGATGAAAACGGTATTATTTGGATGCTAGATATGACACAGCGTAATAATGTTACTCCAAAAATTGTCGGTTGGAACATGATTACCAATCAATTGGAACGTATCTACTATTTACCTGAATCATCTGCGCCAAAAGAATCACAACCAAATGATATGGTTGTAGATACTAAAAACGGATATTTTATTATAGCGGATGAAGGTATTGGTAATGGGGGAAATGGTAGTAAAGGGGCTTTTATTGTAGTTGATATGAAAACCGGTAAAACACGACGTGTTTTAGAAGGTACACGTACAACTTCACCAGAAAATACTCCTACTGTTATTAATGGTGAACATTTAGCTGTTGACGGTAAAGATTTGCTGATTGGTAATGACGGTATAACCGCCGATGCCAATTTTGAGTATATCTATTACGGCCCATTGAACGGAACTAAAATTTATAGAGTTAAAACGGTTGATTTGGTAAACGAAAATTTATCCGAAGATGAGCTCGACAGTAGAATTGAAACGTATTCTGAAAAGCCTAATAATGGCGGTATGAGTATCGATAAAGACGGTAACCTATATCTAACTGCTATAGAAACAAATAGAGTCGCTGTGGTACTAGCAAAAGATAGAAGTGTAAAAACTATGGCGCAAGACGAAAATATGGTTTGGCCGGATGGTGTAAGCTATAATCATGTAGATGGTTACATGTATGTATCTGCAGCTCAGGTAAACAGAGGTTCTGCCTTCAATGAAGGTAAAAGCGTTGCCACCAAACCCTTTTATATCTTTAGATTTCAACCTTTTGTAGAGGGCGTTTCATTTAGATAATTAGAAAAGAGATGGATTTATTTAGTCAAACAGACCTATTTTTCACAAATGAAGTCCGTAAAATAGAATTTGATCTACCAGGAGCCGATGTTACTTTATTTGAGAATTTCTTCAGTTTAGAAGAAAGTAATAAGTTGTATGCTAGCTTACTTCAAAATACACCTTGGCAGCAAGAGCAAATTACCATTCACGGTAAAGAGGTTGATTATCCTAGGTTAACTGCTTGGTTTGGAGATGTTACCAAGGAGGTTAAATATACGAACACAAAGAGTAAAATGCACTTATGGAATGCTGATTTACTTTTTATTAAAGAACGTATAGAAAAGGAAGTACCTATTAAATTTACACGCTGTTTGCTCAATTATTGTCGCGACGGAAAAGATAGTGTAGTTTGGCATCAAGATTATAAGGGAGATCAACGACATCATACCGTAATTGCTTCTGTTACCTTTGGTGCAACCAGACCCTTTCAATTAAAACACGTATCAAAAACAGATTTAAGACGTATAGACATTCCATTGGCAAATGGTAGCCTTCTATTGATGCAAGGTGCTACCCAAGAAAACTGGAAACAAAAAAACCTATAGCCCCAAGAATTAACCTAACCTTTAGATGGATTGGTTAATTTATTCGGCATCAATCTTTACATTTGACTTTCAAACGTTATAACCAATTTGAAACATCTTATGAAAAAATCTTATCTAACCTTAGTCGTTCATATTTTAGTAAAAGAAGAATTTAGAGAAGAAATAAAAGCTGAATTGTTAAAACTTGTCGGTCCCACTAGAGGGGAGGAAGGTTGTATTGCTTACGACTTACATCAAGACAACGATAACCCGAATTTGTTCTTGTTTCACGAAAAATGGGTAAATCAAGATTATTTGGCCAAACACTCGCAAAGTGAGCATATTGCAGCATACAGGTTGGTTTCTAAAGATAAATTAGAAAATGTTAGCGCATACAAGATGACAGAACTTACTAACTAGGTTTGTATTAATAGAGGTTTAATTCTAAAATTAAGGTATACTAAACAGTTATTTCTATCAGAATTTGGTTCATTTTGGCAATTTTTTAAGATTTACCCTCTTAAAACCTTTCTTTTTACCTTAATCTCCTTTTTTTGTACTCTTACTTTAGTGTTTTGTGTATATATCTTTGTTTTAAAATAAGAATCAACGGTATTAAAATTTAAAAAGATGAATTTACAAGAAACATTAGATTGGAGATATACAACTAAGGAATATGACACAAGCAAGAAAATATCTGATAATGATATGGCTGAAGTCAAAAACTTGTTAAGAATGAGTCCTTCAAGTGTAAACCTTCAGCCTTGGCATTTTATAGTTGCCGAAACTACAGAAGGTAAAGCACGTATAGCAAAAGGAACTCAAGGTTTTTTTAGTTTTAACGAACCAAAAGTGACCAATGCTTCAGCTGTTGTTTTATTTTGTTCAAAAATTGATGCAGATGATGCCTACTATCAGCATATTGCAGATACAGAAGATGAAAGCGGAAGATTTCCTAACCAAGATATTAAAAACGGCTTCTTAGGTGCTGTTAAAGCATTTGCAGGTATTCATAAATACGATTTAAAAGATCTTCAACATTGGATGGAAAAGCAAGTATATCTTAATATAGGAAGTTTTTTATTAGGTGTTGCTAGTCTAGGTATTGATGCTACACCAATGGAAGGTATTGATATGAAAGCATTAGATGAAGAGTTCGGATTAAGAGAAAAAGGGTTTACTTCATTAGTAGCCGTTTCTTTAGGCTATAGAGCTGAGTGTGATTTCAATTCTACAGAAAAAACACCTAAATCTAGACTACCAGAAAACGAGCTTTTTACGGTAATATAACATTCATCTAATATGAAAGTAATAGGATATAAAGAGAATTTTCCAACTGAAGATGTTAACTCACTTCAAGATACAACTCCGATTACTTTTATAGTAATGGAATAAAAAAATTCTTGCTTGGTAATATAAAAGTATTGAAACGTTCAGAACTTAAACACGAACAGTGATTTAAGAGTAATTTTACCACTGTTAATATGGGCAACTATAGATTAATCAAATGAGTAAACTAGCTAGAAATTTATTGGTGTTCACAGTATTATTGGTGATTTCATGCGGTACTAAAAATGACACTACTAAGATTGAAACCAGTCTTAAATTACGTTTTGTTGATGAATATATTTTATCAGACGAAACCACATTTGAAAATACTAGAGTAGGAGGATTATCTGGTATCGATTATGCAAATGGCACCTGGTATGCTATAAGTGATGATAATGATTCTCCAAGGTTTTATAAGGCAATCGTTTCATATGATTTAAAAGGATTTAATACTATTCAGGTTACAGCAGTAACTCACTTTAAAGACGAAAATGGAAATAATTTATCTAAAGGAATGGTCGATCCCGAATCTATTCGATATGATAATAGTGCTTTTATTTGGACAAGTGAAGGGAACATAAAAGATGGATTAAAACCTTTTGTACAAGTTGCAGATTCCAACGGAATATTTGTTAAGGAGTTTATTTTAGCTGAACGTTACTTACCTAATACAGATGAAAATTTTGGTCCTCACCATAATGGTGTTTTTGAGGGTATAACATTGAGTTACGATAAAAAAGGATACTGGGTTGCGATGGAATTACCGTTGAAAGAAGATGGAGTAGAACCAACTTTAGAAGACACAGATTCACCTGTAAGAATCGCTTTTATAAATAGAGAAACAGGGCATTTTGAAAAGGAAATAGTTTATGAGCTAGATAAAGTGTCAAGACCAGCTATTAACGGGTCTGCGTTTGAATTGAATGGTATTGTAGAGATCCTAGAATATAATAAAAATAAGTTTTTTGTTTTAGAACGTTCGTATTCTATGGGATACGCTGACGGAGGTAATACCGTTAAAATTTACGATGTAGATGCTAGCAAAGCTACCGATGTAAGCAGTATCAATAGTTTAAAAGGTGCTAGCTATACCCAAGTTACCAAAAGTCTTCTGTTCAATTTTGAGGATATTCGTAAAGACTTAACAAACGGAATTGTTGACAATATTGAAGGAATTACTTTTGGTCCTAATTTTGAAAATGGTAATCAATCATTAGTCGTAGTAGCCGATAATAATTTTAGCCTTTATGGTCCTCAGCTTAATCAATTTATCTTGTTTGAAGTAGAGAAGTGAAAATGTAGTAAATACTAATAAATTAATTTTAAGTTTAAAATAGTATTTAGACTAAAAATATTCTATAAAATTCATTACTCAGCTGAGATTAATATAAAATTTTCTTAGCTTAACTCCATTTCTGATAATTCTAAAAATATTCAAAATATCCTTGCAATTTTAGCAAGAAATCAAGTTCTTGCACGATTAAATTTTGCTCAAAATAATGGATGATTTAATTACATTTTCTATTGCTGTTTTTACTGGTTTCTTTGCCATTACAAACCCAATTTCTAACATGACGGTTTTTCTGTCTTTGACTCAAGGGGCAGATGAAAAAACAAAGGCTGATATCAATAAAAGAGCAAATATTATTGCCTTTATTATTGTACTGGTATTTGTCCTTTTAGGAAAATATATATTCGAATTATTTAATATTAGCATTCCTGCCTTTAAAATTACAGGTGGTATCTTAATATTCTATATCGGTTTTGACATGCTGCAATCAAAACAGTCTAGTGTTAAAAACATTAAACATGTAAATATTGATGAAAATATTGCAGTTTCGCCATTGGCCATTCCTATTTTAGCTGGCCCTGGTACTATTGTTACAGCTATGAACTTTGTATCTAGTGCTCAACCTGTTCATATAACTATAGTTATTGCGATTTTTGCTTTCATGAGTTTACTAACTTATTTTACCTTTAGATTAAGTAATTTAATCGTTAAGCTAGTGGGCTACAATGTTATTTCGGTAATTGGTAAAATTATGGGTTTAATCATTGCCATTATTGGTACAGGTATGATCATAGAAGGAATAAAAATTTCTTTTAATCTGGTTACCAAACAATAAGCAGCTTTAGCAATCTTTCTTTAACTTACTGAAATATGAAAAAAGTTCTTGTCTTATTTGCTCATCCTAAGTACGAAAAATCTCGGGCGAATATGGTTTTAGTAAATCATATAAAAAATAAAGAGGGCGTTACTTTTCATGACTTGTATGAAGAGTATCCAGATTTTCATATAGATGTGCCTTTCGAGAAGAAATTGTTAAAAGAACATGATGTTATTATATGGCATCACCCAATGTATTGGTACAGCTGTCCGCCGTTATTGAAACAATGGATAGATATGGTGCTGGAGTTTAATTGGGCGTACGGACCTAAGGGTAGAGCATTATCCTCTAAAATTTGCTTAAACGCTATTACCACAGGTGATAGTAAAGATTTATATTGTACCCAAGGAAACAATAGCTATACCATAACAGAGTTTTTAAGACCTTTTGAACAAACTGCTAATTTATGTTTAATGAACTATAACAAACCCTTTACCGTGATGGGCACATACAAATTAACAGATGAAGAACTAGAGGTTTATGGAGCACAATACAGCTCATTTATAGACGGGCTACAAACTTAAAACCAATAATTTCATTACCCAAGTATTGTCTACAAATACATTACTAATAAACCAACCAATATGACCGGCAGCTTATTATTTGAGGCAATTGTTTTCCTATTAGGAGCAATCATTTGTGTTTCTATTGCGAAAAAATTAGGACTCAGTTCTGTTATCGGCTATCTAATGGCAGGTGTAATTATAGGACCATATGTATTAGGGTTTATAGGTGAAGAAGGTCAAGATATTCTTCATTTTGCTGAATTCGGAGTTGTGGTTATGCTATTCTTAATCGGACTTGAAATTGAGCCAAAGAATTTCTGGAATATGCGAAAGTCTATTGCTGGTTTAGGCGGGCTACAGGTTGGTGCAACCATGGTACTATCATATCTCTTTTTTATATTATTAGATTTTGATTGGAAAGTAGCTTTGGTTATTTCTATGGCGGTAGCGCTATCATCTACTGCAATTGCCATGCAGACCATAAAAGAGAAAGGATTAATGGATACTACCTTTGGTAATTCTGCCTTTTCTATACTATTATTCCAAGATATTATCGTCATCTTCATGTTGGGTGCCATTCCGTTACTTTCAAATACAAATGTGGCGGCAACTACCGATACCCATGACGCAAGTAGTAATCTTTTAGATGGTTTACCAATGGGCTATCAAACACTCGCAATTATATTATCTGTGGCATTGATTATAGGTGCAGGGCAGTATTTAATAGTACCGATGTTAAGAAAGGTAGCACAGACTGGGGTACGAGAACTATTAATTGCTTCTGCGTTATTAATAGTATTCAGTATTTCTTTTTTAATGGAATATGTAGGACTATCGCCTGCTTTAGGAGCATTCTTAGGTGGAGTAGTGCTATCTAATAGCGAATATAAACATGAGCTAGAAAGTACCTTAGAACCTTTTAAAAACTTGCTATTAGGATTGTTTTTTATTGCCGTTGGAGCATCCATAAACTTTGTGGTTATTGCCAAAATGCCATTGACCATCGGCGGAATATTAATTGCCGTCATTTTAATTAAAGCCTTGGTTCTATTTGTTATTGGTACGGTATTTAAAATGAAACTAGATCAGAAATTATTACTGACCTTCGGCTTGGCACAAATTGGGGAATTTGCTTTCGTACTTCTTTCATTTGCTTTTCAGTTGAATATTCTAGAACAAGAACAAATGGATATTTTACTGGTAATTACAGCATTAACAATGTCCTTAACACCAATTATAAGTATCATAAACGAACGATTGATTCTACCTAAAATTGGAACAAAAGAATCTATTAAAAGACCAATGGATCACATTGCTAAATCGCAAAATGTTATTCTAGTCGGCTTCGGTCATTTTGGTAGTACGGTTGGTCGTTTTCTAAGATCTCATGGTATAGAAGCCACTATTCTAGATCAAGATTCTAACCGTGTTGACTTTCTTCGTAAAATGGGGTTTGAAGTATATTACGGCGACGCCACACGTATAGATCTATTAGAATCTGCAGGTATTGCACAAGCTAAAGTATTAATTTGCGCAATTGACAACCCTAGTGTTACCAAAGAAATTACAAAAATGGTAAAAGAAAAGTACCCGAATGTTGAACTCATGATTCGTGCTCAAAATCGGTATGATGCCTATGAATATTTGAATATGGGCTTCGAAAATATTTATAGAGAATCTCTAGATACATCTTTATCATTGGCCAAAGATGTATTGAGCAAGCTTGGCTTTAGAAAATATACCTTAAACCAACAGGTACAGAATTTTATTAAATATGATGAAACAAGTTTAAGAAGATTGGCCGCTGAACCAAAAGGAGAAGAGAACTATATTTTTAAAGCTCGTAAAGAATTAGAAGAGCAGCAAAGATTGTTAGAAGAAGATTTCAAAAGAGGCATTATTGAATATGGCAATCATTGGGACAGTGAATCTATTAGAAAAGTATTAGAGAATCAGCAAGATGATAATCCGAATTCTAACTAATTTCCATTTTTATATCTAAATAATAAATTTTCTACTTCTATAGAATCCCGAGATTCATAGATAAAATTTACCTACCCGTCGATTTCTAATTTAATTGTAGGATAGTAGATTAAACCATTATTTAATTCATATGTCAAAGTACTGAACGCAAAAAAGTATAACCTTTTAAATTCAAGACAATGATAACAAATACTAAAACATACGCAGTACTAGGTTTATTTCTAATAGCTTTTGCTTTACCTAGCACAGCACAAACACGTAAAAGAACAGCAACAAAAACAACAACTACAAGAACTACAACTGTTACTAAAACACCAGGAAGAGTTTCTAGTAAAAAAGTTCAATATAGAACGCCTACTAAAAAAGTAGTTTCGGTTAGAAATGTACCAAATAGAAGTGTTGTTAAACATAATGGTCAAAATTACTACTACGCTAATAACAGGTATTACACGCAATCTCGAGGTAGATATATTGCAATTGCACCTAAGATTGGGTTTAGAATAAATAACTTACCTCCAAATTATGCAAGAATCAATTACAACAATCATTTATACTTTAATGTTGGTGGTACCTTCTACGTAGAATCAAATGCTGGGTACGAAGTCGTAGATCCTGAAATAGGAACTATTGTTTACGAATTACCAGATGGATATGAAAAAGTAACTATTGACGGCTTAACATATTATGAATATTCTAATATACTTTATGAAAAAGTACAAATAGATGGTTCTAGAGCTTATGAAGTGGTTGGGATCATTGATATGGAGTAACATATAATTTAGTTTTAAAAATGAAAAGGCTTACGAATTACTTCGTAAGCCTTTTTTTTATTTCAATCTATAAAACATGATATTGGTTAGGTTCAAGAAAAACCGAATTACTTACTTTTACATTGGTTCCCGGAATACATTTCTAAATTTATTAAACATTTTAAGATGCCTCCAATTAATCAATTTGTTATAGCTTTTGCACTTCTTTTTTTAGGTACTGTTGGTTTTTCAGATAAAGACGTAGCGCCAATAAAAAATACATTTTACTTTGATATTATACATAAAGACAATGTGATCGGTAGTTTAAAGGCATCAAAGACCATTAAAGATTCTAAAGTTCATTACCAAAGTGTAACTACTATAAACACAAGGATCATCAAAGAAATAGATGTAAATTATTTATATAATGTTACCTATGAAAATGATAAATTAAAAAGGGCAAACGTACTTATAGATGTTAATGATAAACCCTATGCCGATATTCTTACCAATTGGGAAATTGATTATTACCAAATATCTAAGAATGACAAAAATGAATTAGTGGTAGAAGAGGATATCAACTACGCCACCATATTGCTATATTTTGATGAACCTATAAATGTCAAGCGATGTTATTCTGAACAAGACGGAAGTTTTAACACTATCATACCTTTAGGCAATCATTCCTATAAAAAGATAAATTCTAAAAATCATGAGAATATTTACTACTATAAAAATGGCTTTTTAGAAAAGGCTGAAATTAATGGAGGATTAATAAAATTTGACATTATTGCTCAAAAATGATTATTTTAAAAGGTAATAAGAACATAAATTATGATAAATACCGGATTAGTACTATCAGGCGGAGGCATTAGGGGAGTAGCCCATATAGGTGTAATCAAAGCCTTAGAAGAGCATAGTGTTTATGCAACTCATATATCTGGCACAAGTGCAGGTGCTATTGTTGGTGCCTTATATGCCGGCGGAGTAAAATGGGAAGATATTTTAGAGTTCTTTAAAGTAATCCCGATTTTTCATGCCAAGAAATTCGCTCGTAATAAACCCGGATTTTTAGACACCGAGAAGTTTTATGATGAGTTTAAAAAATTCTTTCCTCATGATTCTTTTGAATCATTACCTAAAGAATTATTTATTACGGCTACCGATATTATTAAAGGCGAATTAAAGATTTTTAAAAAAGGAGAATTAATAAAACCTGTGCTTGCTTCTGCAACTTTCCCTGGTGTTTTTTCTCCAATTAATATTGATGGATCATTCTATGTAGATGGTGGTGTGTTAAACAATTTTCCTATTGAACCTTTAAAACCATCATGCGACAAAATAATCGGTAGCTATGTAAATGCTCTAAAGGCTATTAAAATAAAGGACTTAAAACATTCTTATAATGTTTTAGACAGAGCCTATAAAATAAAATCTGCCTCTGAATCGATTGCTAAGTTTCCAGAATGTGAACTAATCATATCACCAGAAGAGCTTTGTGAATATGCTACATTTGATATGAGGTCTATAGATGCCATTTTTGATATTGGCTATAATAGCACTATTGATGCACTAAAGAAACAGGGGTATTCAAAGAAATAATAAAGCTTATTTTATAACTTCACATGACTGGCACGTTCCATGAAATAATCTTCAAAACGTTCTAATTTAGGGTGCATTTTTTCTGAATATATCACATATTGGCATTTCATAATACTCTGTGCAACAGTAATCATTGCTGTGTAGTCTGATTTCTGGATTAAAAAGTCACCATCATCAATACTACATATTTTTAATTGTGAAGTACTTACACCATTTAATAAAAACAATTTGTGTAGGGTAGTAGGGGTCGTAATCAATATATCTATACCTTCAAATATTTCTGATTTTTGAATGTCTATATGTAGCTCTTTATAACTTGCATATACACGTAACGAACAGTATTTGGTATACCTCAAAAATTCATCATAAAGTTCAAGTACTTTTTCTTTATTCTGAACTACTACAACAGCTCTAGGTGCATTACCTTCTGCCTTACATTTTAATTTTTGTAAGGTTGTCAAAATCAAGGTGGTTGTTTTGCCACTGTCCTTTGCTGCCGTACAATATACATTTGCACCGCTTTTTATAATAGGAATACTTTTCTTTTGAAATGCTGTTGGTTCTTCTATAGAAAACTCTTCTAAAGTTTCAAGTATGTATGGATTCAGTTTTTTAAAAGACATAATATGTTTTATAAAATTCTACGTTTATTAAGAATATATAAGTTTGCAAAGATACAGCCTACCAACGGGCTTACCGTATTATAGCGCTCTAATTTCTTATAACAAGAAAGCAATACAATTTCTTATGAATAAAGAATAAGAAAGACACCAAGCATAATACCTGCTAGAGGTACGAGCTTTTTACGTTTGTTGTGTTCTTTGAAGATAAAACCACCAACGACTACAGCAATCAATATTTGGCTTCGCTTAATAGCAGATAACAACATAATCAATGCATCTGGATCTTGTAACGCTTTAAAATAGAAGTAGTCTGCAGTTTGCAATAATATACCCACCATTGGTATGGTCCATCGCCATTTAAAAGAGCCTTTTAAATTCGGGTTTGTGGAACGTGTAATAAGTACTACCATACCAATAATTAACATAGTATAGGTACAGAACCAAAATTGCAGGGTAGGTGGGTTCAACGCTAAACTTTGTATTAAAAACTTGTCGTACAAGCCACTTGAAGCCCCTAAAAAGGTAGCTCCTATGATGGCAAATATCCACTTATTGTTCTTAAAGTTTATGCCTTCTTTTTTTCCGATTTTGGAATATAGAAAAACAGAAAATATAATTAAAAAGAAGCCGATCCACTGCAAAAAATTAGGGCGCTCTTGATATATTAAAATCGCACCGATAAAAGTGAAAAACGGACCAGCAGAACGTATTGGTGTTACAATGGTAATTGGTAAATGCTTTAAAGCTTGATAAGCCAATACCCATGATGATGCCATAATCATAGATTTGATTATGATAAAGCCATGTGTTTTCAATGAAATATCGGATACAAATAATTCTAATGCCTGTAATTCCTCCGGATAATATTTAGAACCAAAAAACAAGGGTAAAAACAATAAAAAACCTGTTATCAAAGTACCTAGTAAAACAGAAAAAGCATCATTGCCTTGTACTGCATGTTTCTTACATAAGTTGTGTAATCCTAAAAAAAGCGCTGCTAAAAGTCCGAGGTACATCCACATAATGCGCGCGAAGATATTGGTTTTTGACTGTTCTTCCTTCCAGAATTCAAAATCAAATTCTATTTGTAATTGGCACAGCCGTAGATAAAAAAAGGACTGTCTAAAATTAGACAGCCCTTTAAAAAAAAATCTATTTAGCTTAGTAAGCCATTTTCACAATCTTCTGCGCATCTTCAGGCATTAAAGATTGACGCTCACCTAATTTCCATCCACGGTTTGTAAAACGTTTTGCAATTTCTTCGGCAGTACCTTCATAATCTTTGGTATAATCTGACAACTTGGTATCGATACCTAATTCATGAAAGAATGCCTCGGTTTTCTCTATTGCAGCATATGCCTTGTCGTCTATACTACCTTCGGTAATATTCCAAACACGTTCACCGTACTGCGATAATTTTTCTTTTTTAGCCTCAAAATTGTACTTATAGTGACTTGGTGCGATTACAGCTAAAGTACGTGCATGATCAATACCGAATAATGCCGTTAACTCATGACCCATCATATGTACTGCCCAGTCGCCCGGAACTCCTTTTTGAATTAATCCGTTCAACGCCATAGTACAACTCCACATAAAATCTGCAGCTGGCTTATAGTCCGTTGGATCTTTTAATACTTTAGGTGCCACTTCAATTAGCGTTTGCAAAATACTTTCCGCAAACCTGTCTTGTAACAATGCATCAATTGGGTAAGTCATGTACTGTTCTAATACATGTGTAAAAGCATCTGTAATTCCGTTTGCCAATTGACGCTCAGGAATTGATTTTATTACTTGAGGGTCTAATATTGAAAACTCAGGAAATAATCCTGGTCCGCCCATAGCTAGTTTTTCCTTAGTCTCTGCTCTAGTGATAACCGAACCAGAATTCATTTCTGATCCTGTTGCCGGTAAAGTTAAAACGGTACCAAATGGCATACCTTTTTTGGTTCTAATGTTTTTCGTTAAAATATCCCATGGGGTATCTCCATCATATACTGCTGCTGCAGATAAAAATTTAGTTCCGTCAATTACAGAACCACCACCAACTGCTAATAAATAAGTGATTTTTTCATCTTTAATAAGCTGTAAAGCTTTCAACAAAATTGCATACTCAGGGTTGGCAGGTATACCACCAAATTCAACTACCTCAATGCCTGACAATGAAGTCATTACTTGATCGTAGATTCCGTTTTTCTTAATACTACCACCACCGTAGAGCATAAGTACTTTAGCATCTTCAGATATTTCTTGATTTAATTTATCTATCGTATCCTTACCAAAAATAATTTTAGTCGGATTTTTAAATTCAAAATCATTCATTTTCTTTTTATTTTTTATTGTTCACTTGCATTAATGACCGCTTATTCAATAACAGTTACCAAATCTTCCATTGGTTTTCTAACCTTTACTAAATTCACCAACCAATCTTCACTTTCATTTCTATACCCCAATGGTAATAGCACTGCACTGCGCAATCCTTTTTCGCGTAAGCCTAAAATTTTGTCTACAGCAGCTGGATCAAAACCTTCTATAGGTGTAGCATCTACTTCTTCAAATGCCGCAGCAACGATCGATTGAGAAAATGCGATATAAGCTTGCTTTGCAGCATGATTAAAGTTTTCTTCAGGATCTTTCTGAGGATACATATCTAACAACATTTTTCGGTAATTTTCCCATCCTTCGTTTTTAAAACCACGAATTTCATTGGTTAAATCGAACATATAGTTGATTCTATCTTCGGTATAATTATCCCAAGCTGCAAAAACCAGTAGATGAGAACAATCTGTAATCATAGACTGGTTCCAAGCTACAGGTCTAATCTGTTCTTTGATATCTTGATTTTTAACCACTATAATTTCAAACGGTTGTAACCCACTAGAAGTAGGAGCAAGGCGAGCTGCCTCTAAAATACGTTCTACTTTTTCTTCAGCTACCTTTTCTCCGTTCATTGCCTTAGCGGCATATCTCCAATTTAATTTATCTAATAATTCCATTTTAATCTTTTTATTTTAAGTTACGTTTTGCTAATTGTTCTATATCGTTTGATGTTATGATAACATCGGTATTACTCGTTGTATTTGCTAAATTCAACATTGCCTGAGCAATGCTTTCTGCATTGATAATTTTATACTTTTTCAGTGTACCAATAAATAGCGGCTGAATAACTTTGAATAGTACCAGGCCTATTTTTTCTAAAACCCTTTGTTCTTCTCTATCACCTCCAATTAATGAGGGTCTTAGTATTGAAGTATTTGGAATGCCTTGGTTGACAACATCTTGCTCCATTTCTCCCTTAGTTCTGTTATAGAACACACTACTTTTTTTATTGGCTCCCATTGCAGACACTACTAAATAAGTTGGGATACCGTTTTCTTTAGCTAATGTCGCTGCAGCTACAGGTATACCATAATCAATGTTTTTATACATTGTTTTATCTGGCGTCTTTTTGGCTGTGGTGCCTATACAACAATACACTTCATCTGCCGTAAATTCATTTTTGAATTTTTCTAACTCCAAAAGATTACCAATGTACTGTTGCACTTTGATTGGTAGCCCTTCTATTCTCGATCTAGAAAATAATTTAATCGTTTCGTACCTGTCATCGATAAGTAGTTTTTCTAATAATAACCCACCTGTTAAACCCGATGCCCCTAATATAATTGCCGTCTTTTTCATCTTATTCACATACCTTAATACTGCTCCAAGCTGCTTGATATGCTTGTTCTAATTCTTCTTTATCCATTTTTACCGAACCGCGAATTTGCGTAATCATTAGAAAAGAAAGCGGGTTAATTGAATAAGCATACAGCATATAATCTGATAAAGGCTTTATAATGCCTTCTTTTTTACCACGCGCCCACAAATCGAGCAAAGGCTGTAAATGCTTAATACCCTCTTGTCTGCTTTCTTCATCTATCATCGGTGTATTATCGCATTGTGCAAGAAACATTGCATTAGCACTTTCTTTAAGTTTAAACTCCGCAATACGTTTCCAAATTACTTCAAAACCTTCTTCAACAGACATAGTCTCATTATAAGTAGCAAATGCATAGGCTGTGTAGCTAGTCTTAACTTCGATATAGGTCTTGTTCACTAGATCTTGCTTATTTTCAAAATAGAGATATATAGTCGCCGGAGAGACACATGCCATTTTTGCAATCTTGCTCATGGGTGTCGCATGAAAACCGTCATTGTTTACCAATTCTATAGTGGCATTTATCAATGCGTTTCGTTTGTCTATACTTTTTTGAAGTGCTGCCATTTTTATTATTTCAGAGTACAAAGATATAGAAAATGAACGTTCATTCTTTTTTATTAACAGAACTTTAATTTGTAAGGCAGAAATAGTAATTAAAAAAACATAATATCCTTATAAAAACTAAGCACATTCTGCAAACATGGTATTTCTTATTTCTATAACTTTAAGAAGTAGTATATAGGTAGTTCCCCGTCCTTTTCAATTTTATATTGAATCTCTTAACTTGTTATTCTAAATAACTATACTAAATGTATAAAATTCTATCGTTAGATGGCGGCGGAAGCTGGGCTATTATTCAACTACTTACCCTAAAAGATAGATATGGTAATATTGAAGGTCGCGAAATATTAAAAAAGTTTGACCTCGTTATAGCCAATTCGGGCGGAAGTATTGTGTTAGCGGCTCTTGCAGAAAACTATACTCTAGATAAGGCAATCTCCCTTTTTAAAGAAAAGCAAAATAGAGAGCAAATTTTTCATAAGAACTCTTTCAAAGATCGTTATTTTCCTGTGGATTATTTGGGACTTTTTAATGCAGGATTTGGACCAAAATATAGTGCTACCAAAAAAAAGGAAGCTTTTGAAAATCTGTTTCCAGAGATTGATAAAATTCAGATGGATGAGCTGCCAAATCTTATTGGCAAAGCATCACTGAAAATAGTGGTTGCTACGTATGATGCATTAAATAACAGAGCTAAATTCTTTAAATCGTTTTCAACAAATCCTGAAGGATATGATTCTGTTAGATTAACTCAAGCTATAAACGGCTCATCTAATGCTCCTGTTCAATATTTCGATTTTCCGGCACGTTTTAAAGCTAAGCAAAGTGAAATATATTATGAGTTATGGGATGGTGCCCTAGGCGGATTCAATAACCCTATTTTAGCCGGAATCATAGAAGCCCATAAACTAGGTGTAGACTTAAAAACGGTTCAGATTATATCTCTAGGCACCAGTAATTCATTAATGTCGTCTGAAGCGAAACAAAATTTTTGGGATTGGAAACAGATTGCACTAATTTTTAGAAGAAAGAAATTTGCTTTCTCTAAATGGAAACCGCAATTCAACTTCTTTAAAGAAACGGTATTACACCAAGCAAAAACTATTTTATACCAACCACCAGATACGGCCAACTATATTGCTATGATGTTTTTACAGGTAGCTACGAACAAATTACTTAACGAGCAAATTATACGCTTATCGCCCTTAATTCATTATGATAAACAAACTGAAACATCAATAATTCCTTTAGTTCAAGATTTATATAAATTAGATATGGACCTAACCAAAGATGAGGAAATTGAAACGTTGATTAATTGTTTTAATGCTTGGAAAAGCGGACAATTATATAATCAACCAATAGAATTTAAAGTGGAACGTAATAACAATTTATCTTTTATTAAAGGTGATAAATGGTATCAAGAGGGGATGGATAGGTGGAGGAGTTGGGAAGCTACTTAATAATCTCCCTATTAAAAATCCCCTACCTAGAACTAAAACTCTTTATAAAATAGTCAGCTTAGTTATTGTAGTAAAGTTTATCAATGCTTTTGCCTATTTTTGAGAAACTAGATAACTCAACACCATGACACTAAAACAGCAACTTTACATCATAACTTTTTTATTTGCATTACCACTTATTGCTCAAGAAATTAGCCCTTCTGAAGTATTTTGGAACACTTTAAAATCTCATTGCGGTAAAGCATATGAAGGTAGTTTAGCTTTACCTGAAGAAGATGAAAATTTTGGTGGTAAAAAACTTGTTATGCATGTTAGATCTTGTAGTGATAACGAAATTAAAATTCCGTTTTATGTAGGAGACGATAAATCTAGAACATGGGTTATAACTAAAGATAATGACATTCTTACTTTAAAGCATGACCATAGACATGAAGATGGTACCGAAGATGATGTCAATTTTTACGGTGGTACAGCCAGTAATGCGGGTAAAGAAGATATTCAGTTTTTTCCAGCAAATGTCGCAACTCAAAAAATGATACCTGGTGCTGCTACCAATGTTTGGTGGATCACATTAAACGATACTACCTTTACTTATAATTTAAGAAGACTTGGCATTGACCGAGTCTTTAAAGTAGTAATGGACATCACTAACCCAATTGAAGAACCAGAAGCTCCGTGGGGTTGGATTGATTAAATATTTGATTTGAAACCTAATATTTAAAAGGTTATATAAATCAAAATTAATGTGTTTTCTACTTCAGATAATTTATATCATTAATAGATAGATTGATGTGACTGCAAACTATATTGCTATGATGTTTTTGCAAGTAGCTTCTAGGATATTACTTATCTAGCAAATTATAATCTTAACGACTTTTATTCATATTGATGAACAAACTGAAACATCAACCATTCCATTGGTTCATCTGTTTGTATAAGTTAGCAATGGACTTCATTAAAAATGAAGGAATTTAATCATTGATTAAATATTTCGATGTCTGGAAAACCGGACATTTATATAATTAGCCTGTAGAGCTCAAGTAGTGCGCTTTAATGATTTATCTCTAATTAAAGGGGATATATGGTACAAAGAAGTAGTGGATAGGTGGAGAAGCTGGCAGAAAAATAAAGTCAGTTTATTATATTCTACCAATTGTTATTATGCTTTTTTTATGTTAAATTTAACAAAACATAAACATTATCTTTAAACTATAACATAAATATTTAACATTAAACACTATATTGATATGAAGAACACGATTAAAAAAACGGGCAAAATTTTAGCCTTAGGTTGTACATTTGGCGCAATGCTATTTACTTCTTGCACCGAGGATAAATTGGCATCTGATGTAGAAGAAACACAAGAAGTGAAATCTTTAGAAATCAAATTAAAAGCGCCCACTAATACACCTATTATTATAGATGATCTTGGAGTTACAGATTTGCAAACGGCAAAATCAAGTAATGCTACCAAAGGTCGTTACAACATTACATTGAAGTATTTATTACCTCCTACGGAAAGGCAAGTGGAAGTATTTGAAGCTGCAGCCGCTCGCTGGGAAAGAATTATTATTAAGGATGTGCCAGATGTTGCTGGTCCAATACCTTCAGCTTTTGCAGGTTTCCCAGATATTGATGCTATCGATGATTTGGTTATTGAAGTAGCGTTAGCTCCTATTGATGGACCAGGAGGCATTCTTGGTCAGGCAGGTCCACAATTCGTAAGAACAGATGACTTTCTATCTTTGACAGGAGTTATGTTCTTTGATGTTGAAGATTTAGACTTCCTTGAAGAGATTGATTTGTTCGAAGAAGTTATCGTTCATGAGATGGGTCATGTATTAGGTATAGGTACGCTTTGGAATACAGCTCCTTTCGGATTTGATAGAACGCTAAGAGCTGGTCCTGATAGCAACCCTTACTTTACAGGTAAAAAAGCAAACGTATTTTGGAATGCCGAAGGTGGAACGGATGAATTACCTATTGAGAATATGGGTGGCCCTGGTACTGCTTTGGGTCATTGGAGAGAAGCTACTCTAAATAATGAACTAATGACAGGATTCTTAAATCTTGGAGAAAATCCTTTAAGTAGAATTACAGCGGGGTCAATGAGAGACCTTGGTTACGGTTCTGCTTCTGTTGGCGAGTCTTATGACTTACCACGTGGTACAGCAGGTGTTGACCTTAGTGATTTAGGTGATGAAGGTACTGCTGAAAATCCAGGTTTAAATATTGCTAAAATGGAAGAATTAGTTCCTTTAAGAGGTTTTGTAAACGTTAAAAAATAATGCTTAACTAATATTAGTTTTTACTCAGTAGCATTACTTATATAAAGCTTGTATCATTAATTATGATGCAAGCTTTTTATTATTATATCCTGATTAAAACCCATTACTCTTAAAAAATCTTAATTACTTTAATTATAACCTTTTGTCGTTAATACCCTTACCCAGTAAAACTGTACCTATCTTTGCATAAAATTATTTTATGTCAAGCCAATTTTCGGATTTAGGAATCAATATTGAAATTCAACAGAGTTTAAAGGAATTACAAATTTCTGTACCTACAGATATACAGAAAAAATGTATTCCTGTTGTCCTAAATAAAAAAGATGACCTTGTTGCATTAGCAAAAACAGGAACTGGAAAAACAGCTGCGTTTGGCTTACCATTACTTCAATTAATCAATACAGAAAATACAGCAGTACAAGCTGTTATTTTAGCGCCAACAAGAGAATTGGCACAACAAATACACGCCAACCTAATTTCATATGCCAAACATAGTCCGGCGATATCTATTGCTTCAGTATGCGGTGGTATACCTATAAAACCTCAAATAGAACGCTTAAAAGAGGATACTCATATTGTAGTAGCTACGCCTGGTCGTTTAGTTGATTTGGTAAAACGCGAGGCTATAGACATTAAAAAATTAAAGTACTTAATTTTAGACGAAGCCGATGAAATGGTAACTGCCCTGAAAGAAGATTTAGATACTATAATTGAAGGCATTCCAAAATCTCGCCGTACTTTATTATTCACTGCTACCATGTCTGGCGCAATTAAACAGTTGGTTCAAAATTACATGTCTAAACATGTAGTTCATGTTGAGGCAGATATGTCTACACTTGGTCATCAAGGTATTGATCATAAATATGTGGTAGTTGAGCCTATTGAAAAATTAGATGTGCTTATGCACTTTTTAAATACAAAAGAAAGGCAACGTGGCATCATTTTCTGTAAAACAAAAGCGGCAGTAAACAAGTTGGCTAAAAAATTAGCTATAAATAAATTTTCATCAGGTGCTTTGCACGGTAGTTTATCTCAAGGAATTCGTGATCGTATAATGGGTCAGTTTAGAGATGGGCATATAGATATATTGGTCGCTACCGATTTAGCTGCGCGCGGTATCGATGTAAAAGAACTTGGGTACGTAGTTAACTATCATTTACCTGATACATACGATGCCTATGTTCATCGAAGTGGTAGAACAGCTAGAGCAGGGGCGAAGGGACTTTCATTAACCATTCTACAAAAAGAAGAAGTTGCAGAAGTATTTAATTTTGAAAAAGAATTAGGTATTTCTTTTTCAAAATACCAAAAGGCAGATGCACAGAGTATAGAAGAGAACAACACATTGCTTTGGGCTAAAAAAATCTTTAAAACCAAGCCTAATCGCGAAGTATCTGAAGAATTCAAAACTAAGGTAAGAACCATTTTTCATCACTTGACTAAAGAAGAATTAGTGGAGAAAATATTAGCGAATTACCTAGCTCAAAATGCAACCACAAATTCAAAATCTGAGGATTCTAAACAATAACGATTTATTAGTTATGGAGAACCTGATAGTGCTGCACTCTATTTAACCTGGTATGTTTATTTTGGTGGTCAACCTTTAGATGCTTGGTTAAATAATAGGTTTTGAAGATGAATAGAGGTATTTAAATAGCTTAGATAGCGGCTAAACTACGTGTAAATATCGGTTTATAGATACTTTTTTAGTAATACGAATTTGGTGGTTTTTTTATCTAATTTTCTTAATAGAAGTCTGTGAAAACTATACTACGGATAGCTTTTCGAAAATCAGAAAATATCAAAAAATTTTTTAATATTATTTCTTTTGAATTAGTATATCCAACACCTTAGTTAATTTATCTTTATTGAGAGGTTTTGACAAATAATCTATAACATGTTGGTCATTACTAGCTGCTTCCATATCTTCATTACTTATAGAGGAGCTTAACATTACGATAGCACAATTTGCTTTTTTATCGACTGTAAATTTTGAAAATTCAAGTAAAAATCCAAACCCATCCATAATGGGCATTTTAATGTCTAAAAATATAAGTTCAGGAAAATTATCGGCTTTAGTTTTCAAATATTCCAAAGCTTCTATTGCTGAAGACTTTACAGTGATGGTCTCTGCAATATTTTCTTTTTCAGTAACAATTTTAGAAACGTAATTATCTATAGAATTATCATCGACTAGCATTATCTCCTTTAACTTCATAGCAAATTTTTTATTATAAGGAATTAGGTAATATGATACTGAATTTAGTTCCTTTTTCAAATTCAGATATTATATGTATAGAGCCTTTTAGTTTCTCTATTGTTTCTTTTACGATATATAGTCCCATTCCTGAGCCTGTAGATAACGTAGTAGCTCTATGAAACATATCGAATACTTTATCAATGTACTCTTCTTTGATACCTATACCGTTATCTTCAATATCAATTATAACATTTTTATCATCGACTGTAATGAAGACATTTAGAAAATGATTTTTTTTGTTCTTGTCATGATATTTAAAGGCATTTGATATTAGGTTATTTAATATTATTGATATGCGTTTTGGGTCAGAAAGAAAATCTACAGTTTGCTTTATATCCAAAGTAAGCTTTGGTTTGTAATCGAGGTCCATGTATTTTAAATCTTCATAACTAGATTTTATAAGCGATTCAAAATTAATTTTCTCATGTGCTAACTCTGTTCTTGTATTTAATGAATAATCTAAAATGTCAGCTATGAACTTATCCATTTTATCTATGGTTTGGGTCATTAAGTTAATAGGTTCTTTATCAACTTTTCCAGAAGTATCTATTTGCATTTCAAGAACTTGGATTAAGCCTTGTAATGAAGTTAATGGAGATCTTAAATCATGAGACGCACTATACACAAAACGATCTAATTCAGTATTAATTTTAAGTAACTCTTCGTTGCTTTGAGTTAATTCATCACTTATCAATTTATCTTTAGTAATATCTTGTATAGTGCCTTTTAATATTACATTACTATTTTCATCTTTTACTATTTCACCAACCTCCTGAATATATTTTTGGCTAATTTCATTTGAATTTATAAAGTACCCAATAGTATATCCGGTTTCATTTTTAATTGCATTCGATACCAATTCATCAATAGCATTTTCATTTTCGAGAATACATTTTGATTTATACCTTTTATATAAATTTTGAGGTGAATTTTTGTCCAATTCAAAAATTTGATAAATTTCATCTGAGAAAAAGATTTCCTTGGTTATAGGGTTATATTCCCAATTACCAAGTTTAGCCATTCTTTGGGCTTCCTTTAATTTCAAATTTGTACGTTCTAACTTCTCTTCAGTAATTTTAAGTTGGGTTATGTTGTTATGTGATATAACCAATTTATCCAATTCAGTACCAAAGGGCTCTACATGCATTGTAAACCAACGCTTTTCATCTTTATAATGACATGGATATTCTATTTCAAAATGTCGTGTCTTTTGGTTGAGAACAGACATTAATCCATCCAATATATTTTGCGACAATTCATCTCCTTCAGATATCCCATGCTTACATACTTCTATGTAATTGCTTCCTACTAAGGTACTTTCATAATTGTGTCCGCCATTGTTTACAGAATAATCATTCCAAGCTTTATTCACGGCCAAAACCTCGCCAGTTTTATCGATTACAGCAATATGAGCCGTTAACGATGATAGAATACCTTTATTAAAAGCTTCACTTTCAACTAAGGCTTTTTCTATTACTTTTTTCTCTGTAATATCTGTAAAATAAATAGTCAACCCATCTGGGGTAGGGTATATTCTATTTTCAAACCATTTACCATAAGAAGAAAAGTATTCTACTGAAATATGTGCTTTTTGAGATTTAAAGGCGTTTAAACAGGCATTATAAAAAGGAAGGCTGACTACCTCTGGAAATTCGCTCCATATATGTTTGCCCATCAAACTTTCAGGGGTTCTACCCACAAATTTCCCTGCTTGTTTATTGACGTAGGTATAACACCAATTAGTATCTAAAGTTGTGATGCCATCAGAGATACTGGTTAAGGTTTTCTCATACTGAGCACTAATCTTCTTCTCACTAATTTTCTTTTCAACTTTAAGATCAAGGTATTTTTTTTTATAATTTAAAATTGAAAGGACTTCGCGGTTTTGATTGGCTATAAATGAAGTGGTTTCGAAAACTTTATCTATGTACTTTAAATAAAGAAACAGTATTAACGAAAAGATTACTGCAGATAATGTTTTTGCAATAAAATTACCTATTAGAGCAACTGTGTATTTCGAAGTACCAAAGAAAAGTACTGTATGGAATGCAAACGCATCAAAAATGAGTACGGACCAAAGTGATAAAAGAAGTATTAAAAAGTAATGTTTTTTATCAATCTTAGAAATCAAAAATTGATAAATACTAGTTAATAAGATAAAGTCAAAAAATAACAGAAATGTTCCAATGAAAAATACTTTAAAATTTAAATTGGGAAATAAAGTGAAATTTACATCGCCAGTTCTATTAGTATTTCTTATAAAATAATCTTGAATAGCTGCGATTTCAAATAAACCAATAATGAAAGCACTTGAAATAAGAATTGCAATAATTAATATTCTAGCACTTTCGACACCCTCTTTTATATAAATTAATAAAACAGCAAATAACATAGCACTAAACAATACAATAGATTGTGGAAATACTGGAAATTCTCCCAAAATCATATATGGTTCTATGTAATCAATATTAATTTGAAAATATTGTATGCCACCTAGTAAAATATATAGTGGAGCTAAACCTAATCTATTTCTTAAATTGAATAAAAGAAGAATACATGTAGACACTATCAACAATAGTATTAGAGTAGAAAGGACAACATACATAATAACTATTTTAACATGAATTTAAGAAATATTTTAACCAATTGAAAATTGTTTTAAGGTGAAAAACAACTAAATAATGTTACTTAAACGCTAAATATTACCTAATTAGTATTGTAAGAAAAATATTACTATAATTAATATTGAATTACCGTAAATACAGCAAATGCTATTTCTTGGATTTAAAGCACGTTCAGTTTTTTAATATATAATAGCAAAAAAGAAAGGACTAGATAATAGAATATTCAATAGTTCATAATTCTGTTCAAGAATAATTTAAAAAACAGTAAAAAATACTATTTCGTTATGCTTTAAAATTATTTAGCAGCAGCCAAGCAATATAGAAGAAAAATTTTCGCTCATATATTATTAGAATACTAAATATCAATAAATTGAATCACCATTTAATTTTTTATCAAATAGAAAAGCCGACTTTATAAGTCGGCTTTTCTATTTGATATATGTAAAGTAACGGGGCTACAAATATGCTTTCAACATTTCGTTTTGAGACTTGTTACGCAATTTACGTACTGCCTTTTCTCTAAGTTGTCTAACACGCTCTCTTGTTAAGTCAAAAAGTTCTCCAATTTCACTTAAACTTTTTGGGTGACTCTCACCAATACCATAATAGAGCTTAATTATTTCACTTTCTCTGCTTGGTAATGTATTTAACGCTTGATTAAGATCAGTTTTAAGTGAATCCATCATCATACCTGCATCTGGTCTGTTTGCATCTTTAGAGCTAACCACATCATATAAATTAGATGATTCTCCTTCTTGAAAAGGGGCATCCATAGACAAGTGTCTCCCTGAATTTTTTAAAGCAAGTTTTACTTGCGTGCTACTCATATCAAGTTCTCTCGCTATTTCCGTAGTACTTGGTGGTCTTTGTAAAGATTGCTCTAGTGTAGAGTATACTTTATTTATCTTACTGATTTCACCAATTTTATTCAGTGGAATACGTACCATCCGTGACTGTTCTGAAATCGATGATAGTATTGATTGTCTGATCCACCATACGGCATATGATATAAACTTAAAACCTCTGGTTTCATCAAAACGTTTTGCAGCCTTCACTAAACCAATATTTCCTTCGTTGATTAAATCTGAAAGTCGTAATCCGCTACCTTGATATTGTTTAGCCGTAGAAACTACAAATCGCAGATTGGCGTTTACTAATGTATTTAGGGCATTTTGATCTCCTTCGCGTATTCTTCTAGTTAGTTCCACTTCTTCATCTGCGGTAATCAAATCAATTTTTGATATTTCTTGAAAGTACTTTTCTAATGATTTAGTGTCTCTGTTTGTAATTTGCTTAGTGATCTTCAGTTGCCTCATATATTGTCTTTGTTTTTATCGTTGTTATAATTTAAGCTATTTTTTAATAATATCCTAATGAATTCAAGTATTTGTTGTTATTATTTTAATTATTTTTTAAAATCGTCTAATTAAATCTAATATTTATCCTGAAATAGATAAGATTTTATCAAATTGATAATAGATAGGCAACAACGTATTATTGTATTTAGATATCCAGAAAATTTAAAGGTATAGATGAAACTATGATTGTGTACTTTAAAAATAATTCACTTTCATAAATTTAAAGCAATATGTAATATTTGTTATGTGTCGTGTATAGAATTAAACTCTAAATACTAAAAAGTAAATAACAATTGAGTGACACTAATCAGCCATCAAAAGTTCAGGTAAAAACAAGGTTATTTGTGGAAATAAAGTAACTAAAATAAGTACTAAGAAACTAATACCCAAATAAGGTAAATTGGCGATGCTTACTTTCTCTAAAGGTACTTTCCCTATACCAGATGCTACAAATAAACAAACCCCTAGAGGAGGTGTCGTTAAACCAATAATTAAATTCAATAGTGCAATAATTGCAAAGTGAATTGGATCTACATCAACACTTATAGCAATTTTTAATAAAATTGGGAATAGAATAAGTAATGCCGCTATCGTCTCCATAAAGGTACCTACAAGAATCAAGAGAATATTTATAAGTAGAAGAACTACATATTTATTATCCGAAAAACCCAAAATCATATTAGATATTTCATGAGGTACTTTTTCTGAAACCAATATATAACCAAACAAGTTAGCAAAACCGATAAGGACCATTAAACTCGCAGACGTTTTCATGGCATCAATAATAATTGCCATAGTTCTTTTAAAATTCAATTTCTTGTACACAAATGCGCCCACTACAAAGGCATAAAGTACTGCTATAATTGAGGCTTCAGTCGGCGTAAATACACCTCCTATTATTCCGAAAAGAATAATAAAAGTCATTAATAATGACCAAAAGGTATCTATGAATCCTCTAAAAATTTCTTTCAAAGAACTACGCTCGTGCTTGGGATAATTTCTTTTTTTAGCAATGTAATACGTAAGAATTAACATTGCCACACCCAATAATAAACCAGGTAATGCACCGGCTAAAAACAATTTACCAACGGACAGACCACTTAAGGTTGCAGCTATAATCATTGGTACACTTGGTGGTATAATTGGACCAACGGTAGAGGAAGATGCGGTAACCGCGCAAGCAAAGTCTGCATCATAACCCTCTTTTTTCATAGCGGGTATCATTACCGAACCTATACTTGCAGTATCTGAAATAGCTGTGCCAGAAATACCCGCAAATAGCATAGAAGACCCAATATTTGCCAATGCAAGCCCACCAGGAACATGACCTATTAAATGATTACAGAATCTAATGATTTTTGCGGTTAACCCACCTTGGTTCATTAAATTACCTGCTATAATAAACCCTGGTATACTTAACAAAACAAAAACATCTATACCAGAATACATTTTCATGGGCATTACAATCAAATCTGTCCCATTAAATATCAAAAATACCATACATGATATACCAAGTGAAAATGCTATTGGAAATCGTAATAGGAGGCATACAACAAAAACCACAAAAAGAATTGTAATCATAAGTTCGATATTAATTTTTTGGTTTTTGATCTAATAGATGTACTAAAATGGAAAGTCCCATGATCGCTATTCCTGAAAATGATATGGCCATTTTAAATTTTAAACTTGGCGATTTTTCTATTAATCCCAACATTAAAAAATCTATAGCGTAATAGGTAAAAAGAATAATGAATATAACAGTTACACCCCAAACAAAATAAGTAAGCCGTTTTTGTAAACGAGGTTTTAGTTTTTGAGCCAAGAAACCAAAATCGACGTAATAAGAACCCCTAACCGCTAAACCGGACGCAAAAGCAATCGCATAAATAAAAGCTACCCTTGCTGCTTCTTCTGACCAAGAAGGTGCCTTGACCATAAAAAACCGACCATATATTTGAATCAATGTAATCCCTATAAATAATAAAGTACTGGTAATTGTACCCCATATCATCAATTTTCTAAAAGTTTTAATTAGTGATTTCAAGGTAAATCTTCTTTAACTGAATTATATATTATCTGCATTTCTGGTGAAAGAATATCATACATGGTGGTACCACATTTTTGTACAAATGCCTCGTTGTCAACATCAACAAAAATCATACCTTTAGCTTCTAATTCTTTCCGTATTTTCTTTTCATTTTCTAGAAATAAGGTTTGATGATAATCAATCATCTCTTTTGATGTTTTTAAAAAAATATTTTGTAAATCTTTCGGAAGCTTATTAAATGATTTCTCTCCAATAACTGGGTAGGTCCAGCTTACTACATGGTTCGTAAGGTTCACGTATTTTTGAACTTCATAAAATCCTGATACTTTAATTAGTGCTAATGGATTTTCTTGTGCATCTATAGTTCCTTGTTGTAATGAAGTAAATACTTCTGAAAATGCCATCGGAGTTGTTTTTGCCCCCAAGGCATCCCATGCGGTTACAAAAGATGGCACATTGGGCACTCTCAAAATTAATCCCTGTAAATCATCTGGATGTTTTATTGGTCTATTAGAAGTAAGTTGGCGAACACCTGCTTGAAAATATCCAAGTGGTATTAAGCCTGTAATTTCTTGCATTTCTTGAGAAATACGTTTACCTAAAGGTCCATTCATTAATATTTCAACGTCATCTGGACTCTTTAATAAAAAAGGCAACTCGCAAAATGTCATAATTTCTGTCCAGTTACTAAGTAATGAACTGGTAGTGGTCATATCCAGAACGCCCGTCTGAATCATTCGTATAGCTTCTACCTCTTTAGCCAACTGTTCAGAGGGGAAAGTTTCTAATTGTAAACGACCATTAGATTCAGCTTTTAAGCGTTCTCCAAAAAATATAAATGCTTTATGCCAAGAATGATCTTCGCTTACTAAAAGACTTGCTTTTAAAACAAAGTTGTTTTGATTTGTTGTCCTGCAACCTAATAAATTTATTAGAAGACAGTAAAAAAAAATAATCCGAAACTTTTTAAAAACCATAAAACCGGTTGAATTATTTAATTATTTAGTAGTCAATATACAAAGATTAAAGCTATAATAGAGCCCTCCTTTTTAAATACACTTCTAATAATCAAATTGTTAAATAACTAATTCTATAGAATTAAGTATACTTTGAAATAATTCTTGCCTAAACCGTAATTGTTTTGATGATTTATTGTAAAAAGAGTATTTCTTAATACCTATTTACCCTTTAAATTTTAGGCTTAGTTATGAAAATATCAACTTTTAAGTGAATTAAGAAGCTATTCGGTAAAAATCAAAATTAAAATTTACTGGCAATCCTTGAAGCATTAAAATATCGATTATTAAGTAAAAGGCAAAACCAAGTATACAAACAACTTTGAAATACGTTAACTATACAAGGTATTATCATGCGAGATAACATGCTCTTTTACTTTATTCTGAAACTCTTGCGGAGTTTGTTCTGCGTGTTGTTTAAAGAAACGACTAAAATAGGAGTGATCTTTAAAATCTAGGTTATACGCAATTTCCTTTATCGTACTCTCACTATGTATAATCTGTCTTTTGGCTTCTAGAATTAATCGATCATGAATTAATTGTACTCCGGTTTTATCTAGCTTTTCTTTCAATATCTGATTCAATCGTTTTGCGCTAATACCCAATTGCTCTGCATAGAACTTGGCATTACGCTCTTCTTTATAATTGTTTTCAAGCAAAAGCATAAACTCATAAACACGCTTTTCATTAATATCTTGAAGTGTAAAATGTTGTTCTTTTAAATGAATCAACTTCAATAAAAAAACTTTTAAAAGTGCTTTCACCATGATTAAGTTTACAGTCTCTTTATTGTAATCATCTTTTAGCAATTGCAGAACGGTAGCCAATCCTTTACTGGTCTCTTCATTTACCTGTAAACAAGAAAACTCTCCTTGAATATTGAAAATTCTAAAAACATCTAACAAAAACTCCTTTAAATCACCTTCCAACAATTCTTGCTTAAAGGAAATGAGCACTCCGTTTTTTCCTGCTTTATTCAATTGATGAACCCTGTGAGGGGGAATCAAATAAATCCAATCCCCTTTTAAAGTTTGAAAATCATGCTGTGGTTCATGAAGCGCATCCTCATTAACCAACCATACAATTTCATAGAAATCTCTTCTGGCAGGGTCATTTAAATAGGCTGGGGGACAGTTGCCTAAATCTTTAATATATAATACTTGATCACTCAGCATAATTCTATCTTTTTAGCACTTCAATAGTCATTTTCAACAAGTAATTATTACATGTTATAATTCAGTCATTTCCAAAATGTACCACAAAAATAGAAAATAATACCATTGATATTTGTGTTATGGGCAGATTGTACCACACATCTATCAAATTGTATAAGTAATAGGATAAGTACGGCTATAACTTTGTACTCGAATTAATGAAGCAGTAAAAAATTACACAGTAATTATGGAAAATTTACTTAAAAACAAAGATACCCAGTTGGTTGAAAGTGCTATGAATATCATTATAAATGAGCACATAAAACTAGTACATGCCATAAATTATGAAGAAGTAGCTGCACTGATTCCTATTATAACCAATGCTAAGCATATTTTTATAATGGGCGCTGGTAGAACAGGGCTAATGATGAAAGCCGCCGCTATGCGTTTAATGCACTTAGGCTATAGTGTTCATGTAGTAGGCGAAACCACTTCACCAGCAATTACAGAAGGGGATGTGTTAATTGCAGGTTCTGGATCTGGTACAACTGGCGGTATTGTAAATGCTGCAAAAACTGCGAAGAAAGTTGGTGCAGATGTCGTCTGTATTACAACTAATAGTAGTTCTCCATTGGCTGAGTTATCAATACAAACAGTATTAATACCTGCTGCACAAAAGCAAGAGCGTGACGAAAATGTTTCTCAACAATATGCTGGTAGCCTTTTTGAACAATCGTTGCTTTTGGTATTTGATGCATTAATACAAACGCTTTGGGATCTTGACGGTAGTTCTGCTTCTGAATTATGGAAACGTCATGCGAATATGGAATAATCACGAATAGAAAAATAGATACAAATTAATAACATTTTAAATAGAATATTATGGCAAGATTACAAGTAGCAATAGATTTATTAAACATTGATGACGCTATTGCATTAGCAACAAAAGTTGCTCCGTATATAGATATAATTGAGTTAGGTACACCGCTTATTAAAAGTGAAGGTTTAGCAGGTATTAGAAAGATGAAAGATGCTTTTCCTGATAAATTGGTATTGGCTGATTTTAAAACTGCCGATGCTGGTGAACTAGAAGCTAACATGGCTTTCGGTGCTGGTGCGGATTATATAACAGTTTTAGGTGCAACTGGCGATTCAACAATTGCAGGTGCAGTAAAGTCAGCAAAAGCACATGGTAAAGGTGTAGTTGTAGATACTATCGGAGTAAAAGATAGAGTAAAACGTGCACAAGAAGCTATTGCTTTAGGTGCTGAGTTCGTAGAATTGCATGCTGGTTTAGATGAGCAAGCTGAAGACGGATACTCTATTCAAGTATTAATTGATGAAGCAACTAGAGCAGGAGTGGCAGTTTCGATTGCAGGCGGTGTTAATTTAAGCAGTATTACCGCGGTTAAAAACTCTGGCGTAACGGTTGCAGTAGCTGGTGCAGCTATCTATGGTGCAGAAGATCCTGCTAAAGCTGCCAAAGAATTACAAGCATTGGCAATGGCTTAAGTAGTAGAAGACGATAGTTACACTTTTACAGCAACACAAATCCTCATTATTTTAATGGGGATTTGTTGTTTTATAAAACTACCCATACTTTCAGATTTAAATTAATTCATCTCAAAATGTGTATAAATCGTAGATAATCAAATATTTAAAATCTAAAATCAATTACAACCAAAAAATCCTATCTAAACTATTATTAAATAGGATTTAAAATATCTTTACTTAAAGTATTACTCATAGAATTTAGAAACCTCATCTAATGATTTTCTTTCAATATCCGGCACATAGGTTGGTGTCTTGGGGTAACCAACTGGCAACAGTAAAAATGCGCGTTCATTACTTGGCCGACCCAATAACTTTGCTAGAAAGTTCATCGGACTCGGAGTATGTGTTAGTGTAACCAATCCGGCATTGTGTATTGCTGTAATTAACATACCTGCAGCAATACCCACAGATTCGTTTACATAATAATTTTTTACTTTTTCACCATTAGTATCTAGATTATGTACTTTTTTGAAAATGATAATAAGCCATGGGGCATCTTCTAAAAACGGTTTGTACATATTCGTACCCATCGGTTCTAAATCTTTCAACCAACGGTCGCTCATTCTACTTTCATAGCTTTCTTTCTCTTCTGCTTCCGCGGCTTCTCTAATCTTTGTTTTCAATATCGGGTTAGATACCGCACAGAATGTCCATGGTTGTTTATGCGCACCTGATGGTGCTGTAGAAGCCGTTTTAATCAACGTTTCTATCACTTCTTTTGGCACAGGTGTATCTGCATACTCCCTTACCGATCTTCGTTCATCTAAAAGCCTATAAAATTCTTCGCTCTGTTTTATAAGTTCCTGTTGAGACAAGGCATTTTCTTTATAGAGTACATGCGTATGTCCGTTTATAGATATATGAGATTCGGTTGCCATTTTTTTAAGTGTTGTTTGTATTACATTTTCTACTCTCAAAGATATTGCTTTTTTAAAGTATCAATTAGCACAGTTGTTTTGATTACTAAAACGATAGTTATCGGCTAGTAAAAGTGAAAATCTAATTCATTTACCAGCAAATATGATACGTTCACTGAGAGCTACTGTAGAGCCACTTAAACTTTGCATCTTGCTTTAGCATTAGTGCTAAGTTTGAAACCATAATAAACAATAGTATTTAAGTATGAGATTATATTTTCAAGTAATGATAGTTTTAGCACTAGCAA
Source organism: Maribacter sp. 1_MG-2023 (assembly GCF_030547005.1). Taxonomy (GTDB): domain Bacteria; phylum Bacteroidota; class Bacteroidia; order Flavobacteriales; family Flavobacteriaceae; genus Maribacter. Next base: position 64,187 of record NZ_JAUOPN010000012.1, on the reverse strand, counting down.
CAAGCCAGGCGCAAAATACAGAAGACAACATCACTTACAGCAGTTTTATTGCTGACGAAAATGTTCACGTACAATTAAGCACTGTAGACCAAGCAACAATGCTTACTATGTTACATAAAGGGTTTTATGTGTATTTTGATGTTAAGGGCAAGCGAAAAAAGAATGTCTCGGTACAATATCCAATTAACATTGCACCTCCTGAACGCCCAAATAGAAACGATAGAGAAAATGTTAATAGAGAGGAGCTAGACCAAGATGAAAGAAGAGGGCCTGATTTAGTTAAGTTGGTCTCCGAAATGCCAAAAAAGGCTGAATTCACCAACCTAGATTTGGTACAAGAGTTTCATTTAGACTTAAACAAACTAGGGGTTTCCATTACTTATAATTATAATGAAGATAGCAAAGAACTTCAGTACGAACTAATCATTCCTAAACAGGAAATTAGCGACGCTAACTTCTCTAAACTATCCATTGGTATCGTAACACCTAAAAGGGAAAAAGAATCTAAAGATAAAGATTCAAACATCAGTTTTGGCGGTGGTGGTCAAGGCGGTGGAGGTGGTGGTAGAGGAGGCCAGGGCGGTCCCGGTGGAGGTCAAGGCGGCGGTGGTCGCGGCGGATCTCAAGGTGGACCATCACAGCAAAATGATAGACCAGCAGAAACATCTCTTGATATTTGGTTTAAGGCTGACATAGGTTAAATAGACTGTTGTACGTTTTAAAATCAATAATTATTGACTCACTAATAGCTTTAATCCCTAAAATATATAGTTATAAATGATGATTCGAAAAATGTTCTAAGATTCCGTCAACGATACGTGTAAAATGCTTCTTTTCTTACTATTTTAATTTTCATGGAAGATAGAAGTAAGTTTATACGAACTGAAATACTAGCAGGTATTAGTTCATTTTTAGCAACATTTTATATCATTATTGTAAATCCATCAATTCTTTCTGCTTCCGGTATGCCCTTTTCTGCAGCGGTAACCTCAACGGTTCTAGTTTGTGCCTTTGGTAGTATTATGATGGGGTTATATGCAAAGAATCCCTTTATTATCGCACCAGGAATGGGTTTAAATGCTTTTTTTACCTATACCGCCGTATTAGGCTTAGGTTTGAGCTATCAAGCTGCCTTAGGTGCCGTATTCTGGGCAGGTATTTTATTTCTATTATTAAGCGTTCTTAAAGTCAGGGATAAAATTGTACTTGCCATACCACACTCCCTAAGATTTGCTATTGCCGCCGGTATTGGACTTTTTATTTCTTTTATAGGTTTCCAAAATGCAGGTTTTATTATTGATGACAAAGCTACCTTAGTTGGTCTGGGTTCACTTAAAGAGCCTATGTGTCTTACTTTTTTAGTAGGACTACTCATTACTGCCATATTAATAGCTAAAAGGGTTACGGGAGCTATGATTATAGGTATACTATTAACTACTATTCTTGCCTGGCCAATTGGTAGATTGTGGGGAGACGCCTCTATTGTAAATTATGGTATCCCTACTATTGTTAATTACTCAGGAGTTTTCTCGATGCCAGACTTCAGCTTATTATTTAAAGCTGACTTATTAGGATCTATTAAATATGCATTTTTACCAGTCATCTTTGTTTTTGCATTTACAGATTTATTCGATAGTCTTTCTACATTCGTAGGTTTATCAGAAGCATCTGGCTATAAAGATGAAGACGGAAACCCAAAAAATCTAAAAAAATCTTTAATGGTTGACGCGATTACCACCATATTTTCAGGTTTGGTAGGCACGAGCTCAGGTACTGCATATATAGAATCTGCTGTTGGTATTCGAGAAGGTGGTAAAACGGGACTTACAGCAATTACTGCTGGCATTCTTTTCTTACCGTTTCTATTCTTCTCTCCATTGTTATCCATAGTTCCAAGTATAGCCAGTTCTATTGCATTGGTTTTAGTAGGTTCTTTTATGATGAAACCGTTAACCAAAATTGATTGGAATACGGCAGATGAAGCTATTCCGGTTTTCTTTACCATGATACTAATGCCATTAACCTACAGCATAACCACAGGAATCATTTTTGGCTTTCTAATATATACTTTACTCAAGCTCTTTGTTGGCAAAAAATCGAAAATAAACCCAGTGTTATTAATTATAAATGCATTATCAATTCTTTACCTATGGCTATAAGACACTATCTAATTTTTCTAATGCTATTTACTTTATGCGGAGTAAAAGCCCAACGTATTGCAATTATGGGTGCGATGGACGAGGAAATAGAACTTCTAAAGGGGCAATTAGAAAACAAAGAAGAAATAGAGAAAAACGGAATTATATTCTATACCGGTAAACTTAAAAATAAGGAAGTTGTTCTATTAAAGGCTGGTATTGGAAAGGTAAATGCGGCATACAGTACTGCAATACTTACTACACATTTTAAACTTAATGCGCTAATTTTTACTGGTGTCGCAGGCGGATTGCACCCAGATATACAACCAGGTGATATTGTTATTGCCGATAGTTTGGTTCAATATGATTTTGGGCAATTACAGGATGATAAATTTATAACATGGCCAACACGAAATCTTATTAAGAATACTAAAAATCCTTTATTTCTTTCTGTAGATAGCACATTACTTAATACTAGTAAAATAGTCTCCAATACTATTCAACTAAAAGCATTTAAAGGTAGAGTGCCTAAATTCTATGTAGGTACTATTGCTACTGGTGATACTTTTGTAAGCGATGCTATGAAGGCTAAAGCTTTATACTCTAATTTTAATGCGCTTGCCACTGAAATGGAAGGAGCGGCTGTAGCTCAGATTTGCACAATGTTGGATCTACCTTATATTGTAATACGTAGCTGTAGCGATAATGCAAATACCAACGCTCATACAGATTATTATAAATTTGTTGAAATAGCTGCCGTAAATTCAGCCCAAATGGTTTTGGCTTTACTTGAATGAAGTAAGAGAAGATGTAAGTTCTAATGTTTTGAATAGTTAAACAGACCTTTTTTGATAAATAAGATGTCGATTAATTTTTAAGGAAAATAACATCCTTGAATTAGTTGGGACCTATATCGATGGAGACTTAAATTCCCCATACTACCGATAAAATTTTAAAATTTACCTATGAATACGGAGCGTTTTTATCACTAAGCGAATAATTCATTTTAAATAATGCCTTTGCATACATAAACAGTATTAAATTTCAGCGGCTAATCTACAAGCTTGATTTATGGCACGTTTAGCATCTAATTCTGCAGCAACATCGGCACCACCTATTACATGTACTTTTATACCTTTTGCCTGCAATGGTTCTAAAAGTTCTTTAAATGGTAATTGTCCTGCACAAATGATAATATTATCTACTTCTAGTATTTTTTGCTCGTCATTTTGGGTATAATGCAAACCTTCATCATCTATCTTAGTATACTGCACTTCATTAATAAATTGTACATTTTTCTTTTTCAACGTAGAACGATGAATCCAACCAGTGGTTTTACCAAGATTTGCACCAAACTTACCTTTGCTGCGTTTGAACATAAAAATTTCTCTTGGCGACGGGTGAATTTTTGATTGTATATTCTCAATACCACTACGCGCCTCTAAGGTCTTATCAATTCCCCATTCCTTAAGCCATGCATCTATATTTAAAGCAGTACTTTCCCCTTCATGGGCTAAATATTCTGAGACATCAAAACCGATTCCGCCAGCGCCGATAACCGCAACACGTTTACCCACATTTTTTTTCAATTTTAATACGTCTATATAATTCAGGACTTTTGGGTGGTCAACACCATCAATTTTCGGAGTTCTTGGTTTTATTCCGGTCGCTACAATAACTTCATCAAAATTTCCATTTTTCAAGTCTTCTGCAGTTACTCTAGTATTCAATTTTACAATTACACTATGCAGCTCTAGTTGTTTATTAAAATAGCGGATAGTTTCATAAAATTCTTCTTTACCAGGTATTTGCTTTGCTAGGTTAAATTGTCCGCCTGTTTCTTTTTCACCATCAAAAAGCGTAACATCATGCCCACGTTGTGCCGCTACTGTTGATGCTGCCAAACCTGCCGGACCAGCACCTACAACGGCTATTCTTTTCTTTTTTTCTGTTGGGTTATAATTCAATTCCGTTTCATGACATGCCCTCGGATTCACCAAACAACTAGCAACCTTTCGTTGAAAAACATGGTCTAAACATGCTTGATTACAACCAATACAGGTATTTATCTCATCTGCCTTGTCAGCTTCAGCCTTATTGACCCACTCTGGATCTGCTAAAAATGGTCGTGCCATTGAAATCATATCTGCATGACCTTCCGCTAAAACTTGCTCAGCAGTTTCGGGCATATTTATTCTATTAGACGTAACTAACGGAATTGATAATTCTTCTTTCATCTTTTTGGTCACCCAAGTAAATGCCGCTCTAGGTACCGATGTTGCAATAGTTGGTATGCGGGCTTCATGCCAGCCAATTCCTGTATTTATAATGGTGGCACCAGCTTTTTCTATTTCTTTACCTAAGGCAACCACTTCTTGCCACGAGCTTCCTTTTTCTACCAAATCTAACATTGATAAGCGATAGATAATAATAAATTCCTTACCAACGGCTTCACGTGTTTGCTTTACTAATTCTATAGGTAAACGCATTCGGTTTTCATAACTGCCACCATAATTATCTGTACGTTTATTTGTTCTTTCAGCAATAAATTGATTTATTAAATAACCTTCAGAACCCATAATTTCTACGCCATCATAACCCGCTAGTTTTGAAAGATTAGCAGAGTTCACAAAATCACGAATGGTGCGATTAATGCCAGATTGGTTGAGCTTAAATGGCTTGAAAGGGGAGATGGGAGATTTTATAGCAGATGGTGCAACTGCAAAAGGATGATACCCATACCTGCCAGCATGCAATATTTGCATACATATTTTACCACCTTCTTTATGTACGGCATCAGTAATGACCTTATGATGTTTCGCATGTTTTTTAGTGCTCATACGTGCTGAAAAAGGACCTGTCCAACCTTGTACATTGGGCGCTATTCCGCCAGTTACTATTAATCCGACTCCGCCTTTTGCTCGTTCGGCATAATAAGCGGCTATCTTATCTATACCATTTTTTTCCTCTTCTAATCCGGTATGCATTGAACCCATTAAAATTCGATTCTTTAGGGTGGTAAATCCTAAATCTAAAGGCTCAAAAATATGCTTGTACTTGGTCATTACATGTTACTTTTTAGTTGATTTTTTATTATGCATGCATAATAGTTAACAAGATACGTTTTTAATATTTGAAAACTAACTAAACCTTTTTTGAGTATAAACTGCTTATTTTCAATTATACAGTTAGATTTTGACTATCCGAAGTTCTTCAATCGATAGTTTAAAACCTTTGTAACCAGAATAAAATAATCCCTATAAAACCAAAAGTTTCATAGGGATTTTCTTTATTAGTAAACGGACTAAACCTTTAAAATTATTCTTTTATAACACGTGCAAATTTGTACGTAATACCAAAATTAATACCGAAAGATGAATACGGAACTTTTTGAGATAATTCTTTAGAAGTATCTGTATTAGTGTTCGACAAATTATCAACATATGTTGTCTTTTTATCTACTCCCGCAGGTAAATTGTCAATAGTATACAATCCGCTAACCGCAACTGTACCATCAGGTAGCTTAACATCGGTATTAAATTCGGCTATTTCAGAATCTTTACGCTTTAAACTGATTCCGTAATACTCTACTTCGGCAAAAACGCTGAAATTAGAATCTAGGTCATACTTATACCCAAGTGCACCTACGAAACCTAATGGAAAATGTCCGTGAAAATCCTCTGTATAATTTGTTTCAGAATATGATCCTACAGGCACACCAAAAGCTTCTGCCTCAGCTTCAGAAAAAACTGATTTCTGATAAATTACTCCCTCAGTTTTTCCACCTAATTTTAATAGGGCTCCGAAACGGCCATATATATTATTGGTGAACTTATATACAACAGAAGCAGAAGCGCCAAAAGCTCGCGCTCTTGCAACCGCATTTACCTCTGTACTTGGTAAGTCAACAATAGATACATCTTGATCTGTTCCATGTAAATAACCTAAACTTAAATCAACCCCAAAAGAGTCATCAAAGAAATATGTTCCTCTTAATTGAACATTAATACCTTCACCATAACTACCATAAGAATTCTCAGTTTCAGAGGTGTTGATTCGTTCTCCTAATTTCATAGTTGCACTACCTATTGCGTAACCAGAACTGGCAGACACTTGCCATTGCCCATGAGATACCGAACTAATTAAAACGGCTGCACAAACAGCTACTAAGTGTTTCATAATAAATGATTTATAAATTTAAAATTGATTTTAAAGTAAAAATTAAACCACGTTAGATATTGATTAACATAGTTTTAAACAATTATTTTAAAAGTATCGTTACGATTTAAATTGCATCTTTTAAATTAGTTCATCAAAGTTACTTTTTTAGTAAAAGTTCTTACATCTATAGGTATGGTTTAACACTCTATTTAAAATTTATATTAGATTTTATCCTCTATATTACTAATTAAGCAATACAAGAAGGTTATAGTACACTTTATTGTAGTTTATTAGGAATTGATTATTCGGTTTCTGTTTAAGCTCAATCATTTTTTTGGGACTTTAACCCAATAAACAGTAACGTATAAATGAACAAAAGCAGCAAATACCACGTATTACTTACCAAATCTAAATAATCGATTTTTTCTTTTGAGAAGCTTAAAATCATTAAAACCTGAGCACCGTAAGGTAATAGTCCCTGAATAATACAAGCAAATATGTCTAAAATGGAAGCTGTCTTTTTATTATCTAAATGGTATTCGTCATTTATCGTTTTTGCAATAGGACCAGCAATTATGATCGATACCGTATTATTTGCAATCGCCATATTAACGGTACTTACCAAGGTGGCAATACCAAACTGAGCAGACTTCTTATTTTTAATGAGTTTTTTAATATTGATCAATATGAATTCGATACCTCCATTTCTCTCTACCAAAGTAACTAAGCCACCTGTCAATAATGACAAAAGAAATATTTCGGTCATATTGGTAAATCCGGTATAGGCGATTTTAGAAGATTCTATTAATGTGAAATCTCCGTAAGCGATTCCTAATGCACCTGCCGCAATTGTACCTAACAACAAGGTTATAAAGACATTGACTCCCACAATGGAAAGAATAATCACCAATACATATGGCATTATTTTTATAATGGAATAATTATAAACCGTGGTTTCAGCTACGACGGACTCCAACCCCAATCCCTGAAATACTAAAATGGCAATGGTGAATAACGCTGCAGGTACCGCTATTTTAATATTCTGTTTAAATTTATGGCTCATTTTACATCCCAAAGACTGAGTCGCGGCAATTGTGGTATCTGAGATAACAGATAAATTATCGCCAAACATACTACCGTAATAGGGCACCACATAATATTGACAAATCTGCGCTGCTTTCATCTTCAAATCCAACTACAATTGGTGCCAATGCTACAATTGCACCAACTGATGTTCCTGTAGAAACCGATAAAAATCCAGCGATAATAAAGATGCCTACATAAATGTATTGAATGGCTATGACATCTAAACCAAGGTTTACAATAGCATTTACACTGCCTGTTTCATTTGTAATAGCCGCAAAAGCACCAGCTAACAAATAAATAAGACACATGGTCAATATTTTATCATCTCCACAACCTTTCAGTAGCGTATTAATTTTAGAAGTAATGGTTTGCCTAAATAATATAAATGAGACCACTATACCAACTATTACCGCAATAGGAGCTGGTAAAGCATAGAAATCATTCTGATATATACCTACCCCTAAAAACGTAAATACAAATACGAACAAGGGTATTAAAGCTGAAAATTTGGGAGTTCTGTCTTTTGTGTTTGCCATTTCTTTCTTTGTTCTATAAAGGAAATAGTAGTAAATAAGTAGACACATGTGTTAACATTTGTTCCAATTAATGGCTTATCTATTTAGCACCTTGCTTGTTATTGCAGGTTGCTATCTCCTTTTTTTGAGATTCTTGATAAAAATTTTGAGGCGGCAAATGTAGTCTATAAATCTTTCTACTAAATCTTAAAAAAAGTTAATTTCTGTAAATAATATTCCTACAGAATTCCTCCTACATAATTACCTAAAATTTAACTTCAATTATTATTTCATTAACAACCTTGCGTATTTTAATGGTCGAAGTTTGGCATCATAACATTAACTAATCCAATCATTTACATATGAAAAATCATTACTTAAAAGTTATTGCTGTTACATTTTTATTATTGTTAGCCTTTTCTTGTACACCAGAAGTAGACGAATTTGGCGAAGATTTTGATCGAGATAAAATGGACTTGTTCTTTTCTAGAATTGAAGAGAAAAATTTAGGAATGGGCAGTATTTCTATTTTCAAAGATGGTAAAGAAGATTATCAAACTTCTTTTGGTTTTATTGATGTCGAAAACTCGATTTCAGCCAATTCAGCTTCTAAATACAGAATAGCTTCTATTACAAAAACATTTACTGCTACAATGATTATGCAGCTTGTTGAAGAAAATACATTAAGCTTAGAGACTACACTAGATGATTACTTTCCAGAAATACCCAATGCCGAGATTATTACTATTGAACATTTACTAAGACATAGAAGCGGACTTTTTAATTATACAAGTGGCGAATTCGAATTAGGAAGAAATTTTGAATCAGCCACGCGCTCAGAACTTATAGACTATTTCATAAGTAACGGAACCATTTTTGAGCCAAACGATAAGTACGAATATTCTAATACCAATTATGTTTTATTATCCTTTATAATAGAAGATTTAGATACCAAAACCTATGAACAATCTTTAAATGATAGAATAGCTATTCCTTTAAATCTGGTTGATACTTACAATGGCGAAATCACTAATTCTGATAACAATGAAGCTTTTTCATATTATTTTGAGAATGATAATTGGACATCTATCTTAGAAACACATCATACCATACTTCAAGGTACTGGTTCAATTGTATCTTCTGCAAAAGGGGTAAATATCTTTTATCAAGCTTTATTCGATGGTAAACTCATTTCTGAATACTCATTGAGTCTTATGACAACTATGGTCGATGGTTATGGATTTGGACTAAACTCTCCTGCATTCTATAACAAACAAGGATTTGGACATACCGGTAGTATTGATGGTTATAGATCATCAACCGTATACTTCCCTTCTGATGATGTCACCATAACTTATGTATCTAATGGTGTAAATATGATACCAAATGATATTGTTATTGGTGCTTTGAGTATTTATTCTAATTTAGATTATGACCTACCTTAATGTAGATGAGATAACCTAACGTTTTTTGACCCAAGAATCAATACCGAATGCTTCGTTTAATTCTAGAATAAGTTGCTTTCTTTTAGCTTCATTACCACAGTCAACAGGAACCCCAACATAGGTCAGACCTTTTGGATATGCTCCTTCATCATGGGTATAGCCCAATTTTTTAAGCTTTTCTATAATTGTATTTTTATTATTAGGGTCTTTAAAAACACCTACCATCGCAATACAATTTAAAGAAGAATTCGTAGTAGCTACTGGTGCCGTTTTGGTAGTTTCAGGTAGCTGCTCGACTTTCTTGGCTACTGGAATTTTAGTTTCCTTTTTTTCAATAACAGTAGTTTCTATGTCTCCTATAATTACTTCGGAGGTACTTTCGTCGGATGCACCTTTAGATATACTTTGAATTTTAGTTGTGATCTCTTCCTCTAAGTCAACATTTAGTTCTTCTTCAAAATCAGAAACAGTAAGTGTAGTATCAGAAATTACAACTGCTATATTCTTATCATGGTCGTATGCATCTTTTACAGGGATGGTTATGGGTTCATAAACATCTGAATTAGAGTAAACATATTCGCGACCTTCAGAATGATAAGAGTCGGGTAGTGGTGCTTCTTCTGCAGTATCTATATCTGGAGTAGCTGCTACACTATCATCCTGTTTATTAAACATATACATATAAATGAATGTAGAAAAAATAGCGATTACAATAATAGCAATTGCAAAATCCCATCTTCCTTTTGGGGTACTAAAAATATCTTTTTCGGGGGTCATGGCTATGTGTTTACTTTAAAATACAATGATGTATTTAAAAAAGTAAATATAACCAATCTCTATTTATGTAAGATAAAAGCCTTCATGGAAACATTTAACTAAGAAAGCCAAAGTAAAGAAAATACGAGTAGATTTCAGCGCATGCAAAATCATTTATTATGCACTAACCTTCTTTCCATAAATCTTGTTATAAACTAAATCTATAGCATTATGAAGCTCACTTTTGGTGAATGGCTTACTAACAAAATCAACACAGCCAAGTTCTCTGGCAACTTCTTCAAATTCTTGCTTGGTAGAACTTGATATAAATGGCAAACGGTCTGCAAACATTTCCAAAAAAGAGAGTCCGTTCATACCTGGCATTTCAATATCTGACATGACCACTTGTGGTTGCGCTATTTGTATGTGTACCCAGGCATCATAAGAATCTTCAAAAGTGATTACACTACGTACTAACGGATGAGTTTTTGCAAGCTTTTCGGCTAATGACAACCATAAAGGGGAGTCATCTACTATTATTAATTCGAGTTTCATTAATCTGATTTCGGGGTTTGAGTGCCGAAAAGTACCCTATTACCTCAGTATGAAAAATTAATTCAGACGAACGTCTTGAAAATATCTTTATATGTTCATATTACACTTTAAAAGGCAGTACAGATTGTAAATTTTAAGGCGAGTTTGATAGCATAAACTTTGAAATATTCTCTCAAAAACATATTACTTTTTTGTGAGGATATTATATTGTCAGCTTATTTCTAGCATTTTATTTAAATCTTTACTCCTTTAAATATTAAATTAGTTTTTCATTGACTCTAGTATTACTACATTTAGAATGTATTAAAAATCTTACTCTTTAAAACAAAAACCAAATCAGCCGACCAACCACCATATCAGAAGTTCTTCACCAACTTGATATCATTATACTAGATGCTATTGAAAACAATAACCGTATCGGGTATTTTGCATTTTTATATAGACGGGTTACTGCTGAAATATTGAAAGAGGTACAATTAGGGAATTTTGAAGATAATGCACGAATGGAAACCTTCGATGTTACTTTTGCCAATTATTATTTAGATGCTTATAATGGTTATAGCACCAATCAACGCATTAGTGTATCATGGCAATTTGCCTTTGACACCAAAAATGACACTCTAACCATTTTACAGCATATTATGTTGGGTATAAATACTCATATTAATCTAGATTTGGGTTTAGCCGCAAGTACTGCTATGAACGGGTTAGAAATATCTGATATTGAGAAAGATTTCAATACCGTTAACGCCATACTTGGCAATATTGTAAATGAAATGCAAGACCGACTTAGCCGAGTTTCGCCTTTGTTATTTCTTTTAGACCTTGCTGGTAAAAATACAGATGAGGAAATCATCAACTTCAGTTTAAAGAAAGCTAGAGAACTCTCGTGGTATAATGCCAACCTGCTTTGGGGCTTAGGTATTGGTCACCAAGATGCAGCTATACACCAAATGGACAAAACTGTTTTAAGCCTTGGAGAATTTATAAAAGCGCCTAAATCAAAAATTGTGACGTACGCTCTTCAATTTTTAGGCAAGTTTGAAGAAAAAAATGTAGGTAGAGTGATTTTTAGATTGCGAGAGGAGTAATACAGACAAAATCACTTTATCTAATTTTGTTTAATTATATCTAAAAATAATTAAACATTATGTATCTTTATAGACTAATAAATCACTAGATACATACATCAAAAATCTATATAAATTATGTTCGGATTATTTAAAAAGAAATCAGAAAAAGAAATATTACAAAGTGAGTATGAAAAGCTATTAAAAGAAGCCTATACCTTATCTACAACGAATAGAAAATTGAGTGATCAAAAGACTTTTGAAGCCGATGAGATAATGAAGAAAATAGAACAGTTATCTTAATTCTTTCGACCCATACAACTACCTACGGGTATAAAAAAAACAAAATGAAGATTTTAAACACTGCCATACTTTTATCAAGTAGCGCCTTTTTATACTACGGTGTAGAATGTCTTTTCTCTCAAAAAATGAAAGATGAGTTTGCAAGATTTGGTCTAAAGAATCAGAGAGTTCTTACTGCATTGTTGCAGCTAGCTGGTGGTTTGGGATTAATTATAGGTTACTTCTTTTCACCTGTTCTAGTATTAGTGGCTTCAGCAGGTCTAACACTTCTTATGTTTTTAGGTTTCGCCGTTAGAATAAAAATTAAGGACAGCGCAGCAGAATCTTTACCATCTTTGGTATTAGCTCTTATAAATTTATTTATAGCAGTAAGCTATTACCAACAACTTACTGCCTCATAAATTTTATGCAAAAGCTATAATCAAACAAAGCACTAGAAATAAAGCTGCAGGAAAAGATTTTAGTAATGGGTCTTTTATTTTAATATGCATCGCTATTGAACCTAACAGTAAGGCTGCCAAACCTAAAGCTGCAGGTTGCTTTACTACTGGAAACCAAATTGCAACAAGTAGTAAAATAGCAAAAGTCACCTTTAAAAAGCCAATAACATAGCACATTTGCTTTGATAAGCCATAGACCTCAAATTCTTCTATTATAGTTGTAGCATTTCCACCACGCCATCTCGTTGGTTTTTTATTCTGTATTAGCCATACATTTAATATACTTAAGGCGACTATAATTTGAAAGATGATAATTAAATAATTCATGATTAAGATAGTTTTATAGACCAATTACATATATTAGTCTATATCAAAAATACTAATTTTGTTCATATATATGTTAAATCAGTTAAACAAAAATATAAAATGAGTAATCAAAATTCTAAGATTCATATTATAGGTGCCGGAATTAGTGGCTTAGTCGCAGCAATTGAACTAGAACAAAATGGATATTCTCCTGTATTAATCGAAGCTACAGATAGGGTAGGCGGTAGGGTCAAAACAGATATTGTAAATGGATATCAGTTAGACCACGGATTTCAAGTATTGTTAACCGCGTACCCTGCAGCTCAAAAATATCTTGATTATAAAGCTTTAGAACTACAAAATTTCTTACCTGGAGCTTCCATTTTTAAAAATGGAAAACAAGAAGTAATTGGTGATCCGCTAAGAGATGCATCCTTATTGTTTTCTACGTTGTTTGCCAATATTGGTACTGTTGCCGATAAGTTGAAAATTCTAAAATTAAATACTAGCCTAAAGAAAAAATCAATCGACGAAATATTTTCAGATGGAGCGCAAACAACATTTTCTTATTTGACCGATTTAGGTTTCTCTTCTGAAATAATAGATGATTTCTTTACACCTTTTTTTAGTGGAATTTTTCTAGAAAACAAGCTAGAAACTTCTAGCAGAATGTTCGAATTTGTTTATAAAATGTTTGGTGAAGGAAATGCTGCATTGCCTAAAGGTGGTATTGAAGAGATTCCTAAACAACTACTACATCAATTAAAAAACACCGTTATAAAATATAACACGTCTGTATCTTGTATTAGCGATAGCAAAATTCTGCTTGCTGATGGGCAAGAAATAGAAAGCGATTTTATTATTATCGCCACAGAAGCGAGTAACTTAATTCAAAATTTAAAGAATCAAGCCATTGAATGGCAAAGCTGTGATACCTTGTATTTTGAAACGGAGAACAGAACGATTAAAAAACCCCTTATCGGATTAATACCTGATCAAGGAACTGTCATCAATAACATCTTTTACCATACAAGTCTTAAAACCGCCATAAACGCAGGTAAAGAATTGCTTTCTGTTACTGTTGTTGACAATCAGGGTATAACTGGTAAAGCCTTAATAGACCAAGTGCAAACGGAGTTAAAGGAATTTTGTGGTATTACTTCTCCTACATTTCTAAAACACTACAGCATACCAAAGTCATTACCAAAATTGAGTGATTTACAATACGAGATATCACCTTCAGAAACACGATTAAAAGAAACTGTTTATTTAGCTGGAGATTTACAACTAATTGGATCTTTAAATGCAGCTATGATTGCTGGTGAAAAAGCTGCGCTGGGTGTATTAGAAAATTTACAAGGTATTTTTAAATAAAATTATTCCCAATTATTGGTCCAATCTTTCCACACTACATCAAGTCCGTTACCTTTCAGCATTTCTGTAATTACTTCTGTTGGTCTTTCATCAGATATTTCAAACTGCTCTAAGGATTCAGGTGCTACGGCATACCCACCAGGGTTGGTTTTAGACTCGGCACTTATAGAGGTGATTCCCAAATTCACAATATTATTTCTAAATACTTCGCTTTCACGAGTAGACATCGATAATTCTACATCTTCGTCTAATAATCTAAAGGCGCAAATTAGCTGTACCAAATCTGGATCGGTCATTTCTACCTTAGGTTCCAATCCGCCAGAATGCGGTCGTAACCTTGGGAAAGAAATGGAATACTTCGTCTTCCAATAGGTCTTCTGTAAATACTTTAAATGTAATGCGGTAAAAAAGCTATCTGCTCGCCAATCTTCTAATCCGAATAAAGCGCCTAAACCAATTTTATGAATTCCGGCTTTGCCCAGGCGATCGGGAGTATCCAACCTAAAATCGAAATTTGATTTTTTACCTTTCGGGTGGTGTTTTTTATACTCTTCTCTATGATAAGTTTCTTGATAGACCAACACGGCATACAAACCATTTTCAATCAATAGTTCATATTCATCTTGCAGTAAAGGTTGTACTTCTATGGTAATATTTGAGAATTGAGAACGAATAAATTTCAAGACATTATTAATATAATCTACACCAACTATTTTATTAGCTTCTCCCGTCACCAATAAGATATGATCATATCCTTTCGATTTTATGTACGCAACTTCCTTTAATATTTCAGCATCGGTCAGGGTACGACGCGGAATCTTGTTGGTCATACTAAATCCGCAATAGGTACAAATGTTCTGGCATTCATTACTCAAATACATGGGCGAATACATTTGTATGGTATTCCCAAAGCGCTTTTTCGTCAACTGCCTGCTCAGCTGTGCCATCTCTTCTAAATATGGCTTGGCAGCAGGTGAAATCAATGCTTTAAAATCTTCTAAATCACGCTTTGTGTTAATTAATGCACGTAAAACATCGTTCTCCGTTTTGGAAAATATGCTTTGTAAGGTTTCATCCCAATTATACGTATCAAATACGTCCTTAAAACTGCTCATTTTCTAATTTAAAAAACTGGTTAGCGGACTACTGGCTGCTGCTTTTTTATGAACTACGGGTGCCAATTTTGCTTCAAAAGCCATTCTACCAGCTGCCACCGCCATTTTAAAGGCTTTTGCCATTTCTACGGGGTTTTGAGAGACAGCTATCGCCGTATTTACCAACACGGCATCTGCACCTAATTCCATCGCATAGGCAGCATGAGAAGGCGCACCTATACCGGCATCTACAATTACGGGCACATTACTTTGGTCTATTATAATCTCTAAAAAATCTTGGGTCTTTAATCCTTTGTTACTTCCTATTGGTGCGCCCAAAGGCATTACGCATTGCACGCCCACTTCTTCCAATCGTTTGCACAATACAGGATCTGCATGTATATAGGGCATGACCACAAATCCCAACTTCACTAACTCTTCGGTAGCTTTTAAGGTCTCTATGGGGTCGGGCAACAAATATTTTGGGTCAGGGTGTATTTCTAATTTCACCCAATTTGTTTCTAGGGCTTCACGAGATAATTGCGCTGCAAAAACGGCTTCTTTAGCATTACGAACTCCCGATGTATTTGGTAATAGGTTGATGTGTGAATGGTTTATATGATGTAAAATATCATCTTGGGTATCTTCGATATCCACACGTTTTAAGGCTACCGTTACTAATTCACTTTCTGATGCCAACAATGCTTCTCGCATTACTTGAGACGAACTGAATTTTCCCGTTCCCGTAAACAATCTTGAGGTATACTTTTTATCCGCTATTTGTAACATATTATTTTCTTTTTTCTTCAGATATCCAACGTTCTTCTTGTAGTGGACCTCCGTTGATTAGTTTCTTCAATTCTGGTATGCTTTTGAAGTTGCGTGTAATTTCACCCGATACTGCAATACCATGTACTCCGGTATTCATAATAGCTGTAATATCATCGGCAACAATACCGCCTATAGCAATAATTGGAACACTTGCTTTCAACTCTTCAATTATGGTTAAATAGCCGTTTAGCCCCAACACCGGACTCAAATTTTCTTTGGTTTCCGTGAATCTAAAAGGTCCCATGCCTATATAATCTACTTTTTTAGCGATAAGAGCTTCACAGTCCCCTAGCGTATTAGCGGTACCACCAATAATTTGCCACGACGCCAATTCTTTTCTAGCTACAGTAGGGGAGGTATCAGTTTTGCCTAAATGCACTCCGTCTGCTTTTACCGCAGCTGCTATTTTGTAGTAATCGTTAATGATTAATCGCGTTTGAAATTTCGCTGTTATTTCCCTTGCCTTTTCTGCAGTTTCCAACACTACTTTTTCAGACTGATTTTTTAATCGCAACTGTACCAATTCTACACCAGAGGTACAGGCTTTTTGTATGTTCTCTAAATGTTCTTGGGGAGTCTTTCCCTGTGATATATAATGTAATTTTGGTGTCATATTCTTTCTTATCGTAAATGCTAAAAATTCTTTTTTCTGATGGATGCTTTCTTCTGTTCTTGAACGGCTGTTTCGTATTGCTTTTTCAATGCAACAAAGCTTTCTACCGGGTTTTCCATATTCCACACTCCGCCTAAAACACCAATTCCCTTAAAACCGAGCTTTAGTGTTTGTTGTACTGTTTTATCTGTGATACCGCCCATGCCCACAATCAACTTTTCACTTTGGTTGACGTTGAAACCTTTGCCTTCATATCCTTGTTTAGATATGGAAGAAAACACGGGACTCAGTAAATGATAATCAAATTCAAATTCACAATCTTCTAAAACCTTTGGATCGTGAAAAGAAGAACTTATGGTCTTACCGTACATATCTAAACTTTTAAAATACTGCCCGGGATTGTCAATATGGTCTATTCTTTTTTGCTCTTGAAAATGAACCCCTTTTAAGTCATATACATTGATCAATTCATGAAAAAAGTGTACTACAATTCTATTATGATATTTGGTATCGATCGCATTTAAATAATCGCAATGCTCTTGATAGTCCTTCAAAGGTTTTCTTAAATGGTAATATGCCAAACCTTCTTGAAACAACTGATGTAGCAATTCAATTTCATTCGGGATATCTTTTTCTGGAGCTATTAATACAATCATTTTTGTGATTTAAATATTGTAATGGAAATTCTCTTGCTTCATGTGGGTAAAACGGGAATAGAAAGCCTGGTTTTCAACCCCCTTGGGTAGCTCTAATGACCAATACTTCATCGCTCTCGTTCAGTGTTTTGGTATGCCACTCTGTTTTGGTAATAATGTTCTCATTTACCGCCACGGCTATTCCGTTGACAGAAATATCCAAACCCTTAATGATTTCATCTAGTGTAACGTTCGGCTTGAATAGGTGAGTGGTGTTGTTTACTTTAATGTGTATCATCTGTTTCACTAGTTAATTGAAGCGTATTCGCTACTATATTTTTTAGTGTAAACAGTAAGAATAGAAAATGATAAAAGGAAAGTACAGGTTGTTGATCCTGATAACTTTTCCCTACGTTGATATTAATCAAATCAGGTTCTAAGGATATTTCTCAAACTATGAAATAGCTACTCCTAAAGTTTACATGGCTAATTTAAGGATTTGAAGGGGAATGTGATTCTTAAAATGGAATAGTTTGATTTTTTTTCGAACAGACCACTGTTAAGTAATGTAATTCAGTAATACATCAAAAGAAAGTTAAAGATTGATTTACTGATATGTTCATGAGATTTCACTCAATTCATCCCCAAAAAATTACAATTCGGTTATTCACAATTCATTTTTATGCTGATTCCATATATGTTTGTATCATCAATCAAACCTAAAGAATCACATAATGGAAAATGTCAAACCAAAAGTCAGTAAGAAAAAACAGATTTTTAGAATCATATTATTTGCCAGTACCTTCATTTCTTTATGGTTTGTACCGTGGATTCTTGTAAAAGCATGGATTCTACCATTACCAAATACGCTACAAGGGCAAGTGAATCAAACGGCAGGTTACGGATTCGACGGTGTCATAGTCTACGTTGACCAAGCCGGCAAACCACCAACACTGTATGGTGCCGGATATCATAACACAGAAAAGAAAATACCCGTTAATCCAAAAGCTTTGTTCAAAATTGCGAGTATAAGCAAGCTATATGTGGCAGTAGCCATTACAAGGTTAGCCAATGAAAATCGTATAGATTTAAATAAACCGCTTACCCATTATTTTCCTGAACTTTTAGGTAAAATTGAAAATGCAGATAAGATTACATTACGAATGATGGTAAAGCATAGAAGTGGCATTCCGAATTTTACCAACAATGCCGATTACTGGAAAAATCAACCAAATACCGATATAGATGTACTTATCTATGCAAGCAATCTACCTGCGGATTTTGAACCGGATGAAGATTATGGCTATTCTAACACCAATTATTTACTGCTTTCCAGAATTATAGAGCAAGTAACTGGCGGTAGTCGTTATGACTATTTTAAAAAAGAAATTTTAATTCCGCTTGGTCTCAACAATACGTTTGGCTCACTTGATGATGTAAATTTAGATGATGTTATGAGTGGTTATTATGTGGGAATTGATAAAGATTTTAAAAGTGAGGATAACGGCATGATGCTGGCTACTGCAGAAGATGTTGGCAAATTCGTAAGAGCATTAAACGATGGTTCTTTACTTAGCGAAGAAGAAATGGAAATCTACTCCTCACTTTATGAGTTTAATCACGGTGGCTTGGCTACTGGCTATCAATGTTTGGCAGAATACCATAAAGATATAGACGCCGTAGTGGTTCAATTTATGAACACGACAGATTTTGAAGGCTATCAATGGAATTTGCTACAAATAACGCATAGTAGAGTGGTTAAAATATTACGTAAAGCAAAATAGCTACAAAACCCCATAACAACTTAAAATTAGACATTTACATATTTAAAAATGTAACAATTTCAACATATCATCGTCTTACAGTCAAATCATCAATCAATCAATCAATCAATCAATCAATCAATCAAATCAGTATGACAGTTTTAGTAGTAGGCGCAAGTGGCGCCACAGGTAGTCAGTTGGTAACACAACTTCTTTTGCAACAACATTCGGTAAAAGTAGTGGTACGTTCTCCCGATAAGCTTCCTGAATCTTGGAAAAAAAATGACAGCCTTCAAATTATTACCGCAAGTATTTTAGCCCTTACCGATGACGAAATGCAAAATTTGGTAAGCGATTGCCATGCAGTGGCTTCTTGCCTTGGTCATAATTTAACTTTAAAAGGTATGTACGGGCAACCTAGAAAATTGGTTACAGATGCTACCAAACGTATTTGCAATGCCGTTAAAGCCAACCGACTACATACACCAACCAAGTTTGTTTTAATGAACACTACCGGTAATCGTAATCGCGATATTCATGAACCCATTTCATTTGCCCAAAAATGTGTCATTGGTCTTTTGCGTTTACTACTGCCACCTCACGTAGATAATGAAAAAGCTGCGGATTACTTGCGTGCCCAAATTGGTCAGAACAACAGTGCAATAGAATGGGTTGCCGTAAGACCAGACGAATTAATTAACGAAGACCAGGTAAGTGAATACGAAATTTTCACATCTCCTACACGTAGTGCCATATTCAATGCGGGTAAAGTAAGTCGTATCAATGTTGCTCATTTTATGGCTAGCCTTATCAATGACACTAACCTTTGGAGTAAATGGAAAGAACAAATGCCGGTTATTTATAGTTCATAACAAGCCAGTTAAATAACATTACAGTAAAATGGACAACTTCATAAAACAGTTAGAAAAACAACATTCTGGTAAGAAGGTTCTATTGCTTTTCTTACTCACCAACATCGTATATGCGTATATGCTGCTAGTTACCATACCGGCAACGATGGAATTCTCGAACGGATTGCAATTATTAGATATGATGCCCGCAGGATATGATTTAGAGTATGTAAACACTCTTTTTCATACTCTAGGAGATACCGGACGCCAAACGTATCTCACCAAACAAATTCCTGTAGATATGATTTACCCATTACTCTTTGGTATTTCTTATGCAGCAGTACTGGCTTATTTCCTCACCAAACTACCCAAACTTAACCCTAAATTCCTTTATCTGTGTCTATTGCCTATAATTGCCGGTATAGCAGATTATATTGAAAACATCGGTATTATTTCCATGCTAAATGCCTACCCAACTGTTACAGAGACTGCTGTAAATATCACCAGTATGTTTTCAATTATTAAAAGTAGCTCTACCACTATTTATTTTTTAGTTTTAATAGTCGTCTTGATTATACTTGGTTTTCGTAAGTTGAAATCTAGTAGCAAAAATTTTTAGCAATAACATAACCCCAATAACTATCAATGGGAGGGAGGCACTATGTATTACAACTCATATTATACCTAAAAAGAATAAAACAGTTGTAGTAGTATCGTATATCGCACATCCCAAATAAATACGCTTAAATTGGGCATTGCATATATATATATTCATCACTTTTTGTAAGCAAATGCACTAAAGGCGGACTCAAATACATATTACTAACAAAGCCATTTATGAAAACGATTTTCTCCTTTGTTTTAAGCTTAAGCTGCTTATGTATGTTTGCACAAAAAACTATAGACTTTCCTTCTAAAGATGGGCTGCTGATTACCGCAGATTATTATGAAGCCAAAGGGAGCGAAACCTTTATACTCCTTTTTCATCAAGCAGGGTGGAGCCGTGGAGAATATAAAGAAATAGCACCTAAATTAAACGCATTAGGTTATAGCTGCCTTGCCATTGATCAACGATCCGGCGGTGAAGTAAATTCCGTTGTCAACCAGACCAACCAAAGAGCGGTAGCAGCAGGGAAGAAAACCAAATATCTTGATGCTTTTCAAGATATTGAGGCAGCCGTAGCTTATGTAAAAATGACATATATGCCAAAGAAAATAATTATCTGGGGTAGTTCTTACTCTTCTTCTTTAGTTCTTAAATATACCGGTGACTATCCTGATAATATAGATGCCGCAATGGCTTTTTCACCTGGAGAATATTTTGGTGAAGACGATTTTATAAAAAATAGTGCCGCACACATTAAAGTACCTACGTTTATTACTTCTGCGCAAAACGAACAAAATAAATGGCTTACTATAAATCAAGCGATACCTACCACAACAAAAGTATCGTATGTGCCGGCAACCAAAGGAAACCACGGTTCGCGAGCGTTGTGGGAAAAGTTTGAGGATAATGATGGCTATTGGAGTGCCGTAAAAGAATTTTTAAAGAGTATATAGTTAAATCCTCAACGCGTCATGGGCTATTTGACATATCCATTTTAGATACTATTCAATAATCGCCTAACGGTTTAGTATTGTTTTGTACTTAAGCTACTCAACAGTGGGAGGGAAGCCCTATGTATTACAACCCATATTTATCTCAAAAACACTAAAAAGTATAAAATAGTTACTGTAATTTTGTATTTCATACACCCCAAATAAATACAAAAGCTTGCTAGAAAAAAGAAGACAATTACCCCAAGAACAATCAATTGACGAAGATCAGTTTATCTATTGTTTAGAAGGTGTTAATGACATTGAAAATGAACAGCTTACCGAAGCTCAACAAAGCCTCGAGCAACTAGCCATGAAATATGGCATAGCTAGTATTTATAAAACTTGTGATACCATCGAAGGATTAGAAGAAAGCTTAAATACACTGGTCTTAGATGATCATAATTTTAAGGATTATGAAATTATTTATTTGGTGATGGCCGGTGAGGCAAATAGCATCTGCCTAAACGATTACTATTATACGCTGCAAGAGATTGCGGAGATTTTCGAGGGACGATTAAAAGGGAAAATCCTGCATTTTTCAAACACCAAAATTCTAGACCTTGACGAAGAAGAAGCACAGTACTTCTTAGATATTACCAACGCAAAAGCAGTTTCGGGCTACGGAAATGCATTTAACGGAGTAAGTAGCGCTAACCTTGACAAGGCTTTCTTTAACTTATTTAAAGAAGATGATGATATGTTCGATGTTATAGAAGAATTGCACCAAAGGCATTACAATGTTTGTAAAATGTTAGATTTTAGGCTGTATTATTAGAATAGAGCTCAAATACTGTTTTAATTTTTGGGCTGCCTAATCATAAAAAATCAACACAGTACTCTCATTGGTTGAACCTATAAAACTTTACTACAAAAGAACCGTGTTACAAAACCTCTAAAAAATAAGGTAAAGCCATATTCGTCTTTTTCTTGTTCCATACAGCGAACAGCTCGGTTTCTTGTGGTACATTATTTAATTCAATAAATTTAATTTTAGTATTGCTCTTATCTCGAAGGGAGTTGGGAACTATAGAAATACCCAATCCGCCTTCTACCAGTTTAAAAATCGTAGGGGCGTGAATTGAACGATGCGATATTTTAGGAGCAAAGCCGTGATCATTGCAAAGGGAAACAATTTGGTCATAGTACATTTGACTATTCTTGTTTGGAAACAGTATATAGGACTCATTTGACAATTGCGATACATCTTTAAAATTGGCTTTAGAAATCGCATGGTCCTTTGGTAATACCAAAGCGAATTTCTCTTTGAATACCGACTTAATTTCCAATGTGGGAGCCACTACATTAGAGCGTATGAATCCAATATCAATCTGTCCCGCTTCTAAAGCAGAAAGCTGGTCGGTGTTACTAAGATCGTTTAAGTAAAATTCAATGTTAGGTTGCGTTTCAGTAAATTTCTTAATGACAGATGGCAAGTATTTTTGCATTGCAGAACCTACAAATCCGATTTTTAGCAATCCTTGTTTGCCAGAAACTGCAGATTTCCAACGCTCCATAGACAAAGCAGCCTGATTTTGTATAAGCGTAGCCTCCTGTTTAAAAATAATTCCTTCAGGACTCAAACTCACCTTTCTATTGGTGCGTATAAAGAGATTCTTGCCTAAAATAAATTCCAAACGCTTTATCTGTTGGCTTAAGGCAGATTGTGATATATATAGTTTCTCCGCTGCCTCTCGGTAGTGTAATGTATCTGCCAATACCAAAAAGTAGTGGAGGTGTCTAAATTCTAATTGATTAGTCATACTTATCAATAAACCTACAATGTTAATTGTTTATTGTTAAAATAGACAAGAACTTTGTAATAGAATTACAATTAAAACATCTTACAATCTATTCTTAATACCTGCGTGCTATGAATTTTGAACAAAATACTTCTTTAGATAAAGTGTTAACTGCTTTGTTTCTTCCCTATAAAAAAAGTGTAACCGATGTAGAAAAAATTACCAAGGCAATGATCGATGCCAATATGATTGAAAACGAAAATGAAATCGTAAACGATCATATAGCGTTTCGTACGTTAGGTGTTCCTAATTTGGGAATTTCATCTTTTGAAAAAATATTTCTACACTATGGATATTCCAAAATGGATTCCTATTATTTTCCTGCTAAAAAACTTGACGCCTACTGGTATGCACCGCCAAGCCAAGAGTATCCTAGAATTTTTATTAGTGAGTTAAGAGTTCAAGACCTTTCTAGTCAATCGCAACGTATCATTTCTGAATATACAAATACCATTAACACCGACCCCATAGATGCCATTGATTTAGACGATTCCAAGGCTGTTGGAGAATTTTTTTACCAGCCGTTATGGAAGTTGCCAACGCTAGCCGATTTTCAAAAACTGTCAGAAGAAAGTGAATATGCAGCTTGGGTAATTTATAACCGCTATTATTTAAATCATTATACCATCAGCGTTCATAATTTACCTTCTCCATATAATTCTTTAGAGGTATTCAATGAATTTTTAGAAGGAATAGGAATTGTGCTTAATTCATCTGGCGGAAAGATAAAAACCAGTAACGATGGTTTGTTACGTCAAAGTAGTTCGATAGCCGAAATGGTAGATGCGACCTTTGCCCATTACGAAAAAATGAAAATTTCAGGTAGTTATGTAGAATTTGCGGAGCGCTCTATACTATCAGAATTTGAGTCTTTAGATAAAAGTGAAATTCAAAGGGAACATAGACGAGAAGGTTTTGAAGCTGCTAATGCAGATAAAATATTTGAAAGCACCTATTTAGAGCAAACTTCAAAGAAGTAATAGTGGCTATTGGTTTAAAACACTTTTTAAATTATTCAGAATTATAGTTTAAAAAGTGTTTTCCAGATCTGCAAATTGTTGGATTTTAGGCTCTATTATCAGACATAAAATTTGATACAGCCTATTAGTAGCATTAGCTTAAAATTCATAATAACTTTATCGCTATTTTATATAATGCCAGATTATAGAGCATTTCTGCTCTATAATGTCTTGCGTTATGAAACTTTGCTTTGGTAAAAGCGAAGTTATTTTCTCCAATCTCCTTTTATTTTTTTCTTTCTAAAAACTTTCTTCTCAAAAGATAATGAAACCGACGCAGGAGGTTCATGAATACCTTTAAAAATAAATAACTAGCAATGAATAAACACTTATTATACGAGCCGACGGTAGGAGGGGAGTATAAGGGTATTTCACTAAAAATTTTTATTAGAAAAAAAGATTTTCATGATTACTTACTTGCTAAAAAAACATATATTTAAACCATCCGTTATTCCAAAATATAAATTGCTCTATCTATAATAGTATTAGAAGAATAAGGTAGAAAGTGATTTTAATTTATTTCTGAATAACCAAAAGATGTAAAACGTTTATTTGGACTCAATTAATTACAATCGCAGCATAGCCATACGTGACTAGAATTGATAAAGACTCCTTTATAAACGTACAAATCTATTTTAAGAATGTAACTAAAGATAATATATGAATTGTTTTAAGAAGTAAACCTATCCTTAAATTTATTATATAAATCCACCAAACCATTATAACATTATGAAAATCAAAATTGGTACTGAGAAGTCTAGCTTATATTTAAATGTACTAGGGTCATATTTAGAAAAAGCAGTAAAATACATGGATTTAGGGGAAGGGACCTTATCGTATCCAATTGCACTTGATAAGTTTGTGGTAAATACGAATGATGCCATTCCAGAAGTCATTATTGGTGTTGACAAGAACATTGATATGATATTGGAATATTCTAAGGATGAGAAAAAAGACTATTCTCCAAGATTACATTATTGTAAAGGCTCGGATTTAACTAAAGATTCAGAAAGTTCAATAGGCTGGGGTGAAATCTTCGAACTCAATGATAGGAGTTCTAGACCTGATGCACAGATTACTATTTCGCCGGATGGTTTTTTGTATATCAAATCAGATAATACATACGAAAAGTGTACTATTGAATTAAAATCAGAAGCTCCTATTTTTGAACGATATATTAGTTACGGTGCCGTATTATCTTTAGAAATGGAAATAACAAAGGAAGGTAAAAAAAAGCGCTTGTATTTTATACTAGACCCATTGATGAAAGTTAGTTCTAATCAGGGTTAGTAATATGCAAGAGACAGTCAACTTGTTTATAGGAAAAACTAGACTGTACAAAGTCCAATTGTTGTTTTTTCTTTTATCCTTTGGTTCTGTTTTTAATGTAATCTCGCAATCCCAACAAAAAGTTGATAGTCTATTAGCTATTTTAGAAACTAAAACTATTACTCAAAAAGAGCAAGCTAGACTATTAAGTAAAATTGCTTACCACCATCCAATTCCATTACAATCACTTGAATATGCCAATGCATCTTTAAAAATAGCAAACAGTTTAAGCGATGAAGAACTTCAAGCAGAGGCATGGGAAGAGCTAAGCCATGTAGAACGATTATTGGGTAATAATCCAAAATCTTTTGAAGCTTCATATAATGCATTACGCATATATGAAGAACTCAATATGTTAGAACGACAGGCAGCCTCTTATGTTCAAATTGGTTCTAACTACATTAATGATAAGGACTATTCTTCTGCAATTGTTTATTTAAGGAAGGCTAGTGATATTTACAATAATAGTAACACTTCAAATTATGCAATAACTTTAGTCAACTTAGGAGAAGCCTATAGGCTATCTGGTGATTTGAATTTGGCTATTGATACTTTTAACGAAGTAGTTAATATCAATGACGTACTAAATGACGATTTGATTTTAGCTTATACCTCAGGAAATCTGGGTATGGCATATGCTGCACAAGGCAAACCTCTTAAAGCTAAGCAAAAGTTAGAAACTGCTATAGAGATTTTAATGATTTTAGGTGACCCCTATTCTTTATCTATTTTTTTAGCAGAATTGGGCAATATCTACACAAAAGAGAGACAATTAATAAAGGCCGAAATGAAATTTTTAGAAGCCTTGGACTTGGCTAGGCACAATGGTCTAAAAGAGCAAATACGAGATGTTAGTGCATTATTGTCAACACTTTACGAGAATCAGCAATTATATAAAAAAGCCTTGATCTATAAAAAAGACTTTCAAAATTATCAAGATAGCTTAGTAAATAAAGCTAATATTCAAAAAATAGAACAACTTAAAGCAGGTTATGAAATAAATAAGCGAGAAACCGAGATTAATTTATTGAATACTATTAATGCCAATCAAAGAAATAAAATGTTAATTCTTGGTATTGGTATTTTCATATTCAGTCTTTTAACCTACATGTTATATAAAAGTAATAAAGCTATCAAAATGGTAAGCAAGCGTGTCTCTGCCCAAAATATAATTATAGAAAAACGTGAACAAGAAAAAGCACTCTTACTAAAAGAACTCAATCATCGAGTTAAGAACAATCTTCAAATGATATCGAGTTTATTAAATCTACAAAGTCGAGAACTTAGTGGCCACCCAGCACAAGAAGCCTTGTTAACAGGTAAAAATAGAGTAGAAGCACTATCACTAGTACATCAAAAGCTTTATCAAGAAGGTATCGAAACAAAAGTGTTCTTAAAAGATTATATAGAAGAATTAGTTCTCGGGCTTTTTTATGGTTATAATATCAGTTTTGAACCAGAATTGGATATTGATGATTCTAGTATCTCTATAGACAAAGCCATACCAATAGCATTAATCGTAAATGAAATGGTCGTTAATTCTTTAAAATATGCCTATAATGATACACCTTCACCAAAATTTAAATTGGTCCTTAAAAAAGTAAACGATACGCTTGAAATAAATATTTGTGATAATGGCGTAGGTTTTACTGAGAAAGAAGGGGCTAAGCAAAATTCTTTTGGTCTTAAATTAATAAAATCGCTGATTTCCCAATTAGATGGCAGTATTAAAAGACTGAAAACTGGGGGTACCCATTGGCAAATTATGGTGAAAAATATCTAAATTTTAAAAATTCATATCACATGATTCCAAGCATTGCCAGGGTAAAATTACTCATAGTAGAAGACGAAATTTTATTGGCTAATGACATTGCGAATAAACTTAGTGATAACAATTACCATATTACCGGTATAGCTGATACGGTAAAAAAGGCCTTAGAATTTTTAGAAAATAATCAAGATATTGATATGGTCTTGATTGATATTATGTTAAAAGGAGAGTTTGATGGAATAGAATTAGCGCGCTTTATAAATGACAAGTACCGTATACCATTCCTGTTTCTAACATCACACGCAGATAATTATATCGTAGAAAGAGCAAAGAGCGTAAAGCCTCATGCGTATTTACTTAAACCCTTTAAAGATCGTCAGGTCTGTATAGCAATTGAGCTTGCTTTAAAGAACTTTTCTAATAAAACTGCAGAAAACGAAATGCAAACAAAAAAACAGTTTGCTGCTACAGAAAATCAGGTACTAAACATTAAGGATAGTTTATTTCTTAAAAAGAACAATCATTTTGAGCGTGTACAGCTCCAAGAAATCTTGTATTTACAAGCTGATAGTAATTATTGTACGGTGTATACCAAAACTGATCGATTTATATATTCTGTTGGACTCAATAAAATTGAAGAGCAACTACCCACTAGCCGTTTTGTGCGTGTACATCGAAGCTATGTGGTTAACATTAATTCAGTAAGTGGTTTCGAAGGCAATATGCTTTATATCTCAGAGAATAAAATACCTGTCAGCAAGTCTCACAAAGATAAAGTTTTTAGGCTCTTCAAAACTATATAAATCCTTTATCACATTTTAGCTCAATTAATTAATTGACTTCGCATATTCCACTTGCTCATTAATTTTAGTACTTCACTAGAATAATCTATCCATTCACTCATCTATTTTCTTTACAAGGTTTTGTTTTTTAAGATTTGAGAAGAAAAAATAAATAGTAACTTCTTAAACCTAATGATTATGACAAATTCAGATGACAACAATGATGGACAAGTAAAAAAGTATTATTCAACTAATCATGATGCAACCGCAATTTATGTGACTACTGAAAAAGACCAAAAAATGAATGATGACACAATCGCAACATTCAAAAAAGCGTCTCATTTAAGCGCTCTTCTAACTGAAGCAATTACTAAATCAGGAAGGGATAAATATGATTACGAGGCAGCGTACGCAATTCTTTCTGGTAGTGGGTACTTTAGTTTAAGTGAAGCCAAAGATGTAACTTATACCCACACGGATTTTTCGGTAACAATAGACGTTGGGATAATTGCCTCTATCGTTGGCGACGCTGTTGCACCTGAAATGGAAGCTGCTTTGACATCAGTCATAAAAGACTTTGGAGGAGCATTAACGGTTAGCGGAACTGTAGATAAAGAATCACAAAAAAAAGTGAAACGAATTCTTTGGGCTGAAGATGAAATGGGGATGCCAGATATTTCCATACAAATGTATTTCCTTAGTAGAGATGAAGCTAAAACATTTATTAAAACTCCTTGCTCCACCTCATCTACAGATGCTATAACCTTTACTTATCACACTTTTGAAGTTAGATTTGTTGATCCAGATTGGTTTGATCAATTTACTGACGATTTTCTTTCATCAAAAGATCATGACGCACTCTTAACACAATTCATGAATCTTATACCAAAACCTGTCGTTTAGACTTTAAATAAGCATTTCTAAGATTAGCTTTTATAGCAATACTCCTAGCTACCAAATAATATAGGAGTATTGCTTAATAGTATAATAAAAAATAGTGTTTATAATTTTTTTTAAAGTAACTAATCAGGATATAAAATAATCCATAAATTAAAAATATTATGATTGACAATGTAGGTCATTTCATGCTTAATCCCAGTGCATTTATTATTGCAAACCCTATTGTTCTTAATTCAATAAATCAAAATTTAATAGGTGGAATTCCAGCGATTAATAATCTTAGAACCTTTTTCTCTCTATCAACAAATACGGTTCATGGAGTTCCAGGATTGTTAGATTATCCAACATTACGTATGCAACCTATTGGTGCTGCCCCAGTTCTTCACCAACCTGGCGGTGGTGTATTAAATACCATTGATGCCATGTACTGTAGAGCCGCCAATGGAGGTGATGGATTTAATATCATGCCTTTCTGCGACATTTCAACTGTACCTGCCCCAGCAGATGCTCACTTTTTGTTTACAACTGGTATGAATGGATGTTCAATGATTATTGCATCTGCAGTGCCAGTTGGTGCGGCACCATTAGCTCCGGGAAGTTGGAGAATACTTCATGACCACGATCATCGTAGCATAGCGGCTTGGGTCGCAGCTGGTTACACAGTGCAATTTGCATGCTATGCTGATATAGCTGAAGCAGGCGTTTTAGGGCCTCATATACATAGTTACAATCCGAATAATTATCCTTGGGGTTATGACGCAGGGGCTCACTTTGGTTTCTCACTTCGAATTGTTACAAATTTTCTCTATTGGAATGGAGCTAATTGGAGTTTTAATAGTCGTCATTATCATGCATCAGGAATTCATATTTTGAATGTTGATTCGCCTCCTGCTTTTGCCGGTGCTACAAGCACCCAGACAATTATAATTTAAATACCTACCAACTTATTAAAAAGTTTCATGATCCTGCGGTAAATTTTAATTCATTATCAGCGGGGAATGTAATGTGTGTGGAAAGGTAGTTAAAACAAATCTTTCAATAATAGTAAAGTATTATTTGTAAACTATATTTGGATTCGATAAAGCCTCGTAATTATGATTTTTTCTTGCGAATCATTACATTACTGAATGTAAATCACAATTAATCATATATTAATATATCGTAGCCCTTTATTAAAAACGAATTAAACCTAAAACCAAAATTCTTGTCATCAATCAATATCTCGTTTTTAGAAATAGTTTCACTTTTAGCTACTCTTCATTGTTTAGTTTTAAGCTTAGTGATTCTCTTTTCTAAGTTTTTCAGAAGTAAAAACAATAAATATTTAGGGTTTACTTTATTAATTATCGCTGTTGTTGGTATTAATAATTGGTTTTGGGATATCGGTTCTGATCCAATAATAATTAGCATCCTAGATTTATTTCTTTGGCAGTTTTTATATCCAACAACCTTTTTTGTCTTCTTTTATAAAACCTCTAATAACGTTCTTGATAGTACCCCAAGCCTAAAAGTTTTTTACTTGCCTTTTGTGCTTTTAAGCGCACTCAATATCTTTTTATCTTTAAGTACAACTTTTCAATTGTATAACCTGCCTGCGATCATTTTAAACTACATTCCTGCATTTTATAAAACAATTAGTTTACTAGCTATTATTTTTCCTATTTACATGATTGTCTTAGCCTATAAATATACGATAGCTAAAAAGGACAGTTTGAGTAAAAAATGGTTAAAATATCTTTTGGCTTTTCTTTCCTTAATTATAGTATTTGGAGTTGTATTAGAATCTTATCGATTTATCTTTTCAGAGAAATTACCTCTTACCTATTTATGGACATTTAGTTCCATTTTTATTTATTGGTTAACCTATAAAGGTATGTATCAATTTAAGTTGTCGAATGACCAATATGAAATTAGAGAAATTACGAAAAGAGAAAAAAAGAAACCAATCGATTCTGTAAACTCAAAAAGTTCTCATTTTAAAAAACTGGAACTTCTAATTGAAGAAACAAAAATACATCACAACCCCAATCTAAGTAGAGATAGTGTTGCTCAACAACTAGAAATAAGTAATGGATATCTATCTCAAATTATAAAAGAAAATACTTCCGTTAATTTCTCAGATTATATCAATTCTCATCGCATCAAAGATGTAAAGCTAATGGTAAAAGACTCAAAGTTTGATAAATATAGTTTACTATCCATTGGTCTCGAATGTGGGTTTAACTCTAAAACATCCTTCTACACAAACTTTAAAAAAGAAACTGGATTAACTCCCAAAGAATATAAAAATAAATAAGTTCTATTTTATCAAGAGTATCGATTTTCGAACTACTAAAGCTTTAATAAAAAGTACGTTTGCATTAAATTAATAAATCAAAAAAAATGCAAACGCTAAAAAATTGTTTACCAGTATTTATTCTAATGCTCTGTTCTGTTGCTCTGGCTCAAACAAAAATAATTTCGTTTGAGAATGTGAGTGTAATACCAATGAATACCGATACCTTAATTACTAATCAAAGAGTAATTATTGCAAATGGAAAGATTTTGAAAATTGAATCAGCTTCTAAAGCGTCAACTACCTACATAGATGATACCATTGAAGCTTCAGGCAAATATTTAATTCCTGGATTGGTAGAAACTCATTATCATCTACAAAACGATATTGAGAATGAGTTTAAACTTTTAATTGCAAATGGAATAACCTCTGCAAGAAACATGGCAGAATATGAGGGGCAAGATCATATAAAAATAAGAGCACTCGCTCGAAGTAACGTTATTCTATCTCCTCATTATTACACCGCCGGACCATATCTTAAAAGAAACCACTTTAATCATATAGATTCTGTTGAAACTATAGTACAATATCATAAATTAAGAGGGTACGACTATTTGAAAATTGCTGATGATCTTCCAAAGAACACATACTTAAAATTATTAGAAGTTGCTCAAAAAGAAAGAGTCGAAGTCATTGGTCACGGGCAAAGAAAACTACCATTAGAATTCTCATTAAGAATGAAATCAATTGCTCATACAGAGGAGTTCATGAACATTTTTACCAAAGAAGAAAACAACTCAATTAAATTTTTAACCCAGAAAGCTAGAGAAATAAAAACAAGTGGTGTTTATGTTTCTCCTACTCTTGGAATATTTGAAATGATTAGTCGGTATGCCGATAAGAGCAAATCTGAAATATTGAATAATGATGAAAATATCAAATACCTACCAAAACATTATTCAGATTATTGGAAGTCCAATAAAATTAATTATAGAAAAAATTCATGGTTTACTGATAAAGAATCGTTGATCCGACTTGAAAATGAATTAGAATGGCAAAAAAAGTTCACCTTATTACTACATAAGCAAGGAGTACCATTAATGGCAGGAAGTGATACATATGGCTTATTTCTTCCTGGTTTTTCTCTTCATCACGAATTAGAGTTAATATACAATTCAGGACTTTCCACTTATGAAACACTTAAAACAGCAACAGTTGTTCCGGCACGTTATTTAAATACAATTTCACAAAGCGGAACTGTTACTGAAGGAAAATTAGCCGATTTGGTTTTATTAGAAAAAAACCCCCTTGAAGATATAAGAAATACAAAAACAATTTTGGGTGTTGTTATTAAAGGGAAATGGTTTGATAGAAAAAAGTTGAATAATATCTTATTAGATGTAGAAAATTCGAACAAATAAAACGAACTACTACTCAGACACAAAATCGTTGTAATCAATCAAAAAAAATAACTATGAAAAAAATAAATTATAAAGAAATAATCGAAATCATTTGCCGCCTTTATGTGTTCTTTTTTCTAACTGTTTATGGAATAGGAAAGGTTATGGGAGGGCAGTTTTATACGGCTGAAAGAATGCCAGATGGATTGGACCTTATGCCAATAGGACAAGTTTCAGACTTTGACTTGGCTTGGGTTTTCATGGGGCGTTCTTATGGATATTTACTTTTCATAGGGCTAGCAGAAATTTTTGGAGCAGTTTTATTGCTTTTTAATAAAACCAAACTAATTGGCACCCTGGTTTTAATCCCAATAATGGTAAACGTAATAGTATTCGACATTTTTTTTCTTGACGAATATGGTGCATTAGCTGGAGCAACATTATATCTTATAATGCTACTTACAATTCTTGTTATCAATAAAGAAAAGATAAGCAAACTGCTAATAGAACTTGTTAGTACTAAAATGATTTCTCAAATATCATTCAAAGAAAAGCTCATCAAATATGCACTAGTACTCGCTACAATAATTTTAATTTTTATGGGAGATCAATTAATTGTGAGTTTCCTTGGATATGGAAAAGGATAAGAAATAACTCAATACAACATAACAAATATGTAATCTTATGTGTTGTTAAAACCTTACATAAATTACGGTTTCAGTAATTGAAACAATTATAGAAATACATCGTCTTAAAGGTATTATAATCAATCAAAAATCAAAATGACAGTTTTAGTAGTAGGCGCAAGTGGCGCAACCGGTAGTCAATTAGTAGAACAACTTCTAATTGAAAAACATAAAGTAAAAGTAATTGTAAGATCACCAGAAAAGTTGCCAGAATCATGGATAACAAATAATGACCTACAAATTATCTCTGCAAGTCTATTAGAATTAAGTGATACAGAAATGATTGCCATTGTTAGCAATTGTGATGCAGTTGCTTCTTGTCTTGGTCATAATTTAACTTTGAAAGGTATTTACGGGCAACCAAGAAAATTGGTGACAGATGCTTCGCGAAGGTTATGCCATTCGATAAAATCAAATAATCCCAAAAAACCAATAAAGTTCATTTTAATGAATACTACAGGCAATCGTAATCGGGACTTAAACGAACCTATTTCTTTTCCCCAAAAATGTGTCATTGGGCTGCTTCGCTTGCTTTTACCACCTCATTTAGATAATGAAAAAGCTGCAGATTATTTACGCACGCAAATTGGTCAAAATAATAAATCCATTGAATGGGTTGCAGTAAGACCAGATGGTTTGATTAATGAAGAAGAGGTCACCGATTATGAAATACATACTTCCCCAATAAGAAGTGCCATTTTTGATGCTGGCAAAGTAAGCCGTATAAATGTAGGCCATTTTATGGCTAGTCTAATTACCGACAACAACTTATGGAAGAAGTGGAAAGGGCAGATGCCAGTAATATATAGCAATTCACATCAAAATTAATTTTATTAAGAAAAAATGGAATCATTATATAAATCTGAAACAGGAAAAGCTGAAATTTTAAATCTCTATGACAAAAAGTTAAAGGATTTAAATAACAATTATCATAATAAAACCGTTGAAACGACTTTTGGTAAAACCAATATAATTATCACAGAAGATGTATCAAAACCACCAATACTAATTGTTCATGGGTCAAATGGTTGTGCACCAATTGCCTTAGAAACATATTCAGGGTTAGAATTACATTTTCAGGTTTTTGCAGTAGATGTATTGGCGCAACCCAATAAAAGTGCTGAAACGAGATTATCAATGAAGAATGTTGATTACGGTAGGTGGTTACATGAAGTTATTGATAATCTAGCGTTAAAAAATGTGACGCTCGCAGGTTTCTCGTTTGGTGGTTTAGTCATATTAAAAGCATTAGAATTTAAAGATGCCAATATCAAAGAAGTCTTTCTAACAGCTCCCGCATATATAGTAAATGGAAACCCTTTAAAAGCATTATTAAAGGTGTTCATTCCAATGAAGCGTTATATGCGAACAAAGAAATCAAAATATATAGAACATTTTTTAAACGGGCTGTTTACAGAAAAAGACGCCTTTGCATTAGAATTTCTCTCTAAAGTGTTTTTGCATTTTAAAATGGATTTTACACCTGTTCCAGTAATAAATAGGAGTGAAGCTAATTCAATAAAAACACCATTAACATTAATAGCGGCAAAAAATGACTTGATGTTTCCTGGCAATAAAATGATTATACGTGCTAACAAAATATTTCCTTCATTAAAAAGAACAATATTACTAGAACAATCTAAACACGTTCAAAATACCACAGATAATAACCGAATTGTAAATCTAATACTTGGGGCTCAGTAATGCACTTTATTGAGAGTTTCAATTAATCAAACATTACAAAACAGTATTAACGAGCTAAGGTGCTTCCTAAAATATAGCAAATGAGCCGTTAATTATTTCCTAGAGTGTATGCAGCCTTAATTTTTTTTTGTTTTGTTTCAAGACAAAAGATATAACACGAAAAGAAAACTTCAACTAAAGTTCAAATTATAACAAGGGCATAGAATTTTTATTTTCAAAAATTTATACTGTTGTGGCAATTCCATGAGGATCGCCTAAAATTTTTTATAACGTACTTTTGTAGGTTTTAATCAATTATCAGAGCTTCAGGGATATTTTACATAATATCATTTTAGCTACTTGGTTTAAACTTTTGTGGAATTATGCCAGCGCACCAGCTTTCTTGATTTGTACTTCAGCCACTGGCTAAACTACAAATGCAAAATGTTCTATAATGTTCTGCGTTATGTAACTTGAACTTTGGTTAAAAGCGAAAGTTGTTACTACAGTTTATTGAAAAAATTTATTCTAAAAGTTACTTCTGCAATGTTAATGTAACACTTTTTATGCGACGACGAAGGAGGGAAGCATAATGTGTGTGGAATGGAATGTTTTAATAATTTATCTAGCTAGCACAAACATTACGTTTTAAAAGCATGTACTCACCTTTGTTTTTAAACTCGCGAATGGAAACACCAACATACTTTTTAAACGTTCTTGAAAGATGACTTATATCTGTAAACCCCAATTCATCAGCTATTTCACTTAAACTATAATCAGAATTTAACAACCGAATTTCAACAAGTTTCAATTTCGCCTTTATGATATATTCTCTTAGCGGCATTTTTACTTGTTTCTTAAAAAACTCACTAACATAAGTTGGTGACATAAAAAACACTTCAGCTAAATTTTCAACTTTAAGTAAATTAGTTTGATCAATATTTTCATTAATATAGGTGAGCATTTTTGTTATCCTATCATCCGTATTGTTTTCAGAGACCTCATAAATATCACCCTTTTTAATATTTCTAATCAAAATTTCTAAAATACTGGTCATTAAACTTCTTATTAGAGAAATAGACTCTTTACTATAGTTTCTAGATTCTTGTAAAATCATGGTAATCAGGTTTTCCAAGTATTGCCTATCCACTTCACTTTTAATAATATCTCCTGGTAACTGATTGTAATTAGAAAGAATATAAGCAGCTTCTTTAAACCACTCATCTCTATCAATGGATACTTTGTTGACTCCCTTAAAAAATGAATCGGTGAATTTTAGAAACACAAATTTTGAAGGCGTTTCAATATCAAACTTATGACATTTTAAAGGTGGAAGTAAGAACATACTACCCGAACTATATTCATAATCATTGTAATTAATACATTGTGTCCCGCTACCTTGTTTTACTAGAACTAATTCAAAAAAGTTGTTTTTAACGGCTCTAGGAATCCATTTTGACAATTCTAATTCTTGTATTTCAAAAGGTTTGTATGCTTCTAAAACTTCCATATTTCATTGGTTTTTATACAAATCTATGTAAAATAATATAATTTAAACCGAAAAACTAACTATAAACCTCTAAAAATACATAAACAACCATTCGTTGTACAAAGATAGGATTTGATATTGCCTGTAACTTTGCAGTGTAATTAAAAATGAAATTATTAATCAACTTTAAAAATTATAAAAATGAAAAAATTAGTATTAATAACTGCCTTATCTTCATTAGTACTAGTGATGTGCAAATCACCAAATGAAAAAAAGAATGTTCAATCTGAAGGAACAACAACTCAAATCGAAAAAGTTACACATGAAATAAAAACTGCTGAAACCGTATTTTCCAGTCAAGATATTAGACCAGGAAATTTAGCAGTAACAAGCAATGGAAGACTATTCGTTACTATGAACCCTTTGGTTGCACCAACAACTAAAGTATTTGAATTAAACAAAGATGGTAAAAATGTTTCATATCCTAATGATGAATATGCAACTGGAGTCAATTCAATCTTAAAAGCTGTAATTGGTATTAGAGCAGACAGTAAAGACAATCTTTGGTTATTAGATATGGGAGCAAAACAATTTGTGGTTTGGGATACTAAAAACGAAAAATTAGTAAAAACTATTGCCATTCCAGAAGCTGTGATAAAGCCAGCTAGTTTTTTACAAGATTTTATTATTGATGAAAAACACAATCGAGTTATCATTGCTGATATGACTCAAGGCGATTTAAAAAGCGCACCAGAACCTGCTTTTATTGTTATAAACACTGAAAATGGCGAAGCTAAAAGAATGGCACAAAACCATCCATCAATGATGCCAGAAATGGAAGGTGGTTTTGCATTGAATCCAATTGCTATCGATCCCAAGTTTAATTGGGTATATTTTGGAGCATTACATGGAGAAACAATGTACAGAGTACCTGCAAGTAGTTTCAATTCTGATGAAGAATTAGTGAATACCATAGAAAGATTTGGTGTTAAATCTTTTTCTGATGGAATGGCTGTTGATAAAAACGGAAACGTTTATGTAACTAATGTTGTAGATGGTGAAATAGGATTATCCACAAAAGAAGCCTATACAACGCTAGCTAAAATTCCAGAAGGACAATCATGGCCAGATGGTTTATACGTTGCTAACGACGGGTTTATTTATGGTACAGTAGATCAATTAAACAGAACTGCTGCTTTAAACAATGGTGAAGACGTAAGTACTGGACCTTATTTAGTTGTAAAAACAAAACTTTTAAAATAACATAAAAACATTTTAATAATAATAATAATAATAATAATCATGAGCAAGTTAACAGTTGTAGCCAGAATAGTAGCTAAAGAAGAAAAAAGAGAATTTGTAAAAGCAGAATTATTAAAATTAATTCCAATTACAAGAGCCGAAAAAGGAAATATAAATTATGACCTACATCAAGATAATGAAAATCCAAACCTATTTTTATTTCATGAAAATTGGGAAAGTAGAGAGCTATGGCAAGAGCATATGAATAATGAACATTTAGCTGAATACTTAAAAGTTACTGATGGTGCTGTTGAAGAATTTATCTTAAATGAAATGACCGTTATTGGTTAATAGTTGTACGAGCGTATTCATAATCGGATACGTTTTTACTTTCAATACTAAATATTATGATATCTAATAAAAAAATAACCATTGGCGTAACGAATTTATCTTTTCACAGAATAGCGGCTTCATTAGTAACAAATATTCTCCTGGATATGGGTTTTGAAGTAAATCGTATTTATGAGCACCATGAAAAAAACTTCCAAAACCTAAAAGAAGGAAAGACAGACCTTTTAACATCTGCTTGGTTACCTTCTAGTCATGGTGGATATAGGGCAGAAGTTCAAAAAACGGTTCCACTTACAAATTTAGGACTTCATTACAAGCCTTATGCCTTATGGGGAGTTCCAGAATATGTTTCTGAAGAAGATGTAAGTGAAGTTTCAGATTTATTAAAACCAGAAGTATTAGCAAAAATGAATCGTAGAATTCAAGGTATTAATCCTGGAGCTGGTATAAGTCGTTTTTCTGCTCAAATGATTACCGATTACAATTTAGGTGAAGCTGGATACTCTTTTCATACAGGAACAGAAGAAGATTGTTTCAGTGCTTTTGAAAACGCCGTTGCTAATAAAGAGTGGATTGTTGTGCCTTTATGGAAACCACAATTTTTACATTATAAACACAAAATTAGAGAACTTAAAGACCCAAAAGGTTTATTAGGAGTTGTGGACGAAGCTGTTTTATTAATTAGAGATGATAAAAAAGATTTATTCTCTTCAGAGCAATTAAAAGTTTTAGACAGCCTTCGTTTTGGCAATGATGTTATCGCTGAATTGGATTATAAAGTAAGCGTTGAAGGTATGGACATAGATAAAGTAACCAAAACTTGGTTAGAACAAAATAGATAATTTAAAAAAAACATATAATGAAAGCAATAGGATTTAAACAATCATTACCAATACAAGAAGAAAATAGTTTCATTTTATTTGAAACAGAAAAACCAAGTCCAACAGGATTTGACATTTTAGTTAAAGTTCAAGCAAACTCTGTAAATCCAGTAGATTTTAAAATTAGAGAATCTGCTGCAAAAGATGCAGTTTTAGAAACACCAAAAGTTATTGGGTGGGATGCTGTAGGAATAGTGGAAGCTGTAGGTGAAAAAACATCAAAATTTAAAGTAGGTGATGAAGTTTTTTATGCAGGTGACATTACACGAAGCGGAAGTAATGCTGAATTTCAATTAGTCGACGAGCGTATAGTAGGTCGTAAACCAAAAAACCTAACAATTGCCGAAGCTGCAGCAATGCCTTTAACAAGTTTAACTGCTTATGAAGCAATATTTGATAGAATTAAAATTAATCCAGAAAAAGACCAAGGCAAAACTGTTTTAGTTTTAGCAGGTGCTGGCGGAGTTGGTTCTATTGCTATTCAATTGGCTAAAAAACTAGGAAATTTAACCGTAATTGCCACAGCTTCAAGACCAGATTCAATTGCTTGGTGTAAAGATTTAGGCGCTGATTTTGTGGTAAATCATCACAACTTAAAAGAAGAATTAGAAAAAATCGGGCAT
The DNA here is from genome assembly GCF_030547005.1 of Maribacter sp. 1_MG-2023. GTDB lineage: Bacteria > Bacteroidota > Bacteroidia > Flavobacteriales > Flavobacteriaceae > Maribacter. The sequence continues at coordinate 24,422 of NZ_JAUOPN010000012.1, read as the reverse complement.
TCTCAAGTGAACTATATTTTGGATTTTGTGGACTTAGAAGGCTATTGGGAAACAGCTGCAGAAATTATAAAACCACAAGGACATATTGTTTCAATTACAGAAAGTAGTAAGCCGTTAAATTTAAACATTATGAAATCTAAGAGTGTTACTTTTTCTTGGGAATTAATGTACACACGCTCTATGTTTAACACAGAAGATATGGATAGACAACACGAAATTTTAAATCATGTTGCAGACTTATTAGACAATGGCACTTTAAAATCAACTTTAACAACCACACTTGAAGGGTTTACAGTAGCGAATTTAAAGAAGGCACATGAAGTACAAGAATCAAGTAAATCTATTGGAAAAACAGTTATTTTATTTTAATCAAAATAAGTTTATAAAATGAGTACAAAAAAAGTATTAGTAGCAGTAATCATTTCTTTATTATTTATAATAAATACAAATGGACAGGTAACAACCATTGATTCTGTAGCAACCTCTAAAGTCCAACATTTCAATTTTGATGACATGCCATCTGAAACTATTGGCGAAGGTATCAAGCGTAAATGGTTTCATGGAGAAAAAGGTCAAATGACCATTTTTAATTTAGAAAAAGGAGCACATATTCCTTGGCACAAACATCCAAACGAACAGATTACTTACATCATGTCTGGTAAAGTAAAAATTAAAACCATAATTGATGGAAAAGAAACTATTGTTGAAGTTGGAGCAGGAGAAGTTATCGTGTTCCCTGAGAATGTACCACATGAATTTTGGGCTTTAGAAAAAACGGTTGATTTAGACGTACATGTTCCTGTTCGTCAAGATTGGTTAACTAAAGAACTGCCAGATTATTTAAAAAAAAGCAAGTAAAATGAAAGATTATATAATCACTTTAAGCCTAATTATAACAGTTATGACAACAAATGCTCAAACAGTAATAACAGATTCTGAAGTTTTTGCCACTACAGAGCAGGCAGTTGGTAATATTACATTTACAAACTCCGGAGATTTAGTGTATAGTCATCATCCTTTTTTTGCACCAGAAAACAGAGTCATGATTATGGATGCTAAAACCAAGGAAAGCAAACCGTTTCCTAATAAAGCATGGAATACACCAAGAGACACAGACGATAATTTTTTAAGTAATGTCCTCGGAATAAGAAATGATAAAAATGGCATTGTATGGATGTTAGATATGGCACAACGTGATAATGTAACACCAAAAATTGTAGGTTGGAACACTAAAACTAACCAATTAGAGCGTATATATTACTTACCAAAATCTTCAGTTCCAAAAGAATCACAACCTAATGATATGGTTGTTGATACTAAACATGAATTTTTTATTATTGCTGATGAAGGCATTGGAAATGGAGGAGATGGCAGTAAAGGGGCTTTCATTATTGTGGATATGAAAACAGGTAAAACACGTCGTTTACTGGAAGGTAGACGCACAACCTTACCAGAAAACACACCAACAATAATTAACGGAAAACATTTAGCTGTAAATGATAAAGATTTATTGGTTGGTAATGATGGTATTACTGCAGATGCTAATTTTGAATATATTTATTATGGTCCGTTAAACGGAACTAAAATATACAGAATTAAAACGTTAGATTTAGTAAATGAAGTATTAAAAGAAGAAGCATTAGATAGTAAAATCGAAACCTATTCCGAAAAACCAAACAATGGCGGAATGAGTATCGATACAGCAGGCAATATTTATTTAACAGCTTTAGAAACCAATAGTGTGGCTGTAGTTTTGGCAAAAGATAAAAGCGTAAAAACCATGGTTAAAGATGCTAATATGGTTTGGCCAGATGGTGTAAGCTACAATCATGTAGATGGTTATATGTACGTTTCCGCAGCACAAGTAAACAAAGGTGCTGCGTTTAATGATGGCAAAGATTTATCTACAAAACCATTTTACATTTTCAGATTTAAACCTATTACAACAGGGGTTTCTTTTAGATAATTTAAAAGTTAATTTCAGATTAATGGTTTCTTAATTATACTTAAAGCAATCCAAAATATCCTATAACGACCGTTTTTGAAAAAAAAACATATAAACAATGACAAATAAAAATATACTCGCACAAGTCCGTGCACTTACTTTACCTTCTCGTGAAGCCTCGTTAAATCGTGAAGCTTCAGTTTCACACTTTTGGAATAGTAACCGAAATCTACTTGAAGAGGCATGGGCTGAATGGGAAATTGAAAACAAAGACAATTTACTAGTTCCTGATGAGACGTTGCTAGATCCACGTTTGCAAAAGGCGATTAAAGAAGCTTGGGAAAATCCAGAAAAAGAAAATGCTGTTGCCGATTTATGGGAAGAAATTAGTCCTGGTGTTTATGTTGCTCAGTTTTTTAACCCAGAACGCTTAGCGGATTTTCGTAAATATTTAGAAGCTGTAGTAAATTCACAAATACCTAAACGAGCACCATACGGAATACAATTGAATCGTTATGGAATTATGCTTGATCCACGCTCAGAAGGTTATCTTGCAGCACCGAATTTTCAAGCATTTTATAACGATATTATGGACCGTTATATGCGTCCGATTGCACGTTTGTTATTGGGGACTTATGGTTATGACAACCAAACATTTGGTTTTTCTATTCGGTACAATCCAGATAAAGACAAGGATTTAAATGGTCACACGGATGCTTCTGCTGCGACTTTGAATATCAACATTAACTTACCCGGTGAAGCATTTACAGGTTCGCAAGTTGATTTCTATGATAAAACCACAGGAAAAACAGTGCAAACTACGTTTGAATCAGGGAAAGCAATAATTCACAGAGGTGATGTAGCACACGCTACGCATCCAATTATTAGTGGGCAACGTAGTAATTTGGTAGTGTGGTTATACGGAGACCGTATGCAAATTCCAAGAGGTGGAGCAAGTAGCTACGGTAGTGTCGATAACTCAGAGTCTAAAGTTGTTACATCTGAAAGTATTAGTCCTCGTGAGCGTTGGAGTATGCCAAAGAGTACCAAAGATACCTTTGCACCTTTTTAAAAGGATTAGAAAACGTTTATCTTGCTTTAGGCAATGATTATATGGAAAAATAGCTACTGGACTATTTATTAGAATTTTATAATAAAATTCAAAAAAAAATAAGAAAATGTCACCTTGAGCGCAGTCGAAAGGTTTTATAGTTCGCATCTGAACTCAAGGTGATATTTTAATAAAAAAAATTATGAGTAAAACAATAATAATAACAGGAAGTACAGACGGTATTGGAAAGTTAACAGCTTTTAGTTTAGCCGAAAAAGGACATACAGTTTATGTACATGGAAGAAATGAAGCAAAAGTAGACGCGGTTGTTTCTGAAATAAAAACAACAACAAATAATCAGAATATTTATGGTTTAGTTGCTGATTTTTCCGATTTAGAAGCTGTTTTAAAATTAGCAGAACAGATTAAAAAGGACATTCCTAAAATAGATATACTAATCAATAATGCAGGAATTTTTAAAACGAAAGACGTTCAGAATAAAAACGGATTAGACATTAGAATGGTGGTAAATTATTTAGCACCTTATGTGTTGACAAATGCCATATTAGAAAACATTAAGCAATCCGAAGCGCCAAGAATTATTAATTTAAGTTCTGCTGCACAAGCACCAGTTTCTGAAGCTGTTTTAATAGGGAAGGAGCAAGACTCTGCAAATAGCACCTATGCGCAAAGTAAATTAGCATTGACGATGTGGAGTTTTAATCTAGCAAAACAAGAGCCAAAAATTACGGTTATAGCAGTTAATCCAGGGTCGTTATTAAATACAAAAATGGCTAATGAAGCCTATGGTCAGCATTGGTCTCCAGCAGAAAAAGGAATGGATATTTTATTAGATTTAGCATTGTCTGATGATTATGAAAATGATTCAGGAAAGTATTTTGACAATGATAAAGGGGATCCAAAAGGATACTTTTCTCCAGCGCATCCTGATACTTATAGCTCTGAAAAAATTAAAATATTATTAGATTTAACTGATAGCTTAATTGGAGTTTAATGGCCTCATAAAATTTTGGTAAAACAATAGGCGAAAAGAGCGTACATATTTTAGGGGTTTAGTAATACAGTTTCTTAATAATTTCGATTATACAAGGGATTTCAAACAATGTTAACCAGTTACAAGGTTTCCTAAAATATAGCGAATAAGCCGTAAATTGTTTCCAAAAGTTTATGCAGCCTTGAATTTTTGTTTCTTTTGTTTCAAGACAAAAGATAATGAATCAATAAAAAAAAGATTAATTGAAGTTCTACATATAACAAGTGCATAGAATTTTATTTTTACTCACATATTTAATTATTTGCAGAAACTTCAAATGTGTTCGTGAATCTCCTAAAAAGTCGATTTCTTAAAATTTATGCTCTTGTGGCAATCCACGAGAATCGTCTAAAATTTTTTATTACGTACATTTTATCGAATACGCGATTTTTAATAAGAGCAAAAAGGTTAGCTTTTATTTTGGCGTTGGCAAGCGGTGGATAATTGTGTGTAAAATAAATTGCCAGAGCAATTTGATTTTATAAAACAATCGAGCGCTTGGTAGCGGCTATTTTACATAACGGCTAATTATAGATACAAATGTTTTATAAACGCTGCGAAGCAAACCGCTTAATAGTTTAATGACCCAAGTTCCAATTATTCTAATGAAAACGAATGCTTCTGGGATATTTTACATAATACTACATTATAGCTATCAAATGGACTTCTCCCTTAAATAACCAAATGATAACATTTGTACTATAATGTTCTGCGTTATGTAACTTGAGCTTTGGTTAAAAGCGAAAGTTGTTACTACACTTTATTGAAAAAATTTCTTCTAATAAGTTTCTTTAAAAATGTAATGGAATACTCTTTGCCCAAGTGACGATAGGAGCGAAGTGGTAATGTGTATGGAATGGGAGTAGGTGTACAAATCTTCATTAACACCAAAAATCATAATTATTATAAACTTATACTATCCTTTTTCTACATAATTATAATTTTCAAAAAAAATATAATTATTTAAACACCTGTTAATCAATAGGTTGTTTGATATTATTAAAATTAGAAAGTAATTACAAAGAAATAAATTTGGTTATTACTTAAAAATATTACTATCTTTGTAGAAATTAGAAAATGATTACAAAGAAATTTTATGACGAAAATTAATCAAATAGCAGAAGTTCAATTTGGGCTTTACAAGAAAAAAAGCAAGAAAGGAGATACTAAATATCTTACTACTGGTCATTTTGACAATTTCTTAAATCCAACGCTATTTGATGACAGTTTCATCAACATTTCAGGTAAAGATACAAAGTTCTTATTACAACCTAATGATGTGATTCTTACTGGTAAAGGACAGCGAATTTTTGCTTGGAGCTACGATGAGTCATTTGGTAAGGTTGTTCCTAGCTCATTATTTTACATTATTAGAGCAAATAAAGAAAAGGTTTACAGCCGCTATTTAGCAGCTGTTCTTAATTCAGCACGAAAACGTTATGAGTTAGAATTACTTGGTGTTGGTTCTTCTATTATATCTATTGCAAAAAATGATGTTTTAGATTTTGAAATTCCGCTGCCTAGTTTAGAACAACAACAAAAAGTAATTAATGTATTAGCCCTTCTTGATGAAGAGATTGCTTTAACAAATAAAATTTTAGAAAAGAAAAACGCTCTAAAAAAAGGAGTTTTAAATGAATTAATAACAAATAAAATGGAATTATAAGACATAAAAAAAGCCTTTAAAGCTGGTCGCCTTGAAGACTTTAGATTGGTATTGTTTATTCTCAGTGGCTTGTCACCGAACTGATAAAAACAATGTTCTTGGAAAAACAAATGTATACCAATCTTATGACATATCAAAATAATGATAAGTCTTGACTCGGATTAACACGCTCTACTCCGAGATATTGAGTGTATTTTTAAATTAATAAAAGTGTATAATAGAAACACAAATAGACAACCGTTTAGCGAAGCGGTTATTGAAGCCGTTTGGCAAAAAGGAAAAGTAGTAACTGGATATGACGCCAATAAATACAGAAAAGATGCTTGTGGCATCTGGATGGTAAGAAGTGCATACGGAAATACAAGTTCTGAGTATGGTTGGGAAGTAGACCATAACAAACCAGTATCAAAAGGAGGAACCGATAATTTATCAAACCTTCAGCCATTAAACTGGCAAAACAATAGGCACAAATCTGACAATTACCCTACGTGGTATTGCAAATTCAAAGCCGCATAAATTTTAATAACTAATCAGGAGAGGTACTAAAACTACCTCTCCTTAAATAAAATAAAAATGAGTAAACTCACACAAAGCGATATTAACTATAAAGTATGGAAAGCCTGTGATACCTTTAGAGGTACTGTAGATGCAGGACAATACAAAGACTACATACTTACAATGCTCTTTATAAAATACATAAGCGATGTAAATAAAGAGAAGAAAGAAGAATACGCAATAAAATACAATGGAGATAAAGCACGTATAGAAAGAGCTTTAAAACACGAACGCTTTTCACTTCCAGAAAAATCGTCTTTTGACTATTTATATGAAAAACGTAATGAGACCAATTTAGGTGATATCATTAATATTGGTCTGGAAGCATTAGAAGAAGCCAATAGAAGCAAACTAGAAAAGGTTTTTAGAAACATAGATTATAATAGTGAATCTAACCTTGGAGAAACGACAGATAGAAATAGGCGTTTGCAGCATCTTCTCAATGATTTTAAACAATTAGACCTAAGACCATCTAATCTAGTTGGTAACGATGTTATTGGTGATGCATATGAGTATTTAATTTCAAACTTTGCAGCTGGCGCAGGTAAAAAAGCTGGAGAATTTTATACAGCATCAAAAGTATCTCAATTATTAGCTAAACTTGTTGAGCCAAAAGCTGGAGATCGTATTTGCGATCCAACTTGTGGTTCTGGTTCTCTACTACTTAAAGTAGCAAAAGAAGTAGGTAGCACTAATGTATCACTTAATGGGCAAGAAGTAAATGGTTCTACCTATGCATTGGCACGTATGAATATGTTCTTGCACGAAATGGACAATGCCAACATTGAATGGGGTGACACATTGAATTCTCCAAAACTGGTAGAGAATGATGCATTAATGAAATTTGATATCGTAGTAGCAAATCCACCGTTTTCTTTAGATAAATGGGGCGCAGAAGATGCTTCTTCTGATAGATACAGTCGTTTTCATAGAGGCATACCACCAAAAAGTAAAGGAGATTACGCGTTTATAACGCATATGATAGAAACTTTAAATGAACACGGAAAAGCAGGTGTAATATTACCACACGGCGTTTTATTTAGAGGAAGTAGTGAAGGTAAAATACGCAAACAGCTTATAGATGAGAATCTCTTAAAAGCAGTTGTAGGCTTACCTTCTAATCTGTTTTATGGTACAGGTATTCCTGCTTCTATTTTAATTTTTGATAAAAATAAAGGAGATAATACAGAGATACTTTTTATTGATGCAAGTAATGAGTTTGAAAATGGGAAAAACCAAAATAGACTTAGAGATGAAGATGTAGAAAAAATCTATAACACTTTTGCTGAATGGAAAACTGTAGATAAATACAGCCATATTGCAACCTTGGAGGAAATACAAGAAAACGATTACAACCTTAATATTCCTAGATATGTAGATACGTTTATAGAAGAAGAGCCTGTTGATATTATGGAGACTCAAAAAGAGATAGTTGAGCTTAAAGTGAAATTAAACGAGGTAGAAAGCCAAATGGAGGTTTATCTAAAAGAAATGGGATATTAATATGAGTGAAATTATAAAAGAAAAATATAAGGACACTAAGTTAGGATTAATACCTGCTCACTGGGAGATAAAAACCTTAGGAGATATTGGGAAGACAATAAATGGATTAACATATAGCCCTAACGACATTCACAAGGATGGTGTTCTGGTATTTCGTTCTTCAAATGTTCAAAATCGACAAATTGAATTAGAAGACAATGTATTTGTAAGTGTTGATAAGGATAATTATAATCCTGTTAAAGAAAATGATTTGTTGATTTGTGTGCGAAATGGAAGTCGTTCATTAATTGGTAAAAACGCACTTATCAAAAAAGAACATGAAGGATTAGCTTTTGGGGCTTTTATGTCAATATTTAGAAGCGAAGACAATAGTTACTTGTATCAACTTTTTGATACAGATATCTATAACAGAGAGATTCATAGAAATTTAGGAGCAACAATCAACTCAATAAATGGTGGTAACCTAAAGAAATTCAAATTTCCTTTTCCTCCAAAAAAAGAAAGAGATAGAATTACCCAAATCCTCTCGCAATGGGATGAAGCTATTGAAACCAGCCAAAACCTCATTGAGAAATTAAAACTTCGTAAAAAAGGGTTAATGCAAGAGTTATTATCTGGTAAAAAGAGGCTTGACGGGTTTGATGAGGAGTGGAATGAAGAACCGTTGGGGAAATTTATAAGGTATACACCAAGACCAAAAGAAAAACCAAAGAATCATTATTTAGCTCTTGGTTTAAGGAGTCACGGAAAAGGAATATTTCATAAAAATAATTTTGACCCTGATTCTATTGCAATGGACACCTTATATGAAGTAAGAGAAAATGATTTAGTTGTTAATATAACGTTTGCTTGGGAACACGCTATTGCAATTGCAAATAGTAAAGATGAAGGTGGTCTAGTTTCTCATAGATTTCCTACATACACATTTGTTAAAAATCAGTCTGACCCTATCTTTTTTAGATATTATGTTTTACAAAAGAGGTTTAAGTACCTCTTAAATGTAATTTCTCCAGGAGGTGCCGGTAGAAACAGAGTGATGAGTAAAAAAGACTTTCCAAAATTGTTAGTTAAAGTCCCACAATTTAACGAACAAGTTGCAATAAGTAATGTATTAAGTTCTGTTGATAATGAAATTGAAATAATGTTAGAAAGATTAAAGACTCAGAAAACACAAAAGAAAGGACTGATGCAGCAATTATTAACTGGTCAAAAGCGCGTAAAAATAGATTAGATATGGAAGAAAGAATTGTACAAGCGTTTATCACAGCTTTTGAACCGCGATTTAATTTGATTGTAAATGGATTAGGCAATCACATACATAGAGTTGATATTTCTGATGTTAATACTAGAATGATTCGAGCATACGATGAGAGTATTCTTGAAATAGCAATAGATAGAGAGTTAGATACTGATATGGAAGTTGTATTTACGCAGCCTCGTGCACAAGGTCGTATATCTTATGGGCTATACCTAAAAATGCAAGTATTTCCTGTTTTTAGTGAATATTCACAACAGCTTTTTGTACGTATTCAAGAATTAAATACAAAAAGAGATGAGTAGAAATGAGCAATGGAATACATACTACACTAAAGGGATTAAAAAAAAATCTCTTTATAGATATATGGCTAAAGACAAGTTGTTGAGTTTACTCACAACTAAGTCTGTTTATATGCCTACTATGGATAGGTTTGATGATAAACTAGAAGGGATTTCAACATATAATATTACAGAACTTCAAGTTCATTACGAAACTTGTTTCATTGACCGAGAAGATGAGATTGCTCCTGCTATGCTTAAAGATTGGAAAGAGCAAAAAGAAAAGTCTGCATATCATCTTAAAGCAATCAGTAAGAAGATGATTTGGAATCAAAAAGCACATTATGTAAGCTGCTGGTTCAATTCAGATAGAGAGTCTGATGGAATGTGGCGCAACTATGCTAAGGAGAATGGATTTGCTATTAAAGTCGATAGAAAAAAGTTTCAAAAGAAGGTGAAACAATCTTTGGGGATTAATTCGCTTTCGCAAAAGCAAAACCTAATTCTTGGAAGGGTAAAGTATCAAGATTTCCCTAGAGTCATTGAAGATGAACAAGGTAATACAGTATTACATCTGGCTTTTAGAAAAGATGAGTCTTTTGAGCACGAGAGAGAATATCGTATGGTACTCGTAGACAAAAGTGAAGGTGATAAACCAAATCACTTTTTATATGAATTAGAAAATTTTGAAGAACTAGACATCACAATCATTGCGCATCCAGCGATGAAGGACGATGTATATCTAAAATCAAAAGCGGAGTTTGAAGCTTTAGGTGAACACATTAAAGTTAAAAAGTCTGAATTAGAACCTTTTTATCAATTAATTGATAGAGTAAAAGAATTATAAATATGAGCACACCATCATACATAGAAGACAACGTGTCTCAGATACCAGCATTGCAATTGCTTATAAATATGGGCTATAGCTATGTAAGTCCAAAACAAGCAGAACAATTGAGAGGAGGGAAGTCACAGGTAGTCTTCACTGAAATATTGCGGAAACAGTTAACGGAAATTAACATCATTAATCGTCGTGGTAAAGAATATGATTTTTCAGATGCTAATATCAATTCTGCTGTATTGGCTGCAAAAGACTTGCCTATACAAGATGGTTTTATCAATGCAAATAAAGCACTCTATGATTTAATTACACTAGGTAAAGCATTTGAACAAAGTATCGATGGTGACAAAAAAAGTCATACAATTAACTATATAGATTGGGCAAATCCTGAAAATAATGTGTACCACGTTACAGAAGAATTCCCTGTATTAAGAACAGCTAGAACAGATACTTACAGACCAGATTTGGTACTGTTCATCAATGGTATTCCTACTGTGATAATTGAGTGTAAAAGTCCATCATTAGGAGGAATAAAGCCGCCTGTAACTTTAGCTATTGAGCAACATACTAGAAACTTTAGTAAAGACGGTATTAGGTCTCTTTATATGTATTCAAATTTGCTAATTAGTATTGCTACCAACAGTGGTAAGTATGCAACTACGGGAACAAGTAAAGAGTTTTGGGCAAAATGGACAGAGCAGTTTACGTCTAGTGAAGAAGAAAAAAACTACTGGTCTAGACTTAAAGAACTCAAAAACAAACCTCTTGACGAAGCCCAAAAGAATATGGTATTTGAGGAAAGAGCAGAATATGTTCGCAGAAGTTTTGATGGCATAGACACAGAAGAACGATTATTTACAGAACAAGATAAATTATTATACAATGTATGTCGTCCAGAACGATTGCTAGATTTAATTTTAAACTATACGCTGTATGATGATGGAATTAAAAAAGTAGCTAGATATCAACAATATTTTGCAGTTAACAATACGATAAGTCGTGTAACTAAATTTGATAAAACAGGGAAACGTAAAGGTGGAGTGATATGGCATACACAAGGAAGTGGTAAATCACTTACTATGGTTATGCTTGCTCAAATGTTGGCGTCAAATCCGCACATCTCAAACCCGAAAATTGTTTTAGTTACAGACCGTGTTGATCTTGACGACCAAATTTCAGACACTTTTAAAAAGTGTAAAAAAGAAGTTCGTCAAGCTAAAACAGGTTCGCATCTTACAGAATTGCTAGAAGACAGCAATGATGCTATTATTACAACCATTATAAATAAGTTTGAAGCAGCGGTAAAGAACAACAAGAAACCATTCACTTCAGCAGATATCTTTGTATTAATTGACGAAGGACACAGAACGCAATATGGTACATTTAACGTAAGTATGCAGCGTGTTTTTCCTAATGCGTGTTTTCTTGCTTTTACAGGTACACCTTTAATGAAAAAGGAAAAGAGTACAGCAAGTAAATTTGGCGGATATATTGGTAAAGCATACACCGTAAAAGATGCTGTAGATGATGGTGCTGTAGTACCATTGCTCTACGAAGGAAGGCATAATCAAATTACACTTAATGAAGCACCAATAAATACCTATTTTGAAAAACTTGCAGATCGCAACAACCTTACAGAAAGAGGACGTGCTAAATTAAAGCAAAAATTCAATACCGTAAATGAGCTAAATAAAACAGACCAAGTAATATATGCTAGAGCTTGGGATATAAGTGAGCATTACACAGAATTTTTTCAAACACATAGTGATAATTATAAGCCAAAAGCACAGTTAGTTGCACCAACGATTAAAAGTGCCTTATTGTATAAAAAATATTTGGATGAAATTGGTTTGGTAGATTCAGAGGTAGTTGTCACACAATCTGACCAAAGAGAAGGAACTGAAGATGGGTTTTTTAATGAGAATGAGGATAAGAGGAGGGAAGATGAGTATCTCAACGCAATGATAGATAAGTATGGTGATTTAAAAAAATACGAAAAGAGTATTATAAATCAGTTTAAAAAGCGTGATAAGCCAGAAATATTAATTGTAGTAGCAAAACTTTTAACTGGTTTTGATGCACCTAACAATACAGTATTATATTTATGCCGTTCGCTTAAAGAACATACATTACTGCAAGCAATTGCTCGTGTTAACCGTGTATATCCTGGTAAAGATTATGGTTACATTGTAGATTATTACGGTAATCTTGAAAACCTAGACACAGCTTTAAGTACTTACTCGAATTTAGAAGGGTTTGAAGAAGAAGACTTAGAAGGAACGCTAACTAATATCAGTGATGAAATTGGTAAGTTATCACAAGCTCATTCAGAATTGTGGGATATTTTTAAAACATTAAAAGGTAGAAATCTAGAAGCAACAGCTTACGAAGAACACTTATCGCCAGAAGATGTAAGAAACAAGTTCTACAATAAAGTTTCGCAGTTTGCAAGATTACTAAAACTCGCTCTTTCTTCGGTTGATTTTGTTACTAATACAGATGAAAAGAAGATAGATACATATAAAGGTGATGCTAAGTTCTTTTTGAAATTGCGTGTAGATGTAACCAGACGTTACAATGATGATATAGCATACAAAGAGTTTGAACCTCAAATACAGAAACTCATTAATAAGCATATTACTACTGATGGAGAAGTTATGCGGATTACAGAGTTAGTTGATATTTTTAATAAAGAGGAACGAGATTCTCAGGTTGAAAAAATAATAGGAAAAGCAGCACAAGCTGACCATATTGCTAGTAGAACTGTTAAAGCTATCAATATAAAGATGCAAGAAGACCCTATTTATTATAGAAAACTTGCAGACCTAATCAAAGAGACTATTGCAGCCTATCATCAAAAACGTATAGACGAAGCGGAGTACTTGAAAAGAGCTAAAGAACACGAAGATAAATTTTTTAATGGACGTTCAAAAGAAGCACCAGATGAGTTGGTAGACAATACAGTGGCTTTAGCATTTTACAACTTTAGCACCTCTGTTTTTGAAGATGTCGAGCTATTAAAAACATCATTTCATATTGAAGTAAGTTTGGCTATTGATAAAGCGGTAAAAGAGCATATTTATCTTAATGAGAAAAAGATAATAGACTGGCATAAAAATGAAGATATAACAGGAAAAATCAATATCGAATTAGGCGATGTAATTTATGATTTACATCAGAAATTTGACATTGACACAGACTGGGATAAAATAGATTATCTCATTGGCGAATGCTTGAAAATTGCAATACTTAAATACAAGTAACTTATGGAGTTAAAGAGTATTCCATATGGTAATTCAAGAATCGATTTTAGTTTAAAGCGAAATGACAGGAAGACACTAGGTATTAAGGTATATCCAGATGGTTCTACCGTTGTAACAGCGCCAATAGAAACACCTTACGAAAAAGTAACTGAAAAGGTAAAGTCTAAAGCACAATGGATAGATAAGCAAAGAGACTTCTTTATGTTCTTTGAGCCAAGGACAAAAGAAAAGATTTACGAGAGTGGTGAAAGCCATTTGTATTTAGGGAAAAATTATAGATTAAAAATTACTGAGTCAAATAATAATTCAGTCAAACTAAAAGGAGGTTATATCTTGATTGAAATTAAAGATAAGCACAATAAAAAATTGATTGAAAAGGAACTGAAAAAGTGGTACAAATCCAAAGCTATAATACATTTTCAAAATATTTTTGATAATAGACTGGGATTAGCTAAGGATCTGTCAGATAAAGAAACATCGTTAAAATATGAGTGGCTTAATAACCGATGGGGAAGTTGCTTTAAAAATGGAACAATTAGTCTAAATTTAGAATTAATTAAATCCCCAAAGGAATGCGTAGATTATGTTATAGTACACGAAATGTGTCACTTAGTGCATCATAATCATAGTAACAAATTCTATAAATTATTGGATAAAAAACTGCCAAAATGGAGAGATTCAAAAGATAAACTTGAAAGACTGTTGGCATAAAGTCAATACATAATGTACATTATTATGTAAAATAGAATCTCGATGTTAAACTTGGCCTCATAAAATTTTGGTTAAAACAATAGGCGAAGTGAGCGTCCATATTTTAGGGGTTTAGTAATACTGTTTCTTAAGAGTTTTAATTGTATAAGGGATTTCAAAGCAATGTTAATTAGTTACAATGTTTCCTAAAATATAGCGAATGAACCGTTAATTGTTTCTCCAACGCGCCAGCTCGCTGCTTCACTAAAAATACACTTTGGGTGTATTTTCTTAACGTTTGCCCGTATGTAGTCTTGATTTTTTTGTTTCTTTTGTTTCAAGACATTATTTTAAAGAATTGATTGAGTATTAATTTTTAAAATACAAATAATGAAACTTTAAAAAAGGACTAATTGGAGTTCTACATATAACAAGTGCATAGAATTTTGTTTTTTTCAAAATTTATGCTCTTGTGGCAAGCTTACGAGAATCGTCTAAAATTTTTTATTACGTACATTTTGTCGAATACGCTATTTTTAATAAGAGCAAAAAGGTTAGCTTTTATTTTGGCGTTGGCAAGCGATGGATAATTGTGTGTAAAATAAATTGCCAGAGCAATTTAATTTTATAAAACAATCGAGCGTTTGGCAGCGGCTATTTTACATAACGGCTAATTATAGATACAAATGTTTTATAAACGCTGCGAAGCAAACCGCTTATTTGTCAAACTTCATTTAAAATCTATACTCCAAAACTTCATAAAATTCATCCAAACTAGACCTATATCTAGATAATAATGATTTTGCCGTATTAATTTAAAATTGTAATAATTTCAAGAATTTAAAAATCCATCATTTAAAATTAAAGTATTATTTAGATTTATTTCTGTGAATAGAAGTTTAATTTTTAAATGAAGGTTTACACATAATTACTTTGTTATAATTCTCCTGCAGACCTTATAACGTAACTATGTAAAATAGTGCAGAAATACGCTATCCACAAAACTACTATAATTGTACTATAATGAGTTATGTACAACATGGGCTTAGGTTAAAAACGCACCTTAAAACAACAGTTTCTGAAAAAAAATTATCGAAAATTTTTCTATACTTAGTTAATGAAACACTCTTTTTATGAAAGGGCAGAGGAGTTAATGAAAATGCGTCTTGAATGGAGTATATATTAAAAGTCTATTTTTCGAGTTACTATTTATATTTCTTCTTCTACGTCATCTCTTCCTATCTGTAATTCTAATTTAATCACTTAGTAAAATTGTTTTATGGTGACCAGATAATAACATGCCTTTGTACCCATTGCAGCATGTCTCGCCTTCTAGGATGGTTGGCATATACACTATTTATGATGTCGTTTAATGTAGTTCTAATATTGCCTCCATGTAATCCACGATTTCCAGCAAATACCCATTTGAGACCGTTGGGAACACCACCACGATTTGGTCCCAGAGCTTGTTGGCTAAATAATAGATTTAGGTCGTAGGAAAGTTGTCTACGTAATTCACTGTTATTCGATAGTTGCATTACATTTTTAAATTCAAATTTGACATTGTTCCATAGAAGATCGCTATAGCGTCTTCCTCTGTGAGATTGTTCAAAAACTAACCTACTCGCTTGACTAACAGGAACATGTCTCGAAACCCATTGCATTACAAATCTCGCTCCTCTTTGTTGATTCCCACCCATTACATAATTTAGAACAACTCGATCGAAATGTTGTGCTTGTGAGAACTCATTAATAAATTTTAAAATTTTACGGCTTTGAATTCTTCCTATAGATTGAGCATAATCTCTGTTTAGAAGAATAGTTTGAAGTTGAGTTCTAGCACCTTGTGATAATTCTCGAATCCTATTTAATTGTTGGGCATTTATCGGGTTACTATAACGAGATGGCAAACTTTGAGCAATATTGTTTAGTTCTCTTTCTAAGATTCCAAGAATCCTATTTGCTTCCGATATTTGATTTGTGGTTAAAGGATTTCCTCTTCTTACACTAGTTAAGATTCGATCAAGTGATTGAAGTGAAGAGTGATTTAGAGTTTGTAGAGCTGCTCTAATATCGTCATATCTCCCTCTCCTAATTAAATTTGATAATTGCAGAAATGATGATCGTACACCTCTTCCACCCAATGATAATAGTAAAGTCGCTAGCCTTCCAATAGGTGCAATGGCTATTGAAATAGCAATTTCTCTTCCTGCTACTGTTAATATTTGAGTAAATGCCTCTTCTAAATTTTCTCCGCCCCTTCGGATTATATCACCATAAATTTCTTGTCTACTTGGAATACCTTCAAGACCGCCTTGACCTGTATTTTCCCCATCAGGAGGAGAAACTAACCATCTTAAATTTCCATTTCGATCTCTAATACTTCGAAATACTAGGCCTTGGAGTGATGGATTTCCATCGGAGACAGCAGAAACAATAGAATCAAAACTATTTCTAAGAACAGCAGAGTCGTTGCTAGATACACCCGAAGTTGCTCTGCCATTGATAAAAAAAGTAATATTTCCTTCTTCATCTACATCTTGAAAAGTAGACGTTGCCCTATTTTGTGTACCTCGCACGCGTTCAACTCTCCTCGTATCCTCAATTTCTCTGATTCGCTGTTGTAATGAAAGGTTTTCACTTCGAATCCTGTCTAGAGCTCTTTGTATTTCATCAGGATCCATAGCTATTCATCAATATTTATAGAATCAATTCCTTTAACAACAATACTTTTATCTACATCATTATCATCGAAATTAGGTATTAGACCAACCATTGGACCTGCATGACGTAAATTCTTTAGACGAGCTTCACGAACCTCTTCTTGTACTTTAAGAACATCCATTCCACGATGAGCAAGTTTAAAGTCTTCTAATAGCGTCGTTTCACCTTTAAGTGCTTCCATGTAAATTTGTCCTGTGGGTAGAATAATTTCTTGAGTATCAGGTACTGGAGATGATAATGATTTTGCAAGAATCTCACTTAAGGTTGTACGATCTTCTTCACTTAGCGTTTCATCTTCCCAAACTTCTTTGGCATAGTCTATAAGCTCAGCCGAAGTCACACCTATATCTAAAGCAGGATCACGCACTCCAAGATAATCATCTACAAATTCTCGCATCATATAATCTGTAACGTGAGTACAATCCTTTAAAGGAAATACCGCATAATTACCTTTAAAACCGAGTAATTGATCAACATGAGCAATACTGCCAAGTGGTACTTTATCTTCATCAGAGAAACTAGTAATATCTGGAGGAACTGGAGGATCGCAATGTATTTGATAAGGGTTACCTTGGCGCTCAACCCCTGGCGGCATGGGCCAAATGTTTTCCCAACGTGATAGTGAGCATGTCACCTTGCCAGCACCAACGTGGTAGACCATTTTTTCTGCCCATTCAAAGAACCATTGATCTGGATGCTTCATTTCCCAAATAGCATGCATATAGTGAAAAATATTCTGACGAATATGTAATAATAATTGTTTTACTTGAGTGTCTTTTTGTGCAATTGTCTTTAAAGCATCGGCATATTGTTGTCCAGCTTCTCGCGCTTCTCGTTTTGCGGCTCTCTGTGCAGTAGCAAGTTCTTCTGCCCGTTGGTCCACATGTTTCAGACGTGATTCTGCAGCCTTAATCATAGACTCATAAAGTGCACCCTGATCAGGTTCGTTATCACCTCCAAATATTGAAAATCCTCCAGACAGAAAGAAGTCTTTAACTTTATCACTCGTACTTTCTTCACCAGCTTCAAAATCGTCAGCCTGTTTTTGAAAATTTATTAATTGAGAACGAAGTGCTGTACGATCGCTTATTACAGCATCAAACTCAGTTGTTATTGCAGACATTGCTGCTTGTTCTCGCTCATAAACTGATTTTTTAACATGAATATCGACAGCTTCAGATGAACGTCCATTTTCAATTATGTGAATGGCTTCTTCAAATGCATCATCTAATAGCGCTCTGCGTAAAATCCAAGCATATTCCAAAATCCAACCTTCCGTTAATTCATGAGGTGATGGCATATCTAATGCGAGCATAATTACAGGTGTTACACTTTCTAATCTTTGATGTACTTTGTAACGTCGTTCCAACTCATACATTAAATAAGTAACCGTAACCTCATTATTAGGATTATGAATTTTTTGTATTGATTCCAAACTATCTTCAGATTCTTGCGAGTTCTCAACACTTATCTCCCGCTCTTGTCGCACTTTTTCTGAAGCTTTACGAGTAGCTTCAGACATCTGTTTATGTTGTCGATTGGATTCTATTTTTTGATTATGAGAAAATTCGCTTGCACTATCTATTGACCCAATACCCAAAGTAAAAGATCCACTTGCGGACATTTTAAAGTTTGTATCGGTAGCTAATTTTGCAATCACATCAAGTTCACTTTTTACTGATGATGAACTTTCATAACTATTTTCAGTCAAGGCTTTTCGCATCTCTTTTTCTGCTCTAGTACGTTTTCGTTTTTGTGTAACTTTTAGTTCGCGTGTTTCTCCGGGTGCCAACGGTAGGGTAGAGATAAGACGCCCAACCTGATAATTAAGAGGTTTCCATTCTTGGCGATACTTAACAACAATACCGTAATTAACAGAATCTGCGGCATAATATTTAAATGAGTAGGGCTTACTTAATCTAGTACTGATATCAGATATAAGTCGCTGTAGTCTTCCAACACCATTCATACTACTAGGAGCTTCCTTTATACGAGTAGCTTCTGTTCTGCGTTCAATACGCTGAGCATTTATGTCATCAGGCCAACGTGTTGCAGCGTTTTCAAAATATTCTGCAAAGTTTATTTGTGCTCTTGGGGTTAATCGATTCCATTCAGCGTCAGTAAAGAATTCACTATATTTAGAAGGTACAGTTACCCACAATGCTTCAAAGGCTCCTAAATCATTTGAAATAGATAAGAAAAAATCTTCAAATTCTTGAATGTCTCTGAAGTCATCTGGTCGTGTAAATGTATGACCATAATCTAAATCAATACGGTTAATCTCATCAAACATGTTTTGAACATCTGTTTCAAGTTCTGCATCAAAAGCAGCCGTCCATACATCTTTGAAGGCAATTTGTAAATTATTAAAATCGCGGAATGCGGTCACATTTGCTGGGCCACTACCCATTTCTAATTCGTTAATGCGTGCTTTTATAGTTTGTAAGTCATCAATAACTGTTTTTTTCTCAGGATCTTCAAAAGCGGGTAACGATTCTATCTGTCCTAAAACACGTTCTTTGACAATTTGCATGGCTAAATCAACATCAGGTGGAGGAGGTGGTGTATTGGTTTCACATATAATAAGCTCTGGTTTACTGAAATCTGCGCTCTCTTTTTTAGCACGTGCATCGGTGACTAAAGTTTTTACTCGTTCATAGCTTACACCAAGACCCTTTATTTCTAATAAATCGCAAGCACTAACTGTTTCTTCTATAGTGACCATGCCGCTGGTAGGAATAGTAATATCTGGTAAATATCGAGCGAATTCCTGTTCTGTAAAATAGAGTACAGATGGAGGAATTGAGATTTTTCCTAAGTCAGAAACACTAGAATTTATGGTATTTCTTTGTATAAGGTCAGATTCACTAGCTGATAACGTTTTTGGGATAAAATTAGGGTTTTGGGCTAATGCCCTTGGGGTAAGCATTTTCGGGATTTTTTCGATAATCCCTGCACGTCGTTTACTGTTTTCCTGTGCATCGGCAGAGGAGAGGTCTTTAAAAAATTTATCGATATCCAAAGCCTTGATAATATCATTATTGACACCTGCCTTTGCAAAAAGACTTACTGGAATCTTAATGAAATAAGCTTCTTGTCTCCCTGCATTCCAATGCGGCATAAATGCAAAATGAACTATTCTTTGTGTTTCTGGTAGTCCAATCCCATATCCGCCAACATCAACAGAAATGTCTGGTCCTAGAACAATGAGTACTAAATCAGGACGTTTTTCTTTTTTTTCATCATTAAACGCCTCGTCCGAGAAAGAAAGTTCGAATTTACCTAATTGATCTGTGAGGACTGAGCCAAGTCTATCGCCAGAAGGAGCATCGCCTCTTAGCTCACGATCTTCCTCCTTGGCTGGTCCGAAAATCAGAGTAAATAATTTTTGAATATTCTCAGGTGAACTGGATGCTAATTGAGAATCGAAAAGTTCTGAAATAGGTAAGTCGCCCTCAAATTGATCTTTTATGAACTCCGTAATAGCTGAATCAATGTCAAATAATGCAACTTTTAAGTTTATAATTCCCTTTCCGTTATCAGCTCTTACTATCTGACCAGTCACTTTATTTTTTGCATCCATTGTAGGAAATTATGGATTAAAATAATGCCTAGTCTTTTTTTTGTATTGTTAGTAAATATCTGATTATAAATTAGTTATAAATATGTGTAGATAGTAAGTCAGACGGACAAAACTTTGTTTAAACTTGCGAGCGCATAGAAACTTACATTTATAAACATAAAAGTCAAACAGACTTAAAAAATGATTACTAGGAACATGAAGAGGTAACAAGTGCACAGAAATTTTATTTCTAAAATTTTGCGTTGTTGCGGTTGTCTGACTAGGATGCTGTGAAAAATTTATTGACTAATGAGTTCCTCATAAATCGCAAAATTCAAAAGAATCTAAAAGTTTTTTCTTTTTGGCGTTGGCAAACGGTTGCAAATTATAGATACAGCTAAAACGCTTCTAATATGGTCTCTGGGAATTTGAAACCTATAATTCTTCATTCAAAAAAGTGAACCAAGTCACATCAAATTCGTCATTCATCCCTATTAGTTTAGTATAAAAATAATCTTCATAACTATAGATTTATTTATAAGTATAAATGACAAAATGTACACAATTATCTGATAATCATATAATTGATTAATATTTAAATTCAATTTACTATCTTTATAAGTAATCATACCATTAATAATTAAACTAAATAAGGTGGAGATTGGATATTTACAAATTATCGGAGGTAAAGCATATGTGTTAAAATCTCTATTAGTTGATAACGGTATGAATATCAGAACTCTTAATAATGAAATTTCCAGAGCAAAAATTAATAAGACAGGTTTTTATCATACTCATAAAAAATTAGGGTCAACAGAAATATGGATTCGTTATGAAAGTATCCCTTTAAAACGATTAGAGAAGTTAAACCTTCCAACTGAAGAGTCTAAAATTATTGATTTGTTAGAGAATGCAGCTCCAAAAGACTCTTTCAATTCTTCGTTAGATTTTATTTTTCATCAAATTTGGATTGATCAAAACTATTGGACGCAATATATACCTCTATACAAAGAATATTTTACAGATATTGAGATTATAAACAACTATGCAAGAACACACGCAATAATCCAAGAAATACTATTTTCCATCAGATTTACATCTAAAAATCTAAAAGAAATCCATATTGCTTTTCAAAAATTACCAAAGGTGTGTTTTAAAGCAAAAAGCTACACTTATTTCTCAAGTAAAATAACCAAGTGCAATAGAGAAGGAATTGTTGAAAATTTAGTTCATGATTTTAGAATTAATGGTAGGAAACCATATAAAGTAAATTCAGTTGTAAAATCGCTTATAAAGGCTCATCGATTGAGTAGTAAAAGGTATAGTAAATATAAAATATTAGTTTTAGTCAATACACATCTTAAGCAGATAGGTTATCAAACAATTTCACAATCTACCGTAGATAGAATTTGTGATGATGTAGAATTTAGAAATAAATCGGATATACTAAGACTCGGACTAAAGTATGCCAATGATAATATAACTCCCTATTTAGCTAGAAAAACTCCTGATTTTGCGGGAGGTCTTTACCAAATTGATTCTTCGCAAGTGAATATATATTATAATAATGAAGGTACACCATCATATTTAACTTTGTGCGTTGTATTAGATGTCTATTCTAGAAAAATTATTGGTCATAGTATTGGAACTGTAGAAAATTTTCAATTGATAAATAATGCGATAAAAAGTGCATTTATAAATGGAGGAATTGCGCCAGATAACATATTAGTAGACAACCACAAGGCCTATCATTCAAATGAGTTTTCTTCTTTAAAAAGTAAACTAATGAGTTTGGGTGTAAACATTAGATATGCTAAAGTTAAAAATGCAAAAGACAAAGCTCATGTAGAAAGGTGGTTTGGTACATTTCAATCAAAATATTTGATTGAAGTTTATGGGTATCTAGGAGAAGGAATAAAAACTAAAAGAGAAAATGGTCGTGCTAATGAAAAACAAACTGCTAAGTATAGAAAATTTAAAAATCTTTATAAAAAGAAAGAATTAATAAGAGCTATTGATATTAAAATTAAAGAATACAATGAAGCTATTCACTCTGTAACACAGGATATCCCATACAGAGCATTTAAAATTTCAATGAAAACATCAAAAAAGACTATTAATAAATATGATATTGCTTTAATCTTTGGGCAAACAAAAACTATTAAAGTAAGAAATTCTAAAATTTTTATAACTGTTTTAGGTTCTAAACACTCATATACGATATATGATTTAAAAATATCCAATAAGGTAAACCGAACGTCTGTAAAAGTGCTTTATGATGAGTTTAATTTGTCCCAAGTGTTTATAAGTACCTTAAACAATGAAATGATAGGTGTTGTTTCTAGAGACACAAAAATAAATATCGTACCAATAAACAGTTCTGAAGCTAAAATATACCAAAGTCATAGTTTGAGAAATATTAGAAATGTAAAACAAAATTTAAAAGAAATTTATAAAGAGATAAAAGAGGGTTACGATGAAATAGAAGCTGCCCCAATTTTAGGCTTAGATGTAAAAACGAATTTAAAAATTAAAGAAACTAGTCAAGATAGTTTAAAAGATATTGAGAGTGAATTACTATCACTAAGAGTTATCAATCAAATTCCAAGTAATTCTGCATATGATGGAGATTTAAAAACCATACCTGAAATTATAGATGATAATATTCCATTCATACTTAAGAAAGTCAAATAATGGAAAAATTTAAAAAGCAAATATTCGAGTTGAGAAACTATGCACATATTCAAAAGGTATGTGAGTTTGCTCACAACAACTCTAAATTTTTAATAATTGCAGGGGAAACTGGTACAGGTAAAACCGAAGGTTTAGTAAGTTATAGTCAAAAAGATAAAGAAAATATTAAGTATATACGATTACGTAAAAGTATGACTACTCGAGATTTTTTTTCAGAGATAGCAGGTGTTTATAATTACAGAGGATA
This sequence comes from Maribacter sp. 1_MG-2023, assembly GCF_030547005.1. Lineage (GTDB taxonomy): Bacteria > Bacteroidota > Bacteroidia > Flavobacteriales > Flavobacteriaceae > Maribacter. The sequence goes on along the minus strand of NZ_JAUOPN010000012.1, from coordinate 1,091 downwards.
TACAAGAAAATCTTTTTATCATTTTATGAATTGGATAAGAGATTACATTCAAGAAAGCAATGAAAAACATCTGTTAATTGTAGACGAGGGTGGTATGTTCGATAATGAACAATTAGGTTTAATTCATGAGTTAAGGGACTTAACAGAAAATAATTTGGGCATAATTTTAGCTGGTCCAAAATATTTTGTAGAAAAATTAAAAAATTGGAATACTGAACAAAAAAATGGTATACCAGAATTTTATAGAAGAATTAATCGCATAATACCGTTAAAGGACTTAACTAAAGAGGAAATTATTGGTGTATGTAACGCATATGGCGTGAAATCAAAAGATATTAATAACCAATTTTCTGATATTAAAAACATTGGTGATTTAACAAATAGTATCGAAAATTATCTCTATTTGAAAGAAAATTTAGCTATCTAAATTATCAATTAATTCTGATTTGAAATGAAAAAATTTAATCCTCCCTTCATCATCTCTTTCAACCCAAATTAAATCTTTACGCTGTAGGGAATTAATTATCTTCCAGATATTAGTATCCATTACATTATTATTAAAGATATGCTGATAAATGAGTGCTTTACTTTTAAGCTTTACTATTCCTTTTAAAACCCTTAACTCATTTTTATTTAATTGCTTAAGCCTAGTTTTAAGTGGTTTTGATAGCGTTATAGTTTCATCATAATTTGGGGAATATAATTTACATACATCACAAGTATCATAGTACCCTTGAAGGTATTGCATAAATTCCTTTCTATTATAGGCTGTAACCAAAATTGAATTAAAACACAATTTACAATGAGTTAAAGTCATCTTAACGCAAGAATTTGTTTGCACTTCTATAAAGGGAAATTCGCTCTCTTCATCAGTCAATGTAAGGTCTTCAAGAGAATAGTTGAAATCAGAAATATCAAAAGCCCAGTATCGAAAAATTTGAGCACTTAACTCCTCTGAAATATCCGGTGATACTATAATTTTATATTTAATTTTCTGATTATCCACTGTTGAATTAATGACATATATGTCATTATAAATATCCTAAATTCTTAAGACTTTTCAAACTATATGGGAGGTCATTTTAGAAACG
>NZ_JAUOPN010000011.1 GCF_030547005.1 Maribacter sp. 1_MG-2023 | reverse complement strand
AATATTGAGCCTAAAACAGATGGGGCTAGCCCCATCTGTTTTAAATATTCGTGTTGCACTTATGACTTGAACTTAGACAACATTATGAAAACATTTATAAAAATAATAATTCTAGCACCTATTATAAGTTCATTTCTAATCGCAATAATTTTTATTGGTGTAGGTACTTATGAAATGGTACAAGGAATAGAAGGTATTATAAGAGGGCAAATTCATACACAATCAGCACCTGCCATAAAACTACTTGAAGCCATAGATATATTTCTAATTGCCTTTCTTTTCTTGATTTCTTCTATTGGTTTTGCACAACTTTTTTTACCTAAACCTTCGCGCATTGCTGATGCTTTAGAAAAAATTACACCAGAATGGCTCGTTGTAGAGAATTTTATAGAACTTAAATTAATTCTTTGGGATACTGTACTTACGACATTGGTAGTTATGTTTGTTAATCAAGTATATCACTTAAGCGGCGATTTCAGTTGGAACCTTGTAATATTACCACTTGCAATACTAATTATAGCAAGTAGTAAGTTCGTAATGAAATTTGGTCAAAAATAATTAATAGGTTCATATTTAAAAATATAAATTACCCTTAAATAGTAAAACAAAACTCATAATTGACTATACTTTGGTCAAAATATTCTAAAAAGATTGGATGACCCTTAAAACGGCAGAAGCATTTGTTTTACCATCAGAGAACTTAGGACCAAAACCAAATTGTAATGAAAAGCCGCTATTAAATTCATAATGTGCTTGGGGTAAAATGAGCAATTCCATTTCGTTATTATCTATTTTTTGAAACGTAGGGTCTGAATTATTGATTTCTAACCCAACAACAGTATTTTTATTAAGGTCTGCAAAAACAGAAGCATTCAAAAGTACTGTGCTATTATTATCAGGACTGTCAGAACCAGATTCGACCATTATTCCAAATAAGCCAATTGCACTCCAAATTTCATTAAATCTATATGCTGGTACATAAAGAAGATTAAGTTCAAAAATATCATCATGCACGTACTTTTCACCTATAACCTGAATACCATGAATAAATTTATTGTTATTAGAAGAGCCCATTGTCCATTGAATTGCCATTTTATAAGCTTCCAATTCAAAATTATTTAAAGGCAGTTCAAATTCAATAGCAAAGTTATTGAAGAGCGCATACTCTATTTCAGGCGCCCACTCTACCCCTCTTTCAGAACTATTATTCAAAGGAAAATCTGCTAAGGTATTAATTTCCAACTCCCCTTTTTTAGCTCCTAAACCTCTCACTAAATCGAACATAAGTGGTTCTGGAACTACAACAGTTTCTTTATTTGACTGAACTTGACCAATAACAATAGAAGACGAAAGTAATAGTGTGGCTAAAACTCCGAATAATTGAATATTCTGTATTGAATATTTAAAACTAGTCATGTATATGGCTCTCAATTTAATAGAAAATATTTGTCTCTTATTGTTCATACTTATCGTGAAAAATGTGATTTGATTTTTAAAATATACTCTTTCAGGTATTTTCAATACCGTTAAAAATACAAGGCAAAACTAAAACCCTACTAATTAAACTGTTTTCGATTTCCATTAAGGGTTCCTTTTGAAAAAACCCCATTTTCAATGAAAAGCAACTGCCCTTTTTTACCATTTTTTATACTCGAATCAACTACAAAAATCTTATTACTGAACAATGATTTTACACTATTTTGAGATGTATGACCGACTACTATTTTATTTACGTTCAAACCTAAAAGCAATTCATCAATATCACCCTCGGTTAAACTATCCTTAAAGTATCCCCGGTACCAAACTGGACTATTATCTAAAAAATATTTTTCATATTTATTTTGAAATTTTTTAGAATCAATATCTATATCAATTGATTTTCTCATTTTTGAATTTAAACTGCCCAAGTTTTGAGCCTCATTTACAAATTCAGGGGAAATTCCACCATGAACATATAAAACATCATTAATTTTTACAATGGTTGATTTTGAACGGAGCCACCTTCCTAAAACAGTATTCTTACCAAATAAATCAGTGTAAGTTGTGTTAAGAAGTTTAGAAGTCTTTTTATATTTCTTATTGATATGGCGCAGGTCTTTTTGAAAAATCATATATTCATGATTTCCCAATAGATAATGCACCTTACCATTTTGTTGAAAAGCTTGCTTTTCTAGCTTAAATAAAAACCAAAGTATATCGGTAACTTTATCGCCCCTATCAAAAATATCACCCACGATTACCAAATGTCCGTCACCAAAATTCCAATCGCCTTTTTTGTCGATTATTTTATTTTTCTCCAAAAGCTTTAAACTCAAATCATATTGTCCATGAAGGTCACTAAAAGCAGCAATTTTTGAAACACCTTTATATATTGATGCTTCTGGCTTAAACTTAATATTAATAGCAGTTTTTGGTATTTCTTTTGTAATAACTTCTCCGTCTTTAATTACCGCTACATTTAGATTCTTTTTTAAAATTTCTATATAAGGTCCATCATCAATCTGACCTTCGTACAACACCTTTACATCTGAAGCTAATTTATCATATTGACTGTAAAGAGAATTACTGGTTAAAATGAAAATAAAAATAATAGCTCGAACAAACCAATGCAAAGTTGGATATAGAAAGTTTTTCATCTTGTTAGTTTAATTAGAATTAATTTTGAGCATCAAGATTTGGAATAATACAAGTATTCAACCAAATGACGATTTTACTAAACAGAAGTAAAACATAGCCGTATAATATAGCCTTAAAGCGAAATAGCGCCAGACTATTATAAAAATAGAGATTTAATTGAACCTATAAGTATCTAATGACGAAATACTATTGGATTGGCCCATAATTAAAACCGTAATTATACAAAAAGTTATTTTTAAGTATGTTTTGACAACTTACATAAAAAAAAAGCTAGTGCCCAAATGATCTATTATTGAATTTTTTTTTACTAAAATCTTTACAAAAATAATGAATCGATATTTTTTATAGTTTTTTGCCATATTTAGATTGTTTTCAAAAAACTTTTTAAATAGAGGCAGGTAATATAGTTTTCACTAATATGTCCCTTAATGATAATATAACTAATACAAGCTTAAGTTAGTTTTAAAAATGAACTAGATAAATACTTTGATACCAAATAAATTAAAACTTACTACCTAGAATTAAAAAGGTCTTGGTTGTTCGAAATAAAAAAAAATAAACCACCATAGCGTTAATAAGTTTTGCTATCACCTAATTTTAGAATTGTTCTTTTTAAATTTAAAAATTGGAAAAGTTAATAAGATTACTTAGAAGTAGTATTTTAATTTATACAAACATTATTTAATAGCTAGGTTGCTTAAAAGAGAAATTACCACCTACATTTTGACTAATAATTTATAACTAATCAGCAAATAACAATTGAATAAGATACCATAGAGATTCTTATTTATGTTCAAAGATTATTCGATAGAAAAATAGTATGATAATAGAAACAAGAATTCCAATAAAATACATATTGGGTATCGCAAAAGGAGATTTACTAAGAATTATACCCTTGTCTTTAATTTTAACAACTTATACAGAAGTATATCACTTTACTTTTGATATTCCTTTTAGCATACCAGCAGTATTAGGTACCGCAATATCATTAGTTCTGTCGTTCAAATTGAGCCAGTCATATGATCGCTGGTGGGAAGCCAGAAAAATATGGGGAGCTATCGTAAACGATTCAAGAAATTTAGTGGTGCAGCTTAAAAATTTTTGCAGTCAAGAAGACCACAAATTAATTGCCTTGATTTCCATGAGGCAGATTAGTTGGTGTTATGCACTAGAACAGCACCTCCGCCATACATATAATATTAAAGTACTAGAAGCTTTTTTAAGCCAAGATGACAAAAGAACAGTAAACAAAGGAAAACACAGACCTTTGGTCTTAATCGACCTGATTGGCAAAGACATTAAATCGCTTTACCACAAAGGTCTAATCAATTCTTATCAGCAAATTACATTATTCAACACCTTGGAAAAATTGGTGGATTCAATGGGGCAAGCCGAACGGATAAAGAATACCATTTTTCCAATACTATATAGATTGTTTCTTAAACTATTCATCTATTCTTACATAATTATTTTAGCCATAGCCTTGAGCGAACTTGATTATTATTATGAGTTTCCTTTGCTAATTGTTCTAACTATGCCTTTTGTAATGTTAGAAAAAACAGCATTCTTACTGCAGGATCCTTTTGAAAACCGACCGAACGACACTGCAATGACTACAATTTGCAGAGCAATTGAATCAAACATCAAAGAATTAATAAATGAACCCGAAGATCAGACTGATACAGCAATAAAAGAAGATTTCTATATATTATAACCCCCTCATTTAAAACAGTTACCTTACTATTTACTACTTCTATTAAAACAATTTATGGCTTGACTTTTAGCGGTTAACCTCAAATTTGAAGATTACGCTTAAATAGACCGATGACAAAAACTAAAATTTATTGAAAATATTTTAATTAGCATTCAACAAGTAATTATCTAAATTTCTGATTCTAAAAAATCATATTTACCATTATTATTTGCAGCCAAAATTAATTTAACCTTTTCATTATTTACGATTTTCATGTTTCGAACGTCTCCAGAAAAATAAAAAAAACAGATTCAAAATAAAAAAGGTATTCAAAGTAACCTTTCCCATTTTCTTCGAGCATAGTTACGACACCTGCATCGGTACTAGTCGTTTCTACTTCAGATTGACGGTGATTTCCTGTCAATATAAAATCTTTTGAACCATCACCTTCAAAACAATATATGAGTATACTATTGATTTAAAATTGAAAAACCATATTATCAAAAGGTATGAACGAAAAGTCTGTATTTCCATTATTCATAAAAATGCCTAAACTGAACTCAGTAGCTTAATATTACAATTCAGGTTCAAACCATTTTCCAACAATCTATTCTATGTCTTTGCTAGTAAAATCATGCTAAATAGGTATTTTCTACGCAAGAGGAAGTATTTTTTTGGGTCACACAAAATTTACTACAAACGGGCACTTATTCAACTTTATACTCTTTAGTCAGTTATTAGATTTATTGACCGAATTACATGAAAGAAATATGCTTATTATAATATTTAAAACATACAGTAAAATTAAAAACCCTGCAAATCAAAAGATTTGCAGGGTTTTGTCGGGGTGGCAGAACGAAATAACATTCTATAACACCTTGTATTTCAAGTTTTTAAAACACTTTTAAACGTATGTATTCACCTAATTGTACACTAAAGTCAAAAAGAATTATTTAAAAACAAATTATATTTGTCTATATGGTGGGCAAATATACAATTTCTACTAAAAAGGTATAAATAAAATTTCATTTTTTTTACCATACTGGACTAAGTTAAAAAATATACACTAAACTCAAAAAATTACTTTACCACTTAGCCTGGTCTATTGTCAAAATATTAATATAAAACAATATCAATTTATATAGTCATTTCAAACGAATATGATACAAATAAGGTATAAATTTTATTGAAATTAACTAAGTCACTGTTTTTTTTACTTGCTTATGTCTCTTTAAGATGCAAATATAACAGTTTGAATTTGTACTCCTAAATTAATAATGATATAATTATTTCCAATCGGAAATTTAATATTTTAATTACTGGTTAGTCTAAAACTATTAAATGAAGTGGTCCCACTTGTTCTAGCTTATAGTACAGTAATGTGCAGTGCTGTGGGGTAATACGGGGTTTTTAATCACTTTATTTATTTTGAAAATAGCTATATGGAGTGTTATAGATGTATAAAGGTTTGAGCATCAATGTTCACAGATAAAAGATATATAGTTAATATTAACTATATATCTTTGTTGTAAGTAATTTAAATAAAGACAATGAATTTAGTAAACAAAACTCAAGAAGGATTACTTTCAGATCCAACTCCATTTGTCGAATACTTGACCTTAGAATTAAAAAAGGATAAATTTGAAGCAGAAACAGTTGCCGCCATAATAGATGAATTTTCGAAAATATCGAAATCTATTGGTCAAAAAGACACCACTTCTATAATGACGATAACCATTGGGTTTTCATACAAAGGATGGACTTAGCTTTATTTCCTAATGAGCCAATGCCAAATGAATTACACCCATTTATTGAACTTAGGTCAGCAGATAGGCACTTTCCTTCCACTCCAGGAGATATATTTGTAATGGTAAAATCTATGAGAATGGATTTAAACTACCAAGCATCGAAATATATTCTTTCTATGTTTAAACCAATAGCTAATGGTATTCAAGACATTCAAGGTTATAAATATTTGGACGACAGAGATTTAATTGACTTTGTAGATGGAACAGAAAATCCAAAAAATATTGAGCGAGCTAAGGCCGTAATTATAGACTCCGAGCCTTATATTGGGGGGAGTTACCTTATTGTCCAACAATATATTGACAAACAAGAAAAATGGGATTCATTAACAACCGAATATCAGGAAGGGGTGATAGAAAGAACAAAAATGGATGACATCGAAATTGCAGACGACAAAAAGAAACCTTATGCTCACAACGTAAAATCCAAAGTAGAGATTGATGGTGGAGAAATTAAAATGTTGAGGCAAAATAGACCTTTTGGCAATGCAATGGAGCATGGAACTATGTTTATTGGTTTTGCGAAGACTGCAAACGTAATGGAAACATCACTAAAACAAATGATAGAGCCAGGAGAAAAAGGGCATCACGATAAATTATTGGATTTTGTAACTGCAAAAACAGGAACTCTGTATTTTGTTCCACCACAAAGTTTCTTGGATGAAATGAGTAGTTAATTTGTTTAGGAATGTAAAGCTAAGTTCATGTTTTGTCTGGAAAGAAAACTAAACACCGATTCCAGAACTTTAACACCTGATGAATTGTGCATTCTCGGAGCCAACATCTTGCTCAGAGAATTGAAATAAAAACTGCTTCCTTTATCGGGAGTCAATGCTCCTGGTATTCCAAATGGTTCTTGGCAACTATATAGATAGAGAGGACTCGTTCGTGTAAGGGATCGCTAATCTAAAACACGTTAGAGTTCTCTTCTTTTTCTACATAAAGATATTTATTGTAAACTAAAGGAATACGTTGTGCATCATTTAGGAACTGTAAACTCTATTCAAGAACTAAAATTAACCGACTAGCAAAGTGAAATATTGATAAAAAAAATAAGCACTTATCCTATCCAATAATATGCACGCTTTCAACTAAATTTGTGAACTGTATTTTATCGTTAGAGATACCAACAAATACATCCACTTATGACAGTTACCGAACTTATTAGCAAAGTATTTTTACCAATATCTCTCGCGATAATAATGCTCGGAATGGGGATGGGATTAATGCCTAGTGATTTTACTAGAATAGTGAAATACCCTAAAGCCATTTTGATTGGCCTTACAAATCAATTTATTTTGTTACCCATTATTGGTTTTTCACTAGCTATGAGCTTCGATTTAAACCCAACTACGGCAGTTGGATTAATAATCTTAGCGTCTTGTCCTGGTGGGGTGGTTAGTAATCTAATAACCCAGGTATGTAAAGGAAATATTGCCTTATCAGTTACATTAACAGCTATTGCTAGTGTTTTAAGCATAATCACAATACCTTTTATTTTGTCTTTTGCATTAGAATATTTTGGTAAGGGAACTGACCTTATAATTAACTTGCCCATATTAGATACGATTGTTCAAATCATGATAATTGTTGTTATTCCTATTTCAACAGGAATGCTTATTCTTAGATTAAAACCCCATTTTGCAAAGCGAATGAAAAAACCAATGCATTTCGCTTCAACATTTATTTTTGTTTTAGTCTTCATAGCGGTAATCATCTCCAATTTAAGTTTGATTGGTAACGCTTTAATGGAAGTTGGCTTTGTTACACTGATATTAAATATTATTACAATGGGCGTAAGTTATTTAGTTAGTAAACTTCTTAAATTAAATATTGAGAATACCATTTCAATAACTATCGAGAGTGGTATTCAAAACGGAGCTTTGGCGTTTGTAATTGCTACTTCAATATTAAATAATATAGAAATGGCAATTCCAACGGTAGCTTATACGATATGGATGTTTTTAACTGGAGGTCTTCTAATGTGGCAACTTGGGAAATGCCCAAATACATCACTTAAACAAGTAAATGAAGCAAACCCAAATCATGTTGACTAAAACGTAGAATGTCGATTAGATTTAATGTAATAATGAGTCAAATCACCAAAGTGACTCACGAAAATTTATTTTAAAATATTCAAATCTAATTTCTAAATTATCCATTCCATAATTTTCATAAATTTTGATGTTATGATACATAATCAGATTCTTACAACAAAACTAAATCCTCCGACCTGTTTTCAGGAGTACTTTAAAAGGAATCGCCTAGAAGGACTTTTAGAAAAAAACAGCAATAGAATTGCAACAATCATTTGTGCAGGTGCAGGTTATGGAAAAAGTACTCTGGTAAGCCATTGGGTCGAAAACAAAAAGGCGATTTGGATTAGCTGTGATACTGAAATGAATGATCTGAAGGTATTAATTAGTTATATTACATACGGATTTATTAAAAATGAAATAAATCCCTTCCAGCTCACTTCAAAATTACTGGCTTCGCAATCACCCATAAAGGAAGCATTACTTTTCAATACCTTTTTGTCTGAAATCAATCTTATAAAAGAAAAAATTTATGTTGTTCTAGATGATTTTCATACATTAAAAAACCAACAAACACTTAAGCTATTTGAGATATATTTTAGATTTCCGCCTGTGAATATTCATCTTTTTATACTTACCAGGCAGAATCCAACCATTAATATTGAAAAATATAGCATAAACCAGTTAATCAATGAAGTTGGTGTAAGTGATTTAAACATAACGCCTTCTGAACTTAAAACTTATGCTAAATCATCGTTTAGTTTATCTTTAAACGCAAATCAAATAGACGCTATAAATCGTAGTACAGAAGGATGGTTCTTAGGCGTTAATCAACTTTTAATTTCTTATAAAGACTTAAAAACTCCTTTAGCAAAAAAGCTTCAGATTTTAAACCAACAACAATTCAACACTTATTTTATCGAAGAAGTTATCGACCGTCAATCTAAGGATAATCAAAAAGTATTGTTTGTATGCTCCTTATTTAGCCAGTTCTGTAAAAATCTTATTTCTACTGTTTTGGATGATCTCGAATCAGGATTGTCATCAACTGTAATTTCGCAAACGCTTAAAAACAAGAATAATTTTATTATTAGTTTGGATACTGTTAATAAATGGTTTCGATTTCATCATCAATTTCAGGAGGCTCTTGAAGTGTATTTTAGCAACCATTTATTTGAAGATTTACGTTCTGATTGTCTCATATCAGGTGGAAAATGGTTAATCGCCAATAAGCTCTATGAGGAAGGTATGAGCAAAATGATTGCCTCAGGTAACAAAGAAATGGCTATATATCACCTTCAGAGCTTTCGGTATCAGTTATTAAATACAGACCAACATAACAGATTAGCTGAAATTTACAACCTATTTCCTGTAGCTGATCGTAAAAGTAATATAGAGCTACTCTTAATAAATGCGCATATTAGAGAAAATCAAGGAAAAATAAAACTTTTGCCAGAGATTAAAAAACAATGTGATGAGGCAATAAAAAAGGAGAAATTAAACAATCAGCAGTTGGGTGAATGCAAGTTGTGGAATGCCGTTATATTATACCATTCAGGTAAATACGTGGAGAGTTTAGGGTCTGTAAATCAAGCACTAGCCTTATTGTCGGATAATGCCAAATCAGTTAAAACGTTTTCTTATGCATACAAAGCCTTTGCCTTGAATGCTTTAAATAAAAAAGATGAAGCATTAAATTTTTTAAATAGTAGATTAGACTTTTTGCATAAGTCAGAAACTCATAGCATTGTCCGTATTCTTTTTTGCAAAGTTGCAATATATAGGCTATATAGTGAATTAAAAAATTGCATACCCTTTGTTTCTCAGATTATAGATATAAGTGAAAGGTACGGTCATTATGAAACTTTGGGAATGGGACTTTATTTCCAGTTAGAGTATAATTATAGGACAGCGAATTGTTTAAAGTGTGAAGAATATTTTAAGAAAGCTCATGAATATAGGTATGCAATGCGTCCCTACTGGTATGCCAATATCCTAGGCATCAAAATTTATTGTAGCCTACATCAAAACTATAAAGGTCTTAAAGAGGCCATTCAACAACTAGATGAATTTAGTAAAGATTTAAATGCTGATAACATCTCTCAATTTAGAAATGTTATGCTAACAGAAGTAGCTTTGCGCGAGGGTAACTATGAGCAAGCACTTCAACTTTATAAGAAAAGCAGTTTTCACCTGTATGCACCTTTTCTGTATTACAATTTAACACAAATTACCGAATTAAAGGTATTGTTATATACCAATAAAACTAATGATTTAGAAACGTTTTATAAGGCTTCTAAAAGTTTATGGAAATTTGGTAGAGCCCAGCAACATTCAAATCTTTTATTACAGTTGAATATACTAAACGCTATTGCTTCTCATATGCAAGGTAAGACTAACGATGCTACAAACTATATGAGTGAAGCCCTAAGTATTTCAGAAGAAACAGGAGATCTCTTGGTATATAAAGAATTTTCTTATCATGTACATGAAGTTTTAGTAAATATGGCTCAAAAGGCTGTTTCATCGTCATATTTGCGACGCGTTTTGTCCTTATTTGAAATTTCAGAACAAAATAAAACCGCTAGTAAGGACTCAAGCGTTTATCCACAAAATTTTCATAGTACTGAAAGTACTCAAGATATTATAGTAGAATCTATAGTACATAAAATAGAAATCCTTATCTCTAAACGCGAATTACAAATTTTAGAGCTCGTCGCAAAAGGATTTAAAAATAACGACATCGCTATTACACTTTTTATTTCTGTAGAAACCGTTAAAAAACACCTCTCAAGTGTTTACAAAAAGCTCAAGGTTAAAAACAGAATTGGGGCGGTGATTAAAGCTAATAAGTTCAACTTATTAAAGTCCCAAGCCCCAGGCCCAAAGCCCCAAGCCCAGAGTCCTAAGCCCTAAGTTCTAAAGTGCTAGAATTGAAAGTTATTACATTCTGGTTTTTCTTAAAATTTTATTAAAAATACAACTTTAGTGGTATTGCTTTAGTAGTGGTTTTTCATGAAATTTGAGAAGCTATGAATATTATATTCCAGGCCATGAATTTCCCTCACACTTTAATAGGCGTCATGTCAGAAAATATAATCAATGAAAACTCAAGACAGCATAAAAAAAGCAGCCGATTTATTGATAAAGGCGCGCTTTGAAAATAAGTTGATAACCCTACCCGTTGAACTACGTCCAATAAGTATTGAAGAAGGATACCAAATACAGGATACAATCATTGCGGAAATTGGCCTTCAACAGTGCGGTTGGAAAGTTGCTATTACCAATGATGAATTGATGCTAAAAGCAGGTGTCAACGAACCGATTTCAGGCCCTTTATTCGAAAAATGGATTAGCTCTAGTCCTAAAATAATACAGGATGGTTTGCCTTCGTTATTCGGATTTGAATTTGAGTTTGCCTTTACCATGGGAAAAGACTTATACGACAAAGGGGAGGATTACACCCCAGAGGAGGTTAAAAATGCCGTTGCTACATTACACCCCGCCATCGAAATTATAGGTGCACGTTATAACGATTTTCCTAAAGGGCAAGGAGTACAAGATATCATAGCCGACCATTGCAACAATTACAGTTTTGTCTATGGTAAAGCGGTGCCAGAATGGGAAAAACTCAACTTAGCTGACTGTGAAGTCGTAGCACTATTTGACAACCGAGAAATTAATCGAAAGACAGGAGCAAATGTTTTGGGGACACCACTCAACTCGCTTACCTGGTTAGTCAATCACTTGATCAATCGTGGTCATCACGTCAAAGCTGGAGACTGGATAACCACAGGTGCTGCAATAGGACCATTGCCCAAAAGCCCAAGCGTCAAAGTAACTGCTGATTTTGGCGATTTGGGTAAGGTGTCTGTGGAATATGAAAATTAAAGATAAATAATGAACACAGGCAAGACAAAAAACATATCACGAATCAATAATGATTAAACTTCAAAAAACATGAAAAAATTACTTACGCTACTACTTTTCACATCTAGTCTCATCAGTGTATGTGCCCAGGAAAAGATTGACAAATCGACGAATTATAATCAGGAATTTGACATTGTTATTTTAAACGGCCGTGTCATGGATCCTGAAACCATGTTTGACGACATCGCCAATGTCGGAATCAAAAATGATAAAATAGCCATTATAACTAAGCAAAAAATAAAAGGTAAGGAAACAATCGACGCCTCTGGGCATGTTGTATCTCCTGGCTTTATAGACACGCACTACCACGCTGTAGACATTTTTGCAACCAAAATGGCACTCCGTGATGGAGTTACCACTGGAATGGATCTTGAACTCGGTGCCTTTAATGTAAAAGCATGGTATGATAAAAAAGCAGAAACAGGCTGGCAAGTGAACTATGGCACAACAACAGGCTTAAATATAGTACGTATGAAGGTCCACGATCCTGAACTTAATTTATCAGATCCACTAGATTTTTCTGTTGCTGGCCCAGTTATCGCTAAAGCTGCAGAAGACGGTGTTCCTGGCTGGTCGGTAACAAAGTCTTCAATAGATCAAATGAACCAGATTATGGAAATCATGGATGAGGATATGCGGCAAGGCGCCATTGGTGTTGGTGCCGGAGTTGCATATATGGCCAACGGTAATACGAGTTACGAATTGTTTTCAGCGCAAAAAGTAGCCGCAAACTACAACCGTCTCACATCAGTGCACACAAGGTATCACCTCAACCAAGATACACCTACTGAAGCCCCCATTGCTTTTGACGAGATATTTACAAACGCTATGTTGCTAGGTGCGCCACTTTTGATGGCACATAACAATGATTATGGTTGGTGGGAGATTGAGGAAAAATTACAGCTTGCCCGAGAGAGAGGGCTTAACATGTGGTCTGAATACTATCCCTATGCGGCAGGATCAACACCTGTAAGCGCAGCTTTTCTGCGTCCGGAAGTATGGAAAGACAAATATGGTTACAAATATGAAGAAACGCTTTATGATCCGGTAGATGATGCTTACTTAACCGATAAAACGTATGCTGATTTGGTAAAAAACAATGCCGGTCGTGCCGTAGTTGTATTTTTTCCTTACCGAGATAAATGGATGCCCAACTGGTTAACAATGCCTCACATGACTTTAGCCAGTGATGCCATGGCTGGCATAGGTGATGATGGTCAGTTGTTGTCTTGGGATGCCGACTGGAACGAATACCGTGGCCACCCCAGGACATCGGGAACGCGTGGAAAGACTTTCCGTTTGGCAAGAGAACAAGGGGTGCCTTTAATGTTTACGATTTCCCAAGCGAGTTATTGGGTGGCAAAACACTTGGGTGACACAGGACTAGAAGCTATGCAAGAACGTGGAAGACTTCAAATAGGAAAGATTGCTGATATTACCATTTTTGACCCTAAAACTATAACCGATAATTCTGGCTTTAAAGTTGGAGAACATGGTATACCTACTACGGGAATACCTTATGTTTTGGTCAATGGAGTCATTGTTGTCAAAGAAAGTAAGGTGCTTCCTGTGAAGCCAGGTAAGGAGGTGCGTTTTCCTATTGAGCCTAAAGGGAGGTTCGAACCCATTGTTACAGAAAAATGGTTGAATAAGCACACCATTGGAATTAATCCAGAGCTTTTAGAAATTCATTTAGATGATGATTCTGGAGCAGGAAAAATATTAAAAAATGATTAAATAATATCAATTCAATTAAAAACAAATAATTAATCGCTTTAAACAAATGAAAAATATAATTCTAACATTATGTATTGCCGCACTTTCTTTAAGTAGCTGCCAGCAAACTACAGAAAAAAAAGGAGCTGATCCTAGTCAAGAATTTGATATGGTTATTCTCAATGGACGTGTCATAGATCCGGAAACCAATTTTGACGCCGTACAAAATGTGGGCATTAAAGATGGTGAAATAGCCATTATTACTGCAGATGACATTAGCGGTAAAGAAACCATTGATGCCACTAATCAAGTAGTGTCTCCTGGATTTATAGACATTCATGCACATGGTCAAAACATCGGTGATTACCGTATGCAGGCCATGCAAGGTGTGACTACCATGCTGGAGTTAGAGTCAGGAGTTTTGCCAGTTGGCCCATGGTACGAAGGTCAAGCAGCTAAAAAGTTACCTCTAAACTATGGTACTTCATCTGGTTGGACCTATGCAAGAATAGCCACGTTTTCCGATACTGAACCTGAAGCCACGGTCGCTTATTTTCAAAATGCGCAAAAAGATTTGGACTGGAAGATGAATATCGCTACGCCCGCACAAGAAGAGAAAATCTTAGGGTATGTAGAAGAAGGATTAAATGAAGGCGCTTTAGGAATAGGTATTAATGCGGGTTATGCACCTGGTTACGGACAAAAAGAATACTATAAGTTAGCTAAAATGGCAGCCAAATATGATGTAGCCTCTTATACACATGTGCGTTATGCAAGTAACATGGAACCTAAAAGTTCTTATGAAGCGGTTAAGGAACTTATTTCAAACGCAGCCTTAACAGGTGCTCATATGCATTTATGTCATATAAATAGTACGTCTTTAAAGGATATTGAATCTATTATTCCCTTGGTAGATGATGCTTTAGCACAAGATATCAATATCACAGTAGGGGCATATCCCTGGGGAGCTGCAAGTACGGTAGTTGGTGCTGCTATGTTTTCTGGAGAAGGCTGGCGTGAGCGTATGGGGAGTACAGCAAATAATTTTCAGTTGGGCACAGAACGGATGACTGAAGATCAACTGAACGATTACCAAAAAAATAAGCCGGGAACTTTTATTGTTTGGCACTTTTTAGATGAAAGTAATCCTGAAGATCTAGCACTGCTCGATAAGTCGGTGATGCATCCCAATATATTGATTGAATCCGATGAGATGTTCTGGATGTATTTTGATGATCAGGGCCATATTGAAAATTACGATGGCGATGCTTGGCCCTTACCAGAAGGTACTTTCAGCCACCCAAGATCCAATGGAACATTTGCTAAAATACTACGGTCGTATGTACGTGAACGGAAAGTAATGACACTAAACGAAGCCATTCGTAAAATGGCTTTAATGCCTGCCGAAACCATTGAAGATTTTGTGCCTCAAATGAAAAAGAAAGGCAGATTGCAGGTAGGTATGGACGCCGATATTACTGTGTTTGATCCCGAAACTGTAGCCGATGTTGGGACGTATGAAAAACCTAACCAACCCGCCGTTGGCGTGAATCATGTGTTGGTAAACGGCGTAGCCGTAGTCAAAAAAGGTGAATTGGTTACAGAGGCTGCTCCGGGTCAGCCTATACGAAGAACTATAGAATAAGAATAACACTAAAAATTAAACAAATGAAAATATTCAGAACAATTAAGTACACGTTGCTAACCGGAGTATTAGTCTTTAGCGTAAACGTTTTATCAGCACAGGATGAAGGCGAAAAAGAAACCTCTGCAGCAGATATTGCGAAAGAACTGGCAAATCCCAACACCACTTTAGGTAGTATGAACTTCAATTTCGATTATATAAATTATCAGGGAGATTTGCCTGATGCGGGAAGCCAAAATAGCTTTGCCCTAAGTTTTCAACCTGTCCTTCCGGTACCATTAAATAAGACAACGAATCTTTTTGTAAGGCCCAATATCCCCCTTACTTTTACGCAACCAACATTTGGGGCAAATGGGTTTGAGAATCAGGGATTCGGTCTAGGGAATATCAGCGCCGATGTAGCTATCGGAAAAACATTTCCATCAAAAACAATTGGAGTAATTGGTGTATTTGGTAGTTTTCGTACGGCAAGTAATGAGGCCTTACGATCGCCTTATACCTTACTAGGTCCTGAAATTGCCGTTGCACAAATCACTAAATGGGGTGTACTTGGACTATTGGTAACTCACGGATGGAGTGTGAATAATATTGACGCCGCTACTGCTGGTACTGTTTCTATATTGGGTAACGATGTATTTCTTGCTTCAGAAGGAGGCGAATCTGCAAGTATTACTTCCGGGCAATATTTTTATACTGTTAATTTAACAAACGGCTGGCAAATCACAGGCCAACCAACATATTCATATAACCACAAAGCGGCAAAAGGAAATAAATTAACACTACCTATTGGTGGTGGTTTTAATAAGGTGACGAAATTTGGTAAGTTACCTGTAAAAATAGGTTTGCAGTATTGGTATTATGTAGCCTCACCAGAAAATTTTGGTCCACAACATCAAATACGTTTTACAATATCCCCAGTTGTTCCATTACCTTGGTAGAATTGTATCAAATTGAATTATAAATTAAAATTTAAAAAATGAAAAAATTAGTTTTATCGATGCTCGCTTTTATGACTTTAGTATCTGTCTCAGCACAAGAAAATCCGTTAGCCAAATATTTAGAAGTTCCTGGCGCAACAACAACCCTACCGGTTAGCGTAGCTAAAAAGCCGTTCTCTTTGGAATTTGCACAAGATGCACAAGCCAAGTTTGGGAATTTTCACTACCAATTAGGCGGTGACCATGCCTTGTACTATAATCTTCACCTCAGTGAAGTATTGCACACGGCAACATCTAAACCCAATGAAAATTATGTGCCGTTAGAGAAAGCCATTAACAAAAAACTTGGAGATGAAGTAAAATTTACCCCAAAGGAAGGGGAAATGTCTATGAATGAATATTCGGTCCATCCCAATCATCGCATACAAGGCATTATGATGATTCACAAAGGCAAAATCGTTTATGAAACTTACCCTGGCATGAATCCTACCGATGTACATGCCTGGATGTCACCAGGTAAAGCAACTGTTGGTTTGGTTATTGCTCAATTGGAAGCCGAAGGTAAGATTGACATGGAAAAAGAAGTTGTGCATTACCTTCCAGAATTTAAAGGCTCAAATTGGGATGGCATTAAAATGATTGATGCCGCGAACATGGCTACCGCGTTGCAATTGGAAGAAACAATGGATGCCATTATTGACCCAGAGTCCATTATTGTGAAATTTTTCAGTGCTGAATTTGGCTCTCCAAATCCTGCAACCGGTCAAGTTGATGACTGGCTGGCTATTTTAAAAGAAGCTGAGAAAGTGGATGACGAAAAACCGGGGGAACGTTTCCGGTATTCTTCTGCCGTTACGCAAATATTTGTGGTAATCGCAGAGCGAATTGAGAATAAAACCTGGGCAAAACTTTTTGAAGATCGAGTTTGGGGAAAAATGACTGCCCGTTTACCCATGCAACATCACCTTACACCTGATGGCACCTCGGTAGCTCATGGTCTGTTATCCACCACCTTGGAAGATTTTGCGCGATTTGGAATGCTGTTTACCCCAAGTTGGGACAAAGCGGCAGTAGCGCCTGTGGTTAGCGCAGAAGTATTAAAAAGATTGCAAACGGCTGGTAAACGAGATGCCTTTGTTGCTGGAGCTAAATACAAAGGAGAGATTGAGGATTTTGGAGAAGAACCATGGATGAACTCCTACCAATTTGATGCTGTGTTTAAGGATGGCGCTTTATGGAAACACGGGAATATAGGCCAGGGGATATACATAGATCCAGCCCGTGATTTTGTTGGTGTTTACTTTTCAACGAATGGATATATTCCACCTTACGGTGAAGACAAAATGCCGGGCTACTTAAGACGTGCGGCCAAATATTTAGCTGGAGAATAAAATTTATAGAAAATATTTTTAATATTAAAGTCACAATAAAATGACTAAAGAAGAAAGAATTAACGATATGCTCAACTTGGAGTCGCGCATGTCAAAATGGAAACAACCACAGCCGCTCGATTTTGTAAATAAAGCTACACAGAATTACAACTTTCCCAACTGGCAAACAGGGAATGATGAGTCGGTGTATTACAACTTAAATATTGCATCGTTTTTCAAAACGCGCATAGTGATGCCCCCAGCTGTAACTAGTATTCTCGAAAGGGATCTGCAACCAGAGTTATTAGACATAAGTTTTAATAACGTTGATGGCAGTGCCAACCCAACGCTTGAGGAGTACCTAAAAGGACCAAAGCAAGTGCAGGCCATGATGATGGCGCACAAAGGTAAAGTGGTTTTCGAAACCTATCCAGGCATGAATCCTTCTGACTTGCACGTTTGGATGTCGGCTTCCAAAACAACCGCCAGTTTAATGCTCACCTTTCTCTGGGAAGAAGGAAAACTTGATTTTGATAAAATGGTATCTGCGTATGTACCCGATTTAAAAGGGAGCGCATGGGATCATATCACTGTAAAGAATGCGATGAACATGGCGGCCGGTCTCGACATGGAAGAAACATTTGAAAACTTGGTGAATCCAGAAACTGTGATTTCGCACTTTTTTAGTGCGATATTTGATGCAAAAGGGGATTGGCAACAATTACTTAAAGAAGCTAAACCACTGGAAGGTGAAAAGCCCGGTGATCGTTTTAGGTATTCATCAGCCATTACTATGGCACTTGTGCTGATTGCGCAAAACATCACACAAAAGCCATGGGAAGCATTATGGAAAGAACGCGTTTGGTCAAAAGTGGGTGCGCGTAACCCATTTGTTCTAGGTTTAGCGCCAGATGGAACACCCATTCCAGCAGGGATGATTAACACCACACCAGAAGATATGTTGCGTTACGCTTTGCTTTATACCCCAAGCTGGAATAAAGTGGCGAAGGAAAAAGTAATTTCAGATAAAGTAATAAAACGTACCCAAACCCTTGGTGATCCTGAGGCCTATCATAAATCTACCGAAGAAGCTTACGGCACACGTTGGTTTGGTGAGGTACCTTATATGAATACCGCTCAATGGGATCATTCATTCGAGGATGGTGCCATGTTCAAACACGGTAATATGGGGCAAGGTATTTATGTAGATCCTGCTCGTGATTTCTGTGGGTGTTATTTCGGATTGGCAACCAATGATGAATCGGTATCTGGTACAGATCATTCTCCTGGTTATTTGCGTACAGCAGCAAAATTGCTGGCTGGCAAATAATTGATTAGAACTAATCGAAATTCAATAATAAGGAAGTTGTTATAAGTGAGATGAAGAATCTAGTAAAAGATTTTAATGTGTGTGCTACCTCGTTAAAGGTCCCCTTTGACGAGGCGTGGCACCTTATTTTAAAGGTTGGTGTAGCAGCACATAAATATGGTTCAACGTCTAACCGACTCGAGTCTTTCTTAACCAGTCTTGCAAATAGAATGAGTTATGAAGGCGTATTTAAAGCAACTCCAGTGACTATTACCTTTGCCTTGCGTGAAACCCCTGATGCGCAGCAGCGCTTAGAGATTATTACAACAGCACCTTCAAATATTGATTTGGACAAGTTGGCAAGGCTTGGTGATTTGCTAAAGGAGATAGAAACAGGGAAACTGTCTATGACTGATGCTTATACCCGTATTGATGCCATCGATAAGGCTCCGCCACCATGGGGAAAGTTTGCGAGTATGCTTGGTTACGCCTTAACTGGGCTAGGCCTGGCACCGCTTTTAGGGGCCGGTTGGACCGATACTCTGGTTGCTACTTTATTTAGTATTCTGGTTTATGGTTTGGTACTATTATCGGCACGTATAGGTCGTACCGCTATGATGTGGATGCCATTGACCACTGCATTGATTATTGGTTTTTTAGCTACCCTCCTTAAATATTGGGTACCCGACCTTAACCTTGTTTTGGTGATACTATCTGCTGTTGCGATTATCCTTCCAGGGTATTCTATTAGTCTTGGTGCAGGGGAATTAGTTGCACAGCACGTCTTATCGGGCATGTCAAATTTGATAAATGGCTTGATAACACTTTTTAAGCAAATTGCAGGCGCTGCCATAGGGGTTGGAATTGCAAGTCTATTAGTTTCTATTGTAAATACAGAACCTGCCACACCTGTCAACCCATTGTGGTTGCTTTTACTTTTTCCGTTACTTCTTATCGGCTTAAGTTTGGCATTTCAAACATCTCGTCGAGATTTACCGTGGGCTGTACTTGTTTCCGGCTTGGCGTATTTAGGAGTCCTTGCAGGAAGTACACTTTTGGATACTAATCTTGGTAATTTATTGGGAACCATTATTGCTGTGATAGTTGCTAACATCTGGGCCCGAAAAACAGGTCGACCAACCTCAATTGTGCTTATTCCTGCTATTGTGATGTTGGTAAGTGGTACGATAGGCTTTCGCGGAATAGCTGCTATGGCGCAAGGCGACATAAATGTAGGTATGCAGCAGTTTTTTCAGATGTTCGTAGTGGCTATGACTATTCTTGCAGGAATATTAATAGGCTACACTTTCGTTCGTCCAACACAAAGTTTATAAATATATTAGAATGAAACATATCAACATAGAAGATTATTATTTTACCATTAAAATATTCGACTCTCAAAAAAATAGAAAAGGCATGAAATACATTTTAGGTATATTTTTAATTATTTCACAATTGGTCATTGCTCAAGACACCAAGGTTAAAGATAGTATAGCTGAAGACAGAATAGATGACTTTAGAGATAATATGATGAACTATATGGGCCAAGATTTGATAGATGCTGATTTCCCTCAATCTATGCCACTGTTTGGTTCAAAGTCGCGCATTGCTTTTGGTGGGTATGTGAAGTTAGATTACCTACAAGACTTTGATGGTGGCTACGACCGGTTTCAATATGAGATTCAAAATGTGCCTGTTGAAGGTGATGGCAGACCAGATCAAAGTGGTTATATGAACATGCATGCCCGGGAATCGCGATTTAATGTTGATTTTAGAAGTCTTACAGAATCCGGTATGCCTTTACGTCTATTTGTTGAGGTTGATTTTTATAATTTAGACAGAGGCGCTTTTAATCAAAGTCCGCGGTTACGACATTTTTATGGTGTCTTAGGACGTCTATTAATAGGGAGGACATGGGGCACACAATCCGATTTATTTGCGATACCTATGACAATAGATTTTGCAGCTGGTGATGCACTTACCGGCACGCGCCGAGCACAAGTTAGATTTGAAGATAAGTTAGGAGAAAAATTTAAATATGGTTTGGCTCTAGAAATGTTAGAATTCCCAGGTGTTGATGGCCGTGATTTTGAGGGGCAAGCGAGTCAGGCTCTACCACTTTTAGCAGGTAAAATAACGAAATCAACGAAATCAGGTGGTCGCTTATTTCTTGGGGCATCTTTGTTTCAACTGCGCTGGGATGGCGAGGGAGATATCTCAAATTCCACAGCTGTTGGTTGGGGATTTAGCTTTAGTGGGCGTGAATATTTTGGGTCCAAGAAACATTGGTTTAGATGGATGGCGTCTTATGGCCAAGGGTGGGGTAGTCAGATTGTGTCTACTATAGGTACCCAATCCTCAGCCGTACTTAATAACGAGGGTAAACTTGAAACCATGCCAGCATGGAATCTAGGGACAGGGATTGCACTAAATATCTCACCAAAACTCGTTAGTAATTTCAATATAAATTATTATTCCCTAGACTCCTCTCAATTTAGAGATGAGACTAAAATAGAAAGTGGTTCCTCCGGGCATATCAATTTGATTTGGTCACCTTATAAAAAGGTAAATGTCGGCATTGAGTATATGAGGCTAGAACGTGTCAATGGAGATGCAAGCTCTGGTATTGGAAACCGATTACAGTTTATGATTAAATATTTGTTTTAATAATGTATTAAAAGAAGAATGAAAAATACAAATATATGTTTAGGACTCATAGCGCTAGGGATATTGTTTTCTTGCGAAAAACCCGAAGATAGCGTTATAAAAGCGGTCGATGACACCAACGAGATATTGACGACAAACACATGGAATCTTGAACAACTTAAAATCGAGGTAAAGAATGAAGATATTCCTCCACCCCTATTTTTCAATGCAACGAATACCATGTTGGGTGCAGGTATTTACGATCTAGATGATATGGTCTTAGATGCTTCGGACATGCGGGAATACGAAGTAGAATTTAAGGACGATAGAACTATTATAACTAGAAATGGCCAAATTGATCTTTTATTAGAGGAACAAATAGGCACTTACTTTGTGTTTAATGAAAGAACAATTAGGATCTCCTCAGAACAGAGTTTGAATTATAATTATATTTATGATAATAATACTAAAGAGTTGTCTTTAATTGCAACTGCGGAAACGGCTGAAAGTGTTATTAGAAAAATAAATGAGAAACTTCTTGATCAAGTTGCTAACCAAAAACCTAATAAAATTGGGGATCTAATTGCAGGTCTACTATTCAACAATGAAGCGCTACAAAATTTGATTAACGATGTTGTTGTGGATGCCATATCGGGGCAATTAGAGTTTATAAATGACATTGATCCTGATCAACTAGCTGCTTTGTTGGCTGCCGATATTAGAGAAGCACTAGAGCAAGTTGATTGGCAACAAGAATTAACTATTTTAATTCTGAATCAACTCGAAGGGATCACCAATATAGATATTCAGGCAGTATCTGAAGCTATTGCAACAGCCGTTGTAGATAGTATAAATGAACAACTTTCTGAAGAGCAGATCAACAATCTAATATTACCGTACATTGAGCAAATTGCAACAAATTCTGACCAAGTTTCCGAAGCAATAGCCACCTTGGTGGTAGATTTGTTTTTTGACGTATTTAATGAGGATAATATACAACCCATATTAGTAAATGCGTGGACACAATTTACAGAATTAGATGAGGCACAAATAGCTGAGATAGCAGGTGTCCTGACCACAGTGATAGAAGACTTATTTGTCAATGAAGAGAGTATTTCCAACTTAATTTTGCCATTTACAGAGCTCATAGATGACACGTCTATTTTGCAAATGGGAGCACTGGCAACCCAGACGACAGATGCTATAGAAAACTTGGTAAATACTCTTAATGCAGAATTTCCAGATCTCAATATAGAACCAGACTATGTTAGTATGCAAAATACCATTAGGTTGGCCTATATTGCAATTAAACCTGTTATAGCCATTACCGGTCCAGATCAAGCGGCAGACGATGTTGCCAATCTAATTATAAGTCAATTTTTAAACACGCAGAATCTTAATAACACATTTATTGCAGCACTTCAATTTTTACAGACTATAAACCCTGAAACAGCTGGTACTACCCTCACCCAATGGCTTTTAAGTCTTGAAGGTGATATTTCGCAAGTGCTTTATGAGCAAATTAGAGATCTATTAAGTCCAATTCTAGATAATTTAGACCCCGAGGCTACGGCATTAAGTATTGCTATAGCGTTAAATAATTTTATTTCTGATAATGTCACTCCGGAAGCAATTCAGAATCTAATTACTCCTTTGTTAGAAGAAATCATTCTTAACAATGCAGAGGTAGTTGCTAGTTATTTGGCAGAGCTAATTGTTAATCTAGATATCATTAAAGAAAATGTTACTGAAGAAGCTATTGCGCAAGCTATTTTACCCATACTCCAATCTATTCAGGATACTAATGTTGAAGAAGTAGCGCAAAATCTTATCAATGCCATAGTTGACGCTGGTGTCTTTGAGGATGTAATTACCGAAGAACGGGTATCAGCCATCATCTCCTTTTTGATTTATAAGTCTTCTTGGGATAATGTATTAATTGCGAACAATTTTGAAGAAATATCAATAATATTGAGCCATGACTAAAAACATTCATAAATTTATAATCAGTTCTCTATTTCTACTAGTGTCCACAACGATGCTTTACGGGCAGGTGACTAATCTCTCTATTTCTGATAGGATGGAAGCCTATACAGATAGTTTAAAGCGAACACCCTATGAATGGCATTTGCCCATCATGGGCAAAAAAATAAGAGAATTGGGCTTTGATATTCCTTATCCTAACGGGATTTCATTTAACTATGCCTTTTCTAAACAAGATCTCCTATTAAGTGATGCCTTTGTTGGTTTTGAAGAAGATGGGCTTATTCCCATTGATGGTATTGCACGTTTTAGAAGTATTAGTTCAGACGTAAACGCTTATACGGCACGTTACGATTTTTGGTTATTACCTTTTTTAAATGTGTATGGCATAGCAGGAAGCGTAAACGCAAAAACTACTGTAAAACTGGGCCTTCCTTTAGAATTGGAATTCAACACCAAAAGAAATACTGGTCAGGCCTATGGTTGGGGGACCGTTTTGGCAGGTGCCGTTGGTCCAATGATAGTATCAACCGATTTTACCATGGTATGGACTAAAATGAAAAACTTGGATCAGGCCAACAGATCACTTGTTTTTAATGCTAGAACAGGATATTTGTTCCATTTTAGAAAACCCGAAAGAAACTTGGCACTGCTAGTAGGAGCACAATATTTAGGCATTAATAGCGAGGGCAGTGGTAAATTAGAATTGATCAGTTCTTCCGATAAGGAAAAGGCTCTTGGCCAATTAAATGGCTGGTATGATGATCTGACCGATAGGGAACAAGAAGTTTTGGATCCCCTATACAGCGGGCTTTCCGATTATCTCTCTAGCGGAGAGTCAACGAATCTTTATTATAAGTTTAATAAAAGATTTATATCGCCTTGGAGTATGAATGTTGGTATTAATTTTCAATATAACAAACGTTATACGTTAACCAGTATTTACAGTTTTGGAAGTAGAAGTCAATTAGTTTTTGGTCTAGGCTATCGTTTTGGATTTAAAGGAAAAAATTGGCTTAGTGGATTGACATTATAAAAACAAACTATATCTGCCTGTAATAGGAATTACGACCATTCTTTTTTTTAATTAGCTTCTACCCGTAGAACATTAAAAACGAAGTGCAATATTTGGGGGTTTTATAAATTTTTAAGCAGATGTATAGTTCACAACTATATAGGCTTGGGCTATAGTCGCAAGACAATCCTTAAATTTAAGTTATGGTGTTAGCATTGATAAAACCAATACGACATAAAAGATTTAATTTTTTTAAAACATTTTAAGATATCAAATGTTGAAACAGCACTTGCATTCCATTTATAATATTTTTGTCCTGCTTTTTCTAGGTTTGATTGGTTCCTTCAGCAATGCCCAGGAAGAATCAAAACCCCAGAAAAAAGTAAATTTTGCGGGTGTTCCTGTGGTTAATTATAGTAATGCTACCGGATTTAGTCTAGGAGCAATGGGACAGGCTTTTTATAAAATAAGTAAAAAAGACAGCATATCGCCAGTATCTTCTTCTGGTATTTTTGCCATGTATACAACTAATGGCAACTGGTTTGGGACGTTATTTCAGCGCTTATATATCAATAAAGACCGTTGGAGAATTCTTGCAGCAGTAGGATCTGGCAATATCAATTACCAATACTTTCAAGAAATCCCAGTTTTTGGAACTGGTGGTTTTATTGGCTACAACACCCAAGCTAATTTTGCTATGCTTAAAGTAGAGCGCAAAATAATAGGGAAACTCTATTTTGGGTTATTAGGTATTTATTCTAATTCTAAAACCGTTTTTGACCTTCCTGAATTTATTCCACCCAGTTTATTAACAAACCAGAGAAGTATGAACTCTGCTGGATATACTCTTAATTATGGTAAGCGCGATAATCAAATAAATCCCTATAGCGGATATAATATAACTTTTAGAAATAATTTTTATCGCGATTGGATTGGCAGTGATGACAAATTTGAATCTTATAATTTCACTTATAATCACTTTATTCCTATTAAATCATCTAGAGATATTATTGCCACCAGATTTCATACCGCAATAGCAACAGGAGATGTGCCTTTTCAAGGACAGAATGTAGTAGGCCAGGATGACATTAGAGGCTATACAGAAGGGCGTTACCGAGACAATCAAGTCTATGCGTTGCAAGCAGAATATCGCCATCGTTTTAAAAATAAATTTGGTATGGTAGGATTTTTTGGTATGGCTACTGCTGTTGAGACACTTTCGGATCTTAACAGAGCTCCATTTTTACCAGGTGGAGGTCTTGGAATAAGATAAATGGCTATAGAAAAAATGCGCATTAATATTGGACTAGATGCCGCCCTTGGAAAAGACGATTGGGGAGTCTATTTTAGAATTGGTGAATCTTTTGGAAGGTAATTGTAACAATAAATAGAATTGAGGTATGAAACTTAGTATAATTTTAATGTGGAATTGTTTGTTGTTCTGCTCTCATATAATTAGCGGGCAACAGGACACCATACCAACCAAAAAAAAAATAAGCTTCCGTGACCCAGTGGATGGAGCTTTTGACGTGAGTTCTTTTCTTTTAGAGCATAATGGGGTTCTACCGATAATTATTCCTATTACCGAACCTGCTGTGGGGTATGGTGCAGGTTTAGCTGTACTGTATTTTCATAAACGCAAAAAAAAATATAAAACCTATGTGGCACCCGATGTTTCAGGAGTGGTTGGACTATATACGGAGAATAAAACATGGGGGGCCGGTGCCTTTCATGCACATACCTTTGGAGAAAATAGGGTCCGCACTTTAACAGCAGTTATAAAACCAAATCTTAAAATCAATTACTACGGGAATAATAGTGAAATTTTAGCCAAAAACCCTATCGGTATTAATTTAGACTCCTGGCTTTTTTATCAAAAAGCCCAAGTGAGAATTGGCAACTCGAAATTATATGTAGGAGGTGCCTATACCTATTTAAATTCGGCGGTTTCGTTTGAAGAGATACCAAATAGACCATTGCTAAATTTAATTTTAGAAAGACTAAACACTAACTCTATAATTAGCTCCATAAAGCCTATAGCTACCTATGATAGTCGTAATAATACTTTTACCCCAACAAAAGGAATTATGGCAGAAATAGGTCTAAATTATAGTGCTACATGGTTAGGTTCAGATGATAATTTCAGTACTATGACTACTGATTTTTTCTGGTATTTACCCTTAACGGATAAATTACATTCCAAATATCGTTTTCAGGGTAGTTTTTTGTTTGGTGATGCGCCTTTCTACGCTTACCCATTTATAGATTTGCGAGGAATAGCCTCCATGAGATATCAAAATGACACCACTTTAGTAACAGAAACAGAATGGAGTTACAATATATACAACAGATGGTGGCTTACCGCTTTTGGTGGGACAGGTAAGGCTTTTTCGGATTTTAACGCCTTTGGTTCTGAAGACTGGGTTTACAATATAGGAACAGGATTTCGCTATAGATTAGCAAGACAATTAGGTGTCAATATGGGAACTGACTTTGCATGGGGGAATGGTAAAGATTTTGCCTTCTATATTGTCTTTGGGACATCTTGGTAAGTTAGGATAGGGAATTTAACTATGTGAAAAAAAAGTCATTTTTATGCTTTTGAATACAATCTAGGCTAATTCTCACGCAATTCAAAGTTATTAAGCGTGTATGAAAAAAATTATCACTTTAATTTTATTAGTAATAAATCTTGGTGTGACCTCAATTTTAATCGCACAAAACAAGAAGCCTAAAATAGCACTCGTTTTAAGTGGAGGTGGGGCAAAGGGAGTGGCACATATTCCTGTTCTGCAGGCTTTGGATTCTCTACATATTGTTCCAGACATTATAGTTGGAACAAGTATGGGAAGTGTGGTTGGCGTTATACCTACATAGCTACAAAGCTGTGATAAAACGATAATTCAATTGTTTGAGGTAAATATCATTGGTCTTTAATTTTTCTGATAAAAACCTATTCAAATACTTTTCGGTGGTATAGTAATTTTTCATTGTACCTGGTTTCAATACAGAATCCATATTGGTATTATGATAGGCTATTAACTCTTTCAATGTTTTCTGATGGTCATCTTCGCCTAAGTAACGTGCTTTAATAGAGTGGCTTGATACTATTTTAAACTCTTCTAACAATTGTTTATGACAATCTAGTAGTTTGCCATATACATAGTCTAAATATCTATTTAAAATTTGAATTTTTGAAGAGCTTCCTCTTCCCCTATTCTTGAAAGAATTCCATTCCTGAACATTTACACACCTTTTTAGGCTGATTTCTGTGCGATTGCCATTAACTGTGATGCGTGCGTAAATTAATAACTTACTTGGGTTAGTGCGAGATTTTCTGGTGAAGAAAATAATAGAAAATGTGCTGTTTGTCTGCATTTTTATTGACTTTAGTTAAACAAATGTTTTGCAAAGACAAAAGTCAAATTGTTCTTAAAAGCTCTTTAAAATTACGACATTTCTTTAGAACACCTGTTCACCGAATTGCACACCTTTTATTTGATTTTATTTGAATTCAAATGATATCATATAAAATGAAAAACACTGAAAATCATGCGATTAACAGTGTTTTGTATAAACCTGAAACTAGGTTTGTCGGGGTGGCAGGATTCGAACCTGCGACCTCCTCGTCCCAAACGAGGCGCGATAACCGGGCTACGCTACACCCCGAATTGGTTATCAAAAAATATGTCTCTCAACACATTGTTGCGGAGAGACAGGGATTCGAACCCTGGGTAAGTGTTTCCACCTACGACGATTTAGCAAACCGTTCCTTTCGGCCACTCAGGCACCTCTCCAGTAATTCTTCAATGAACTGTTGCTCTAAATAGCGGATGCAAATGTATAAGTATAACTCGTTTTACGCAACTATTTTTGATGTTTTTTTTCAACAAAAAATTACCTACCTGTTACTCAGGATATTCCACACGCAAATGATAAATATTTATTAGCTTTTGTTTGAAGATTTTCTTGATTTTTTCAATTTCTTTGAATGTAATATCTGCATTCAAAAATTGATTTGCCTTCATTTGACCCGATATTATCTTATCAACAAACTCATCGATAATTAAAAAAGTTGGATTTTTTAAACTTTTTGATGCCGCTTCTACAGAATCTGCCATCATTAAAATTGCTGTTTCTTTAGAAAATGGCAACGGACCTGGATATCTAAAATCTTCTTCATTTACATCTTCTTCTAATTCTTTTTGCTTTTTGTAAAAATAAAATACCAAAGTTGTACCATGATGCGAACGTATAAAATCTATAATGCGGTCAGGTAAATTATTCTTTCTCGCTATCTCAATCCCCTTAATTACATGATCAATAATAATACGTGCACTGTCTTTAGGACTCAGCTCGTCATGCGGATTTACATTGGTGACCTGATTTTCGGTAAAATAAGTCGGTTCGTTCATTTTACCAATATCATGATACAAAGCCCCTACTCTAACCAACATGGCATTCGCCCCAATTTCATTAGCAGCTGCTTCAGCCAAATTGGCGACTTGTAACGAATGATGAAAAGTTCCCGGAGCCTTATTAGATAATTCTTTTAAAAGCTTAGAATTGGTATCTGACAACTCCAATAGCGACACATCTGACACTAGACCAAAGAGTTTTTCATAAATATAGATTAGCGGCTGCACAAAAAGAGTAATCATTCCGTTCAAAAGAAAAAGCCCTAAAGTATACCACTCAATATCACTTAAATCGCCTTCATGTATCGTATGAAAAGCTAAATACCCAATAATATAAATAAGTGTTATCTGACCTACACTCACAAAAAGATTTGCTCTTTTATACAGCTCAGATACAGTAAGTATGGTTACTATACCTGTAATTATCTGCAAGAATATATATTCAAAACTGTTGGGCACTACAAAACCCAAAATTAAAATAGTCAGTACATGCACGAATAAGCCCAGTCTAGCATCAAAAAACGTTTTCAGAATTAATGGAAGAATACACAACGGAACCACAAATACTAATTGGTCATTATATTTTATAACCATGGTGGTTATAAAAACCATCAACAGAATATTGAAAAAGATAAAGGTTACTTTGACATTGTTATCATATACCGTTCTTCTGTATTTTTTCAAAAACAAGAACAGCATAATAAGTACCAAAGCAACAAGAACGGTGTAACCTATTAATATGTAGTAATAGTTACTAGCCGTCCATAATTCAGACTCATATTCAGACTTTAACGACTCTAATACCTTTAAATTTTCAGCTTCGACAACTTCACCTTTAGCGATTATTAATCGCCCTTGATCAACCGTGCCTCTTGTATATGATAATTTGGATAACGCCTCATTTCTAGCTTTTTGAGTGAGATTATTGTCAAAACTTACATTAGGAGCTATAATATCGAAAAACAATGCTTGCGTATCTTTCTCAAATGCCGATAAGTTATTATCAGCGAGTACTTTACGTGCCAATTTATTAATCTCATTTACCCTAAAAAAATCTGAAACCCTTACTTTTCTTGCCTCATTATCCTTTACTAAATAAATAAAACTGCGTTGAACCTGCTTACCATTGTTTTGCAAAATTCCCTTAGCATAAACGGAGTCTAATACTACTTTTGAAAAATATTTTAATCTTGCTTTCTGATTTTCTCCAAGTGCGGTTCCTCCCCATTTATCTTCGAACTTTTGCTCAAATTCTGCTGAAACTTTAGCTACCTCAGCCTGATCATATCTGTAATATGGTAATTGATTACTTTCAATTACTTGTTTTTCTTTTGCTATTTCAGCATCAGTTTTCTGAATAGAAAAATCAAAAGGGGCATATAGATTTTCAAATTGCCAAGGCTTCCCTTTCTGAAATTCATATTTAAATTTCCCACCCTTTGGCAAGAAAAACACAATAAATGCAACTGCCACAACATAGAGTATATATTTGAAAATGAGCGATTGCTGTTTGTAAAGATTATCCAAAAGAAAATTGTATTAGGTTCTTCAAAAATAGAAAATTATAAACTGATAACTAGTAATTGAAACGATATCCCGTGGGTTGCTACAGAATTTAGTAATTTCGTGTAATCAAATAACAAAAAACATGAAAGAAGTCGTTATCGTATCAGCCGTAAGAACTCCAATAGGAAGTTTCATGGGCGGATTATCAACAGTTCCAGCTCCAAAATTAGGAGCAATTGCTATTGAAGGCGCATTAAAAAAAATCAATCTTTCATCTACATTAGTAGATGAAGTTATAATGGGTAATGTAGTGCAAGCTGGCACAGGTCAAGCACCTGCGCGACAAGCTGCTATATTTGCAGGTATACCAAACACCGTACCCTGTACAACCATAAATAAAGTTTGTGCCTCAGGTATGAAAGCGGTAATGCAAGGTGCGCAAGCAATTGCGTTAGGTGATGCAGATGTTGTTGTTGCAGGCGGCATGGAAAATATGAGCTTAATACCTCATTATGTGCATCTGAGAACAGGTACTAAGTTTGGACCTACTACTTTCGTGGATGGAATGCAAAAAGATGGTTTAGTCGATGCATATGATGAAAACGCCATGGGTGTTTGTGCTGATGCATGTGCTACTGAATATGAATTTAGCAGAGAAGATCAAGATGCCTATGCTATTCAGTCTTACAAGAGATCTGCCGATGCTTGGGAAAATGGAAAATTTGACAACGAAATTATTCCTGTGGCAGTACCACAAAGACGTGGAGAACCTAAAATGGTTACCAAAGATGAAGAATTCAGTAATGTCTTTATTGATAAGATTCCAAATTTAAGACCTGCATTTTCAAAAGAGGGAACAGTTACTGCTGCAAATGCCTCAACCATTAACGACGGTGCCGCGGCATTAGTTTTAATGAGTAGAGAAAAGGCCGAAGAGCTAAACCTAAAACCATTAGCAGTTATAAAAAGCTATGCTGATGCAGCTCATGAACCTGAATGGTTTACTACAGCCCCAGCAAAAGCATTACCGAAGGCTCTATCAAAAGCTAATTTAAAATTGGAAGAAATTGATTTCTTCGAATTTAACGAGGCATTTTCTGTAGTTGGTCTTGCCAATATGAAGATATTAGGCTTAGATGACAAAAATGTCAATGTAAATGGTGGAGCTGTTTCTTTAGGACACCCTTTAGGATGTTCTGGCGCACGTATTTTAATAACATTACTAAACGTATTGGAGCAAAATGATGCTAAACTTGGCGCAGCTGCAATTTGTAATGGTGGCGGTGGTGCTTCAGCAATAATTATTGAAAAGGTTTAAGCGGATAAAAAAATTGCATGCAATACGGTATTTGTCAGTTAAGCATTATTCCTGTTAGAAGTACGCCAGATGAAGTAGCTGAATTAGTTACACAACTTCTATTTGGGGAGCACTTTAAAATTTTGGAATGCCGAAAAAATTGGTCTAGAATAAAAACCATTTTTGATAAGTGTGAAGGCTGGATAATGAATAGCCAACTGTTTTTTATACCTGAGGATGAGTTTAATGACATTCAGGCACATAAAAATAAGAGCTATGTTACTGAGTTAATATCATATGTTGAAGATGCCAATCAATTACTTACCCCTATTCTTATAGGATCTTGTATTGCCAACACTCCGTCGCTGTCTGTTAATTTTGAAGGCAAACTTTTAAGTGAACCACAACCTAAAGAGAATTTAGTTAAAACTTCATTACTCTATTTAAATTCTCCCGAATTGAGAGGAGGAAAATCACCTTTTGGCATCGATAGTGCCGGATTCGCTCAAATGGTCTATAAAATTAATGGATATAACATTTTACGAACTGCACAAGAACAATCTACACAGGGTATAGCCCTAAGTTTTGTAGAAGAAAGTGAGGCTGGTGATTTAGCCTTTTTTGACAATGCCAATGGCGAAATTAATCATGTTGGCATTATTATGGAAAACAACTATGTTATTCATGTAAACGGAAAAGTTAGGGTTGACCGCTTAGACCACACAGGAATTTTCAATAATGACCTTAGAACATACACACATCAACTACGAGTTATTAAAAAAGTAGTATAAAAAAAGGCCCTTAATAAGGGCCTTTTAATTTATTGTTGGGTTTGTAATTACTCACCTAACATCTTCTTCATTTTCGTGAAGTTTTCAGTATCACCCATTGCTCCATAGATATTCTTAAGCTGAGTCATGATATTTTCACTTTCAGGATTGTTTTTCAACGCATCTTCTAAAACATCAGCACCTTGCTTAAACAAACCATCTTTCTTCTCTTTAAGCTCATCATATTTTGCAATATCAGCTCTAGAGTTACCTAATGAATTCATTTCATCGATTAATGCATTACCTTCATTAACATATGTCGTAGAAAGATTTAAATATGCATTAGTATACTTAGGATCAATTTCAATAGCTTTTTTATAAGATACTCGTGCATCTGCATAATTATCTTGCTCCATGCTTATTACACCAACATTATAATGTAAATCTGGATTATCTGGAGCCAAAGCGATCGCTTGAGCCATTAATTCTTTAAACTTATCCTTATTTCCTTGCTTGAAATATAAGTTTGCTTCATTTAGAATAAGATTTACATCTTCTGGATCATTTTCTCTAGCTGCTTGGTAAGCCTCTAAAGCTTTTTCATCTTGACCTAACTGTGTATAGATTAACGCAGTATTCTTAACAATCTCAGCTTTTTTAGATGGCGTTTTCTCATCTACTGGGTTTGAATACGTACCTGATTTCACCATAAGATCACGTTGAACCTTATCCATTTCTTCAACCTCACCAGAAGCTGCATTAGTAGCTTTGTACACTACAGCACTACCATCATAACCTACCTCTTGTAGTTTATCATAGTAATCTAAAGCCATTTCATAATGACCACCGTTTACAGCACTACCTGCTGCGTAGTATAAATAAGAAGTATCTTTTGGACTAAGTGTGTAGCTCATATACAACTTTTCAGCAGCTTCTTTAAACTTACTATTACTATTATCACTAACAGCAGAGTTCACAAGGTCAGCCGTTAAAGATGCCATGTATTGGTTTGTTTCAGCAGTATATTTTTGCTTACCAGAAGCTTCTTCTAATTCTATAACCTTTTTGAAAGAAGTTGCAGATTTTTCAAATGCATCATTATTTCCTTTTTTAGCCAAATCACTATAAATTTTACCTCTAGTGAAATAATATTGTGCTTGCGTCTTCTCATCTGCAGCAGCAATAGTTCCAGATGCAGCC
The DNA here is from genome assembly GCF_030547005.1 of Maribacter sp. 1_MG-2023. GTDB lineage: Bacteria > Bacteroidota > Bacteroidia > Flavobacteriales > Flavobacteriaceae > Maribacter. The sequence goes on along the minus strand of NZ_JAUOPN010000011.1, from coordinate 112,832 downwards.
TCAAGAGCAGTTTGCGCCGTTGCGGCATCACCTGACTTTAAAGCCTTTTCAGCAGCTTTTATTTCATTTTTTTGAGCAAAACCAATCATTGTAAATGATAGGGCCGCTACAAGTAATAATCTATTTTTCATCTTTAATATATTAATTATTAGTGTTTAAATTTTTTGATACTTAATCTTCAGTTTCAGAATTATCAGTCTCTGTACCTTCTTCGGGTTCAGAATTATCAATCTCCGTGCCATTATCGGCATCTACCTCTATATCAAGTATTTCCGCTTCTTCTAAATCATCTTCATCCTTCATCACTTTTGCAACTGCTGCAATAGAGTCATTACCTTTAATATTTATCAATCTAACACCTTGTGTTGCTCTACCCATTACACGTAAATCTTCTACGCTCATTCGTATTGCAATTCCAGATTTATTGATAATCATTAAATCATCAGAATCAGTAACGTTTTTAATAGCTACAAGCCCACCAGTTTTATCTGTTACACTAATAGTCTTAACTCCTTTACCACCTCTATTGGTAACTCTATAATCTTCAATGCTTGAACGTTTTCCATAACCCTTTTCAGAAACAACCAATATTTCATCTTCAAAATTATGTACCGACACCATTCCAATCACCTCATCGTCATCATTAGCCAAAGTAATACCACGCACACCAGAGGCATTTCTACCCATTGGTCTCGTCTTACTCTCTTCAAAACGAATGGCCTTACCAGATTTAAGTCCTAAGAAAATCTCACTTGAACCAGTAGTTAATTTAGCTTCTAACAATTCATCACCATCACGAACGGTAATGGCATTTATACCATTTTGACGTGGTCTAGAGTATTGCTCTAAAGATGTTTTCTTAACAACACCTTTCTTAGTTGCCATAATAACATAATGCGCATTGATATACTCTTCATCTTTTAAATCTTGCGTACAAATGAATGCTTTTACACTATCACCTTGTTCAATATTTATAAGATTCTGTATTGCCCTACCTTTAGATGTTCTACTTCCTTCCGGTATTTCAAATACACGCATCCAGAAACATTTTCCTTTTTGTGTAAAGAACAACATATATTGATGGTTGGTACCAACGAACAAATGTTCTAAGAAATCTTCATTTCTTGTGGATGATGCTTTTTGACCAACACCACCTCTATTTTGTGTTTTGTATTCTGTCAACGGAGTTCTTTTGATATAACCGGCATGCGAAATTGTAATAACAACTTGCTCATCTGGTATCATATCTTCCATACTAAGATCACCACCTGCAATATTTATAACAGATCTTCTCTCGTCACCATATTTATCTTTAATCTCAAGAAGCTCATCTTTTATGATTTGCATTCTTCGCTCCTTTTTCTCAAGAATATCTTTTAAATCAGCAATAAGAAGCATTATCTCATCATACTCGGTTCTAAGCTTATCTTGCTCTAAACCGGTAAGTTGACGCAATCGCATTTCTACAATTGCCTTAGCTTGAATTTCACTTAATTTAAAGCGCTCAATTAAGTTTGCTCTGGCCTCATCAGCATTATTCGAAGCTCTTATTATCACAATTACCTCATCAATATTATCAGAAGCAATAATTAAACCTTCTAATATATGTGCTCGATCTTCAGCTTTCTTTAATTCAAACTGTGTACGCCTAACTACAACTTCATGTCTATGCTCAACGAAATAATGAATCATTTCCTTCACATTCAATAACTGAGGCCTTCCTTTCACCAAGGCAATGTTATTAACACTAAATGAAGTTTGTAATGCCGTATACTTGAACAGCATATTTAAAACGATATTAGGTATAGCATCTCTTTTTAAGATGTAGACTATACGCATACCGTTACGGTCAGATTCATCTCTAATATTGGATATACCCTCCAATTTTTTGTCGTTAACAAGATCCGCAGTTTTCTTGATCATGTCGGCCTTGTTGACCTGATAAGGTATTTCCGTAACAACGATACATTCACGACCCTGAACTTCTTCAAAAGTTGCTTTAGCACGCATTTTTACACGCCCTCTTCCTGTATGAAAAGCTTCTTTTACACCATCATAGCCATAAATAATACCTCCCGTCGGAAAATCTGGCGCTTTAATATGCGTAATCAACTCATCTATCTCAATGTCGTTATTATCAATATAAGCAACAGTACCATCTATAACTTCCGCTAAATTATGTGGAGGCATATTGGTAGCCATACCTACAGCAATACCAGATGCTCCATTAACCAATAAAGCAGGAACTCTAGTAGGTAGAACAGTAGGCTCTTTCAAAGAATCATCAAAATTCAATTGATAATCTACAGTTTCCTTTTCAATATCGATAAGCATATCATCTGCAATCTTACGCATACGGGCTTCCGTATAACGCATCGCTGCAGGACTATCACCATCAACAGAACCAAAGTTACCTTGACCATCTACAAGCATATATCGTAGACTCCATTCTTGCGCCATACGAACCATGGCATCATATACAGAAGTATCACCATGCGGGTGATACTTACCAAGAACCTCACCCACAATACGGGCAGATTTTTTATGCGAGCTATTACTTCTAACCCCTAATTCATGCATTCCAAAAAGAACTCTTCTGTGCACGGGTTTTAATCCATCCCTGACATCTGGCAGGGCTCGTGACACAATGACCGACATTGAGTAATCAATGTAAGCAGATTTCATTTCGTCTTCAATGTTAATGGGAATCAATTTTTCACCGTCAGCCATCTTAAAATCTTATGTTTTTTAATTAGTAAAAAAGCATGCCAATATACTTAAATCCTAAGCGTTTAAAGACTAAGTCGTTTTAATTATATCAAATTTTATTAACACTTGGCATAGTTATGTTAATTTTTAGTTTAAATCAGTATTTAAGCACTATTAAAGCCGCATTTAATGGGTTTTACAATAACTTTAACGATTATAGGTACGGTATTTGCCATTGATTGAATCATATTTAGTAATTTTATAGTAGATAATATAGTATATGGATGATAATTTTTCCCCAAGAGTAAAGGATGTAATTGCTTATAGCAAGGAGGAAGCATTACGACTTGGTCACGATTTTATCGGTACCGAGCACCTCATGCTAGGGCTTCTTAGAGATGGAAACGGGAAGGCTATAAGCATTTTAGATGCTTTAGAAGTTGACCTGGAACACCTACGTAGAAAAGTAGAAATTCTTAGCCCTTCTAACCCTAACGCTAGTGGAGTACAAAAAGATAAAAAAAACTTGCACTTAACAAGACAAGCAGAGCGTGCATTGAAAACAACATTTTTAGAAGCTAAACTTTTTCAAAGTTCTTCTATTAATACCGCTCACCTTCTACTTTGTATTCTTAGAAATGAAAACGACCCTACTACGAAGCTTTTACATAAACTAAAAGTTGATTATGATGGCGTCAAGGAACAGTTTAAATTTATGATTACAAGCGACGACGATATAGTAGATGGCCCAACAGCCGAATCTTTTCCTAGTGATTCTGAAGACACAAACGAAGGTAAAGAAAGTACTTTTGGTGCTGCTTCTAGTCAGAAAGGTGCAAAAAAATCTAAAACTCCGGTATTAGATAATTTCGGTAGAGACCTTACTCAAATGGCAGAAGAAAATAAACTAGACCCTGTTGTTGGTAGAGAAAAAGAAATAGAAAGGGTTTCTCAAATTCTTAGTAGAAGAAAAAAGAACAACCCATTACTTATAGGTGAGCCAGGTGTTGGTAAAAGTGCCATTGCAGAGGGTCTTGCCTTACGTATAATTGACAAAAAAGTTTCTAGAATTCTTTACAACAAAAGAGTTGTTACCCTTGATCTTGCTTCTTTAGTTGCCGGCACAAAATACCGTGGACAGTTCGAAGAGCGAATGAAGGCAGTAATGAACGAGCTTGAAAAGAATGATGATGTCATTTTATTCATTGATGAAATTCACACTATTGTAGGTGCAGGTGGAGCTACCGGAAGTTTAGATGCTTCTAACATGTTCAAACCAGCATTGGCAAGAGGTGAAATTCAATGTATTGGTGCCACTACCCTTGATGAGTACAGACAGTATATCGAAAAAGATGGTGCTTTAGAAAGACGTTTTCAAAAAGTAATTGTTGAACCAACTACCATTGACGAAACAATTGAAATTTTACATAACATTAAAGGTAAATACGAAGATCACCATAATGTAACCTACACTGACGAGGCTATTGAAGCTTGTGTTAAATTAACAAGTAGGTACATGACTGATCGTTTTTTACCAGACAAGGCTATTGATGCTCTTGACGAAGCTGGTTCTCGTGTGCACATCGTAAATATGGACGTTCCAAAACAAATTCTTGAGTTGGAAAAGAAATTAGAAGATGTACGCGAACTTAAGAACAGCGTTGTTAAAAAGCAGAAATATGAAGAAGCTGCTAAACTACGTGATGACGAGAAAAGTATAGAAAAAGAACTTGCTATTGCTCAAGAGCGCTGGGAAGATGACAGCAAACTTAACAAAGAAACGGTTAGCGAAGATAATGTTGCCGATGTAGTTTCTATGATGAGTGGAATTCCTGTAAATAGAATTGCACAAACGGAAAGCAATAAATTAGCTGGATTACCAGATCTTATTAAATCGAATGTAATTGGACAAGACGAAGCTGTAGCTAAAGTTTCTAAAGCAATTCAACGTAATAGAGCTGGACTAAAAGATCCAAACAAGCCGATTGGTTCGTTTATATTTTTAGGACAAACAGGAGTCGGTAAAACACAATTAGCAAAAGTATTAGCGAAAGAACTTTTTGATTCTGAAGACGCACTTATTCGTATAGATATGAGTGAGTATATGGAGAAGTTTGCCATCTCTAGATTAGTTGGTGCACCTCCAGGATACGTTGGTTACGAAGAAGGCGGTCAATTAACTGAGAAAGTTAGAAGAAAACCTTACTCTGTAATTCTGCTTGATGAAGTTGAGAAAGCACATCCAGATGTATTCAATATGCTTTTACAAGTATTGGACGATGGATTCTTAACTGATAGTCTTGGTCGTAAAATTGACTTTAGAAATACCATTATCATAATGACTTCTAATATTGGTGCACGACAATTAAAAGACTTTGGTCAAGGTGTCGGTTTTGGTACTTCTGCCAAAAAGTCACAAGAAGACTCTCATCAAAAAGGTGTTATCGAAAATGCTTTAAAGAAAGCCTTTGCTCCTGAATTCTTAAATAGAATTGATGATGTAATCGTATTCAATGCTTTAGAGAGAGAAGACATACATAAGATTATAGATATTGAATTAGCTAAGTTGTTCAAGAGAATCAAAGATATTGGTTACCACTTGAATCTTACAGATGAAGCTAAAGATTATATCGCAGAGAAAGGCTTTGACAAACAGTACGGAGCTAGACCGCTTAAAAGAGCAATTCAGAAATACATTGAAGATGCCCTTGCGGAAGAAATAGTAAATTCTAAACTTAAAGAGGGAGATAGCATTTATATCGATCTTGATAAGAAAAGTGAAGAATTGACCATTAAAATTGAAAAAGCAGAGGAAGAATCGCCTAAAACATAGGTATTTATACTCTATTAGAATATATTAAAGGAGCCCTTTGTAGGGCTCCTTTTTCGTACAAATCAATTTCAATTGTAAGAATACAAATACACAGAATAGTAGGTATAAGCAGTATGAACGATATTTTCGCGTTTAAACTAAAAATTTACCCAGAGAAAGTAGTTCCTTATATTTTCGCTTCAGACACACTATATTAATACGAATAGAATGAAGATTGGATCTACCAAAAAGAAGGTAATTGTAAGGGAATACGAATTAGAAACAGGAAAAATTCAAGTATATGATAACTACATGGTATCCATCTTTGATGAAGGGGCCACATTAACTCTAGAAAGAGCATATCAAATTATTGGTATATCTGAAATTCACTTTAGAGACAAAAACTTTGGTTTTATAAGTCTGCGCAAAAATTCTTTTGCCATTGACCCTACCATTTACAACTATCTAAAACAACTAGACAACCTTAAAGCTTTTGCTATTGTTTCTGTAAAAGAAATTGACATGCACAACTTTAAGATTGAAAAACTGTTTTACAAAAAGCCAATGAAGTTTTTCATTGAATTTGATAACGCCTTAAAATGGGTAAAAAGAAGAGTTAACTCTTAAAAGAAAATCAACTTGGTTGATTTTCTTCTTCTACTATAGGCTGTTCTGGTATTTTGAACAGATCTAAGTAAGCACCAGCTAAATTATCTATTAGATGTGATGCGGTTAAAGATTGAAAACCTGTAGACTCCACTGCAATATCACCGGCTTTACCATGCAAATAAACTCCGAAAATCACAGCATCTAAAGCAGCATAGCCCTGTGCTCGGAGGCCTGTAATCACACCTGTCAATACATCGCCACTTCCTGCAGTAGCCATACCTGGGTTACCAGTTGTGTTTACATAACCTTTTCCATTTTGCACTATAATAGTGTGCGCACCTTTAACAACTACAATACATTTATACTTCTTCGAAAATTTCTTCACCTTAGAAAGTTTATCGAAATCGTCTTTCCATTTTCCTATCAAACGCTCTAGTTCTTTTGGATGCGGAGTCAAAATAGAATCTTCTGGCAATTCTTTCAGTAAATCTTTATTCTTAGAAAGAATATTAAGCGCATCAGCATCAAGTACCAATGGCAGCTTATTACTTTTCAGAAAACTAGATAAAGCTTTAACGGTTGCCTCACTTGTTCCTATCCCAATACCTACTCCTATAACCGTTGGTTCTATTTCTATCTTTATATCTGTAAGTTCATTTTCATTGGCATCGGTTAAAACCATAATTTCAGGTAATGAGGTCTGCAAAATGTTATAGCCTATTCTTGGAACATAAGACGTTACTAAACCGCTACCTGAATACAGTGCAGCTTTAGACGACAGACATACTGAGCCCATTTTACCATAACTACCTCCAATAATTAAAGAATGTCCGTAAGTTCCCTTATGTCCATATTTCTCACGCGGCTTGTACATTGTAAGTACTTCATTCTTTCCAATTAATTCATAATCGGTTTCCGTCACCCTTAAATATTCTGGATCTAACCCTATATCTAAAACTTCCCACTGTTCTATGTACTTTCCTGTTTCTGGTAAGAAAAATACCAGTTTAGGAGTTTGAAAACTCAACACAAAATTAGATTTGATAATAGCTTCAATATCTTCCGGACCTTGATCGGTGAATAATCCCGAAGGAATATCAATAGAAAGAATAAATGCCTGAGAATTATTTAAATGCCGAATAACCTTAACCACCCATGCATCTGGTGTTCTATTTAATCCTATTCCAAAAATTCCGTCTACAATAATATCATCCCTTCCAATTTCTGGCAGTTCATCATCAGAATTCATAAAGTGTGGCCAAACCTTGCGATCTTTCAATCTATCTAAATTTATCAGAAAATCTTTTGAGCGCTTCTCACTATAATTAATAACATACACTTCAACATTATAACCATGATCCACTAGGTGTCTGGCAAGGGCAATACCATCCCCCCCATTATTACCAATACCGCAGAATAAATGAATTTTTACTGGGGCGCCTTGCATACGCAAATGCATCCAATTGAAGAGCTGTAAGGCTGCACGTTCCATTAATTCATTGCTGCCTATTTCTTCTTTTTTTATAGAAATCTGATCTGCTTTATAAATCTGTTTTGCACTGTATAATTTCATTCTTTATCTTTTTTACATCTAAAAAGTAACGATTCCGTAAAAAATTGTGGAATCATTTGATTAAGATACCAAATGTACTACATTTGATTTTCAACTATTAGTATTTATGGACTGCTATAAAACAGACATAACATTCGATTTCACTTCAGCTACTATTACTTATGGTACAGCTACGGCATGTTTCACCCTTTGGGGTTAAAAACTAAATTTCTCCGTACCCGTGTTTAATTACACCATATCTTAAATTACAAAGTCAATATTTCACAACATGAAAGTTCTAAAATTCGGTGGCTCATCTGTAGCCAAACCTGAAAATATTATTAAAATTAAAAATATAATCTCTAAGTACAACGACCCTATTATTCTGGTTGTTTCAGCTTTAGGTGGTGTAACAGATCTTTTATTAGAAGCTGGATCATTAGCTTCTACTCAAGATCAATCTTACAAAGAAATTCTTAGCACATTAGAAGAAAGACATCTTTCTACCATTAAAGAGTTAATACCTGTAACGGCACAAAGTAAAGTACTTAGCAAAGTTAAAAGCGAGTTCAACGTATTGGAAACTCTTTTGGAAGGTGCTTTTTTTATTGGAGAAATCACTCCGAAATTATCTGATAAAATAGTTAGCTACGGAGAACTTCTTTCTTCTTATATTATTAGCGAATACCTTGTTAGCGAAAAATTAGACGCTGAATTTAAAGACAGTAGAGAGCTGATAATTACACATAAGCTTAACGGCAAGAATGTCGTCAATTTCGCAAAAACCAATGCTAACTGTCTAGATTATTTCAAAGCTTCAAATAAGAAAGTAACCGTTTGCCCAGGATTTATAGCTACTTCTGAAGAAGGAGTATCTACTACTTTAGGCAGAGGTGGCTCTGATTATACGGCAGCAATATATGCTGCCGCTATTGATGCAGATGTTTTAGAGATTTGGACAGATGTTAGTGGTATGTATACTGCGAATCCAAAAATGGTAAAGCAAGCAAAAGCTATTCCGCATATTTCATATGAGGAAGCTATGGAGCTGTCTCATTTTGGTGCCAAAGTGCTTTATCCGCCTACTATTCAACCAGTATTATCTAAAGGAATATCTATTGTTATTAAGAATACTTTTAGTCCTGATAAAGCTGGAACATTAATTACAAAATCTAAAAACGAAAAAGGAAAGACAGTTCGTGGAATAAGCCATATTGGCAATATTGCTTTGCTTTCTTTAGAAGGACCGGGAATGGTAGGTATACCAGGTATTTCAAAGCGCTTTTTTGAAGTTCTTTCTCAAGCAGATATTAGCGTAGTTCTTATAACACAAGCGTCTTCTGAGCATTCTATCTGTGTTGGTATTTCTGCAGATGATGTTGAAAAGGCAGTAAATATTGTGAATGAAGCCTTTGAATATGAAATTGAAAGAGGTCGCATAAAAGAAGTAATACCTGAAAAAGATTTAGCAATTGTTGCCCTAGTTGGTGACAATATGAAAAGCCATCAAGGATTGAGTGGTAAAATGTTCAGCACTCTTGGTAAAAACAATGTCAATATTAGAGTGATTGCCCAAGGTGCGTCTGAAAGAAACATTTCTTGTATTATAGATGAAAAGGATGTCAAAAAAGCACTGAATGCATTGCACGAAGAGTTTTTTGAAGAAAACATTAAGCAATTAAACCTATTTGTAATGGGTGTTGGTAATGTTGGGGCTAAATTTCTAGAGCAAATTAAAGAGCAACGTAAATTCTTGAAAGAGAATTTAAAATTGAACATTCGAGTAATAGGAATGTCCAACTCAAGAACTATGCTTTTTGATGAAAAAGGGATAGACCTAAATGATTGGTCAGCCAAACTTGCGGCAGGTGAAAAAGCCGACAAGGTTAAATTTTTAGAATTGGTAAATAGCCTAAACTATAGAAATAGCATCTTTGTTGATAACACAGCAAGTGAAGAGGTTTCTAAAACGTACAGCGAATATTTAGGTAATAGTATTTCTGTAGTTACTTGTAATAAAATTGCTTGTTCTTCTGCCTTTGAGAACTATTCTCATTTAAAATCTTTAGCAAGAACATATAACGCTCCTTTCTTATTCGAAACTAACGTTGGCGCTGGGCTACCCATAATTGACACCTTAAAACACCTAATTGCATCCGGAGATAAAATCCTTAAAATTCAGGCTGTTCTTTCAGGAAGTTTAAACTTTGTTTTCAATAACTTCAATGATAAAACCACCTTTCATGATGTGGTAAAACAAGCTCAGGAAGAGGGATATACAGAACCTGATCCAAAAATTGATTTAAGTGGAGTTGACGTAATGCGTAAAATATTAATTTTAGCTCGTGAGAGTGGAAATCAATTAGAAATCAGCGATATTACCAACAATCCATTCTTACCTGAAGAAAGTTTAAACACAGCTAATAATGATGATTTCTTTGCTTCTTTAATACAAAATGAAGCTCATTTTCAATCCCTATTTACTAGCGCAAAAAATGCGGATAGCAAATTGAAATATGTTGCTCAGTTTGACAATGGTAAGGCTAGTGTTGGTTTACAAGAAATACCTAAGGGTCACGATTTTTACAATCTAGAGGGTAGTGATAACATCGTTCTTTTTTACACTGAAAGATACCCAGACCAGCCGATGATTATTAAAGGTGCCGGTGCTGGCGCAGCGGTAACTGCTTCTGGTATATTCGCGGATATTATACGAATAGGTAATTTCTAATTTTCATAACAAGAGTATTCATTATGAGCCAAAACGAAATTAAAGTTTTTTGCCCTGCTACAGTAGCAAATGTTTCATGCGGATTTGATGTTCTAGGCGTTGCCCTAGACTCGGTCGGTGATGACATGGTCGTTAGAAAGGTATCGAAAAAAGGTATTAGAATCACCAAACTAACAGGACAAGACCTACCAAAAGAAACCTTAAACAATGTTGCAGGTGTAGCAGGTAATGCATTCTTATTAGCATCTGATTATGATGGCGGATTCGAAATTGAAATCAATAAAAAAATAAAACCTGGTAGTGGTATTGGTAGTAGTGCCGCAAGTTCTGCAGGTGCTGTCTGGGCAATGAACCATTTATTGGGTAACCCGTTCAGTAAGACCGAACTGGTAAAATTCGCCATGGAAGGCGAACGCTTGGCTAGTGATGTTGCCCACGCAGACAATGTAGCCCCTGCCCTATTTGGTGGGTTTACATTGGTGCGCAGCTATAGTCCGCTAGATGTAATTACTATCCCAGCTCCTTCAGAATTATATGTTACTATTATACATCCGCAGATAGAAATAAAAACATCAGATTCTAGAAAAATTCTAAAGACCACTATTTCTATGGAAACCGGTATTAAACAATGGGGCAATGTAGGAGGCTTAGTTGCCGGATTATTCAAAGAAGACTTTGACTTAATTGGTCGCTCTTTAGAAGACCATATTGTTGAGCCTATTCGTTCTATATTAATTCCTGGTTTTGATGAAGTTAAAAAGGTATCTCTAGAAGCTGGTGCGTTAGGTTCTGGCATCTCAGGATCCGGACCGTCAATTTTTGCATTTAGTAAAGGGAACGAAACAGCAACAAAGGTCGGTAATGCGATGAAAACGGTTTATGATAAAATCGGTATAGCTTACGAAATACATGTTTCAAAAATTAATATGGAAGGCGTTAAACTTTTATAAGTTCAGCACATTTTCATTATAACATTTAAAAATATTCAGCTTGAAATTCTATAGTTTAAATCATACAGCACCCGAAGTTTCTTTTGATACTGCCGTAGTCAATGGTATTGCACCAGATAAAGGTTTGTATTTTCCGGAAGAAATTAATCCGTTACCAAATTCTTTTTTCGAGAAAATAGAAACTTTTTCTAACGAAGAAATTGCTTTTAAAGCAATACAGCAATTTGTATCGGGTATTGTTCCTGACGATGTATTGAAGGATATCTTAAAAGAGGTATTAGATTTTGATTTTCCTGTAGTTGAAATCACTCCCAATATTGCAACATTAGAACTTTTTCATGGTCCGACGATGGCATTTAAAGATGTTGGCGCTCGTTTTATGGCACAATGTTTAGGCTATTTTTCAAGGTCTACAAAAAATGAAGTAACCGTACTTGTAGCTACGTCTGGTGATACTGGTGGTGCCGTTGCAAATGGCTTTTTAGGTGTTGCAGGAGTGAACGTAGTTATACTCTACCCTAGCGGAAAAGTGAGCGATATTCAAGAAAGACAGTTAACCACTTTAGGTAAAAATATTACCGCTTTAGAAGTTGATGGTACTTTTGATGATTGCCAAGCTATGGTAAAGAATGCCTTTTTAGATAAAGAGCTTCTTGACCATATGAAACTGACTTCAGCAAATTCTATTAATGTTGCTCGTTGGTTACCACAGTTATTTTATTTCTTATTTGCTTACAGGCAAGCAAAATCAAAAGGGAAAGAGATTGTATTCTCTGTTCCTTCCGGTAATTTCGGTAATATATGTGCAGGTTTAGTTGCGCAGCGATTAGGCATGCCAGTAAAGCACTTTATAGCTTCTACAAACGTGAACGATACTGTACCGCAGTTTATGCTTACAAAAGAGTATACGCCTAAACCTTCTACAGCAACTATTTCTAATGCAATGGATGTTGGTGATCCAAGTAATTTTATTAGAATAAGACATTTATTTCAAGATAATTTTGAAGCGCTAAAAGAGAACCTTTTCTCCTATCCTTTTGATGATAATCAAACAAAGGATGCCTTAAAGGAAATATACAATATCAACGGGTATATTGCTGATCCACATGGTGCGGTCGGGTACTTGGGCTTGAAAAAATATCAAGAACAAAATCCTGATTCTTACGGTATTTTCTTAGAAACTGCGCACCCCGTAAAATTCTTGGATATTGTTGAAGAAACGCTTGATGTAAAATTAGAAATACCTGCACAGATTGAAAAAGTAATGGGAAAAACTAAAAAATCTATCAAGATTTCAACCTATGGCGGACTGAAAGATTTTCTTTTAAAATCTTAGTCTTGTATTAAAGGTTACAATATTTTCCTAATTCGAGGTTTAGCCACATTTGCTTCTATTTATTTTCGATAAATTTGTATTGCCAATAAATAGAAAAAGATGAAAAATACTGCGCTTACAACAACTCACGAATCTCTTGGTGCCAAAATGGTTCCATTTGCTGGTTATAATATGCCCGTTTCATACGAAGGTGTTAATGCCGAACATGAAACCGTTCGTAAAAGTGTGGGAGTTTTTGATGTATCGCATATGGGCGAGTTTTTAATCTCTGGACCTACTGCATTAAATTTAATTCAAAAAGTATCGTCTAACGATGCGACGAAACTGACTATTGGCAGAGCACAATACAGTTGTCTACCTAATGAAACTGGTGGCATTGTAGATGACCTTATCATTTATAAAATTAAAGAAGAGCAATATTTATTAGTGGTGAACGCTTCAAATATTGAAAAAGATTGGAATCACATTTCATCTTACAACGATGAATTTAAAGCAGATATGAAAAACATATCTGAAGGATATTCGCTTTTAGCGATTCAAGGTCCTAAGGCTGTTGAAGCTATGCAATCTTTAACATCTGTTAATTTAGCTGATATAAAATTTTATCATTTTGAAGTTGCTGATTTTGCAGGTATAGATAATGTAATTATTTCTGCAACAGGATATACCGGTTCTGGTGGATTTGAAATTTACTGTAAGAATGACGAGGTAAAACAAATATGGGACAAGGTTTTTGAAGCCGGAACAGATTTCGGAATTAAACCAATCGGATTGGCAGCTAGAGATACCCTTCGTTTAGAAATGGGATACTGCCTTTATGGTAATGACATTGACGATAATACCTCTCCGCTTGAAGCTGGTTTAGGATGGGTTACAAAATTCAATAAAGATTTTGTCAACTCTGCAGCTTTAGAAAAAGAAAAACAACATGGACCAAAACGTAAATTAGTTGCTTTTGAACTAGACGAACGTGGTATACCTAGACATGGTTATGATATTGTTGATGGTAATGGCAAAACAATAGGTGTGGTAACTTCTGGTACTATGTCGCCTTCAATGGGTACTGGTATCGGCTTAGGTTATGTTCCTCCGATTTTTTCAGATGTAGGCAGTAAAATTAGCATTCAAATTCGAAAAAATGCAGTACCTGCAAGTGTAGTTAAATTACCATTTTACAAAAAGTAAATGATAGATTTTCAACGTATTCTTACCTCAATTAATGAAGCTGCATCTAATGAAAAAGATAAAGGTAAGATTGCAGATTATATACCTGAATTAGCAAAGGTCAATGTTGACAATTTCGGTATTCACCTGATAGATATTCAACAAAATAATTTTTCTGCCGGAAAATCTGACGAACAATTTTCGATTCAAAGTATCTCGAAGGTTTTAAGCCTTTCAATGGCTTTAGGACTAATTGGAGAAAAAGTTTGGAAACGTGTAGATGTTGAACCATCTGGAGATCCTTTCAACCATTTGTCGCTTTTAGAATTAGAAAACGGAATACCTAGAAATCCGCTAATTAACCCTGGTGCAATTGTAATTGCAGATATTTTGGTTTCACAGTTAAAGAACCCGAAAGAAGATTTTTTAAACTACGTAAGAAATATTGCAAATGATGACACTATAGATTATGATATAGATGTGGCACAGTCTGAAAAACGAACAGGATTTCGAAATTTTGCAGCAGCCAACCTTTTAAAATCGTATGGTAATCTAAAAAATGATGTAGACGTTGTTCTAGATTTTTATTTTCATCAATGTTCACTTGCTATGAACTGTGTTCAATTAACGAATACTTTTTTCATGTTCATGAACAATGGAAAGTGTAGAAGAAATAATACGTTCTTAACAGTATCACAAGTGAAACGTATTAATGCCATAATGTTGACGTGCGGCTTTTACGATGAAGCAGGTGAATTTGCTTTTGAAGTTGGACTGCCTGGTAAAAGTGGTGTAGGCGGCGGTATCGTTGCATTTCTACCTAATAAATTTTGCGTTTCCACTTGGTCTCCCGGACTTAACCCTAAAGGGAATTCTAAACTAGGAATGCTTGCCTTAGAAAAATTAACTACAGAAACTGAACTTTCCATTTTTTGAAATTAGAAACTAAAAAAATATTAATTCTTGGCGGAAGTGGATTCATAGGCAATTCGATTTACAAAGAGCTTTGTAATTATTTCGATACCTATGGCACCTATTGCCATGCCGCAAACTCATTCTCATCTAATAAACAATTTATACATTATAATTTAGAGGAAGATGATATTGTCGAGGTATTAGAAGCTGTTAAGCCACAGGTAATAGTTTCAGCATTAAGAGGAAATTTTGCTGCCTTGGTCATTGCCCACGACCATATTGCAGAATATATTTTAAAAGAAGAATGTAAGATTTATTTTATATCATCTGCCAATGTTTTTGATACCTATAGTAAATACCCATCTTATGAAATGGACAAGACTTTATCTGAAAGTGTATATGGCAGATTAAAAATAAAGATTGAAAATATGTTGCTAAGGTTACCAAAAGACAAAATGGCAATCTTAAGAGTGCCTATGGTATTTGGCAATAGTTCCCCTAGAGTTAAGGATATGAAAAAGGCTATTTTAGCAAATGAACCTGTTGAAGTCTTCCCAAACCTAATATTAAATGTCACTAATGATGATAAGCTAACGCAACAAATTCATTACCTTATCAATAGAGATAAAACGGGTATTTACCATTTAGGAAGCAATGATCTAACACATCATGAAGATTTTATTAAAGAAGTTTTAGAACGTGTAGGTAATTTTAATCCTATTATAAAAAGAGTTTATACCACTAATGAAGATAGGTATTTGGCTGTTTTACCAAAGACCAATAAATTGCCAAAAAATTTACAGTTTACTTTTCAAGATATTATTGACCATCATGTTTTAAATTAGTAGTAATTATGAAAGAAATGGAAAAATTTACTGACCAGCAAATAGCGGACTATTTGGGTCAACTTGACGGATGGGAACATGTGGATGGAGCCATAGAAACCACCTTTGAATTTAAAAATTTTAAAGAAGCCTTTTCTGTAATGACACGTATTGCCTTTGAATGTGAAGCACAAGGTCATCACCCCGATTGGAGTAATGTTTACAATACCGTAAATATTCGTCTAAATACGCATGATGCTAATGGTGTTACCGAAAAAGATTTTGTTCTAGCAAGAACAATAGAAGATATTATAGAAAGTGAATTTTAATAATCGATACTCATTATAGATACAAAGGTGATTAAGGAAATTCGATATAATGATTTCTGAACAATGCCTGTTTTTGTACATTTGTTTAAAATAATTTACCATGGGAAGAGCTTTTGAATTTAGAAAAGCACGTAAAATGAAAAGATGGTCAGCAATGTCCAAAGCCTTTACTCGTATAGGCAAAGATATTGTGATGGCCGTTAAAGAAGGCGGACCAGACCCTGATTCCAATTCGCGATTGAGAGCCGTAATACAAAATGCCAAGTCGGTCAACATGCCGAAAGACAATGTAGAACGTGCTATTAAAAGAGCAAGTGACAAAAGTCTTGGCGATTATAAAGAAGTCCTTTTTGAAGGTTATGCGCCACATGGTATTGCTATTTTAGTTGAAACTGCAACTGACAACAATACTAGAACGGTTGCGAATGTTAGAAGTTATTTTAATAAATGTAATGGCAATATGGGTACATCAGGATCCGTTGAATTTATGTTTGATCATACTTGTAATTTTAGAATTCCGGCTGAAGGCTTAGACCCTGAAGAAATAGAATTAGAGTTAATTGATTTTGGAGCTGAAGAGGTTTTCATTGATGATGACGGAATATTAATTTACGGACCTTTTGAAAGTTTTGGTGCGTTACAAAAAGAATTAGAGAACCGTGAAGTTGAAATATTATCATCAGGTTTTGAAAGAATACCTCAAGTAACGAAAGCGCTTACCGAAGAAGAAGCCGCAGATGTTGAAAAGCTTCTAGAAAAATTAGAAGAAGATGATGATGTACAGAATGTATATCATTCTATGGAGGAATAAACTTCAATATAATTTTATAAAAAAAAAGGAGACCAAATTGGTCTCCTTTTTTGTTTTAGGCTGGTTAATAAAACCTATTGTCGCTGAATTAACATTTCACTCAATCAATGCTTCCCCTCCACTCCTTCAAAGAAAGCATGATACTTTTTAAAATCAGCGTCTTTATCTTCTGTGGGCATTAATGGTTCTGAGACTTTTATTTCTTTTTTCCCGTAGTCAAAAGCTACCAATACTATGGGTACATTAGCTGTTTTGGCTATAAAATAGAAACCTGTTTTCCATTTCTCCACTTTTTTACGTGTCCCTTCGGGTGATAATGCCAGTCTGAACTTTTTTCGTTCACTGAATATGGCTGCCGTTGCTTTTACAGTATCATTAGTTTTTGTACGATCTATAGGTGCACCACCTGTCCAACGAAAAAACCAACCAAAAGGAGCTTTAAATAAACTCTTTTTGCCTACAAAGTTTATTTCTTCTTGCCAAACAGCACGAATTAACAACCCCAAGAGAAAATCCCACCAACTGGTATGCGGCACTACAATAGCCACAAATTTATCTAAGTGAGAAGGAAAGGCTCCATTGAGTTTCCATCCTAGAATTTTAAAATATATAAATTTTGCTATTTGCTGCATAAGACAAAGATGTAGGTTGTGATATTAACTAACCTACTGATTAAATAAATGAAATAAACTATATTTTTTGATAAATAGCCTTAAGCTTTACCGGAGTAATTATTGATTTCCATTGTTCACCTAATGCATTTTCCCACAAAGGTTCCATACCCATAGCAACAGTAATCATAGTATCCATTTCTGCTGTTGTCAATTTAGAGCATACCTGTTTTGGTAATACTATATTATGTTTCTCAAGCATTTTTTTGAACACCGCTACTCCTTCCGGATAAAACTCTTCTAAATATTGAAAAACAAGACAATTGCCTATTCCGTGCTTTACACCAAGAACATATCCTAAACCATAACTCATAGCATGTGCAACACCAACTTGTGAATATGCAATACTCATACCACCATGCCAAGATGCCATCATCAACTTCTCTCTACTTTCTGATTCTTCTATATCTTCTAAAAAAACCTCTTTGCAAAGTTCTAGCGATTTCTCGCCATAACTCTGACTGAACGCATTTAAGAAAGTTCCATTTAGAGATTCTATACAATGTATATAGCAATCCATACCTGTATAGAACCATTGTTCTTTTAGCACTCCCAATGTTAATTCTGGATCTAATAATACCTGATCGAAAGTGGTATAATCTGAATTTATACCTAATTTTTTTTCTGGCCCCATTAATACCGTAGTTCTAGAAACCTCTGCCCCGGTACCACTAATCGTTGGTATACCAACGTGATATATTGATTGTTTATTGACCAAGTCCCAACCTTGATATTCTGATGCGCTACCTTTATTGGTCAGCATTATTGCAACTGCTTTTGCCAAATCTAATAAAGTGCCACCACCAATACCGATAATACCAGATGGCAATTCA
This sequence comes from Maribacter sp. 1_MG-2023, assembly GCF_030547005.1. Classification (GTDB taxonomy): domain Bacteria; phylum Bacteroidota; class Bacteroidia; order Flavobacteriales; family Flavobacteriaceae; genus Maribacter. The sequence continues at coordinate 94,586 of NZ_JAUOPN010000011.1, read as the reverse complement.
GTAAATTTTTCTTGAATCATTTTCACAAGAGCATCCACTTGTTCGGTTTTTGGCTCTTCTTCGGCTGAAATCAAGATAATTTGATCACAAAAAATACTCGGAATTCTATTGATGAGCTCCGTATTTTCAAAAACATCATCTACCAAATAAATCATTGGTGCTTCTGAATGTTTTCTTTTTGGCATTAAAATATCGCCTAGAGTATTAAAACTTCCTTTACCATAGACTACTCTTGGTACCATTGGAAAATTTCTAAACTCTTCTGAAGCTTTTGTTGGTATTTTCTTCAATGTCATTTGTTTATTCACGTCCATTTGCATTAAACATATTCCAAGATATCCGTCAGTGTAGATATCGTCATGTATCCCTTATTCCCTACCGGTCCTTTCACTTCTTCATGTTCCCACGTGGTATGAAATGGTACGTGTATTGCCCTCGCTCCTATTTCAACTAGCGGCAAAACGTCTGATTTTAAAGAATTACCTATCATTAAAAACTCACTTGGTTCTATTTGCAAATGCTCTAGAAGATCGCTATAATTCTTTTCCTTTTTATCACTCAACACCTCTACATGATGAAAATATTCTGACAATCCCGATCGTTCCAACTTTCGCTCTTGATCTAAAAGATCTCCTTTAGTCAAGACAATTAATCGGTATTTATCCTTCAAACTCTTTAAAACATCTTCTACTCCGTCCAATAATTCTACAGGCTTGGTGATCATTTCCTTTCCTAAATCTAAAAGTGCTCCCAATGTTTTTGTTGACACTTCATTATTTGAAAGTTCTAGAGCACATTCAATCATAGAAAGCATAAAGCCTTTTATACCATAACCATATAAATCTAAATTCTTTATTTCTGTTCTAAAGAGTTCTTGATCTATTTTATTTTTTGTTTCATACTTGTCTAAAAGATCTGCAAATTTATCTTCGGTATCTCTAAAATAGGTTTCGTTTACCCATAATGTATCGTCTGCATCAAAGCCAATTACATTAATTTCGTCAAAATTTATTTCCATGCTGCTTGGGCTTTCTTTAAATCTTCTGGAGTATCTATTTCTATACCCTGAACATTAGTTTCTACCATTTTTATCTTCTTACCATATTCTAAATAACGTATGGCTTCAATTTTCTCTGTCGCTTCTAATTGTAACATTGGTAAACGTTGAAAATCCATCAAAGCACTTTTTCTAAAGGCATAAATACCTTTATGCTTATAATATATGGTTTGCTCACTTTTTGCTCTTGGATAAGGAATCGGTGATCTAGAAAAATACAAAGCAAAATCTCTGTTATCTACTATTACCTTTACAGTATTAGGATTATTTATTTCTTCTTCATCAGTAATTTTAACCATTAAAGAGGCAAGATCAATTTCTTTGTGAATATCATCTTCAAAAACCTTCATCACCCCTTCTAAGCTTTCTCTATCTGTAAAAGGCTCATCACCTTGTACGTTTACGATTATGTCAACATCCATCTGCATTACGGCCTCTGCAATACGATCACTACCACAATCATGTTCTTTTTGGCTCAAAATAGCCAAACCACCTTCTTTAATAATGGTATTATAAATAACTTCGCTATCCGTAACTACATATACTTCATCAAATAACTTGGTATGTACCGCAGCTTGATACGTTCTTAAAATGACCGGTTTACCAGCTAAATCTTGCATTAATTTTGCAGGAAATCTCGATGCCGCATAACGGGCAGGAATCATTGCTATTTTCTTCAACTACTTTTATTTTATGTTTTTGCCTTTGGTCGTAAGCTTCTATATATCCTAAAGATTATCACTAAAATTATAATAACCAAAACTGCTGCTAAGATAGGCGCAAATATTGAAGCTATTGATACTACTGCCGCTGTACCTGTTTCTACAGTGGTTATCAATGGGTTCGCCAAACCACCGGTTGTCGCAGTAGATGCCAAACGACCTGTGGCCCCTGCTCCTTTAATTGCAGTGGCAGTACCGCCACCGGCTATTATTGCCAACGACCAAGTTATTACCGGGTCTAAATCTGCTACTGTTGAGACCATTACCGCAGTACCTGCTATTGCCGCTAAAGGCACTGCTATACTATCTAATAAATTATCGAACCATGGTATGAAATAGGCAAATATTTCTAATAAAGTTGCAACACCTAGTGTTAGAACAGCTACTAAACTTCCAATCCATTGCCAATTATCATTAAGTTCCCATACTCCGAAATATGATGCCAGACTTAGGGCAAACAAGGGCAGAAAAACTCTAAATCCTACAGATGCTGCTAATCCTATTCCTAAAAATATACTTAATACTGTATCTGTTGTCATATGCTATTTAAAATTAGAAAACATTCTTTCCTACATCAATAATTACTAAAATAACCTTTTCTTATTCAAGAAAAAAATCATCTTTAAAACCTATAAGATACAACTTGCTCTTTGCTCTGGTAACTGCAGTATATAGCCATCTTAGGTATTCTTTATCTATACCATTGGGCAAATAGGGCTGCTCTATGAAAACCGTATTCCATTGTCCCCCTTGAGATTTATGACAGGTTATTGCGTATGAGAATTTGACCTGTAAACCGTTGAAATATTTATTATTCTTTACACCTAAAAACTTCTTGTACTTAGAACTTTCGTGTGCGAAGTCTTTCATGACTTCTTGATATAACCTATTACCATCTTCATAAGATAAGGATGGAGATTCTGCGGTAATGGTATCTAACAATAAGACGGTTTCAAAAGGTGGCATATTGGGGTAATCGACCATTTTCACCTTAACCTCGGCAAATTTAAAAGTAAAAATTTCCTTGATATCAAATATTTCTAAAATCTCTATAATATCTCCGTTTGCAATAAAACCGGCCTCTGTGCTTGGCTTTAACCAATAGTAGTTATTCTTCACCACCATCATAAAATCACCTACAGCAATATCATTCTCTAAAAATAAAATTCGCTCTCTAATATTTTGATTGTAAAGATTTGCACGTTTATTGGAGCGGACTATAAATGCAGTTTCTTCTTTGCCATTTTCTGAATATGAACTATCGATTGCTTCTTGAATTTCGTTACCATCTATTAGTCGTACTATATCAGTGAACGGATCTACATCAAATTTAAAATCTTCAAAAAAATCGCTTTGTAATTGCTCTCTTAATAAAGTTGCATTTGCTAATATTCCTGAATCACCTGCTTGCCTTACTACTTCATTCAACTCTAAATGAACCACTTCTTTATTATAGTTCAAAGAAAGTTTATCCCCATCTAAAGCGGGACTCAAAACTAAATGCACCGGTGGCAATTGCGCTGTATCCCCTATTAATAACAACTTACATTTGTGCCCAGAGTATACGAACATCATTAAATCATCCAATAAAGAACCATTTTCGAATAATTTAGAATCTGCAGCAGTATCTGGTATCATAGACGCTTCATCGACTATAAATAAAGTATCTCTATGTTTATTTGGCGCTAAAACAAACTGCACTCCCCCACCACTTTGCTTCTTCGGAAAATATATTTTTCTGTGTATGGTAAACGCCTGTGTTTTTGAATAATTCGACATCACTTTTGCCGCTCTACCGGTCGGTGCCATTAGCACTGCTTTCTTCTGAACCTTCCATAAACTGTTGACTAAAGTGCCTATTAAAGTAGTTTTACCCGTACCAGCGTAACCTTTTAACAAAAAAACTTCATCCTTGACCGTAGAAAGGGTAAACTCAGCTAATTTATGCAAAGCCACTGATTGTGTGGCAGTTGGTGTATGTGGAAATTTAGATTCTAGTATGCTATAGAATGATGCGGGTGTTGTTGGTTTCATGTGCCATCAAAGATAAAGATGATTTTTAGCCTAAAAACTTTTACGATTAAAAAAAAATTGTAGATTTGTGAAGACCACTAAATAAAATAACACATACGAAATGAAGACCATTATACAAATTGTACTTTGGATTGGGTGTATCGCTTTAGGATACTTTATCTACAACTCCATAACTGGACCAATTAAATTTAAAGAGGTAAAAGAGGAACGTTTTTCTCAGGTTGTTGCCAAATTAAAAGATATTAAAAATTCTCAAGACGCTTACAAAACCATTAACGGTAAATATGCGAATGACTTTAATAGTCTTATTCGTTTTATTGACACTGGCAACTATGTTATTACGCAACAAAGAGATTCTTCTTTCTTAGAGATGAATGATGCATACGGAATTGAAATGCTTAAAGAGGTTAAAATAATTGATACTTTAGGTTTCGTTTCAGTAAAAGATTCACTTTTCAAAACTGATAATAGATATAAAAGCTTAATGGATGTACCTACAGCGGCAAATGGTGAAAAATTCACAATGAAAGCTGGGTTTGTAGAAAAGAGTGGTTATAAAGCTCCTGTTTTCGAAGCCAAAGTTGATAAGGAAGTTGTTCTTTATGATCAACCAAAAGATTTATTAGCTCGTGAGAAAGCATCGTTAAGTGTAGAAGAAGTAAATGGACCTACCATATATGTTGGTTCTATGGATGAAGTTAGCACAAGCGGCAACTGGCCTGCTATATATGACAGAAAAGAAAAAAAATAGTAGCTTTAATATAGCGGATAAAAATTTTAAGAAATTGTCCATTCAGGTTAGCTTGAATGGACTTTCTTTTTGTGTAGCAGATACTGTTTCACAAAAATTATTGATTTCTGACAAAGTGGATTTTTCCGATGAAAAAAATCCGATGACCGCTAAAGATGAATTGGAAAAACTTTTTCAAAAGCATGATATAGAAAATATGCAATTTGATGAAGTTGTTGCTATTCATAGAAACACCCTTTTTGGACTTGTACCTAAATCTTTATTCAACCCCAATAACTTAAATGAATACCTTAAATTAAATACTAAGGTTCTGGCGAATGATATTTTAGCTTATGACGAGGTAGAGAATCATGAATTAGTCAATGTTTATGTTCCTTATGTAAACATTAACAATTACATATACGATCTTTTTGGTGAGTTCGATTTTATGCACAATGGCACGGTATTACTGCAATCTTTACTAAATAACCAAACACAAAATCAAGAGATAACTTGTTTTGTACATGCCAACAAAGAACAATTAGATATTACTGTTCTAAACCAACGTAAACTACTTCTCTATAATAGTTTTAAATACCAAACAAAAGAAGACTTTGTCTATTATCTTCTATTTGTAATTGAGCAATTAGAATTAGACCCTAAAACTGTTACCGTAAAATTATTTGGAAGTATAGAAGAAGATGACGAAATTTTTCAACTTTGCTATAATTATATTCAGAATATTAGCATTTTTGAACCATCGACCGCTCAATTATTAAAACTTGGAGAGACCTCAACAGGCTCTATAGACTTCACCCTTATTAATACTATATAATGCGCATCATATCAGGAAAACATAAAGGACGTCACTTAATGGCCCCTAAAAAACTACCTGTAAGGCCTACAAAAGATATGGCCAAAGAGAGCTTGTTCAATATTTTGAACAATAGTTACTATTTTCCAGACTTAAAAGTTCTTGATCTTTTTGCAGGTACTGGCAATATTAGCTACGAATTCTCTTCAAGAGGTGTTGATGATGTACTTGCAATTGACGCCAACTCTGGCTGCATAGAATTCATAGACAAAACAGTTGAAATGCTAGACATGAATATTCGCACTTTAAAAAGTGATGTATTTAGCTTTCTACAAAGAAATACCGAAAAATTCGATATCATATTTGCAGATCCTTTCTATGACATGGACCTTACTGATTTTGAGAAATTACCAGAATTAGTTTTTGAAAATGACCTTCTGCTAGAAGACGGAGTATTAATTATTGAACATTCTAACCGTACCAGCCTAGCTGAATTTCCACATTATAAAAACTCTAGAAAATACGGAGGAAGTGTTTTTAGTTTCTTTGAGAAGTAAACTCAACACATCAAAAAGCAAAAAGACTCTTCGACCACGCTTAGGGTTAATTCGATGATTCTAACCTTAGTTTTGTAATATTATTAAAAAAGCAGGCCATAAGCCGGATTCTGTATACTGAAAAAATTCAGAATTCCTTATCATTTATCTAGGCAAAGGGTTACCCCAGAGCTCGAACCGCCTACCCTTCGGCTTGGGCGTGCAGCCCTCAAACACCGATTTACATGACGTTTCACCGTATAGAGTTTACCTGTTTTCACTACAGCCGAACTGTACTTGCTTTCTGTTGCACTTGTCCTCACTTCTCAGCGGACGGGCGTTACCCGCTATACTGCACTATGGTGTCCGGACTTTCCTCTCCCAATTGCTTGGCAGCGATAAGGTGGCCTGCTGAGCGCAAATGTACTGCAATTGTTGATAACTAAGGATGATCTCTTTTCTTAATTCTCGTTAGAATTAAAGGCTATAATTATATTTGTATAAGAATAAACAGAAGTAGCAATTTGGAACCATTTATTGTATCGGCTAGAAAGTATAGACCCCAGACATTTAAAGATGTTGTGGGTCAACAATCTATTACCAATACATTACAAAATGCGATAGACCAAAATCACCTTGCGCAAGCATTATTATTCTGCGGACCAAGAGGTGTTGGTAAAACTACCTGCGCCCGTATTTTAGCAAAACAGATAAATTCTGATGGCACCGAACAAGAAGATGAAGATTTTGCTTTCAATATTTTTGAGCTTGATGCCGCTTCTAACAACTCGGTCGATGATATTCGTAACCTTATTGACCAAGTTCGTATACCACCGCAGGTAGGTAAATACAAAGTATATATCATTGATGAGGTGCACATGTTGTCTCAGTCTGCTTTCAACGCATTTCTAAAAACGTTAGAAGAGCCACCAAAGCATGCGATTTTCATATTAGCGACTACTGAAAAGCATAAAATTATACCAACAATTCTGTCTAGATGTCAAATTTTTGATTTCAAGAGAATTACAGTTAAAGATGCTGCTGAATATTTAAAATATATTGCTGAAAACCAAGGTATAAATGCCGAAGAAGATGCATTGCACATTATTGCCCAAAAAGCTGATGGTGCCATGCGTGATGCTTTATCGATTTTTGATAGAGTAGTTAGTTTTTCTGGTTCAGAGCTTACACGTAAGGCAGTTACCGAAAATTTAAATGTACTAGATTACGATACTTATTTTGAGGCTACAGATTTAATCTTAGAACATAATATACCAGGGTTATTATTACTATTCAACAAGACCTTATCTCTTGGTTTTGACGGACACCACTTTATATCTGGACTAGCGTCTCATTTTAGAGATTTAATGGTATGCCAGCATCCTGATACTATTACCCTATTGGAAGTTGGTGAAGCCGCACAGCAATTATACCGAGACCAGAGCAAAAAGACCTCCCCCTCCTTTCTTCTTAAAGGTTTGGATATTTCAAATGACTGCGACTTAAAGTACAAAACAAGTAAGAATCAACGCTTACTTGTTGAGCTTACACTTATGAAACTTGCCTCTATCAATTTTGATGGAGAAAAAAAAAATCCTGAATCCGTAGCTCTTAATAACAAGACTATTGATTTTATTGCTCCTTCCGCATTTTACAATCAAGTACCCAAAGCACCAATTAAAGAATCTGAGGTAAAACCAGTAACAGGAAATCAACCAGCTGCTACAAAATCTGAAGTTGAAGTTTCAAAAGAAATAATTACTACCAACAAGGGAGTAGATACTCCAGCAGTATCAAAACCAGCTTCAATAACTGCTGAAGCACAAGAATCTCCAGAAAAACCTAAATATCCACAACGAGAAACTAGTGAAGCACCAACAGTAGAAACAGCTACTGATGGTAAAAAACCGATTATAAATCGCCCTACCAAAAGAGTTTCAGGTCTTTCAATTTCGAGCTTAAATGCCAAAAAGCAACATGAGCTTAATAAAATTGAAGTTGTAATTGATGAAAACAACTTACCAAAAGATAATTTTACCGAAGAAGAGCTGCGTAAGCATTGGGCAGATTTTATAGAAATTATTGATAAAAAAGGTCAAAAAATTCTAGCTTCTAACCTTCATTCAGATATTCCCAAATTAAAAGAAGGCTTTGCTATTCATTTAGAGCTTCCTAACGGAACCATGAAGAAAGAAATTGAGCGAGAGCAGTTCGAATTAATGGAATATCTACGTGCAAAACTGAACAACCATTTCGTTCATTTAGCTATTACCGTAAATGAAACTACTGCAACGAAATTTGCATTTACACCCGAAGAGAAATACGAAAAATTGCGAGAGAAGAATCCGGTTATCGACTTGTTAAGAACAGAGTTCGACCTGTATTTATAACCTTCTTTTACTTCGAAAAGCAAATACCAATAACACTATTGAAATTATTAAAAGTCCGAAGGCTTCCCTTCCTAACTCTACGGTAACTATATCACCATCATTTAAATCGAATCCTTGAAAATCTGAAGGATATAAATATATAAAGCCAATAAAAGCAAGTACTCCAAATATCATCGGTATTACAAACCCAATTTTATTTAATGCGAACAATAAAGACATTAAAGCCGCAACGCCATAGATGATAATCCAATTTAACGAATCTGGATCATTGTATTGCAAAACAGCACCTACCGTAAATAAGACTGCAAAAACATACCCTAATATCTTAAATAATAGATTCATTTAAATTTAGTTTAATAGGTGATCTTCAATAAGATCACGTACTTGTATTGCACTAATCTTCTGATCGTTATCACCCATTACGCGATTGCTTATGAAGACGGGAAAATCTTCAACATCTTCAGTCAACCGACCGTGTGATCCTTTTATCAAAGTAGCATCAATTGGTATAATATTCATCACCGTTCTAAAGCCCATTTTTTTCTTAAGTAGCTTGCCCACTACTTTTGCCATCACTAATTTATCTTTTGGATCCGTCAACATTTCTACTGGATCGTAACCTGGCTTTTTATGAATATCTACCATTCTTGCATAGTCTGGTGCCTTTGTATCATCTAGCCAGAAATAATAGGTAAACCAAGAATCTTTATCTGCAACAACCACAATATCACCACAACGTTCATGTTCTATGTGATAGGTCTTTAAATCTTCTCCGTAAAGAACTTTCTCTACACCGTCAATTGACTTCATCAATTTGGCAACACGCTCAATATCTTTAGAATTCTTACAATACACATGTGCAATTTGATGATCAGCCACTGCAAACACATCACTTGCCCCTGCATCTAAAAGCTCCAAACCTCGTTCTTCACGAATAGCAAGCATTCCCTCTTTTCTTAATACACGATTAAGATGAATTGGTCTGTTTACATTTGTAATTCCGTATTCTGAAAGTAGAATCACTCTGGCATCTAATGCTTCATAATGTTGCACCAATTGTTTTACTACAGTATCAATTTCGTTCAAATCTTTTGATATAACCTTGAAATCAAGACCGTACCGTTGTAAATTATAATCTAAATGCGGAAGGTAAATAAAGGTTAAATCTGGATTGTGCTTTTTATCTGTCAACAAAGCGGCATCAGCTATCCATTTAGAAGAATTGATAGTTGTCTTAGGTCCCCAAAATTCGAAGAGAGGAAAAGTACCTAATGCTTTTTGCATATCGTCTCGTAACTCAGCCGGATACGAATACACATCTGGAATTTTTCTGCCGTCTGCTAAATAATTAGGTCTTGGTGTAAGGCTAAAATCTACATTACTGTACATATTATACCACCAAAAATGATTGGCACAAGTAAAATTAGGATACTTATCTTTTAAATCGTCCCATATTTTTGGCTGCTCCACCAATTTGTTCGATTGTCTCCAGAACTTGACTTCGCATTCATCTTTAAAATACCAGCCATTACCAACAATGCCATGCTCTGATGGCCATTTGCCTGTTACATAGGTAGATTGCACGGCACAGGTTACACCTGGCAATACTGGTTCTATGTATGACGACTGACCTTTTTCTAAAAATAATTTTATAAACGGAGTGTGCTCACCTATCAATCTCTTTGTTAACCCAACTACATTTATGACTACCGTTTTTTTCATATTACATGTGTGATTTAAACCACTCTATTTCTCTAATTATAGACACTGATAAATCTTGTTTTAATTCTGACGGAAGCACATCCCAAGTATAGGTTTCTATTTCTAAATGTTCTGATACTGGATTAGATTTAATATACTCCATGGTTTTTAAAATATGGTCTTGTGTTGAAAATAACTCACCATATTTTTCTAAGAAAATGGGAACGTGATAGTGTGCCCTAAGCTCTGTGTGCTTTCTTTCTCCCTCTAAAATCAGAGGTAAATCGCTATACGTTTTTACTTCGCCATCGATTTTCTCTGTTACCTGATGTAAATAGGTTGGTTCATTAAAATGAGACAATTGTTCCCAAATAACCTCATCCTTATCGCCACCAAAAAGAATTTTCAATGCTGCACTTACTTGAATTTTACCTACTCGTATATTTTCTTTTTCAAACTTAGCAAAGGTATCTTTAGGTTCTTCATATGCCAAAGAGAAATGGCAAACATCATAACAAATGGTGATGTATTTTTTAATTAACTCTTCAGATTCCTTTTGCCCTAACCCTAATTCCTGTTTAAAAAATACTGCCCCTATTGGTAATAAGTAGTCAGAATAAAAGGATAGTACTTCATGACTATTTTCTAACAACCCGTCTGGTTCTGGTTCTATATCTAAATGCAAATAGGTTCCTGTGGCTTGCTCAATTTCGAACAACTGTTTGGCAACCTCTAGCATATTTTCGGCACCTACGTGAAATGCAGTTTTAGTTTCGCTTTCTGTTTTATGCCAGTATTTATAGGTGATTGGTGATGTAGAAATTCCGCCATTCATTCCCTCAGGGATTAATTCCGACAATTGACGAAACAATCGTTTTGTATACTGTAATCGATCATCAGTGGTCCAATCTGGAGCGTGCACCATATCTTTTACACGTTCATCATGAAAATTACTATAAGGGAATCCGTTCATGGTGAAAACATATAGATTGTTAGCATCTAACCACTTTTTGAAATCGGACATGTTATTATCCAAATCAAGTTCTTCACTTGCTTTATTAGATAATCGAAGCCCTAGACCAAATGGCTGTTCTTTTGAAACTTCTTGTTTTATGCCTGGAACATGTTTTTTAATACTCTCAAAAGTACTTTTCCAATCTTGACCAGGATGAATATTTGTGCAATAGGTTAAATGAAGATTTTCTTTTAGTTGCATTGAACTTAATTTAATGCGAATTGATGATTCAATTTTGAAACTGCCTGTGCCATTAACTCCATATCGATAGTATGAACGTCATGTTTAACACCTAAATCAGAAATTAGGGTAATTGTTAACTGACCACCCAAATGCTCTCTAAACTCTTCTATGCCATCTAACAAAGATTTAATCTCAACCGGACTTTCAACCGGAAGTGAAAGGTCAAAACCTATAGCAATCATTACATCTAAAATATGTTTTAAATCTGCCTCTGAAATTAAACCGATTAATTGTGCATAGGTTACATCTAGTGCAATGCCTTTTGCTACTGCCTCACCATGTCGCAATTCATAATTGGTCATAAATTCCATTTTGTGGGCTGCCCAATGCCCGAAATCTAAAGGTCTTGAAGAACCTGATTCAAATGGATCACCACCTTGCGCTATATGATGCATGTGCATTTCTGCACACTTATAAATGACATATTGCATGGGTTCCATTTCTCTATTTTTCAATGCTGTTGCATTATCCGCTATGTACTTAAAGAAAGTTGTATCCTTAATCAAGGCAACTTTAATCGCTTCTGAAATTCCGGAAATCCAATCACGTTGCTCTAGAGTTTCTAGAAAATTACTGTCATTGATAATTGCGAAAGGCGGAGCGAACGTTCCTAAAAAATTTTTCTTTTTAAAAGCGTTTACACTATTCTTTACCCCTACTGCAGAATCGTTCTGAGATAATACTGTTGTGGGTATTCGTATCAACTTAACCCCTCTATGCGCAATTGCCGCTGCATAACCGACCATATCGATTACTGCACCACCACCTATGACAACTACAAATGAATGACGACATATTTTATTTTCATTGACTCCTTTCAAAACAGACTCTATAACTGTATCGCTATTTTTAACTTGCTCGCCACCCGGCAATACCAAAGTATTCGTATACTTTATAGTTTCCTGATTTTTTTTACAATAGGCTTCAATCTGATTTACTAACGCAGGATGCTGATTTTTCACTCCGTCATCCAATACGAACAGAAGTTTTACGGGTTCAAAATCTTTATAGTCTGCAATTAAGTTTGCGAACAAAAGATTATCTAAAGCAAAGAGTCCCGAAGTAAAATACAATTGATAATCGTACTGAACTTGAAAAGACTGTTTTATAGGTTGTAATTGCATACGTATTTTATGTTACCGCAAATAGTTTAGACAAAAGTATTGATACTGGCAATAATAATAAAACTGCTAGTGCCAAATACCAGTTAGAAAAACCTGCTACCCAGCAAGCGTTCATTACAACAAGCGATAATACACCACCCATTACCGCCTTCTTTATATTTTCGGGTGAATTCTCTTTGTACGCTTTCAAAAGTGGTTTGAAAATTAAAAATGCGAACAATATTAAAAACGGTAAAAGAATTAATGAATTGTCTTTCTGTTGGATAACAACTAATGATATAGCTACTATAACTATTGCATATAATATACCCGCCCAAACAATATGTTTTTTATTATCGCCATGTACTTCACCTCTACTTATTAAAGTAATGGCAAAAATGTAAACTACGGGCACTAACGCTATATACCAATGAGAAAGCATCCCCAAAATAGACATTCCCATTAATAAGTTTAATCCTCGGCAAACACCCATGTTCAAAGGACCCACAAAACCAAATTGCTTGAAATATCCATCATACATTAAAATAGCAATAGTCAAGACTATGGATATTATCCCTGCAAGCATATTACATTTGAATGCTAAAGTAACGCCTATCAACATTAAAATTGTTCCAAAATACATAGCCTCACGCTTAGACACCAATCCGCTTGGTATGGCTCTTTCCGGTCTTTCAATCGCATCTAATTCCGCATCGAATACATCATTAAAAACAACTCCGCCAGCATATAATGCAACCGACGAGAATATTAAAAGAAGTACATCACCGCTTTGTTCTGTTAAAAAATTTAGCGCCTCTATATTTTTTAGATATAATGCTATAGCTATACCTGCCAAAATATCTGCTGCTGCAGTCGGCAAATTTGCGGGTCTTGCCAAATGAGCAAAACCCATTAATTTCTTTTTCATTTTAGGTAATTTGGTCTTCGTCTATTCTTGGCTTCTGACCTCTTAAAACACTATTATCATTAAATAGTTGCGATTGATTAATGCTATCTGGTTGTAACCAATCTGCTTCTTTCATTTTTCCGTTTTTACCAAAAGCATCTAAAGCATTTTGATAACAGGTCTTTCTAACATCTTCCATAGAAATACCTCTTTTCAACATTAAAGAAGCAGTTTTCGGCACTGCCAGTGGATCACTTACACCCCAGTCTGCCGAGCTATCTACGATAATATTAGAACTACCAAATTTCTTAACGACCTCTACCATACGCTCATTACCCATTTTTGTTTTTGGGTAAATAGTAAATGCAGCTATGAATCCGCGATCAAGAACCTCTTTAACCGTTTCTTCATTATTATGGTCAATAATTACATTGGCAGGATCTAAACCGTGTTCCAAACAAACTTCCATACTTTTAATGGTACCGGCTTTTTTATCGCGATGTGGTGTATGTACCTGTACAGTCATATCCAACTCTTTAGCCATCTCTAATTGCATTCTAAAAAACTTGTCTTCTGCTGGTGTCTGGTCATCATAGCCAATCTCACCGATGGCAACTACATTCTCTTTATGTAAGTACAAAGGCAACAATTCTATAACTTGTTCAGCTAAAGCCTCATTATTAGCCTCTTTAGAATTTAAGCCAATTGTACAGTAATGTTTTATACCGAATTGGCTTGCTCTAAAAGGTTCCCAACCAACAAGACTGCTAAAGTAATCTTGAAAAGAACCAACTTGGGTTCTAGGTTGACCTAACCAAAATGAAGGTTCTATTATTGCCACAACTCCCGCTGCTGCCATTGCTTCATAATCATCTGTTGTTCTTGACGTCATGTGAACATGCGGGTCAATAATCATCATTCTATCTTCCATTCTATTGTTGTTTAATCGTATTCCACGTTATCTCTTCGTCTGCTATTTTATGTTTTATCTCTGGTTTACTATTTAAAAGCGCCAATGCCTTCTCATTAACTGAATGATAACAACAAAGGGCTCCTGAATTATTTTCTAATACATCATCACTATCAAGAAGTGTCTTCATATCAATCAAAAGTTCCTCATTCAAAAATTTCGAAACAGGTCTCCAAAACAATGGATCAATTTTTCTGCCTGCAGCCCACCTTTCATGTGCATAATCAGATATTATTCTAGCTAAATCAGCATTCGCCCTATCATCAACAGATTCTATTTGCGAAAGATCTCGCTCCATAAATGCAGCTTTTAAAAACATCTGATTCCATTGTTGAACATTGAAATATTTTGCCGGATATGGGTTATTCAATGTAATTGCGTCAAAAATTGTAGCAATGTTCGTTCTTAAAGCTTCTACCGCTGTTTGTTTGTACGCTTCAGGATTTGGTAATAAAATCAAGTATTTTAGAAAGGTTTCCAACTCACTTGTATCTGCCACCTGTATAATATTTGCGACTTTGGGTGTATAATACTCTTCATTGTGACCCAGAACTTCTGACAACAAATAAATACGTGCTACTTGTAGAATATTTGCTTTATGTTCCCTGAAATAGCTCGCACTTTCAGAATCTAATTGTTTAAATGAAATTGGTTTTGCTACATCAAACTTTACATTTAAAAGGCTGTAGGTCATGAACAAATCTTTTGAAGACTTATCGCCAGCCAATTTCTCAATTTTACTCTCTAACCAACTAACACTTTCTGGTGTTCCAAATTGTATTAAAATATTTTGAATATCTTTTTGATTGTGCATTATGTAATGAGATTGATGGTATCTCAAAAATAATTATTATTCAGCAGTAAGTTGTCTAGGTTCTTGATTATAATTGGCTAGGTCTCGAAATCTTTTCTAATTTTGAAAAAAAGTAAACTATGCTAGGCTTAAAATTACCAACTGACCCAAGATGGGTAAATATTGTAGAGAAAAATATTGACGAAATACTTACCGACCATGCGTATTGCGAGCAAAAAGCTGCTAGTACTGCTATATCGCTAATTGTATCTTTCCCTGAATATACCGAACTTGTTGAAGAAATGGTTGCTTTATCTAGAGAAGAAATGGGTCATTTTAAAATGGTGCATGACCTTATATTAAAACGTGGTAACACTTTAGGTAGAGATCGTAAAGATGATTATGTAATTCAGTTGATTAAATTCTTTCCAAAAGGAGGAAGCAGAACCACACAGCTGGTTCATAGATTATTATATGCCGGACTAATTGAAGCGCGTAGCTGTGAGCGTTTTAGATTATTATCAGAAGAGTTAGAAGACAAAAAATTAGCAGAATTCTATCATAAATTAATGATAAGCGAAGCTGGTCATTATACTATGTTCTTAAAATTTGCCCGTAAATATGGGGAATTAGAAGAGGTGAATAAAAAATGGGAGAGCCTTTTGGAATATGAAGCTCAAATCATGAAAGATTTAAGCAAAAAAGATTCTATTCACGGATAAGACTTAAATCATTTTGTTTCCGAATTATACAAATCCTTTATAATTCCATCTGAAAGTCCGATTTTAGGAACATGAATTTTCTTCGCCCCACTCCATTTGGCAGCTGAGAGAAAAATTTTGGTTGCCGGAATAATAACGTCTGCCCTATCTGGATTTAACCCTAGTTCTGATATTCGATCATCATAACTTAGACTATCTAAAAAATGATATTGAGCATTCAACCAAATATAGGATAAAGGTTCGCCTTCTTTTCTTCCCGATAGTTTATGCAACTTATTGATATTACCGCCAGAACCTATAATGGATAACTTAGGCTTATCCTTTAAATTCACCTTTATCCATTCTTCTAATTTTTTCCATGCTTCAGGTTTGACCATATCATTCAAAAGTCTAACCGTACCTAATTTAAACGACTTGGAAACTTGAATTTCACCATTTGAAAATAATGTGAATTCTGTACTTCCGCCACCTACATCAATGTATAAATAAGATTGGTCCTCTTTAATTAGACGCTTTAAATCTGTAGCGGCTATTATAGCTGCTTCTTGCTTACCATCTATTAAATCTATTTGAATACCTGACTCTTGAGCTACTTTTTTTATAATCTCATTTCCATTATTGGCTTCTCTCATTGCAGAAGTGGCACAAGCTCTATATTTTTCAACTCCCGCAACTTCCATCAACAGCTTAAAAGCCTTCATGGTACTTATTAATCGTGTTTCATTTACCTCAGAAATTTCACCTACTGTAAATGAGTCTTCACCTAAACGTACAGGTACCCTTACCAAAGAACTTTTTCTAAATTGAGTTCTTTTACCCTTATCCTCAATCACATTATGCGTTAGCAACCTAATCGCATTAGATCCTATATCAATCGCTGCAAATTTTCTTACCTTCAAAAGACTTCTTTTTTAAGATTCATGTTTATTCGCATAATACTCATAAGTAGCAAATTGTGATCTAATTCTGGGTAACGTAGTCTTTCTGTACGCATTATCTTGAGCTGCGTTGAATACACGTGCCTTCATATTATCTTTCCAACAGATATCAAATGTATCCATCAATTCTTTTTTAATATCCTCATCATAAATTGGGCAACCAACTTCAACTCTGTAATCAAGGTTTCTAGTCATCCAATCTGCAGAAGAAATATATATTTTAGTATCACCACCATTAGCAAATGCAAAAATACGTGTATGTTCTAAAAATTTATCTATTACACTTATAGCTTCTATGTTTTCACTCATACCCTCAACACCTGGTATTAAGCAACATATACCTCTTATGATCAACTGGATCTTTACCCCTGCTCTACTTGCTTCATACAGTTTATCAACCATCTTGTATGATGTAAAACTGTTCATTTTTATTTTAATAAAAGCTACTTTACCTAGCTTGGCATTTGCTATCTCATTATCAATTAATTTCATGAACGCATTTTTAGTATAATGCGGCGAAACTATAAGGTGTTTGTACTTATTGATTTTATACGTAGTCTCAAAGAAGTCGAAAACTTTATTCAACTCTTTTAGTATAGAATCATCTGCTGTAAAGAGTGTAAAATCAGTATAAATTCTTGCTGTAGATTCATTGAAATTTCCTGTACTTACGAAGCCATATCGCTTTATTGAACCATATTCTTCTCGCTCAATTAAACATATTTTACTATGTACTTTTAAACCTGGCACACCGAAAATTAGCTTTACGCCTTCTGCTTGTAACTGCTCTGCATATTCAATATTAGCTTGCTCATCAAAACGTGCCTGAAGCTCAATTTGTACGGTAACTTGTTTACCGTTTTTAACGGCATTAATTAAAGAAGCGGCAATTTGAGAGTTTCTTGCCAGCCTATATACCGTAATCTTAATAGTACGAACTTTAGGATCTAAAGCCGCTTCACGCAAAAACTTTAAAATATATGTAAAGGTATGATATGGTGTGTATTGCAGATAATCTTTTTTAGCGATACTTTCTAAAATACTACCCTCTACACTTAAGCCTTTTACCGGTAGCGGAATAATTTTATCGTACAGTAAATCTTTTCTACCCAAGCTTGGAAAGCCCATATAATCTCTACGGTTATGATATCTACCGCCAGGTATTACACTATCAGTATCTTCAATATTCATCTTCTCCTTCAGAAAAGTCAAGGTATCTCTACCTATACTTTTATCATATACAAAACGAACCGGATCACCTATTTTTCTATGTTCTACACTAGATGATATTTTCTCAATAAAACTCTTACTTAAGTCATTATCAATATCTAGCTCGGCATCTCTGGTAATCTTTATCATGTGAGCAGAAATAGACTCATACTCAAACATGGTAAA
The DNA here is from genome assembly GCF_030547005.1 of Maribacter sp. 1_MG-2023. Taxonomy (GTDB): domain Bacteria; phylum Bacteroidota; class Bacteroidia; order Flavobacteriales; family Flavobacteriaceae; genus Maribacter. The sequence goes on along the minus strand of NZ_JAUOPN010000011.1, from coordinate 76,516 downwards.
AATATTATCCAAACAGTATCTAATTAAATCATCTAGTAAAATGATAAAACTCTTCTCCCCTTCATCTGGCAATACAACAAAACGGTCTATCCCCTTCGGAATTTCAATTAATGCGTAGCGCTTCTCTTTCTTACTTTCTTCACTCTTAATAACCATCTTCACTGCTAAATAGGCTGCAGTATCTTTTAAGGTAGGAAAACGAGTAAGATCATTTAGAATAATGGTCATTAACTGCGGACTTACCTCTTTCAAGAAATAGGCTTTCACAAACTCCTTTTGGTTTTCGTTTAATTCCGTTTCCTGAATGATAAAGATATTCTTACCCTCCAACTCATGTTCAATTCTTCTTAGAATCGTTAAACTTTTAGTTTGCTGCTCAATTACAATATTTGTAATCTCTTCTAAGAGATCTTTAGCCTTTTCACCACCTAATACACTTTTACCTGTTTTACCTGCTTCAACTATACGCTTAACCGTTGCATATCTAACTTTAAAAAACTCATCTAGGTTATTAGAGAAAATACCTAAAAAACGAAGTCTTTCAATTAATGGAACGTTCTTATCTGCGCTTTCTTGTAATACACGCTCGTTGAACCATAACCAACTTATTTCTCTATTTACGTACTGGTTGTTATTTTTTATCATGCTTTTAGTTGCTTCGGAAAAATGGTTTGTATTGTTGAGCCTTTTGAAATATTAGCCCAGGTATTTTCATTAAATTGTATATGAACAAATCCGCTAGTAGGCACATTAATAATATGCTTATCTCCTAATAAATTTGCCAAATGGGTAAAGGTATGGTTGTGCCCAAAAAGAAGGACATTGTCTAAATTATCATCTAAATTCTTTATAAATTGTAGCACTTGATCTCCTGAAAAATCATACAACTCTGAATTTATATTACAGTTCTCAAGTGGATATTCAAGTGCTCGTAAGCAAATCATACAGGTATGAAACGCCCTGTTTGCAGGACTCGTATAAACGTGGTCTATTTTTAAATTCTTTTTTGCTATTTCTTCCCCTACCAAATGCGCATCAAAAATACCTCTTTGCAATAATGACCTATCTTGATCACTAACATTTAGTTCCCAAGAAGACTTACCGTGTCGCATTAAATATAAATTCTTCATATAGCTTAATAAAATTTAAGGAGCCAATCGTTCCATTTTCCAATCAAAATCATCTGTGAGCGTATATCGAATACGATCATGCAATCTATTTGGTCTACCCTGCCAAAACTCCATTGACACTGGTCTCACCAAATATCCGCCCCAATGCTCTGGTCTTTCAATTTCCTTACCGTCATACTCTTTCTCTAACTCGTTTAGTTTATTTTCTAACGCAGATCTAGAATCTATAACTGTGCTTTGATCAGAAACTAAAGCTCCTAATTTACTTCCGTCAGGTCTTGATTCAAAATAACCATCAGAGAGATTTTTTGCCAATTTCTCGGCAGTACCTTTTATAATTATTTGGCGTTCTAAATTTGCCCAAAAAAAAGAAATACAAATTTTAGGGTTTTCACTAATCGCTCTTCCTTTCTCACTATTATAGTTGGTGTAAAAAATAAAACCTTCGTGTGTATACTTTTTAAGAAGAACAACCCTGCTTTTTGGAAAACCATCTAAACCTACCGTAGAAACCGTCATGGCGTTAGGCTCATCGACTCCGTCTGATTTTTCAACTTCGTAAAACCAGGTTTGAAACAGCTGAATAGGGTTGTCAGATATACTATCTTCCATCAACGCACTTTTCTCGTATGATTTTCTATAATCTCCTAAATCTTTTTGCATCATTTTCGTGTTAAAAACAAGATAAACAAAGTTCTAAAAAGAAAGGAAAATAAATGCGATAAAAATGTATTAAAACATTTAAAAATCGAAAGTCTTACCATCATCGGCAAGTAGCACATTCTTAAATATAGTTGAAGCTTCGTCTTTAAAAAGCTCGATAGATTTATAACGCGTAGAATAATGACCTAATATTAAGGTTTTTACGTTAGCATCTCTTGCTACTTTTGCAGCTTGCATAGCAGTTGCATGCTTTGTTTTCGTTGCCAATTCGGCTTCTGACTCTAAAAAAGTAGATTCATGATACAAAACATCAACATCTTTAATTTTTGCAGCTAAGCTTTCATCATAAATAGTATCACTACAAAAAGCATAAGATTTTGGCTTAGGCGGATCAAATGTCAATTCACTATTCTCAATTACCTCTCCATTGTCTAGGCTAACATCTTTACCATTTTTTATATTCTGATAATAGGCTTTATCAATCCCATATTCCTCGACAGCTTCTATATTCAGCTTTCTCTTTCCTACTCTCTCCCTAAATAAATAGCCGTTTGTGTAGATTCTATGATCTAATGGTATTGTAGTAACACTGATTTTAGTATCCTCAAAAATAAGCTCAGACTCTTTACTTGTAAGTTCATGAAACAATAAAGGATAGTTTGTCCATGAATCGCCCAATTTCAATAGCAATGTAATAGCCTCTTTTATACCCTTTGGTCCGTATACATGAAGTTCCTTCACTCTACCTAGTAATCTCATCGTAGAAATGAAACCCGGCAATCCAAAAAAATGGTCTCCATGTAGGTGCGAGATGAAAATATGATTAATTCTTGAAAACTTTATTTTATGCCTTCTGAGTTCCACTTGTGTACCCTCTCCACAATCAATTAACACAATATGGTTATTGATTTCTAAAACTTGAGAAGTTGGGTTTGTAAATGTTCTTGGTGTTGCCGCATAACAGCCCAATACAGTAAGATGCATATTAATTTTATTCTATATTTTCTTGATATGGCTTGTTACAGCCCTAAATCGCGTTCAATTTCTTCCATTTCAATAACATCACGTGCTTCTTGAAGTGAAGGAACTAAATTTATTTCTTCTGGTACATCGTCATATGACACCTTATCAGATACCAATACGAATGACTTACCATTTTTTTTATGCTTTCTCGCTATTTCTAAAAATGAAATAACATTGTAAGGCGTCAATTCTGAGAAACTCAATAAATCTAATACGAGATTATCATTCTTAAACTTGGCATATTCCTTCTCTAAATTTTCAAGAAATTGTTCAATAGAAATTTTTTCTTGAGAGACGATAATCAACGATCCTTCTTTAGTAAAAATCATATCATTTAATTTTAGATGCTAACAAATATATCACTGCCATACGTATGGCTACTCCGTTTTCAACTTGATTCAAAATTATAGATTGTTTTGAATCGGCAACATCACTTGTAATTTCAACCCCCCTATTTATTGGTCCGGGGTGCATAATTACAATTTCTTTATCTAGACTATCAAGCAACTTTTTATTGACTCCAAATTGCTGAGTGTATTCTCTTGTTGTCGGAAAATAAGATATATCTAATCTTTCATTTTGTATACGTAGCATATTTGCCACATCGCACCATTCTAATGCCTTTCTAAGATTAGTCTCTACACCTACCCCCAAAGACTCTATATGTTTAGGCAACAAAGTTTTAGGTCCACAAACCTTAACATTTGCTCCTTGTAATTTTAATGCAAAAATATTTGACAGCGCAACCCTTGAGTGAAGAATATCACCTACAATTAACACATTTTTACCAGCAACATCACCAAGTTTTTCACGGATGGAGTAAGAATCTAATAATGCCTGGGTAGGGTGTTCATGTGCCCCATCGCCCGCATTTACAATTGAGGCATTTACATGCTTTGACAAGAATATACCCGCCCCAGGATTTGGATGCCGCATGACCACCATATCTACTTTCATAGATAAAATGTTATTTACGGTATCTATTAAGGTTTCTCCTTTTTTTACTGATGATTGACTGGCAGAAAAATTAAGCACATCTGCAGATAGTCGTTTTTCAGCAAGCTCAAATGATAATTTAGTTCTGGTACTATTCTCAAAAAATATATTGGCAATAGTAATATCTCGAAGTGAAGGAACTTTTTTAATGGAGCGATTGATCACTTCCTTAAAATGATCTGCAGTTTCAAAAATAAGCTGAATATCGGTTTCCTTTAGGTATTTAATTCCCAGTAAGTGTTTAACACTCAGTTCGCTCATTTTTTATCTATTTACTAAATATATAATATCCTCCCCGTCATTTTCTTCCCACATCACCTTTACTTTTTCATCATTAATAGCATCTACTTGACGACCTCTATAATTAGGCTGTATAGGCAAATGTCTACTAAATCTACGGTCAATTAAACACAACAGTTCTACATCTTTTGGTCTACCAAAAGACTGCAGAGCAGTCAAAGCTGCATTTATACTTCTACCGGTATATAGAACATCATCGATTAAGACCACGTTCTTATCTTCTATCAAAAAATCGATTTTTGTTTTTGTAGCTTCTAAGGTCTTATCTCCTCTTCTAAAATCATCACGATAAAAAGTGATATCTAAAAAACCAAGCTCAATATGCTTTACTTTATATTCTTCCTTTAGAATTTTGGTCAAGCGCTGAGCAAGAAACTTACCTCTTGGTTGAATACCTATTAAAACAGTATTTTCAAAGCTTAAATGATTTTCAAGAAGCTGACAAGCCAATCTATGCAGGATGATATTTATTTCTTTGGAAGAGAGTAAAACTTTTTGACTCATAATATGCACCCGTGCTTTTAGCTAAACAAAAATAGAGAATTCTATCTAAACTTTGATAGCTTAAATTAGGAAGTAAAAAAGGAAAGAATAAATTTAGGTGCCGACCAAGTAAATCTACAAACCTAATATAGAGAAAAAAGCCTCTTTATGACTTTCACCAATAGGAATTCGCATATCATTTATAACTATTCTATTACGCTGAACAGTTTTAATATAATTTACGTTTACTAGGTAAGATTTATGCACTCTAAGAAACTGATTAGAAGGCAATTTACTCATAATCTCTTTAAAACTCATGAGTGTAAGAATGGTCTTGTTCGTATTTACAATATGTATCTTCAAATAATCTTTTAAACCTTGTACATATTCGATTTGATCTAAATCGATTTTTATACTTTCATATTCTGCCTTTACAAAAATGAATTTTTTGTCTACTGAATTATCGCCGGCCGATGAGAATACATTTGCTTCCATAATAGGTTTTTGTTTTTTAGATATTAAATCTTGAACTCGTGATACTGATTTTATAAAACGATGATAGGGTATCGGTTTTACCAAATAATCAACTGCATTCAACTCAAACCCTTCAACGGCATATTGAGAATAGGCCGTGGTAAATATGAAAAATGGCTTATTATCTAAAATGCCCATAAAATCAATCCCGTTAATTTGAGGCATTTCGATATCACAAAAAATCAAATCGATTTTCTTCTCTTTTATATCACTAATAGCATCTAAAGGATTGGTGTACGTTTTTACTAAATCGATAAAATCTAACTTTTCACAATAACCTGAAAGTATTTCTATCGCTAATGGCTCATCATCTATAATTATACATTTCATAGGCTTTATTGTTTTTGGTAAATAGTTAATGACACTTCGTAATCTTTTCCATCATTGTCAACTTCAAGATTATGCAACCCTGGATAAATTAGCTTTAATTGGTTTCTAATATTCTCTAAACCAATACCAGAATTCTTTGTTGGCTCTTTAAACACTCCTATTTTATTCTTAACATTTAAATAAACAGAGGCATCTGTAATGATCAAAGCAATTTTTACATAGGTCTTACCTTTATAGTCGGTACCATATTTAAAGGCATTTTCAATAAAAGAAATAAACAGTAAAGGTGGTACCGCTCTTCCCCTATCTTCTCCTGTTATTTTTAAAGAAACATTTTCACTATCAGATAGTCGTAATCGTTGTAATTGAATGTAACTTTTTATATAATCTATTTCTTTGTTCAACGGCACCAAATCTTTGTCGGCCTCATAAATCATATATCGCATTAACTCAGACAAATCAACTATAGCCTCAGAAGTATCTGGTGATTTTTTTACCGAAAGCGCATAAATTGTATTTAGTGTATTGAATAAAAAATGGGGATTCAACTGCGCTTTTAAAAATTGCAGCTCAGACTTAATGTTTTCTTTTTCTACCGATAAACGTAAATTTTCATTACGCTTCCACTCTACATATATTCTTAAAATAGCACTAATTACATAGGGTATACCAAGATTTACGAACGATCTATAAATAGGCATATAACCAAAACCTCTTGGCCGTTGGATATCCATTATAAAATTTTCTGGAAACTTTGGTTCGTAAAAATGATTTAGAAGCATCACAGAAGCTATCAACAAACCCAATGAAACCATCAGGTAAAACAGCACACTTTTTTTTAGCAGATACTCTGGCACTAAATAGAAGTAATTGAAATAAAAAAGAATGATTATAACTATTAGCTTCGGAAAAACATCTAAAGGAATTGGTCTCGCATCGTTTAAAATAGGATAAAAAGTGAGTCCGTATAACAATATCCATATACTAATATGAACAACTATTTGAACCCTATTTTTTATAATCGATTTCATAAAGAAATTAGCGACTTGTCGCAATAGCAATATTTAATTCTGCTAAATCTGTTGGTAATAAAATTGGCGATTTACCTTCTTCTAATTTTGTTATTACAAGATTTGCAGTTTTTAAGGCCTGAGCCTCGGTAGCAAACTTTTGCTTGCCCGGAAAACCTGGTATATATTCTTGTAGAATCACTATTTTTTCTCCTCTCATAATCTGATATCCATATCCATTGTTAAGATCTACCACCTGACTATGAAAAGTTTGGTTTTCACTAGCGAAAGTTTGATTATAAATTGAATAGCCCAACACGAGTGCCAAAAATAACACAAGTAAGACCCAATATTTTGCAGTCGAAATCATAAATAAATGTTTAAAAATGGGCCAATCCACACAGATTGACCCAAAAAATTAACAATTGCACTCACTATGAAAAATTAATCTTCCTCTTCGTACTCATCTTGAGGAAAGAATTCATCTAAATCATCTAGGTATAAAGTACCTGTTCTACCCATTCCTATAAATACACGACTTCCATTTGAAAATGCAATAGCATCTTGTCTTGTCGCACCTTCAAAAGACGTTTTTTGCTCCCACTCATCTGATGTCGGATCATATTCCCAAACTGTATTGGTTGCGCCACTTAATTCACCACATGCTATATAGCCATAACCATTTAATGTAAAACCAACGGCATTACTTCTTTGCACAGCGTAATCATCTTCTTCATCCAAATCTAATTTCTTTGTCCAGCTTTCTGTAGTTGGATCAAATACCCAAAAATCATCTAGATATACTCCATTAGAAACTCCAGTTCCTAAATAGGTCAATCCATCAATGGTAAACGTTGTTGCCGACCTTCTTTTGTTACCTCCAAAACCAACTAACTCTGTCCAAGTATCATTGCCAGGATTATATCTCCAGAAATCTTTTCTATCGTTTTCGCCATCATAACCCGTACCTACATAACCAAAGCCATTAGTACCAAAGCCAACCGCACTTCTTCTTGCCGTAGTTAATGACGCAATTTCTGTCCACGTATTAGATACTGTGTTATAACTATAAAAATCTGTTAATTCATCGACCCCATCATACCCAGAACCGATATAACCAGTACCATCTATTTCAAAACCTACTGCGGCGTTTCTAGCCACCCCAGGAAAATCTGCCTTTTGAGACCAATAATCACCTTCTATATCATATGCCCAAAATGAAGACAAATAATCATCTCCATCATAACCAACGCCCATATAACCAACATTGCCAATTGTAAAGCCCGATATACTACTTCTTGGGCTACCATCAAATACAGATTTGTCTACCCAGTTTCCTAAATCGTCATCGTCATCATCACTTGAACAACTTGTAATTACCATGGCCAGTAGTGCCAAACCAGTAATTTTGTACACATACGATTTTCTTTTATTCATTATTTTTTGTTTTAAGGTTCTTTCTTTTCAAGATCAAATCTACTAGAGACCCTACTGTTCAAAAAACACAATAGATTAAAATTGGTTTTTAACATACCAAACCCTTGTTTTCATCTACCAACACAAATTTTTCATTAATAGCTTAAATAACAAAGTTCATCCCTTAACATTCACGATTCGTCTATTCAGGTTTTTACAACCAAGCTTGGTATTTAGTTTTGATAAAAATTAAATACTAAATGAAGGTGTTCTTAAACAAAGTACGTGCGCTCTACATGTTTATGCTAGGCGGTTTCCTATCAATTGCAATCATATCGTGTAGCGATGATATTTATAATGACTCAGAATTTGTTGCGGGCGAAACTTTTACCGATAGCAATGTTCGCCTTATACTAATTGACACCTTAACTGTCAGTACATCTACAATGAAGTTTGATAGTATTATCACCTCTGAATCTACGAGAATCCTATTAGGAAAATATACCGACACCGTTTTCGGTACTGTTACAACATCTAGCTATATGCAACTTTTACCCGAAACATATACCATAGACGCTGAAGCTGAGTATGACAGTATTGTTATGGTAATGGGTTATGACAACTACTATTATAATGATACACTGCAGAAAAACACTATACACATTAAAAAAATTAATGAAAATTTCAACCCAGAAGGTGATGATTTCTTTTATAATACAAGTAGCATAGGTTATGACGAAACCGACCTTGGTTTTTCTGAATATTACCCACGACCATTATCTGGTGATTCAATAACCATTAAGCTTGTAGATGATTTTGGTACAGATGTATTTTCTCAACTTCAAGAAAAAAATATTGTAAACGCTAATGAGTATCGAGATTACTTTAAAGGTATTGGACTAGTACCAGATGACACAGATAACGGAGCTATAATAGGTTTTTCAAAATCTTCTGAAAACACTTATATGCGTTTATATTATAGCACCGATACCGAGTACGAATCTGAGCAAGAATATCTTGATATACAAATAGATGGTACTACTACTCCTGTTCCATTTTTTAATAGAATTACAGCAGATGATCCTATTACACCTCTGCAAACCTTGACCAATAGTCAGACAATTTTAGAAAGTTCAGATTCTAACAACCAAAGTTATATTCAGTCTGGTGTTGGTATTGCTATGCGTGTACAATTTCCCAGTATTACCAGTCTTTATGACATTCCTGGTAGTGGAACTATTTTAGACGGAATCTTAAAAATTAAACCAACAGCTCAATCTTATGATGACCATCTAAAACTTAGAGATACACTTGCCGTTTACGTGGTTGACCAAAACAATGATTTAATTGAGACACTGACATCCACTTCATATGCTATTCTGAATAGAGACAATCAAGAATTTAATGACATCTATTATGAAATACCAATAGCCTATTATTTAGAAGAATTACAATTAAAAGATAGAGATATTGACGATGCACTGATTCTGCTTCCTGCAGATTACAATTCTACGGTTGATAGATTTATTTTAAACGGGAACGGTAATGGCGAAAACGAAACAATTTTAGAATTAACATACGGTATATACGATGAAGATTAACCAAATAATATTTTTTACCATAGCAGCACTGTTAGCTTTTTATCAGTCTTCGGCACAGTCTGAAGCTTTAACTAGCTCGCCATATTCGCTTTACGGATTAGGAGTCATTAACCAGACAAGTATCGGAAAATTTAATAGTTTAGGTTACAGTGGTATCGGCATTAAATCTCCGTACGAGCTAAACAATTTAAACCCCGCAAACTATGCCTTAATACCTCAAAATTCATTCCTATATGATATAGGTGTCACCGGTGAATTTAACAGTTACAGCAACACTTCTTCTTCTGAAGAAAAGTCGAATATAAACTTTTCTAATTTAGCCTTCGGATTTAGAATTATGGAAAACTTAGGTGCTGGTATTACTATGACACCCTATAGCGATGTTGGTTATTCATTACTTGGCGTTAGTAGTAACATTGAGGGATCTACAGAATCTTTTGAAAGTAACATTACCGGATTGGGTGGACTAAATGATATTAAGCTAAATGTTGGTTATGCACTAATGCCAAAATTGAGATTAGGTTTAAGTGCATCGTTTTTATTCGGAAACATTGAAGAAACGGAATCTTTCATTTATAGTACTTCTACATTCGAATCTGTAGAAAAAACTAATTATAGCGGTGCAAGGTTAGGTTTCGGACTTCAATACGATGTCAATGACAAGATAACTATTGGTAGTACCGTTCAACTACCAACAAGTTTAAACGGAAACCTAAAAAGATCTGTCGATAAATCAATATCAGGAATTGCAATTTCTGTAGAAGATGAAAGCTCTAGTAATGTTTCTGACTTTAAACTTCCTTTAGAGTTCGGTTTTGGTATGAGTATAAAACCAATTGAAGAACTGACATTTAGTGCAGATTACAAGAAAAACTTCTGGTCAGACACCAATCAATCAGAAAATATTGGCAGTTATGAAGATCAAGATATTTATGCCTTTGGACTAGAATTTATTCAAGACCCTACCAGTTATAAATACGGTCAAAGACTTGCTTATAGATTGGGTTACAATTATGATAATGGCTACCTCGCCATAGGTGACAAAAAAGTGGAAGGCTACAATTTTACGGCAAGTATCGGCATACCAACAAGCAGAGGCACACACTCTATGATCAATCTTTCTTATAGTTATGGTTCTAAGGGACTTTTACAAAACGTATTGGTGAAAGAGAATTTTCATTTAGTTACTTTAAACTTGAGTTTAGAAGACATCTGGTTCGTAAAGAAAAAGGTCTATTAAAAATTATAGCTAGGGAATACTATACAACGAATACTAACCCTTGTATTAGAAGAAATTCAACTTCTAATATTAAAATCTCCATTAGTAATTCATTTTTTATGGAACCCTAATAGGAACTGAGAATTGTGGATATTAAAAAAAGCCCAGATTAATTTCCGGGCTTTTACTTTTGCTACTTTCCTAAGATACATCTTGATAAATTAAGGCAAGAAAATACCAAAACTTAGGATCTATCTAACTTTAAAATAATATAACTTCTAAATCCACATCGCCATTAACAAATCACTCTGTCAGTACCTTAAAAAAAATCAAAAAGAATAGACACAAAAAAGCTCGGACTAATAACCGGGCTTTTACTTTTGATACTTGCCTAAGATATATCCTATCAAACCAAGGCAAGAAAACACTAAAACTAACTATCTACCACTGAAGTAATTTATGAACATCTTCATTAGCAATTCATTTTATCAGCACTTAAAAGTGAAAACAATAGACACAAAAAAAGCCCGGATACATATCCGGGCTTTTACTTTTGACCCTTATAAAGGATCTATACTATGAAATTACTTCTTCTTAGAATCAGCTTCCATTTTGTCTTTCAACGCTTGTAGTGCATCGTTAGCATCACCTAAAGTAGGCTTAGCTTCATCTGCGCTAGCTGCTTGTCTTTTGACAGCTGCTTTTACATTACGTTGCTCTTCTTCACGGAAAATAGCAGTATGACTAGCTACTACACGTTTGAAGTCTTTATTGAACTCAATAATCTTGAATTCAGCTTCATCGCCTTTACCTAGTTTCTTACCATCTTCTTTCTCTAAATGACGTTGAGGAATAAATGCAGTAATATCTTCGTTAAATTCAATTGTTGCACCTTTATCAACTACATCAGAAATGGTTGCTGTATGAACTGTACCTAATGCGAATTCAGTTTCATATTTATCCCAAGGGTTTTCAGTAGTTTGTTTATGACCTAAGCTTAACTTACGACCATCAACATCTAATTCTAACACCTCTACCTCTAAAGTATCACCAACATTGGTAAACTCAGATGGATGCTTGATTTTCTTAGTCCAAGAAAGATCAGAGATATAAATTAAACCATCAATACCTTCTTCTAGCTCAACAAAAACACCAAAGTTTGTAAAGTTTCTTACAATACCTTTATGCTTAGAACCTACAGGGTATTTAGTAGTAATATCAGTCCAAGGATCTGGAGTCAATTGCTTGATACCAAGAGACATTTTACGATCTTCACGATCTAATGTCAATACAACTGCTTCAACCTCATCACCAACTTTTACGAAATCTTGTGCAGAACGCAAGTGCGTAGACCAAGACATTTCAGAAACATGGATAAGACCTTCAACACCTTCAACAACTTCTATGAATGCGCCGTAATCAGCTATAACAACTACTTTACCTTTTACTTTATCACCAATCTTAATTTCATCAGATAAAGCTTCCCAAGGATGCTTCTCTAATTGCTTAAGACCTAATTGAATTCTAGATTTGTTTTCATCAAAATCAAGAATTACAACATTTAATTTCTGGTCCAGTTCAACAACCTCGTTCGGGTGGTTGATTCTGCTCCAAGAAAGGTCAGTAATATGAACTAAACCATCAACACCACCTAGATCAATAAACACACCATAAGAAGTAATGTTTTTAACAACACCTTCTAATACTTGTCCTTTTTCTAATTGGCTAATGATTTCTTTCTTCTGTTCTTCAATATCAGCTTCAATAAGAGCTTTATGAGAAACAACAACGTTTTTAAATTCGTGGTTGATTTTTACAACCTTAAATTCCATTGTTTTGTTAACATACTGATCGTAATCACGAATAGGCTTAACATCGATTTGAGAACCTGGTAAGAAAGCTTCAATACCAAATACGTCAACGATCATACCACCTTTAGTTCTGCACTTAACAAAACCACTAACGATTTCTTCTTTGTCATGAGCCGCGTTAACACGATCCCAAGCCATAATAGTTCTCGCCTTTCTGTGAGATAATACTAGTTGACCACTTTTATCTTCACGAATATCGATCAATACCTCTACTTTGTCACCAACTTTTAAACCTGGATTGTAACGAAATTCGTTTAACGAGATTACACCTTCAGATTTTGCGTTGATATCAATAATAGCTTCTCTATCTGTGATATAAACTACAGTACCTTCTACAACTTCCTCATCGGCAGTATCTACAAAGTTTTCGGCAACTAATTTTTCAAATTCCTTCAATTTAGAATCATCAACACGCTCAATTCCTTGCTCGTATTTTTCCCAATTGAAACTTTCTAAAAATTCTTGTGGATCTTGCTGTGGAGTTTCAACAGCTTGTTGTGTTGCTTCAGTAGTAACTTCTACCTCTGCGTTTGTTTTTTCTTCAGCCATTTGCTGATTAATAATTTGTATTCCATAACCTTATCAAGACTTAGGCAACGACTATGAAAGTAGTTATATTTATTTGTTTATCTAATCCCTTTTTTCTCTTGACTTCCTTGCAAAAAAGGTGTGCAAAAATAATCATTTTATTTAAATTAGGCAACACAACAAGATATTACACGTTCATTTAATGAATTTGGCATGATTTTAGAATTAAATATCCTAAATATGCTTATCTTAGAAGTATTATAATAACCATTAAAAAAAGTAAAATTATGAGTGTTAAGGCAAAATATCAAGGTGTATTAGATCTTGGTGAGCAATTAGGTATAAAAGACGGTAATGTAACTGTTGAAGGTGATGTTCTTAAAGTAAAAGGGCAAGCAAAAACGCCTTATGAAAAAGACCTAATGTGGGATAAAATTAAGCAATTAGGTGGCGAAAGTCCTTCTGACATTAAAGCTAATATCTCTGTTGAAGACGATTCTGTATATCACAGACACGTTGTTAAAGGTGGTGAGTCTTTAAGTAAAATAGCGAAGCACTACTACGGTGATGCTATGCAATACAAAGCTATTTTTGAAGCGAACACTGGTATCTTGAAAAGTCCAGATGTTATTCATCCTGATCAAGTATTGGTTATTCCAAATAAATAGTATCGATACTATATAAATAAAAAGAGGTCAGCAATGCTAACCTCTTTTTTTATGCTTGATGTTTTTCAATAACCCGAAGCGAATGTTCATAGATTCTTTGAAACTGATCCTCTAGTCCTAAATCACTATTATCAAACTCAATAGCATCTTCTGCCCTTTTTAAAGGTGAAATTGCACGGTTACTATCTATATAATCTCGCTTTTCAACATTTTCTAGAATATCTGCATAAACAACATTCTCTCCCCTATCCAACAATTCTTTGTATCTTCTAACCGCACGTTTTTCTGGCGAAGCCGTCATGAAAATTTTAAGTTCAGCATCAGGGAATACTACAGTACCGATATCTCTACCGTCCATAACAAGACCTTTATCAACACCCATTGCTTGCTGCATGGCTACCAATTTTTCTCGCACAGCTGCTATAACAGAAACCTGACTCACATTTTTTGACACAGGCATAGTTCTTATTTCCTTCTCTACATTTTCACCATTCAAATACATTTCGGCATATCCTAATTCTGAATTAAATATAAAATTCAATTCGATATCACCTAATGATTTCACCAATGCATCTTCATCAACTTCACCCGCTTCTACAAAACCGGACTTCATTGCAAATAATGTAACTGCGCGGTACATTGCACCAGTATCTACATATACATATTCTAGTTTTTTAGCTAATTGCTTAGCCAAAGTACTCTTTCCCGTAGAAGAGAATCCGTCGATTGCAATAGTGATTTTTTTCATTGTTCCAAAAATATAAAGAAAAGCTATACTATAGCTCCTTTGCGTTTTTTACTTTGACATCTGTAATGGCAATATCAATTACTTCAGACATTTCTTTTACATAGTGAAAGGTCAATCCTTTTAAGTAAGATTCTTTGATTTCCTTAATATCACGCTCATTATCTGCACAAAGAATTATCTCTTTAATTTTCGCTCTTTTTGCTGCAAGAATCTTCTCTTTTATGCCACCTACAGGTAATACTTTACCACGTAAGGTAATTTCACCTGTCATTGCCAAGCTCTTTTTAATACGTTTTTGAGTAAACAACGAAACTAAAGAAGTCAACATAGTTATACCTGCACTTGGTCCATCTTTAGGGGTTGCACCCTCTGGCACGTGAATATGCACGTTGTACTTTTCAAAGACCGTTGGATCAATTCCAAATCGTTCAGCGTTAGATTTTATGTATTCCATTGCAATGGTAGCAGATTCTTTCATCACCTTACCAAGGTTACCGGTAATTGTCATATTACCTTTACCTTTTGAAAGTATAGATTCAATAAACAATATATCACCACCAACACTAGTCCAAGCAAGACCTGTTACTACACCTGCAACTTCATTATTTTCATATTTGTCACGCTCCATTTTTGGTGCGCCCAATACTTCTATAATAACTTCATTACTGACTTTTATCTCATATTCCTCTTCAGTAGCGATAGATTTAGCCGCATAACGTACCATTTTGGCAATTTGCTTCTCTAAAGAACGTACACCAGATTCGCGGGTATAACCTTCAACAATTTTCTCTAATTGTGGCTTTCCGATTTTTAAATGACTAGAATCTAAACCATGCTCAGTTAATTGCTTTGGCAGTAAATGCTTTTTGGCAATCTCTACTTTTTCTTCAATGGTATAACCACTTACATGAATAATCTCCATACGATCCCTAAGTGCCGGCTGAATACTACCTAAATTATTTGCGGTAGCAACGAACATCACTTTAGAAAGGTCATAACCTAACTCTAAAAAGTTATCGTGAAAATCACTATTCTGCTCAGGATCTAACACCTCTAACATTGCTGAAGATGGATCACCTTGATTACTATTAGACAACTTATCTATCTCATCTAGTATAAAAACAGGATTTGAAGTACCTGCCTTCTTAAGACTTTGAATAATTCTGCCTGGCATAGCACCAATGTAGGTTTTACGATGCCCTCTAATTTCAGCTTCATCACGTAAACCACCCAAAGACATTCTTACGTATTCTCTTCCTAATGCTTCTGCAACTGATTTGCCTAAAGAAGTTTTACCAACTCCTGGAGGTCCGTACAGACATAAGATCGGAGATTTCATATCATTACGCAGTTTTAATACCGCTAGATACTCTATGATTCTTTTCTTGACATCTTCTAAACCATAATGATCACGGTCTAATATTCTTTGTGCTCTTTTTAAATCGAATTTATCTTTCGAAAACTCTTTCCAAGGTAGATCTAGCATAAGATCTAAATAATTTCTTTGAATAGAATATTCTGCTACCTGCGGATTCATCCGCTTCATTTTTGCTAATTCTTTATCAAAATGCTCTTTAACTTTCTTGCCCCATTTTTTCTTTTTAGACTTGATTTTCATCTCCTCTAACTCCTCATCATACGAAACACCACCCAATTCTTCTTGAATGGTTTTCATTTGCTGGTGTAAGAAATACTCTCTCTGCTGTTGATCCAAGTCATTTCTAACTTTAGACTGTATATCGTTTTTAAGCTCCAACTTTTGCATTTCAACATTCATATATTTCAATGTTGCCAATGCTCTTTCTTGTAAGCTGCCTATCTCTAATAATTCTTGCTTTGCCTTAACATCTAAATTAAGATTAGACGATACAAAGTTGATCAAGAAAGAATCGCTTTGAATATTCTTAATAGCAAAAGAAGCCTCACTAGGAATGTTCGGATTGTCTCTAATTATTTTTAGTGCCAATTCTTTAATCGACTCAATAATAGCTAAAAACTCCTTGTCATTCTTTTTTGGCCTAACTTCTTCAGTCTCTCTAACTGTAGCTGTTAAATATGGCTTTTTAGTCAAAATTTCGGCAACCTCAAAACGTTTTTTACCTTGAATGATGACCGTCGTATTACCATCGGGCATTTGAAGCACACGTAATATTTTAGCAACGGTACCCAAGGTGTTGATATCCTGCACATCAGGATTTTCAGTTTCCTCGTCTTTCTGAGAAACCACACCAATGACCTTCGAACCATTATTAGCATCTTTTATTAAGCGAATACTTTTATCTCTACCCGCAGTAATAGGAATTACCACGCCAGGAAAAAGCACTGTATTTCTTAAAGGCAATATTGGCAAGGTTTCTGGCAATGTCTCACTATTCATCTGCTCCTCATCTTCGGGGGTCAATAGTGGTATAAGCTCAGAATCTTGATCTATTCCCTGTAAAGACATATTGTCAAAATTTGAAAATTTAGAATCTCCCATACTCATATATCGGTCATTCTGTCATTAAACTAACAGAATTTTATTTTTATAAATTATACATAAATGCTGTAATAGCAATGAAAACTAAGCGAATACAGCTTTTGCACCTTCATTTGCATAAAGGTATTTCAATTCCTGTGCCAAGTGAAAATAAAACTGGCCGGAATAATATAATATTATTCCGGCCAGTTAGCCTTTATACTCCCTTTTTAATTACTTCTTAATAATCTTCTTGACAAAACTTTCCCCATTATCCATACTCAAAGTCAATATATATACTCCTTCTGGATACTGTGAAAAATCTAAGCTAATTAAATCATCATGACCTTTATCAATATTTTTTATCATAATTGCGGTATTATTTGAAGAAACAACTGCTAATGTAAATGCTTGGTTTTTAAACTTAGAAACATCTACCAAAACCATATCTGCCGTAGGGTTTGGAAAAATAATAATATCAGTCTCTAAAAAGCCTGTTTCAGTTTCTGCAGAATTATATTTTAAAGTAGTTAACTGCTGACCAGATGCCTTTTCAACACGTAGGTTCGCAAATTGCGCTATACCATTACTTGATGTTTTATTATAATTTGTAAATAACCAAATGTCTAGTGTTTCAGTATTTACAGGAATAATTATATTTTTTGAATAGGAAGACCACTCCTTTGTAAAAGAATGTCCTAAATCCCAACTATTTGGTTTATCATTATAAACAACCTCAATTCTTGCATTACCCGTAATGGTTTTACCATCTAAACTTATGGTTATCACATCACCTGATTTAAATCCATTTTCTAATAGATTAATAGGAATGCTATATCTAGACCAAGGCTGATCTTGGTCTTTATTCGTAAGTTCTATTGCGCAATCAATTCCTGCAATTCCACTATCAAAACCTTCAATCGAATCTAAACCCGCTTGAAAAATTGCTTCTTTGAAAATAATATCTTCACTAGGGAAGTAATCCTTACACTCCAACTCTACTTCATCTATAATTTTTTCAACGATAAGATTATCATAAAGTGCTGTACCGGCATCTATTTTCCCATAATTAGAAAATAACCAAATATTTAATTTACTAACATTATCCGGTACGGTAATTATTTGAGAATAGGTTGTCCATTCTTTTGTAAAAGTGTGTCCTATCTTCCAAGTATTTGGCACATTATTTTCAACAACCTCTATCCTAGCATTCCCATTTATACTTTTCGCATCAATACTAAAATTTAATTCATCTCCAGGTTTTAGTCCTAATTCATTTAAATTAAGTGCTATGGTATATTTATCCCAAAGACCACCGTTATCGGTAGAAGTAATTTTCATGGCACAAGCCGAATTGTTGGTATCATCATCTATACCTTCAACATTTAATAAAAGTCTGTCATACTCACCATTGGGTAAAACTAGCAACTGATTTTCGTTAGTGATTGTTGCAGGACATATGCCCGAAGAAAATGATATAACTTTCAATTCAAAAGTTGCAGCGCAGCCCATAGCATTCTTAAAAACATACAGACCTTCATCTTCTTGGGTGATTTCCTCTAAATTAAGTGCACCAATATTGACTTCTTGGTTAGGACGAATAATAGAATAATTAGTATCTTCTAAAGCAGACAAGCCCAAAATAATAGACGACCCTTCATCAACAATTAAGCTCGTTTCGCCTTTAACCCAATCTCCTTCACCTATTTTAAATTCTGGTATTACAGTGGCAGTTGTACAGCCTTGTAAAACAATAGTTTTAGAGCACCCTTCTGTACTACTAAAGGTATAATTTCCTACTGTTACGTTCTGTAAAACTATAGGACCAGAATTGATTGCCCCCGAAGGTGATTCGATTGAATATGTATCTGTATAATCACTTAACCTTAAACTCAGTAAACTTTCTTCACCAACAATTAACGTGTCGTTGATAAAAAATTCCCAACCACCATTATCAATTTGGTATTGTGGTGTTAATATAGTTGCGGTACAGTCCGTTTCTGTCATTACCGTAATTTTCAGAGTAGCGGTACACCCATCTTGCGTTTGGAATTCGTAAATACCTTCTTGACCTTTATCTATTTCGCCTAAAGAATAGTCGCCGTTAACCACTGTACCATTTGGCAGTTTTATCGAAAATTGTTCTCCATTAGGTAAAATACTAAGCACAACCTTGTCTCCTTCATTAATTTCTATAGCACTTTTTCCACTTGCCCAAGTACCGTTAATTTGATATTCCTGGATTATTCCGCTGTTAGAACAATTAAATTTCTCTGACCATTTTGCTATATAATTAGAGGTCACATTGCCAACCGAAGTAAAATTACCTGCAACAAAAAGTGTTTCGCTGTCTGAAGTTAAACTAATAGCATTTACAATGTTATTTGAGCCAACTTGTAATTTTTCACCTAGTGGTTGCCATCCTACATCAAGACTCCAGCGCGCTAAATTGTTAACGATTACCGATTTTGAAACCTCATTACTGGCAAAAACAAAATTACCTCCTACATATACATTATCATTATCAATAGTAATATCATTAACATTACCACTTAGTCCATTCCCTAATTTCTCCCATTGAGATGATGACTTATTCCATCTTGCAATTCTATTAACCGTTTGTCCTGATGCTAAATTGAAATTACCTCCTACATAAACATAGTTATCCTTTATAGCTATGGCTTCTACAAATCCACTTGTACCTGAACCCAATGTACCCCAAGTGGTACCGTCCCAATGTGCAATTCTTGGAGCACTCTTACCACCAGCAGTATCAAAATTACCGCCAACATACACAATTCCTGTATCTGAAATTACAATCTCACGAACTTCATTATTAACACCTAATTGGGTAGAAGTTTGTTCTTTTAGAGATTTCCACCCATTGTTCCAAACCGCAATATTGTTTGCCAAAATACCATTTGCACTGGTAAAAGCGCCACCTACATATATTTTATTATTGTCAATAGCTATTTTTGCGACTGACCCATTTGTACCCGAACCCAAAGCTGACCAAGATGTACCGTTTAAAATGGCAATATTATTTGCATTAACTCCACTAACCTGACTAAAAGACCCACCGATTACCAGTTGGTTAGTTGTTGTAGTTGCAATTGTTTTCACCTCGCCATTTACCGAACCTAAGGAAGTTTCCCACCCAGATATTTTATTATAAACAGCAAAATTATTAGCTGCTGCATTTCCAGCTCTTGAAAATAATCCGCCAATGTAAATATTATCACCATCCTCTAAAAGACAGTTTATTACGCCATTAGTGCCGTTGGCAATTTCATCCCAATAGCCAATACCATTAATCTGTGTAGGCTCTGGAATAATTGGTTCTTGCCCTCCAGATATTTTATAAATTTTTGCAGTTGTACCATACCCGCTAAAATATAGCTCGCCAGACTCATCAAGACCAAAACTAGAAACATATTCACCTGACGTTCGAAATAACAGAGTGCTTGTTGCACTTTTGTTTGCATTATTATAATTAAGCGACCATACTCGACCTGACACATAATCCGCATAAATATATCTTCCTTTTAATAGCGTATTATTACTCAACCCATTGTAAACGTAACCGCCAGTTATGGATAAATCTCCGTTGGTATGTCCATATTCAAAAACTGGTTTTATATCTGGGTTGGTTATCAATGCAGTAGAACCGCTATAGGTGGCATTACCTTCAATCCTATTCCAACCATAATTACCTCCTTTTACTATATGGTTAATTTCCTCTACTTTATCTTGCCCAACATCAGCGCCCCACATAATATCGTTATCAAAAGAAAATTTCCATGTGTTTCTAATACCCCAAGCATACAATTCATCTAATCCACTAATACCAACTCGTGGGTTATCGCTAGGGATTTCATAATTACCATTTGGTAAATCTGGATTTGTCTCTAAAGGATTGCTACCATCCAAATCCACATCAATACGTAAAATACTCCCAAAAACATTATCTAGATTCTGAGCATTACGCATTGGGTCTCCACCACCACCACCATCACCTAAAGAGGCATATAAATAGCCATCTGGACCAAATCCTATTTTTCCGCCATTATGGTTAGAGGTACTTTGGTTCTTATCAAAACTGAAGACCTCAACTCTACTATTTTTATTAGCACGGTTTTTATTGACAGCATCAACAGTATATTTTGCCAGTACTATTTCAACACCTACATTGGCAACAGTACTTGCTTTGGTATGGTATACGAAAAAAGTTCCATTAGTTTTAAATTTTGGATGAAATGCCAAACCTAAAAGTCCTATTTCTTGACCAGATGAGAAGCTAACGATATCCTGAATGTCAAGAAATATATCTGCCTCTATTGTAGATTGATCATTATTAAGAACCTTAATAATTCCTTGCTGCTCTACAACAAAAATTCTATTAGAATCATCTGAAGCATTTTGTATTTCTACTGGAAACTGAAATGATAAATTTGGAAAAGCATCTTGATATGTTACTGCTTCTTGACTGAAACTATAAAAAACAAATATCAATAAAAATGAAAATGAAAGTAATTTTTTATACATAGGTTTTAGGTTAGGATTTGGAAGAAATTGTATTCATTATACGTTTAAGTACATATTAAATACGCCAAAATCATAACTTCAGACTTCGTTACAAGTAAATTCCATTATATATTCGATGAACTACCATTATTATTAACTTACTTAAATATTAAAAAGAATTTGAAATCAATTTTTAGTTAACCATTTAAATTTTGAATAATACTTAGATTATTGTGTTAATTACTCCATTCATTAAGAAAAAAATCCCTTCAACTGTAACAAACCGTAAATTTAATCATCTTTCAATAAAACCAATCACTTTTTGAGCCAACAAAGAGAACATATTGATGAGCTAGTGCAATTGTGCATGGCCGGTAAACAGAGTGCACAGCTAGAAGTGTACAATAGGTATTACAAGGCTATGTTCAATACATCTCTAAGAATCGTAAAAGACACTGCCCAAGCAGAAGACATTATGCAAGAATCGTTTCTAAGCGCATTTACGAAACTGCATACTTTTAAAGGGGAAGTAACTTTTGGATCTTGGTTGAAGCGCATTGTTATTAACAACAGCATACATCAATATAGAAAGCAACAAAAAAAGAATGAAGTTGCTTTAGATGAGGTATTGTACAAGGTCGAGGATAATGACGGAATTGCATCTGACCATGTGTTTACAGAACTAAAGGCTCAAAAAGTGATGGAAACCATGAAAGATTTAAAAGACAATTACAGAATTTCTTTGACCTTACATCTAATCGAAGGGTTCGATTATGATGAAATTAGTGAAATCATGAACATTAGTTATGCCAATTGCAGAACTACTGTTTCACGAGCTAAAGAAAGTCTTAGAAAAAAATTAATACTCGCAGTCTAATGAAGAAAGATAACATAGAAGAGCTTTTTAATGAGCTACAAGACAAAATAGATTATGCGGAACCCACCAGTGGGCACCAACAGCGGTTTTTAGAAAAATTAAACCAAAGTAAAGGTGTTGCAACACTTGCCCCAAAGAAAAAGAGTCCTTGGATGCTCTTTTTGTCTGTTGCCGCTTCTATTGCTATATTATTATCAGTTGGAATATTTCAACTTAATACTACTAGTAGCATTGGAGATCAGGTTGCCGATATTTCACCTGAAGCCTCTAAGACTCAATTTTATTTCGCGAATTTAATCGAACAGCAAATCAATGAACTGAACTCTGAAAAATCACCAGAGACAGAAAGAATAATTAACGATACCATGACTCAATTGAAAAAGCTTCAATTGAACTACACCAAAATGGAACAGGATCTTTTAAACGGTGGTAATAGCAAACTTATATTAAGTGCTATGATTACTAATTTCCAAACCAGAATAGACCTTTTAAACGAGGTAATGATACAAATTGAAAATATTAAATCAATTAAAAAATCGAATGATGAAAACTATACTATATAAATACACGTGGCTACTTTTACTTGCCTTTACCACTGTAACAACTGCAAATGACACTTCTTTTGATGGCAAGCATACTAAAGAAAAAACCATTAAAAAAGAGTTTAATGTTAATGCTAATGCGCTGCTGAAAATCAACAACTCTTACGGTAATTTAAATATTACTTCCTGGAACGAAAATAGGGTCGTTATCGAAGTTCACATTAAAACCAATGGTAATAACGAAGAAAAGGTTCAGAAAAAACTAGATGAAATATCTATCGATTTTGAAGCCAGTAACGAGCGTGTTTCTGCAGAAACTATATTCAATAAAAATAATAATGGCTGGGGATGGAGCTGGGGAAACAACAACAATGTTAACATGCAGATCAACTACACCATTAAAGTTCCTGTAAAAAACAATGTGGACCTAAGTAATGATTACGGCAATATTACCCTCGATAGAATTGATGGTCATGCTAGAATCAATTGTGACTACGGAAGATTGGATTTAGGAGAACTAAGAGGTCGTAATAATCGTTTAAATTTTGACTACACCTCAAAATCTACAATTGGGTATATCAATAGTGGAGAAATAAGAGCCGACTACTCAGGTTTTACCATAGAAAAAGCTGGTAATCTAGCTATAAACGCAGACTACACCAACGCAAGTATTGGTACTATGGATAATCTTGAATATACAAGCGACTATGGCAATATGGATATCGACGAACTAAAAAGCATTGATGGTAATGGCGATTATATTACTGTAAAATTAGGCACCGTACATGGTGATGTTTCTATTGTCGCTGACTATGGATCAATACGTATAAATGAACTTGCAGCTGATGCCGGTAATGTAAATATTAGAACAGATTATACGGGAATCAAAATTGGATACCATAGCGACTATCATTTCGATTTCGATATTTCGACTAGTTATTCTGGAGTTAGTGGAAAAGACGACTTTACTATTAATATCAGCACAGAAAAATCTTCTGATAAACACTATGAAGGCTTTTATGGCTCTAAAGGAAGTGGAAATAAAATGACACTATCAAGTGACTATGGCGGAATCAGTTTTACCAAAAAATAATCAATCAATCAATCAATTAAATATGAAAATCATGAGAAAATTAAGTGTATTAGTATTTGTGGGCCTATTATCTATATCCTGTTCTGCTCAATGGGGAAAGACCATAAAAGGAAATGGAAATAATGTTTCTATTGAAAGAACCACCGAAGATTATGACGGAGTAGCTGTTTCTGGCTGGTTCGATATCGATTTAGTTGCTGGCAGCGAAGGTGAGATTACTCTTGAAGGCGAAGAGAACCTATTAGAATATATCATTACAGAAGTTAAAGATGGCAAATTGATCATTAAAACAGAGAAAGGTGTCAATCTCAAATCTAGTAATTGGAAATCTGGAATTCACATTACGGTACCTGTAGAATCTATAAGTTCTGTGGCTATGTCTGGATCTGGAGATATCGTTGGAAAGACAAAAATTAAAGCGGAAAAATTCAGTACAGCAATGTCAGGATCTGGTGATATTACCTTAGACATTGAAACAAGCTCTATTTCTGCTACAATGTCTGGTTCTGGTGATATTACTTTAAGCGGAAGTACCACTGATTTTGAAGCAACTATTTCTGGCAGCGGCGATATAGAAGCGTATGACCTTGAAGCTGATAATGTTGAAGCCACTGTTTCTGGTTCTGCAGATATTCAGGTAACAGCAAACAAATCAATTAAAGCACGCGTATCTGGATCAGGTGATATCTCATACAGAGGAAACCCAGAAAAGGTGAATACTAAAACTTCAGGTTCTGGAGACATATCTAAAGGATAACATATAAAATCAAAATAGCGAACAATCAATTCAACGAAGCCTCTTTTATAGAGGCTTTTTTGATTCATCTACCCTAAATAACAATACAATACCGCCTAAAAAGAATACAAATAAAAACAAAATGGCATATCGCATATTACTTACCTGATCTATTATAGCAAAGAGTGCCATACCGATAACAATGCCTATTTTCTCAGCAACGTCATAAAAACTAAAATACGACGTAGTATCCTCTGTTTCGGGTAAAAATTTTGAATATGTAGATCTTCCTAAAGATTGCACTCCGCCCATTACCAAACCAACAAATCCTGCTGCGATGTAAAATTGAGTCGGTGTTACCATAAAATAAGCGTAAATACATAATAACATCCAAATAGCATTTACAGCTATTAAGGTTTTTATATTACCATATTTATCAGATGCCTTAGAGGTGATTATAGCACCAGCTATTGCAACCAATTGAATTACCAATACACTTATAATTAACCCTGTAGTTTTTTCACTTTCCGAAACCCAAGCAATTTCCTTTTCTCCGAAATAAACCGCTACTAGCATAATTGTCTGCACCGCCATACTGAATACAAAAAAGGCATACAGATAGCGCTTTAGTCTTTCATTTTCTTTCAATTGACCCCAAACCACCTTTAACTCTTTAAGACCATTAAAGAGAACGTCGCGAGTAATTTTGTGACCTTTACCTACCCCTTTTGGTAGTACCCAAAATGTATATTGACTAAAAAGCAACCACCATACCCCAACCGTTATAAAAGATATTCTCATCGCTTCTACTTTAGCTGCGTTTAGGGTATCTTCTGTTTCACCAATATCAAATCCGAACCATTCTGGTTTCATAACCATGGCTAAATTCAATAACAACAAAAGAACACTACCAAAATACCCTAAAGAAAATCCTTTTGCGCTAATACTATCTTGCTGATCTTCAAAAGCAATATCAGGTAAATAAGAATTATAAAAAACCAGACTTCCCCAATATCCTATTAATCCCATAAAATAGAACAGAAGACTTATATGAATTTGTTCTAAATCGAACCAATATAAACCCATACAGCCTATACTACCTGTGTAGCAGAAAAACTTCATGAACATTTTCTTATTACCAACATAATCTGCGATGCCCGATAATACGGGTGACAAAAATGCAACAACAAGAAAGGTAAAAGCAGTAACTATTGAAATGAGCACGGTTTGTTTCATATCGAAACCGAATGCCGAAACTAACTCATCTTTAGATGTAAAAAGTGAAGAATAATAGATAGGAAAAATAGAAGAGGCTATAGTTAGTGTATACACTGAATTTGCCCAATCATAAAAGGCCCATGCGTTCAATAATTTTTTACTTCCTTTTGCAACTAGTGTCTTCCCCATATATAAAAATAAAAAGCCGTTCATTTCTGAACGGCTTCAATATACAATAATCTTAAAGGTTTTAGTTAAATTTAGTTACTCCAAATTTAGCTGCTTCTGCCGCGGCATCTGGTGCCCAAACTGTTAGGTTATTTATTCTTGTGTCATTAGAAGGGTGTGTACTCATGAATTCTGGTGGCGCTTCTCCTCCACTGTTTGCCTTCATACGTTTCCATAATTCGGCAGCCTCGTAAGGATCGTAACCTGCAATAGCCATAATCTGTAAACCTATTCTATCGGCTTCTGTCTCATGACCTCTACTAAATGGCAACATACCTAAATACTGCGTACCTACACCATAAGCCTGATTGAACAAACCTAATGTTTGTTGATTTTTAATTGCAACATTACCCGCAACAGCACCTACTTGTTGTAACGTACCTGCACTCATACGTTGTGCACCGTGATCAGCAAGAGCATGAGCTACCTCATGACCCATTACCACTGCAACACCAGTTTCTGTCTGAGTAATTGGTAAAATACCTGTATAAAATACAATTTTACCACCCGGCATACACCAAGCGTTTACAGTTTCATCTTTTACCAAGTTATATTCCCACTTATAGTCTGCTAAGTAACCTGGGTGTCCGTTTGCAGTTAACCAGCGTTCTGCAGCAGAAGAAATACGTTGACCCACTCTAGTAATCATTTGAGAATCTGCTGTACCAGTGACAACATTATTCTCAGTTAAAAAAGTGTCGTATTGCGCAAAGGCAGAAGGGAACACCTGACTATTCGGATAAAAATTCAAAGTTTTCTGACCCGTAAACGGGTTTACTTTACAAGCTGAAACGCCTATAAATACAAATACTATTAATACTAATTTTTTCATATTTTTAATTTTAGTTAATGGTAATAAGCTACAAAGTTATTGTTTTCCTGATAAATGCAATAGCGTAAAGTTTTTGTCTATTCGCAAATCACTGTTTTCGTTAACCGCTATACTATCTAATGCTATTTTTTCATTGTCTATCATAACGCTATCAACCTCAAAAGGAAGTCCATGAAAATTAAGCTTTATCATTTCATATTCGGTATCGAAAGTTCCATCTTTAAATAACTGAATAGTCAATGAATTTTCTTTACCTGTTAACTTATAATTACTCAACGAATACCGCCCTTTCTTATAATCATACCCATCGTCTGAATCTTCATATACCTCAGATGCTTCTGTACCTTCTTTGTAATAAACTTCTAAAACTAATTCTTCTATCTTCTTTTCCCCTACGTATTGTTGAATAGGATATTTCGGAATTATAGCTCCGGCTTTTACAAAAATCGGAAGCATATCGATTTCTGCCGCTACCCATTTTTCTTTACCTCCGACAACATGTTCGTTAGTCCAAAAATCGTACCAATCTCCTCTAGGTATATACATTCTACGTCCTTGCGCATTGGGTTCTTGTATAGGGCAAACCAATATTTTTTCTCCAAAAATAAATTCATCAGTTCTAAAATGTGTCTGATTATCTTCTTGATCATAGAACACTAAAGACTGAATCATAGGTATATTCTCTTTCGTGTATTTATAGAACATGGTGTACAAATACGGTAACAATTGATAGCGTAGATTTATGAACTTTCTAACGATATCTGTTATCTCTGAACCAAATGACCATGGTTCTTGATCACCATGATCTCCACTTGAATGTACTCTACAAAATGGATGAAAAATACCTAATTGCACCCATCTGGCAAATAATTCGCCATCTGGTTGTTCGGCAAATCCGCCAATATCAGAACCTACAAAAGAATAGCCGCTTAAACACATACGCTGTACCTGCACGTTGGCTATCCATAGATGCTCCCAAGTAGCTACATTATCGCCTGTCCAAGTAGAAGAATATCGTTGTGTACCTGCAAATGCCGCTCTTGTTATTACAAATGGTCGTTTTGGATATACATACTTTTTAACACCTTCATAAGTTGCCCTTACCATTTGCATACCGTAAACGTTGTGTGCTTTTCGGTGTGTACATGGGTGTCCGTCGTAATTATGACGGGTATCTAAAGGTGCCGTTTTTGTAGGTACCTCCATAACTGCAGGTTCGTTCATATCATTCCAAACGGCATGAACTCCCAATTCTGACATAAATTCTTTATACAATTCTGCCCACCACTCTCGAACCGCAGGATTAGTGAAATCTGGAAAATTACATTCACCAGGCCACACCTTACCATGCATTAACGGCCCATCTCCCCTTTTACAGAAATAATCGTTTTCTAATGCTTCGTTATATATCCAATAATCACGATCCACTTTTATACCTGGATCAATCATCACTACAGTCTTGAAGCCATCTTCTTCCAATTCTGAAATCATTCTCTTTGGATCAGGAAAGTGCTCTTTATTCCAAGTAAAACACCTAAAGCCATCCATATAATCTATATCTAAATAGATGGCATCGCAAGGTATTTGTAGTCTTCTAAATTCGCTAGTAATATCTTTTACATTACTTTCTGGGTAATAGCTCCATTTCGATTGGTGAAAGCCTAATGCCCACATTGGCGGCAATTCGGGCGTACCGGTAAGACTTGAATATGAGCTCACAACTTTTGACATATCTGGCCCGAAAATGAAGTAATAATTCATTTCGCCACCATCTGCCCAAAAGCTCGTTATATTTCTTCGCTCTTGCGAAAAATCGAAACCTGTTCTAAAACTATTGTCAAAATAAATACCATATGCCTTGCCTTTATTTAAGCCAACGTAAAATGGTATCGCCTTGTAAAGCGGATCTTGCTCTTTTGCAAAAGCAAATTGATCGGTTACCCAATTTTCTACTCTTTTACCCTTAAGGTTACTATGCATGGCTTTATCGCCCATGCCATAAAAACTCTCGCCCGACTGGGTAATTTTACTCAATTTTACAGTATTACCACCATATTCATAGTTTTCTTCCCAATGAAAACCTAATTCATCTTCACTAATGATATTTCCCTCTAAATCTGAAATTTGGGTACGTAACGTCTTTTTATCTACTAAAATACTTAACCGCGCAGTAGCTACAACGTATTCTGTATCATTCTCTACAATTTCTAACTTACTATAACCCATGGTTGCATCTGGGTCAATGGCATATGAAAAATCTGGTTCGAAATTATAGTTGGTAGCATACCTAAAACGAATAATGCTACCTCTTAATATTGTTATTTGTAAAACAACACCGTTGTCTGTTGTGAAGTATAATTTATCTGAGTCTTGTGAAAATTCAACGATATGGTTTGGGTATAAATTACCTTTATACTCAAGCTCTGTATTTGTGATCATGAACTAA
The DNA here is from genome assembly GCF_030547005.1 of Maribacter sp. 1_MG-2023. GTDB lineage: Bacteria > Bacteroidota > Bacteroidia > Flavobacteriales > Flavobacteriaceae > Maribacter. Next base: position 47,042 of record NZ_JAUOPN010000011.1, on the reverse strand, counting down.
TAAATTAAAAAATATCAATTATTACTCTCAAAGAAATTCTTTAAAGCAGACTAAAACAAAAACTACTTCAAATTATTTCAGTATTACTATACCTAAAGGCGGAATAGTAATTTCTATAGACTTTTTATGTCCGTGAGCCGGTTTGGTAGACGATTTTATTTTACTATTTAAATTTCCGCCGCCACCATATTTGGCATCATCACTATTTAAAACTTCTATTAATTTTCCTTTTTTAGGATTACCGATTCTATAATTCTCTCTTGGTACTGGCGTAAAATTACACGCTATAATTAAATCGTTCTTTTCATCATGACCTTTGCGTACATAGGTCAATACAGAATTTTCGTGATCGCCATAATCTATCCATTGAAAACCTTCTGGACTAAATTGCTTTTCATATAATGCCGGTGCGCTTTTGTATAGATGATTTAAATCTTTTACAAAGTCTTGAATTCCTTTATGACCATCATACTGCAATAAATGCCAATCTAAACTTTGCTCAAAATTCCACTCTGCCGTTTGACCAAATTCGCCACCCATAAACATTAATTTGGTACCTGGGTGGGTAAACATATACCCGAACAACAATCTTAAATTTGCAAACCGTTGCCATTCATCACCTGGCATTCTATATACTAATGACTGCTTGCCATACACTACCTCATCATGCGAAAAAGGCAACATAAAATTCTCGGTAAAAGCATAGGTCATACTAAATGTTAGATCATTCTGGTGGTGCTTTCTATAAATTGGTTCTTTTTGAAAAAACTGTAATGTATCGTGCATCCAGCCCATCATCCATTTCATACCAAAACCTAAGCCACCATGTTCAACTGGTTTTGAAACCCCTGAAAACGCTGTAGATTCTTCGGCAATAGTCTGTACACCATCGAAACTAGAATATACCGCTTCATTCAGTTCTCGAATAAAAGATATGGCTTCTAAATTCTCATTACTACCATATATATTTGGTTCCCACTCACCATCTTCTCTAGAATAATCTAAATATAACATAGATGCAACGGCGTCTACACGAAGACCATCTACATGAAATTGGTCTAACCAAAATATGGCATTACTTATCAGAAATGCTCTAACCTCATTTCTACCATAATTAAATATCAAACTCTTCCAATCGGTATGGTAGCCCTTTCTTCTATCTGGATGTTCATATAAATTAGAACCATCAAAGAAACCAAGACCATGTGCATCTTCTGGAAAATGAGAAGGTACCCAGTCTAAAATTACTCCTATATCGTTTTGATGGAAAGCGTCTACTAAAAACTTAAATTCTTCAGGAGAACCAAATCTTGATGTTGGCGCAAAATAACCTGTTAATTGGTACCCCCAAGAAGGATCATAAGGATACTCCATGATCGGCATAAATTCTACATGGGTATACCCCATTTCTTTTACATAGTTTACAAGATCTATTGCAAACTCTTTATAGGTTAAAAACTTATTCTCTAAATTTTTCTTCCATGACCCTAAATGCACTTCATAAACGGAGTATGGTTTATCTAATCCGTTTTTATCTTTTCTGTATCCCATCCAAGCATCATCTTTCCAATCATGCTCGGCTTTCCAAACAATAGATGCTGTATTTGGTGGGTGTTCGCAGTACCTTGCAAAAGGATCCGCTTTTTCTGTCCAGATGTCATTATTATTGGACTGTATCTTGTATTTATAAACTTCGCCCTTTCTTATTTTAGGAATAAAACCTTCCCAAATTCCGCTAGAATCCCAACGAACATTCAACTTGTGGTCATCTGAATCCCAAGAATTAAAATTACCAACTACAGAAACAGATTTTGCAGACGGTGCCCAAACGGCAAAGTATGTACCCGCTACACCGTCAACTTCTACCAAATGCGAACCCAACTTTTCATATAGTCGATAATGCTTACCTCCTTTAAAAAGGTCTATGTCAAAATCAGTAAAAAGTGAGTGAACTTGTACGTTAGGCATATAGAGTGTTTATTTTTGTAAAGCTAATCATCTTTTAAAGACGGTCGACTTCAATTCATTTATGTTGAAAATATAGCAGTTAATATCCGATTTAAATATCTAAATACCAAAAATGGAACGCTTTTTGAAACAACTATTCAAAATAAAAACTCAAACCGAAAAAATATAACATTATGAGAAAACTGAATTTATTTATTGGAGCACTTGCAACACTATTTTTTATTTCATGTGAAGGACCACAGGGACCTGCTGGTTTTGATGGATTTGATGGTGAAAGAGGTCCTGCCGGACAAGATGGCGTAGATGCAATTCAAGCACAGGTGTTTGAATTAGAAGGGGTTAATTTCACTTATAATGCCACTGATAATCTTTATGATAATTTGATTACATTTTCAGATTTTACCAGTTTTGAGACTTTTAAAGAAGATGTGGTTTTAATTTATCGATATGATGGACCGGTGGAATTTGGTGACGGAGCTGTAGAAGATTCATGGGGACTCTTACCTCAAAATTATTTTTTTGATGAAGGAATAATACAATATGTTTTTTCACATACTTTATTTGACACACAAGTTTTCATTGATGGCAATTTCGACTTAAGTACTTTAGATACAGATTATACGGATAATCAAATTTTACGTGTAGTTATTATTCCTGGAGAAATAGCAACAACCGGTAAGTTAGACACCTCTAACATCAATTCTGTAATGGCACATTTAGGTATCACGGAAGATAGCATTCAAAAAGTAAAATTAGATTAACACCCCATGTAGTTAACCTATTTAATCTAAAGCCTTTGAATGATAATCAAAGGCTTTTTTTATTTACTTTGTTTAGAACTTTAACCTAAAATGTTACGTAGATACAGTACATTGAAAGGAATGTATAATTTTATCGACAGAACTAAAAAATTGAAAAGATGAAAATAAATATTGTAATTGCACTACTCATACTTTTTGTAAGCTGTAAAGGCACTTCTCAAGAAAAAGAGATGGCTACTAGCTCAAAAACTTATGAGAAAAAAGAATTCGCCGTTCAAAAAACGAATAGCGAATGGAAAAAGGAGTTGACCGATTCTCAATATTACGTACTTCGTGAAGCCGCTACTGAAAACCCATTTACTAGCGAACTATTAAAAAATAAAGAAAAAGGTACATACGTTTGTGCTGCATGTGCTACTCCCCTATTTAAAAGTTATACCAAATTCGATTCTGGTACAGGGTGGCCTAGTTTCTATGAAGAAATTGAAGGTAATGTAGCTTATGATGTAGATTATAAAATTGGTTATAAAAGAACCGAAGAGCATTGTGCCACATGTGGCGGACATTTAGGTCATGTTTTTGAAGATGGACCAGACCCAACCGGTTTGCGCCATTGTGTTAACGGTGTTGCACTAAATTTTGTGCCTGCCAAATAACATTTAAATTAGAATTTATAATTGCAAGAGGTCTTTTTAGACCTCTTCTTTTTTTCTATAAGACTCATACTAAAGCAGCTAGGTGAATTTCTTAAATATCACAATTTCATATTAAAGGTCATATTTTAAAAACCTACAATTAATTTCAATAAGGTTTTGTATTTTTGCAGCTCAATTCAATCTACAAAAAATCAAAATATGAGCACTTTCGATATTATTGTTTTAGGTAGTGGTCCTGGTGGATATGTAACCGCTATTAGGGCTGCACAATTAGGGTTTAAGACTGCCATTATTGAAAAAGAAAGTTTAGGAGGTGTTTGCTTAAATTGGGGTTGTATACCTACTAAAGCATTGTTGAAATCTGCACAAGTATTTGAATACTTGAAACATGCAGAAGATTATGGTTTAAAAATTAATGGTGCCGATAAAGATTTTGATGCCGTAGTAAAAAGAAGCCGTGGCGTTGCCGAAGGAATGAGCAAAGGTGTTCAATTCTTGATGAAAAAGAATAAAATAGCAGTTATTAAAGGTTACGGAACATTAAAAGCCGGAAAGAAAGTTTCTGTTAAGGCCGAAGATGGTTCTACCACCGAATACAGTGCAAACAATATTATCATTGCTACAGGTGCAAGAAGTCGCGAACTACCTAGCTTACCACAAGATGGTAAGAAAATTATTGGGTACAGACAAGCAATGACCTTAGAAAAACAACCTAAGAAAATGATTGTTGTTGGTAGTGGTGCCATTGGTATCGAGTTCGCTTACTTCTACAACTCCATGGGAACTGAGGTTACCGTTGTTGAATATTTACCGAATATAGTACCAGTTGAAGATGAAGACGTTTCTAAACAATTAGAAAGAAGCTTCAAAAAAGCGGGTGTTAAAATTATGACATCTGCAGAAGTTACTTCTGTCGACACTTCTGGCGGTGGTGTAAAAGCTACCGTAAAAACCGCTAAAGGCGAACAAGTTTTAGAAGCTGATATCGTATTATCTGCTGTTGGTATTAAAACCAATATTGAAAATATAGGATTAGAAGATGTTGGTATCGCTACCGACAGAGATAAGATTTTGGTTAATGATTATTACCAAACGAACATACCAGGATATTTCGCGATTGGTGATGTTACACCGGGTCCAGCACTTGCCCACGTTGCATCTGCAGAAGGTATTTTATGTGTAGAGAAATTAGCAGAAATGCATGTTGAGCCTCTAGATTATGGTAACATACCAGGTTGTACATACTGTTCTCCTGAAATCGCTTCTGTTGGTTTAACCGAAAAACAAGCTAGAGAAAAAGGTATCGACATTAAAGTTGGTAAATTTCCTTTCTCTGCAAGTGGTAAAGCACAAGCTTCTGGTGCATCTGAAGGATTCGTTAAAGTTATATATGATGCCAAGTACGGCGAATGGTTAGGTTGCCATATGATTGGTGCAGGTGTTACAGATATGATTGCTGAAGCGGTTCTTGGTCGTAAACTAGAAACTACTGGTCATGAAGTATTAAAAGCTATTCACCCACACCCAACCATGAGCGAAGCTGTTATGGAAGCTACTGCAGCAGCTTATGACGAGGTAATTCACTTATAATTAAATACAAAATAGTATAGCATGTTAAAATTATTTCGAGCAACGGCAATTTTAGAAGGAATCTCCTATTTGGCGTTGTTCGGGGTAACCATGCCATTAAAATATTGGGCAGAAATACCAGAACCAAATAAATTGGTCGGCTACGCTCACGGTTTCTTGTTCATCGCCTTTATAGCTCTCACACTTATAGTAGGCTTTAAACACAAATGGAGCTTTAAAAAAGTCTTTATTTTTGGTATAGCCTCCCTTCTACCCTTTGCTACATTTTACGTAGAAGAGAAATATTTAAGAACAGAAGATAACGGTTAAGGCAAATTTATCTCGAACACCTTTAGTTCATAAATATATAAATCAAGAACTTATTCTTAATTAAACACTGGTATTCATACCTAAAAAAGTGTCCTGAGTAAATCAAAATGGTTTTATTTTTTTAAAACAAAAAGCTCGCGATAGCAAGATCATAGCTTTTTAAACCAAAACCAAGTATAACACCATTTGCAGCAGGCGATATATAAGATACATGCCTATATTCTTCGCGCTGGTGGGTATTTGATATATGAACTTCAATTACGGGAGTTTCTACCGCTTTTACAGCATCACCAATACCCACAGAAGTATGTGTATAAGCTGCTGCATTGAGCACAATACCATCATATGAAAAGCCTGTATCTTGAATTTTAGAAATTAGCTCACCCTCAATATTCGATTGAAAATATTCTAATTCAACATCTTTAAATTTGAATTGTAATTTTGAAAAGTAATCTTCAAAAGTTTCAGAACCGTAAACGTCTGGCTCCCTTTTTCCTAATAGATTTAGGTTGGGACCATTTATAATGATAATCTTCATACATCAAAAATAATGAATGTTACTTTACAATGAATTAGAAATGTTTGTCGTTAACAATACTTAAATAAAGTAAAGTCTAGCGACGGGTTCTGTACTTTGGCTCGAAATTATAAACGATACCCAATGTCAAAGTTGACCAAGTAGTTTCTTCGATATCTATACCTGTATAAGAAAAATTAACCTCAACACTTGAACTCATTAAATAAGCAATTGTAGGTCTGTAATACAAACCGCCTTCATTACCATCACTTAAACCCATCGCATAACCTATATTTCCACCAAATGAGAAATCATTTGATGTCCAAAAACGAACGCCTGCAGACAACGGCAAAAACTGAATAGATTCTTGTTCTTCTCTAATAATCGTTGTTTGAAAGGTTTCTGCAAAACCATGTATAAAACCTACTGCCGGCCCCACATCCACTACTTCACCTAAAGGATACATGTATGAGAAATCTGCTCCAAGCACAATACTTACAGCTTCGTTATAATCATCTAGTGGAATACCTCCTTGTATACCAAATTTGAAGCCTTCTTGAGCGAAAATTCCGGTTGAAAGACATAATGCAAATAATAAAATGAAATACTTATTCATGGTTTGGTCGGTTTATTTCTTACAAAAATAGAAGTAAGACTAAGCTTAAAAGCATCTTTGTTGTGAATACCATTAAAGTAGTGGTACAACTAACTTTTAGATAGGTCATATTAATTTACTGCATCTAAATACAACCCACATTACTACATTATCATATTCATAATTAATGGATTCTTTATCTTTAAACCATGAATTGGAAACATGCATTAAAAGATTACACAGTATATCTTAAGCTTGAACGAGGGTTATCAAAAAACTCTATACAGAGTTATACTATGGATATCGAGAAATTGATGACTTTTCTTGATAACCATGCCATTACTACCACCCCAATACTTATTGACAAAAACACGGTTCAGCAATTCATCTATGAAATTGCCAAAGTGGTCAACCCTAGATCACAAGCACGAATTATATCGGGACTCAAAAGTTTTTTCAACTATTTAATATTTGAAGATTACAGAAAAGACAATCCCTTAGATTTAATCGAATCTCCGAAGATTGGACGAAAACTACCTGATACACTTTCTGAAAATGAAATAGACAAATTAATCGGCGCCATAGATTTGAGTTCTGCAGAAGGAGAACGTAACCGCGCTATGCTAGAAACTTTATATGGCTGCGGATTAAGAGTATCTGAACTTATCGGATTAAAAATATCTGATCTTTTTTTTGAGGAAGATTTTATAAAGGTAACCGGCAAAGGAGACAAACAACGCTTTGTACCCATTAGCACTGTAAACAAGACATACATTGATATTTATAGAAATGAAATTAGGGTACATTTAAATATTCAAGAAGGTTTTCAAGATATCCTATTTCTTAATCGACGTGGTAAGCAACTTACCCGAGCTATGATATTTACTATAGTAAAAAACTTAGCTGTAACCATCGGATTGCAGAAAAGTATAAGTCCGCATACATTTAGGCATTCTTTTGCTACTCATTTACTTGAAAATGGTGCTGATTTACGATCTATTCAACAAATGCTTGGGCATGAAAGTATTACTACCACAGAAATATACATGCATGTAGACCGATCTCACTTAGCTGAAGTCATGAATACGTATCACCCTAGAAAGAGTCATTAAAATTTCCACTTACTACCTAATGTAAGTGCAGCGGGCATTACTACGTGCTTTTCACCAAATGCACCCATACTCGGATTATTCATTTGAATATTAGCCTTCAACTCAATCATTAAATTAGGATCGACATCATATCCTATCCCAGTAACAAAACCAATACGATATGGTGTTTGTCCAACACCTGCATTTTCTGTAGCTATCTCTGCTTCTACCCCACCAAGTAAATATAATCGTTCATTCAAGTACACTTTAGCTAATACACTGGATCTAAATCTTTCACTTAAAATATACGTATCATAAAAACCTTGAAGTTCTAATTGTAACGATTTTGAAACTCCGTATTGCACCATAAAAGACTTATGAACATCACCAATTGCAGAAGTAGGATATGCGTGCCCGGTTATAAACAATCCGTTTAATGAAGAAGGTAGGTTTGATACTGGTGGTTCTTCTATTGTCTGCCCTCTAGTAGTAATTACGAAAAAGAAAAGAAAAGAACTTATCAGAACTTTCATAGGTAAAATATCGTTTATTGATATAAATTCCTACAAAAGATATTCTAAAAATAAGAACCACCGAAATACTTTGCAAAAATTTAACTGCCAAGTATTTAGAACGCTTTAATTATAAATACCTAAATTGAAGTATTCTTAATCTTTAAACTGACTGTAATCTCTTTTAAATGGACGGATGATTAATCGTGCTTCACGATCAAATCGAATATAGTTATATACCCAATTGATAAATACTACCATTCTATTTCTAAAACCGATTAAGAAAAACAGGTGTACGAACATCCAAACGAACCAAGCAAAAATACCCTGAAATCTGAATTTCTTAATATCACAGACCGCTTTATTTCTACCAATAGTTGCCATGCTACCTTTATCATTATAGACAAATGGCTTCATGGGCTTATTTTCCAATAAATTTACTAAATTTTCACCCAGTAGTTTACCCTGCTGTATTGCAGGTTGTGCTACCATTGGGTGCCCACGAGGATTATCTGGAGTAGCCATACACGCAATATCGCCTATTGCAAATATAAAAGGATGACCTATTACCTGATTGAATTCATTGACATTTATTCTATTGCCACCAACAATTACGCCTTCAGCATCTAAACCTTTAATACCGGCACCTTTTACCCCGGCAGCCCAAACCACAGTAGCTGCATCGAATTTTAAATCTGTTTTTGTTGTAACCGTTTTACCATTATACCCGGTAACCCGAACTCCTTTCCAAACTTGGACACCTAACTTTTCTAAGAAATCTTCAGCCTTTTTTGATGCTTGCGCACTAAAGCCCGGAAGTAAACAATCGCCACCTTGTACAAGATTAATCTGTGCTCTTCTAGTATCTAAATCTGGGTAATCTTTTGGTAAAATACCTTTCTTAATTTCTGCCAAAGCACCAGACAACTCTACCCCTGTTGGTCCACCACCTACAATTACGAAATTCATCAAAGCATCTCTTTCATGATAATCATCTGTAAGAAGGGCCTGCTCAAAGTTCTCTAAAATTAAACTACGCAGATTTAATGATTGCGGAATCGACTTCATAGACATCGCGTTCTTTTCTATCTCCTCATTTCCAAAGAAATTAGTTTCAGAACCTGTTGCGACTACTAAATAATCAAAACTTATATCTCCAATATTTGTATTCAACTTTTTACCGTTAGTATCTATATGCTCAACTTCAGCTAAGCGGAAATAAAAATTATCATACCCTATTAAAACTTTACGTAGCGGGTATGCTATAGAATCTGGTTCAAGACCACCTGTAGATACTTGATATAATAAGGGTTGAAAAGTATGGTAATTGTTCTTATCGATAAGAACTACCTGTACTTCTTGCTTACTCAATTTTTTAGCCAGAGAGACTCCGCCAAAACCACCACCTATAATTACAATTCTAGGATAGCTCGAAAGTGGTATGTTCATAGTATGAATACTTAAATGCGAAATTAAACAAATGGATTTCTACTTTAAAATAATTATGTGTTTTCAGTATCTTTAAGGTCTAACTCAAACAAACAACAAAATGCGTAAAACCCTTATTTTATTAGCAGTACTCGGTACTTCCTTTTATTCGATGAATGCTCAAAAGAGCGAAAAAGACATTATTAAAAATTTAGAGCAAAAAAGTGCCGATTACGGAATTATAGCTCAAAATATTTGGGAGTTCGCAGAAATGGGATATCAAGAAGAACAAAGTTCTGGTCTTCTGCAACAGACATTAAAAGATGCTGGTTTCACCATTAAAAAAGGTGTTGCAGACATACCAACAGCTTTCATTGCAGAATATGGTAGTGGAAGCCCGGTAATTGCCATTATGGGTGAATTTGATGCCTTACCTGGTCTTTCTCAAAAAGCGGTCTCTGAAAAAGAATCTGCTGGCGCAGCTGCAGGTCACGCATGCGGACACCATTTATTTGGTACAGCTTCTACAGCTGCTGCAATTTCAACAAAAGAATGGTTAGAGGCAAACAAATCTAAAGGCACTATTCGTTTCTACGGCACACCCGCAGAAGAAGGTGGTTCTGGTAAAGTTTATATGGTTCGTGAAGGACTTTTTAATGATGTTGATATTGCCTTACACTGGCACCCAGGAGCTCAAAATGCTGCAAGTGCTGGCGCGGCCTTAGCAAATAAATCTGCTAAATTTAGATTTCATGGTATTTCTGCACATGCAGCTGCTTCGCCAGACAAAGGTCGTTCTGCTTTAGATGGTGTTGAAGCTATGGATATGATGATCAATATGATGCGTGAGCACATACCTCAAGAAGCCAGAATTCATTATGTAATTACAGATGGTGGTAAAGCACCGAACGTTATTCCTGATTTTGCAGAAGTGTATTACTATGCTCGCCATAATAGACGCGACGTAGTTATTGAAATTTTTGACCGTATGGTAAAAGCTGCCGAAGGTGCTGCTTTAGGCACAGGTACAACGATGGATTATGAAATGATCGGTGGTACGCATGAGTTACTACCAAATCTTACTTTACAGAAAGTGATGCATGAAAACCTATCTGAAGTTGGCGGAATGGAATATACAGCAAAAGAAAAGGCTTTTGCCGATAAAATTGCAAAAACATTAGGTCAAGAAAAAGCAGATCTTGCTACTGCAAAAAATGTACAACCGTACAAGACCGAAGCTAAAGCATTTGGTTCTACCGATGTTGGTGATGTTAGCTTCACCGTACCAACAGTTGGCTTTAGCGCTGCTACTTGGGTGCCAGGTACACCGGCGCATAGCTGGCAAGCAGTTGCTGCGGGCGGAACTTCTATTGGCAATAAAGGGATGATGATTGCCGCAAAAACATTAACAATGACTGCAATAGATTTGTTCAAGGATAAAAAACTGATTGAAACTGCAAAGAAAGAATTCATTGAAAAAAGAGGTGCACATTTTAAATACATTCCTCTTTTAGGGGATAGAGCACCTGCTTTAGATTACAGAAAATAGTCATAGATTACTATAGATTAAAAAGTGCCAAAGTATACTTTGGCACTTTTTTTTTATGTATTTGTAGATTTATTGTAACAAAAGAAACTATTGATAGACTAACGTGATAAGAATAACCAACCAATAGTGAATAAAGAACTTGAACACAAATTTGTGACCGAGCTGCAGGACAATCAAAATATTGTCCATAAAGTGTGTACCCTATATACAAATGACCGCGACTCTCACAACGATTTGTTTCAAGAAATAACTATTCAATTATGGAAAGCTTATCCCAAATTTAGGGGTGAAGCTAAGTTTAGCACGTGGATGTATCGTGTGGCATTGAACACCGCCATCACCTTATATCGAAAAAATAAAAGAAGAATTGATACTGCTGATTATGAGTCTATAATTTTTAAAATCAAGGCAGATGAGTATGATGAAACCGAAGAATTGCAATTGAAGTTGATGTACAAAGCGGTAAAGCAGTTGAATGATGTTGACAAAGCATTGGTTTTTTTATATCTGGAGGATAAAAATTACACTGAAATCTCAGAAACTTTGGGAATTACCGAAGTAAATGCACGAGTGAAGATGAATCGTATCAAAACAAAATTAAGAACCATTTTGAATCCATAAGCATATGACGGACGAACTGGAATTATTAAAGAAAGACTGGCAGAAGAAGGAATTTAATGTTCCTAAACTGAGCTATGAAGATATTCACAAAATGATATGGAAGAAATCTTCCTCTATTGTTAAATGGATATTGATTATTAGTATTTTAGAATTCACCTTACCCCATCTTTTGTACCTATTACCTTCTATGCGTGAAGGAATGGAAATCTATGATAAAATTGGCGTATCTAAATACCTACTGATTATTTCTGTATTTACGTATGCAGTTGCATTTTACTTTATATTTCAATTCTATAAACGATTTAAAGAAATATCAGTTTTAGATAATTCTAAAAACTTGATGAAGAAAATTATAAAGACAAGAAAAACAGTAAAGCACTACGTCATTTTTTCATTATCAATGATAATGGTTACCATTATCATTATGATAATCGGTGTTTATTTGAACGATAATATTATTTCAGCTTTCCCTGAATTAAAAGGTAGTCTAGAAAACATATCACAAGAAAAGTTGAAAATCACCGTAATGCTATCCATTGGTATTTTTGGAGTAATCTTAACTTTATTAATGGGAGTAATTTACTTTTTACTTTACGGTCTACTACTAAGAAAACTAAAGAAAAATTATAGTGAATTAAGGCACTTAGCAGTTTAAGAATTTCTCCACTTACGCTGCTTGTTTTCCTCTTCTACAGCCATTAAATCTTTTTTAGATATAACCTTTAAAAATGATGGATGTTGCTCTATGGCGTATTCTAACTTTTCAATTATAGATTCAGAAGATTCATTCTCATAATCTATTTGTAATGGCTCTTTAATAACCATAGATTGAAGAATTCCTTTTTTCTTGACACGTAGTCCTTTTTTATCAAAAGAACGTCTAAAGCCATCAATTACTACAGGTACAACTACTGGTTTGTATTTTTTAATAATATGTGCCGTACCCTTTCTTAAAGGTTTCCATGGTGTCGTCGTGCCTTGAGGAAAAGTAATAACCCAACCATCGTTTAAAGCTAAACCAATGCTAGAGATATCGCTCATTTTTACTTGACGCTTTACATCTTTACCTTCAGAACGCCATGTTCTCTCTACACTTACAGAACCTGCATAGGCCATAATTTTCGTCAACAGACTTTTTCTCATGGTTTCTGCAGCCGCAACATAATACATGTTCAATTTAGGCTGCCATATATAACCTAAGTTCTTTATAGAATCTTCTCTGCCACTTAAGCTAGCATTGAATACATGAAACATAGCCACTACATCAGCAAAGTAAGTTTGATGGTTACTTACAAATAGTACATTTCTATCTGGCAGGCTTCTAATAATATCAGAGCCTTCAATTTCTAACGTATTAAATCCTTTATAGCGCTGATGCGAAAGCAAGGCCAAAATACGAATTAGCCATTTTTTAATATATACATTATGCCCGAAAGGGTTTTTATCGAATAATCCCATAGAATGCTAAAATAAATAAATATGCCTTACAACACCTGCTTTAATAACTCTTTAATCTCATTCAACATCATTGCCGTAGCACCCCAAACTATATAACCGTTTAATTTAAAGGCAGGTACTTCAATATCTACAGCATAAGAGGTTGTTATTTTTTTGGATACAATTTTTGATTCGTCTAAAAAATCTACAATTGGAACTTCTAGAATCAATTCTACTTCTGATTCTTGTTTTACAAAAGGTTTCGGTTCTTTATATAGCCCTATAAATGGCTGAACAATAAAATTACTTGGAGGAATAAAAATTTCTGAAATTTCTTTCACCAAGGTTACATCTTTGGGGTCTACCCCTACTTCTTCATAAGTTTCGCGTAACGCTGTAGTAAGCAATCCGTTATCTGATTTTTCTACTTTACCGCCTGGAAAACCTACTTGGTTCGAGTGTACACCTTTATATGTTTTTCTCAGAATCAACAATAGATTGGTATTTTGATTTAACGTTGGATAAAATAATGCCATAACTGCCGCTTTCCTCGGATTCTTCTTCGCCTGATTAATTCGCTGCAACTCTTCTATACGAATTTCTGGAGCCATTTTATACTGCGAAGCTTCTCCCGGTAGCGGTAGATCCTTTATTTTTGATATTTGTTGTTCAAAAAATTTAAAATCCATGCGTTCACTTAAATTCTATATATTCCTTTTTGTTGCTATTGTAGCTTTAGCTGGCTGTAAAGATACTTCTAAGAAAGTTGACACTACAATTTCTACGGCCCAGACAATTATAGACTCTACTAAAATTACAGAAAAAGAAATTATAAATGACGAGCAAGAAGAAGCTTTTGAACTCACCGAAGACAATGCCATTGATTTCTTTTTCAATTATGAAAAAACTTTAAAATCCAATAAGGTTAAAATCACTACTAATCTAGGCAGTTTTACCATAGAGCTATTTGAAAATGTACCTTATCACCGAGCCAATTTCATTTACCTTACCGAAAAGGGTTATTTTGATTATACGCAATTTCATAGAGTCGTGAAAAATTTCATTATCCAAGGTGGTAATTCTGATGACGAGAAAACAGGAAAGAAGAGAAATGACATAGGCAGGTATTTATTACCACCAGATACTCGAAAAGGTCATAAGCATCATAGAGGCACAGTTTCTATGCCTAGTAGTGAAATGGACAACCCTCATATGCTAGCATCTCCTTTTGAATTTTTCATAGTTGTTACCGACCCTGGATCGTATCATTTAGATAATGAATACACTCCTTTTGGCAGAATTATAGAAGGTATGAATGTGGTTGATAAAATTAACAATGTACCCGTTGAAAAAGGAGATTGGCCTTTGCAAAATATCTACATCGAAAAGGCTGAAGTACTAGAGTAGTTTTTGACTTTTGGTTGTTGGTTGTTGGTTGTTGGTTGTTGGTTGTTGGTTGTTGGTTGTTGGTTGTTGGTTGTTGGTTGTTGGTTGTTATAAAAATCAAATGATTTTTATAACAACCATATTGAATTTCAATATTTTCTTAAAATCTGTTTCATACTAAACGACAGCATATAATCAAAAATCGACTACATTTCAACTTCATACTTTTTACTTTGTACTTAAAAAAAACACTACTCAATCTTTACAATCAACTTACCCATCACTTTTCTATTCGTCATTTCTTCCAATGCTTTTGATGTATCTTCCAAATTGTAAATGGCGTGAATATGTGGTTTCAATTTTCCCTGGGCATGCCATTTCATTAAAGTCATTGTATTTTCCATATTTGCTTTAGAATCTTTCATTGCAAAAGCTCCCCAAAAAACACCAACAATAGAAGCCTCTTTTAATAAAGGAAGGTTCAATGGTATTTTCGGAATATCACCAGCGGCAAATCCAACCACCAAATACCTACCGTTTCTGGCCATACCACGAAATGCCGCTTCTGAATATGCACCACCTACCGGATCATATATGACATCTACACCTTTACCTTCTGTCAGAACTTTAATTGATTCTTTTAAATCTTGTGTGGTGTAGTTTATAGTTGCGTCAGCTCCATATTCTTGGCATAAGGATAGTTTTTCATCTGTTGAAGCTGCTGCAATAACTTTTGCTCCCATTAACTTACCTAACTCAACAGCTGCCAACCCTACGCCACCAGATGCCCCCAGTACTAAAAGAGTTTCCTCTTCTACCAATACACCTCTATCTTTTAATGCATGGTAAGAAGTACCGTACGCCATTAAAAATGACGCTGCTGTCGGAAAATCCATTTGTGGTGGTTTTGGAAAACAGGCATTTGCAGGTACGATAACTTCTTCTGCCAAACCGCCGTGAGCTACAAAACCAAATACTTCTTGACCCACTTTCAAATGAGTTATACCTTCGCCTACTTCCTTCACAACTCCTGCTACATCACTACCTGGTGTAAAAGGTAATTCTGGTTTAAATTGATACAACCCTTGTATTATAAGTGTATCAGGGAAATTAAGTCCGCATGCTTTTACCGCTACTAAAACCTCCTTCGCCTTTGGTTTTAAATTATCAACTTCTTCCAATACCAAAGAAGATGGAGGACCGTATTTATTACATCGTATTGCTTTCATTTTTTTAGCTTTGTGCTCATCGCTCATCGCATATTCTGCTTGAGAAGTGATGCGTTTGGCATTCTGCGGTTAGTTATATTTATTCTATCACCTTCAAAACCAATTTCCCCATTTTATCTCCTGAGAAAAGTCGGTTGTAGGTCTGTGGAAAATTTTCAATTCCTTCGTAAATATCTTCACGGCTCTTTATTTTTCCTTGTGCCATCCATATGCCTAATTGTTCAGCTCCTTCTTTATATCTATCTGCCCAATCAAAAACAACGATACCTGTCATGCTGGCTCTATTGACCAAAAGTGATAGATAATTACTTGGGCCTTTTACCGCCTCTTTATTGTTATACTGAGAAATGGCACCACAAATAACAATTCTTGCATGAAGTCTTAATCTGCCTAGAACGGCATCTAAAATTTCACCACCTACATTATCAAAATAAACATCTAATCCCTTTGGGCATTCTTCTTTCAAACGTGCTTTGATATCCTCATTTTTGTAGTCGATACAAGCGTCAAAACCAAGTTCGTCAACTACATATTTACATTTATCTGCGCCACCGGCTATACCTACCACATGGCAACCTTTTATTTTGGCAATTTGACCAACGATACTCCCAACAGCTCCTGCAGCACCTGAAACCACAACGATATCGCCTGCTTTAATCTTCCCTACTTCTTGAATTCCGAAAAAAGCTGTCATTCCTGGCATACCTAAAGAACCTATATAAGTGGGTAACGGAGCTAATTTTGGATCTACAGGATAAAATCCTGTTCCGTCAGTTACGGCATATTGTTGAACTCCACCGGTACCAGCAACATATTGTCCTACTTTAAATTTTGGGTTTTTAGAGGCTACTACCTCGCCAACAGAACCCGCTCTCATGACCGAACCAATTTCCATTGGTGCTATATATGATCTTGCATCATTCATCCACCCGCGCATAGCAGGATCTAGTGATACATAATGTTGTTTTACCAAAAATTGACCTTCCTCTATTTCAGGTGTTGGAGTCGTTACTAGCGACCATGTAGAAGCATCTGCTTCACCTTGTGGTCTTTTTACAAATAATAATTGTTTATTCATGTTTCTTTTATCTTTTAAATTCCTGCTAAAGGAAATCTGTTTAATTTGAACCTTATAATTTTAATTTCGAACCCCTTACTTTACTTCTTCTTGCTCGAAAAACTTTCGACGTAAGCTTTCATTTTGGCTCGAATTTCTGGTTTCCACCAAAGCTCTGATGCTTCTTTCAATGAAGTTTCGGCATTTAAGTCTAGTTTATCTAAAAGGTGCTTTCTAAGTTTTGCCTTTGTATTCATAAGAATTTCTTGGTCTGCCCTCATATATATTTTCATCTGCTTTTCAGCACGTTCCAATACATTTTCTAAAGGCACTAACTCATCTACCAGTCCGGCTGCCAATGCTTCTTTTCCAGATAGTAATTTTCCTTCTAGAATATATCTACTTGCCAAACCATCGCCCATCCAAAATGCATATGCTTCTGTTAGGTTTTGACTTATTTGAATGTTAACGGCTACCTCATTTAAGCCTATAACATACTTGTCTCCTTCTGCCATATACCGATTATCACTTGCCACTGCCAATACACAACCTCCTGCCGGAGAATGACCGGTAATTGCTGAGATGAATGGTTTTTTAAACTGGACTAATTGAAGATATAAAGCACCAAATACTGTGAAAAAATGAGTGATTTGTTCTTGTTCATATTGATACAATTCAATTAAATCTAAACCTGCAGAAAAGTAATGGGGCTGACCTGTTAGAATTACCCCCTTTACCGCTATATTTTTTTCTAAGTCACGAAACGTAGTCGATAATTCATTTACCATTTCGGCATTAATCGCGTTTACCTTACCACGGTTCATTTGAACTATAGCATAATCACCTTTATATGTTATTTCTAATGTTTTCATATTTGCTTATAATGAAGTTCCACCGTCTAATGTTATGGTCTGACCTGTAATAAATTTAGAATTATCAGAAGCCAACCAGCAGATTGCCTCTGCAATTTCATCTGCTTCACCAAAGCGCCCCATTGGTATAAAGCGTTTAAGTTTAGAGCCCATATCAGGACTTACGGACAATAATTGTTCTAATAGTGCTGAGTGTGTAAATCCAGGACAAACGGCATTGACACGGATATTTTTTCTGCCATATTCTAAGGCGGCGGACTTTGTCATACCTACCACTGCAAATTTGCTTGCGCTATACGACAAGTTATTTCCTGATGCTTTCAAACCTGCAAGCGATGCTACGTTTACTATATTCCCTTTTCCTTGAGAGAGCATTTGCTTTATGGCCGCCTGCATACAATAAAATACGCCAGTTTGGTTCACGGCTATTACATTATGCCAATCATCATGCGTATGATCTGCAGTTTTTGCTTGGTGCTTTCCACCAATACCCGCATTATTTACCATGACATCAAGACTACCGTATTTTGAAACTGTGCCTGTTATTAAGCTTTCAACTTCTTCAAACTTGGTTACATCGGTTTTAACTGCCGATGCCGTGCCACCTGCGCTTTTTATTTCTTCAACTACCTTATTCGCGTTCTCTACGTTAATATCAGAAACAATAACGTTTGCACCATGTGTTCCAAAAAGTTTTGCCGTTGCTGCGCCAATACCACTACCTGCACCTGTTATAATTACAATTTTGTCTTTTAAATTCATTTGTTCCTTTTTAAACTTTTAGTGTTACCAGATTCTTGACTGTGTTGGTTTTGGCAAAAAAGATTGATTAACTATCTAACTACTGCCTGGTTATTTTTTCAATTTATATTCCTGCTATTCAGCTACAATGAATTAACCGAGAATCTTCCAATGCTTGATTTCTTAAATGAGAAGGATAACCTTCGGCTTGTATCATTTCTAAAAAATCTGAAATCGTTTTATATTTTATGAGTAAAATTTTATCCCATAATTCTTCGTCTTCCGGTCCTATTAACATGGTGGTTTCTTTTCCCATAAATAAGATTTCTGCTTCTGCTTTTATGAAAAAAGGAGTCGCTTTTTTCATATATTCTTTATAAGAATCAGCTCCCGACAAGCCTGTTTCTGTCACCAATTCTTTAAATTTCAATAAATTAAGCATCACTACAGAAGTATCCTTGGGAAATTTTACAAATGCCTTAAATTGTTCTTCATTGATTTCTAGAAATGCTTCTTTTTTCATACCCTTAAAATAAATTATCAATTTGATTTTTCTGAATGGCTTGCCACGCTGTATTACAACATAATTCTGAAGCTTTATTCAAGTTAGCAAATTTTGGGTCACTAGTATGCCCGTGCTTGTACCTGTAATATATTTGCTGCGCGATAACCGCTATTTTAAAAAGTCCGTACGTATAATAAAATGTAAGGTTATCTATATTTCTACCACTCTTCAGTCCATATTGCTGAACGATTTCTGTTCTAGATGGGTTGCCTTCCATTACCGTTGGCGATTGCAAACCTTGCTTCATAAAATCGGGATCGGCAGCAGTGGTCCAATAGCCTAAAGAAGTACCTAAATCCATTAAAGGATCACCTAGCGTGCACATTTCCCAATCTAGAATAGCCGTAATCTCTTTCCACGTATCATCTTTAAAAACGACATTGTCATACTTAAAATCGTTATGTATTAAAGTATGATCGTATTCTTTCGGCTGATTATCTTGCATCCATGCCATTACCTTTTCAGCGGTAGGCACGTCATCGGTAGCGGCTGCTAAATATTGTTTACCCCAATTGGTAACTTGTCTTTCAACATACCCTACAGGTCTGCCTAAATTATCTAATCCTGCTGCCTTGTAATCGACATTATGAAATTCTACGAAAGTATCGAGCCAGGTATTTGAAATTGTTTTGAATTCTGAAGGAGAAACCTGTCTTGTTCTTGCTTCTTTTGCAGTTAAAATTTCACCTAAAACCTTACTCATTATATAAAATGGGGCACCAATTACATCGACATCTTCTGTATAGGCAAATGCCATTGGTGCCTTATCGAATACCTTATTCAAGTTGTGAATTACTTTATATTCCCTTCCCATATCATGACCTCTCTTCGGAGCGGCAAATGGAGGGCGACGTAATACATATTCTTTATCTTCTATATGTAATAGATATGTTAGATTTGAAAAACCATTGGAGAATTGACCAACCTGCAGCTCGCTTTTGGCGTCTGTAATAAGGTTATGCTCAAACAAGAATTTCTTAAGTTTGACGTCGTTTAATTCTTCACCTTCTCTGACTGGTTTTAAATTCATCTTCTTTATTATCAGTTGCTCTTTATTCTTTCTAGTTTACAATCATTCTTAAACCAATACACTTTTTGTATACTTAAGTTTTCGACAAGTTCGAAATGACATCTAAGTCTCCCTTTACCATATACTTAGTGCTAGTTTATTCTTATTCTGTTGTTACTTCGAGTACTGCTTTATAACATTCTTACCCAATTGGCTCATATGAACCTCATCTGGTCCATCAGCTAATCTGAGCATTCTGGCAGCAGCAAAAAAATGTGCCAATGGTACATCGCTGCTTACACCCAATCCACCTAAAATTTGCATTGCCCTATCTACTACTCTCAGTGTCATATTTGGCGTTACAATTTTAATCATGGCAATTAAATCTTTGGCTTCTTTGTTGCCTAGTTTATCCATTTTATCGGCTGCAGAGAGTACCAGAAGTCTTGTTTGCTCTATCTCACAAGCTGAATTTGCAATATCTTGACGAACACTACTGTAGGTATCTAAAGTTCTTCCAAAAGGTTTGCGTTGCGTTGTACGTTGCGACATAATTTCTAGCGAGCGTTGCGCCATACCTATCAATCGCATGCAGTGATGTATTCTACCAGGACCTAATCTACCCTGAGCAATTGCAAACCCCTGACCTTCGCCAACCAATAAGTTTTCTTTGGGTACGCGAACATTATCTAAAAGAATTTCTGCATGACCCTCTGGAGAATCGTTGTAACCAAAAACTGTTAACGGTCTAATCACTTTTAGACCCGGTGTGTCCATAGGAACCAAAATCATACTTTGTTGCACATGTCTGGGAGCATCAAAATCTGTTTTTCCCATGACAATGGCAATCTTACAATTAGGATCCATTGCACCCGATGACCACCATTTACGACCATTAATTACGTATTCATCACCATCGGCTACGATAGATGTTTCTATATTGGTAGCATCTGATGAAGCGACGTCAGGTTCTGTCATTAAAAATGCAGAACGAATGTCGCCATTCATCAATGGTTTTAACCATTTTTCTTGCTGTTTTGGAGTACCATATTTTGATAATACTTCCATATTACCGGTATCTGGTGCGCTGCAATTGAATACTTCTGATGACCATAACGTGCGCCCCATAATCTCTGCCAATGGAGCATATTCCATATTGGTCAAACCCGGACTTAAATCACCATATGTTTTTGGAAGGAAAAGATTCCATAAACCTGCATTTTTTGCTTTTTGTTTTAATCCTTCTAAACCTGGCCACTTTGTCCATGCATTTGCCGGGTCTTTATGAAAAGCCTCTACTTCTTTTTCAACAGGAGCCAAATTTTGAGATACAAACTGCTTTAGCTTTTCTTGAAGTTCTTTGGATTTTTCTGAATATTCAAAATTCATTTTTTCTCGTTTTCGTTGATAGTGTTTAGAATGTATTTTTGGATTTGGATTTGAATTTTAGTTGATAAGCTTTACCCCCTTAGGATAGCATAACTCTTAACCAAAATCGAATACAGATTTTTATCCTGAAATTAAATATCCACCGTCTGCTGCGTAAACACCACCGGTCATATACGAACCTGCATCTGATGCCAAGAGCATTACGATGCCTGCCATTTCATCTGGTTCTGCCATTCTTTTTAATGGCACGGTCTGATTGTAACCTTCAACTAATTTATCATTGGACCAAAGACTTTGACTGAACTTTGTTTTAATGAGTCCGGGACAAACTACATTAGAACGAATACCGTATCTACCCCACTCTTTAGCCTGATTTTTTGTAAGCATAATTAAGGCAGATTTGGTCATACTATACAATCCTAATCTAAACCCTGGATGAATACCCTCTACAGACGAAATATTAATAATACTACCGCTGCCATTCTCTTTCATAAATGGTTGCACCAGGTTTGAGAGTAACCAAGGTGCTTTTACGTTAACATTCATTATTTTATCAAAAACCTCTTCTTCAGCACTTTCTATGGGACCATAAAAAGGATTGATCGCTGCATTATTTACCAATATATCTATTCGTCCATATTTTTCAACCGTCTTTGCTAGCAGTGCTTCTCTCTGTTCTGCATCACCAATATGACAGGCAATACCAATAGCATCAAAACCAGCTTCATTAAATTCAGCTGCAACAGCATCAACAGCTTCTTGATTTCGACTACTGATAACCAACTTGGCTCCGTTCTCCGCTAAACCACGCGCAATAGATAAGCCTATTCCTTTACTAGAACCTGTAACGATTGCCACTTTTCCTGTAAGATCAAATTTTTGTTTTATGCTATTCATATGTTTATATCTCGTTTTTCTGTGCTAGTTTTTATATCAAGAAATGACAAAACCTGCGTTATATTCTAAATGTGAATTTATTTTAAACTTTTTCTTGTGAACGAAACATTCCTATTCTCGTGTTTTCACCCTAAGTTAGAAAACTCCTCCCTTCAATTGAAAGGAGGAAATTCTACCTATTTTAATTAATGCCTTAAAAAGTTTAAAACATCTGTATCAATCTCTTTTCAAGGTAACAAATAGTACTATTCTTTCTTATTAAATAAAGACTTCTTTATCTGTACCGATGGTTAAAGCTTTCTCATTATCCATAAGTATTTCTGCTAGTCCCGAAGTTTTTGGAAGTTCGTATTTGAAATAGAATTCCATGGCATGAATTTTACTTTCATAGAATTCTGTACTGTGATCATTATTACCCATTACTAAGGCATTTTGAGCTTCAAGACCTATATTTAGCCATAACCAACTTTGTACTATTGTACTAAAGAATTCCATAAACGGAGTAGCATCTGCTAAGAAACGCTGGTAATCGCCCTTCATGGCAAAGCCCATTAAGCTTTGTAATACCTGTTGTGTCAATTCTAATTTACCTCCTAATTTATTTGCATATGGTTTTAAAGAATCGTGAACCATACTCGCTTTTATGGTGTTTGTGATTTCTTCGGATAATAGCTGTAAAGCCTTCCCGTTATCCATCGTTACTTTTCTACCTAATAAATCTTGAGATTGAATACCCGTTGTACCTTCATAGATAGCTGAAATACGGATATCTCTTAAATATTGTTGTAATATATATTCGGAACAAAACCCATATCCACCTAAAACCTGAACACCATTATTTACCGAAACAATACCCGCTTCAGACGGATATGTTTTTACTAAAGGTGTCATAATCTCTAATAGCAATCTATATTTTTCGCGTTCTTCTACTGTTGCACTTGCTATAGAAAGGTCATGATATTTTGCAGTCAACAGTACTAAACTTTGAGCACCTTCGGTAATTACTTTTTGCAACAATAACATTCTACGAACATCTGCATGGTTAATAATTAAGGTCTGCTCTTGGTTTGCATCTTTTTTACCTGTGCTTGTTAATTTACGCCCTTGTGGTCTTTCGTTCGCATAGTTCAAAGAAGCTTGGTATGCTGCCGAAGCTATCGCCGCTGCACCTCTACCAACCCCGATTCTCGCGCCATTCATCATTAAAAACATATATTTTAACCCTTGATTAGCCTCACCTACAAGCCAACCTTCACAATTTTCTTTATCACCAAAAAATAAGTGCGTTGTACAATAGCCACGTTGTCCCATTTTTTCAAAATCGGCAACTACGGTTACATCATTAGGTGTTAAACCACCATTGGCAGTTGGTTTATTTTTAGGCACCACAAATAAAGATATTCCTTTTGTGCCCGCTGGTGCACCTTTTATTCTTGCCAAAACCAAATGCACAATATTCTCTGCACCTTGGTAATCACCACCTGATATAAATATTTTCTGTCCGTTAATTTTATAGGTATCGCCATCGGGCGTAGCAGATGTTGTAATATCTGAAAGTGAACTACCTGCCTGTGGTTCAGTTAAACACATAGTACCGCCCCATTTTCCAGAAAGCATATTAGACAAGTAAATATCTTTAAGCTCTTGACTACCAAAATGGGCAATCAATTCTGCAGAACCCACCGTTAAACCAATATAACCTTGTAAATGATTGTTAGCTGCATCTTGTATAAATGCCGAAGCATGTGCCGCCATGGCAGGCATTTGCATACCACCATGCTCATATGAAAATGAACTTGCAATCAGCCCCATTTCTCCACCAGCTTTCATAAATTTTAACACCTGAGGATGCACTACAATCTCACCATCTTTAAAATGTGCTGGCTTCTCATCCATCTCCCTGAAATAAGGGTAAAGCTCTTTGTCAGAAAAATCTTTAACCGAATTCAGCATCATTTCTACCGATTCTTGATCATATTCTGCATAGCGCTCTTGGTCAAGAACATCTTGCAGATTATTTACTTTATATAATAAGAATTTGAGCGTTTCTAAGTCTACATATTGATTTGCCATTGCGTTGTATTTTATGAAACATCAAGTTAGTAGATATTTTACCCAAACTCATTAAACTAGTTTAATAAAAGAATGAAACCAACGATTATCACAGTCAAATCTTCTATATTTAGAACTATCTCTCTAAACCTTAGCATTTTATGGATAATATTTCTAACGCAATTCTTGCTATTTCCCTAATCATCATCATGTTCGGCATGGGTTTATCTTTAGAGATCAAAGATTTCGTTCGAATATTCAGTAAACCTAAAGCCATATTAATTGGTCTATGCTGTCAATTAATCAATCTTCTCATAGTTGGCTTCATCCTCATACGAATCTTCAACTTATCGCCAGAAATTGCGATTGGCGTCATCATTATTTCTGCCTGCCCTGGCGGACCAACTTCAAACTTAATTACACATTTAGCAAATGTCGATACTGCACTTTCAGTTTCACTAACCGCAATAAGTAGCTTAATAACCTTGGTATCGATTCCTTTTATTATCAATTTAGGTTTGCAAGAAGTTTTGGGTGAAGGCACAACTATTCAACTCAATATAGCCCAAACCATTTTACAAGTATTCATCATCGTAATTTTACCTGTTGGCTTAGGGATGATACTAAAATATAAAAGCCCAAGCTTTGCTTTGAAAATGGAAAAACCAGTAAAAAAAGCATCGGGTATATTCTTTGTCATTGTTTTGGTGGCAATTCTTATTAAAGAACGGGCGCTGCTAATAAACAATATTCAAGAAGCCGGTCTTGTAACTTTAACTCTTAATGTTATTACCATGTCTATTGGATATATCTTAGGATATATTTTCAGCCTACCCCTTAAACAACGTATTTCTGTAGCTATAGAAGGTGGAATACAAAATGGAACATTGGGTATAAGTATTGCAACGATTCTACTTAACAATACCGCTTATGCCATAGCACCAGCTATTTATGGAACTCTAATGTTTTTTACTGCAGGTATTTTTATTTACTGGAGCAATAAACAGATTAAAAAACAAATTATTTAAACACAATCGCTTTCTCTTTGACCCACACGCTTTCGAATTTTAGAGAGCCCGACAGGTGTCAAACCTAAATATGATGCTATTAAATACTGTGGTAGACGCTGAAATAAATCGGGCCTTTTCTCCAATAACCTCAAATAACGCTCTTCATTTGTACGACTGTTCATACGTTCTACACGACTGTATGATTTTAAAAAAGCTTCTTGCATTGACAATCTGCCAAATCTTTCTAATTGATGCGAATTATCAAAAGACATTTCTGCATTCGATTTTTTTATTGCAAAGACTGTGGATTCTTCAGTTGCCGTTAAAAAATATCTTGAAGGCGAACCTTTTACATAGGCTGGTAGATCGGTAAAGAAAATATCTTCGGTATAAAACTCCAAAACTTTGGTCTCCCCATCTTGAACTTTATAATAATAGATACAACCAGCATCTAAATAATAAAAATAGTTAACCATTTGACCTGAAGAAATCAGTGCTTCGCCTTTCTTCAATTCAATTCTTTCATACAGTGACAACCAATAATCTAAAACATCGTCATCTACTTTATTGTAAGAGAGAATTTTATTCTTAAGATTTTGCAGAGAAGTCACTTTTAGGTTGTTTTATAATTAGTATAATCGATTTAGGATGATTATAAATATAGGCAATTTCAAAAAATAGAGCACAAAATATTACCATATTCTACCAACCGCACTTATAATTTTAAGAATATAAAAAAATAGCCGCTCAAGAAAAATAGAGCAATACCACTGCTTTCCCTTTTACAACATGATGTATTCTGTCAAAATCAGTAGTTATCAGAACCTCTTTTACTGTTTTTCATGAAGCTTTTAGCGTAAATTTCTAGTTATATACTTGGACGCATTAACCCTTCTTGCGCTACAGAAGCAACCAACACTCCAGTTCTGTCATATACACTACCTCTTGAAAATCCTCGAGAGTTAGAAGCACTTGGACTATCCATACTATATAACAACCATTTTTGGATATCAAAATCGCGATGAAACCATATAGCATGATCTAAGCTGGCATAAAAAGTCTCGCCTTTATTCAATACTTCTCTGTGTGGTAATGTCGCCGTGGTCAGTAAATTATAATCAGATGCGTAAGCCAATAATTGTTGTTGCATCGGCAAAGCGATTTCAGCTTTATCAGAAGTGCGTAACCAAGTATTAAAAAATGGAGAACCATTTTCGATTAGTTGCGTTGTAAATTTTTCTACTGGTTTAAATTCAAATACTTTAGGCTGGACCGCTTTTAATCTTTTATATGCACCAGGGTACAGATACTTAATCTCTTCTAACTGCTCGAGACTGGTAGTTAGTTTCTCTGGCGGAATTAAATTAGGCATCGGAAATTGATGGTTAACTCCATCGGACTTTACCTGAAATGATGCGGCCATATTGAAAATTGCTTTTCCGTTTTGTTTTGCCACTACCCTTCTTGTAGTAAAGCTGCCTCCATTTCTAATGGTATCGACCTCGTAGCGAATCGGATACTTTAAATCTCCGCCCAAAATAAAATAACCATGTAGCGAATGTGCAATACGATCTTCTGGCACCGTTTGATAGGCTGCATGTAAAGATTGTGCTAATACTTGCCCGCCAAAAACCCTACCCCAAGGGGCATTGTAGTTTTCCCCTTCAAATATGGTTTCATCTATTCTTTTAAGAGTTATCAACTCTATCAGTTCTTTAATTGTTTGCATTTAAGGATACCTATTTTTTTTGGAATCTAAAAGTACAGTTTTAGAGATGAAACAAAAACCACTTTACCATTATTCAGATAAATAACAACTTCATTAAACCAAGCAATACACTTTAAGTAAAATGACGTAATCTCATTTCAGAATCATTACAACACAAAATTCGTTAACTGTCAAGTATGAATAAGAATTGCAGAAAATGTAGCTCTAATGTTATTTAACGAACAATATTTGAGAAATGTTTAGTAAATAATAAGTCGAGTGTGAAAATAAATTGCGCTGAAGACAATGTAATTTGAGAAAAACTTACTTAGCATTAAAACCAAATCGATGACATGTACTATTTTAATCTTATTTTTTAGCTCCCATTTTTTAACAACATAAAAGGTTCTGTATTTGTACAAAACGACATTTTCGTTGTGTTTGTATTTTGGCTGACTTTCTAATAACCAAAGATTCAATTTTTATGATAATTTTTAACGTCTATCTTCACCAAATACTCCGTAATATTTTGTCAGAATAATCTTCATACTGTTTTAAATTATTATCATTTCAGGACAGCAAAGCACTATTCTATAAATAGTAATATGTATCAAAAACCATTTTAGTAATTTGAAAATAAATTGTTAAATACAATAATTATGAAAAAGTTATTCCTATTATTTCTCGCTGGATTGGTACTACAATCTTGTAAAAGTTCATACTTAAATCAATCGACCAATGTTAGTGGTCAAAAAAAACAGTATGATAAAATATTGGTAGTAAGTAGAACTTCTGATATTACCACTAGAATTAGTTCTGAAAAGAGCATTGTAAGTGCACTATCTCAAAACGGCATAAACGCAGAAGCTTCATCAAATGTTATTGAAACTAAAACATTTATTACCAAGCCTACAGTTGATGAGCTTAATGAAATGGTTACACGATTAATTGAGCAGGGCTACAACGGCGTAATAATCACAAACCTTATTGACTCAAGTGAATATACCGATGTAATACCAGGTAATTCAGTTGGTTATGGAGCAATGCCCGTTAGATATGGTCGATTTGGAAGATATTATGGAGCTTACCCAATATCTACATGGGAACCCGACAGAATTAGTACAGGAGTCCAATATATTCTTGAAAGTTGCCTTTATGACTTACGAACAAAAAGCGGCGACAACCTTCAATGGGTAGGTAGGTTTAAAATTAAAGACCCAAGTAATCTTTCAAAGACAACTGACAATTATTCAAGAGAACTGTCTGAGGCATTGATAGAAAACAGCATTTCTAAATAGAGAACTATACATAGCCGTTATCTATATCAAAGAAACAGATATGTGAATTAAAAAAAGTATGATCCTTAGCATATGAAAAAAATAATAATTTTCTTGATTATTTTAATTTGGTTCGATGGTAGGGCTCAAAACTTCAATTTCAAAGACTATTTACTTTTAGGAGTTGACCAAGCCGAAAAATTGGCTACTGGCTATGTCGAACCCCTAAGCGAGGGCTTGCTTTACGGTTTAACCGGTGGATGGTATAATACAGCACAAGTTAAAAATAAATGGGAATTGGAATTATCATTGGTCACCAATGGTTCTTTTGTACCTAAAGATAAATTATTTCGTGAGTACAATGTAGGTGAGTTTGAGAATCTGAGTTTAGCCAATGGCGGTAATGTTATAAAAATACCAACAATTCTAGGAAGCAATGACTCTCGAGTCGGTCTAATCGCTACTTTAGATGGTCAAGAATTCGAATTTGATGCACCTACAGGTATCGGTCTGCTTTCAACCAATTTACTACCAAACGCTATGCTTCAGGCTAGCATTGGTTTGCCTGGTAATTCTGAATTGGGGTTTCGCTACGTTCCAAAAATGAATATAAATGGTGCCAATATAGGTGTTACCGGTATTAGCATAAAACATGAACTAACAGAGAGTATTAGAAATTGGCAAAAATGGCCAGTTTCAATTTCAGCTTTTGCAGCTTTTACCAGATTAGATATTCGATATGACTTTCAAACTGATGGATTTTTAACTGGACAATCACAAAGGTTAGAGAGCTATTTGAATAGTTTCTCTGCAGAAATTTTGGCATCGACTAAACACCCAGTATGGAACACTTATGGAGCAATTGGATTTGTAAAAGGAAAAGCCAACTATGATTTAAAAGGAATTTATACCATAGAAACACAATCAAGAACAATTTCTTACCAAGACCCTTTTAATATTAAAAACGAAATATCTGGTTTTAAGATCAATATAGGTGGAAAAGTAAATATTAAGAGATTCAGCATTAACTTAGATTACACCTTTCAAGGTTACAATAATTTAAGCTTACGCCTAAACTACATTGTTTTAACTGGTAATTCTAATAATTAACCAACACTGTAACAGAACAGTTTTCTTTTTGCCTATTGTTTTTTTTGGTAAACACTCTATCTGAACATATTATTATTCTAAATGACTTTACCATTAAATCTATACTTTACATAAAGCCCTAAAGAATTATCGATATACACTTTGAATACTCAATAAAACAAAACCTTAAATTACTGAATGAGTTTGAACAGGCTTATATTTTTTTTACAAAATAGTTTAATACTATTTCTGGTTTCTATCGCAACATCTCAAGAAAAGAAAGAATTAAAGTATGCCGCTACTATCAACTCAGATAATGATGCGTTTATATTTTGGCAAAATTCAGATCGCTTTTATTCATTTGGACTTGGACTAAAAGTCGCTATAAAACCAGAAAAATTTTTAGGTTTTGAAAAAAAAATTATCAATAAAAAGGATTTCTTTATTGATTTTGAAATCAAGTCTGAAGGTTATACAGCATCAAATCCGGAAATTAGTTTAGAATCAATTTTAAATGACAGCATTGTTTTTGACAGACCTTTTGCCGGTCTTTTGTTCAGCAAAACTGGTATAACTTACTCGTTCGAAAGATTATTTTTTAGAGGAGAATTGCTTTTAGGCGTTATGGGACCTTCGGCATTTACAAGAGAAATTCAAGATTGGGTACACAAAAAAATTACTGGAGATGGTGTTTTGAGTGGTTGGGATTTTCAGATACCAGACCAAATAATATTCAACACCAATTTCAAGGGGCTTTATGACCTAACGCCAAGCTATAATGGATTTGATGTTTATTCTGGTCTAGAAGCACGAGTTGGAAATTTATACATTGATACCACCCCATTAGTAGGAATTAGAATCGGTAAATTTGGACCACTCGCTTCATCAACGGCTTTTGGAAATACGCTGTTGGGCTCAACTTCTCTAAGAGAAATCTATATTAAAAGTTCGTTATCAGCAACCGTAAATTGGTACGACGCAACTGCACAAGGAAACATTTTTAATCGTGATTATGAATATGCAGTAAAAGACCTTAATCATCTACACACCTCAATGACCCATGGCGTCTACATCAGAACAAAACGTCTTTCAATTGGGTTCGACCACATTTTTACCTACGGTAAAATCATCAAAGGAGAACGACATGTATTTGGAAGATTTGAATTCACTTATTTGTTTTAAATGATAATTCATTACCAAAGCATAACAACAAAAGAGGCACCGGCTGAAATGGAATTAAAAGTACCATTTAATGGTCTTTGAGTATATTCGACCGTAAGATCTGGATCAAATTCTTTTATATACGCTAGCGTGCTTTTGAGATTGGTTGCATTATAATCAAGATATAGACTTAATGCAGTTCTATCACTTATTAAAAATCTATGATAAATACCTGCAGTCCAAGCAAAATTGGAAACAGGACGTATTTGAGCATAAACAATATCATCTGTTTCACTACGATTATCTATTACAATATCTTGAAGAAATAGTTTTGTATCGGCTATTTGAGCTGTACCAAACAAGGTTTTCACTCCTATTGAATATTTTTTATTAAGGTCTAATTGAAGATGAGGACCTATAAGATATTTAGTACTCCCCACCGGCTGAAAAATAAGATTATAACCCATTTCTTGAAATTTTTCCTGAATACTTTCATTAATCTGTATTGGAAAACTTTGAAACCCTACTTCAGCACCTATTCCAAAATTTCTGTTTAAGAACCAAGCACCATCTACAGACATAGAAAATCCGTTTTTAGCTTCAAAACCAGCATCGGGCGCCACAAATGATTTAGTCAAAGACGCATACCCAACCTTAACAGCTAAATATGATGGTTTTTGGCGATTGGGTAGGCTTTTAGAAGTTGAGATTATATTTATTCCTTCATCCTTATAAATTTTTTCATTAAGAAAATAAGAAAATTCGGCTATCGAAATTCCTAAACCTGCACCAACAAGTACATCTGAAACCCAATGGCGATCATTTAGTTGCCGAAACATACCTGTTATCGTTGCCATTAAATACCCACCTATGCTATAATAGACACTTCGATCACCATATTCTTTGTGAAAAATATGTGCACCCATAAAAGCTGTGGCAGTATGACCAGATGGAAATGAGTTACTTGTAGACCCATCAGGTCTTTTTTCGTCTATACCATATTTCATACCTTGAATAACCAATAACGATGTAAGCACCCCAGTGGCAATAGTAGTCGTTTTTCTCTTTAACTTGTGCTTACTTTTGACCCCAAAGGCATCTAAAGCAAAGGTCGCGGCATATGGTGTGTATTGTAAATAATCGTCTAATGGATTTGAAAAATCAGGCAAATATCGATTAATGCCGTTTTTAACAGTTACCCTATTTAAAAAACCTTCATCCTTATAAGTATAAAGCCCTAAGCCTACAAGCGCTCCTGAAGCAATCAGTGCTCGCCCCGTATCAGTTTGATGCCATTTTAAAACTGGCGTAGTAATTTGAAAAACCAAACTTGGCGAAATTTGTAAAGACTCGTAATTCAAATCTATTATCGAGGGTTGAAAAGCCGCATAGTCAACATCAACAATAGAATCTAAATCTTTGTTTAAAGAAAATTTCAATGAATTACTCATAGTTGTTTGAGCACTTATATGACCAAAGAATAGAAATAAAAATACAGAATAAAGTAACTTCATTTTCTAAAAATATTATTAACTAATCTTAGTTAAATACCACTCGTTAAATTGGTAAGACATTTAAAATAAAAAAACTTTTGTTTTTAGGCTATCATCTACCTTAAAAAAATATGCATTCCCATTAAACCTTAGAGTAATCCACCGAATAAAAACCAAGCTTAAAACTAAAATTATAAGGCAAAATTTTCAAGCTATAAAACTACTAAACATAATTACAATCTCACCATAATTTATAAATTCAGGTAAAAAATGAAATTTTTCTAACCAACTTATATCTATTTAATTAATTAAAAAAATCGTTTTATCCCTGAAAAAAAAATCTAATTTATTGACGGATAATGAATTAAAAAAAAACAATAAATTGAATACACACAATTAAATTAGTGGACCATTCATAAAAGAACTAACATTAAACAAGTAGACCAAAATAAAGAATATATAACTACATAAAATACAAGGAATTTTGAATTGAATTTTGTAACTTAAAACTGTTTTTTTTTTAAAAATATTTGTAGAGTTAAGTACCCATATTTGGAAGATTTTCTATAAAAAGTATTATGAAAGATAAATTACACATATATAATTGTGCTTTATTCACGGGTTTTTTTAAAAATTTAGAAGAATCGGGTTTCTGTCTTAAACAAATTAATGAGAGATACGGTCTAAAAAACCATCTGTTTAAAAAAGACACTTTTATACCTACGGCTACAATGCATGATGTCTTACAAGAAGTATGGGTTGCTCTAGGTAAGCGCAGTTTCGTAGCTTATTATGGTAGGTCACTTTCTATTTATGATCTTATTGATTTTGAATTGCTCCAAGATATGGTTATTGACCTTGAAACCGTTTTGGAAATATTCGTACTTAAAGCAAATGAATTTAAAAGTAATGCTAAGGTTGAAATCAACATTACCCCCCAACAGTTAGAAATTACTTTTAATTTTCCAGATAATCTTTGCCTTGGCAGAAGAATCGCTGAACAGATTTGGTTAATCTTTCTATTGGATTTAATCAAAGAGTTTCGAGGAGATGAATGGTTGCCAAAAGCACTACACGTAATGAGCCCAAGTTTAGAAAGCTTAAGGGAATTAGAACTAATCGAAGAATACCCTATTTTATATGGACAGTCTTGTTATCGACTGCTTCTTGAGCCAACCTACTCTTCTAGCTCGATTGAAAACAATATAACGAGTCTCAAAAACAATCATGCAGAAAACACTATAGATACTATTTCATCTATAGAAAAAATACTTCAAAGTTTCGAGCCTAATCATAGACCAAGACTTGTAGAATTATCATCTCTATTCAAGACATCTGCCAGAAGTATAAAGCGACATTTAGAAATCGAACGAACTACTTTTTCAAAAGTATTGTCAACCAGTATATTAAAAGATGCACTTATAATGTTATGCGATAATGACACCTCCATAATAGAGATAAGCGAAAAACTTGGATATTCAGATAGCTCAAATTTTGTACGTTCGTTCAAACGTTGGACAGGATTACCGCCACACACTTTTAAAGACACTTATTTTAGCTTAAACCATTTTTCTTCTAGGTCTCTTATTCTTGACTAATTAATGAAATAACACAAGAAAATTACTTTATTGGCAAATTGACTTCATTTTCAAAGTAATTACTCACTTGTCCTAAACTGATAAACCTAACCATTACTATAATGGTTAATTTAGTTACTCTAAGTAGAAATAGTTTTACATAAACAATATACTTAGTTTGAATTATGATTAAAACAATAAAAGAAAAAAAATGATCCGTTCAATTTTATTATGCTTTTTTTTAGCTCCTTTAATAATAGGTGCACAATCTGTTAAAGAGGAAGTAGAACTTTATCAATCGCTATACGGCATGGAAAAGAAGAAAGCAGCTGCCCAAGTTTTTCAACCAGAAAAACAATTTAACCAAGACTTTTGGTTTTTGTATGACGAATATGAAGACAAGCGAAAAGCCATAGGTCAACAACGGATATCAAACATTTTCAACTATGTTAATAATTAT
Organism: Maribacter sp. 1_MG-2023; assembly: GCF_030547005.1. Lineage (GTDB taxonomy): Bacteria > Bacteroidota > Bacteroidia > Flavobacteriales > Flavobacteriaceae > Maribacter. The sequence continues at coordinate 13,036 of NZ_JAUOPN010000011.1, read as the reverse complement.
ACTACTTTAAACAATGAACAATTAGATTATCTAGTTTTATCTTCAATTAAACAAAGGGGACAATTAGATAAACTAATAAAAAATTATCATAAAAAAATAAAAAAGATTTCAGATTCAAAAACTGCGGCTCAATTTGTACAATTAGAGTTGTTTTTTTTAAGCGCTACCCGCACAGAATTAATGGCTAATCTACCATTTATTGGCGCACTTGACGAATAGCCCTTTGTTTCAACAAATAGAGATATTATATATATTGTTTAAAAAGTTTATTAAATTTTTTAAACAATATATACTATAAGGATAAAAGTTGAAGCGTGGGCTTTTTTTAAATTACTTAAATAATGTGTAACACACTTAAAGTCTTTCAATATCAATACCTGAATGGCATAAATTCTTTTTCAACACCAAAATAGAAACATTCATTTTAAAATCTTTAAATGCTTTTTCTAGCTTAATTATTTTAGAGTTATAGCTCTGATCTACATTACTTTCATCAGCTTGAAATTCTTCATTTTTTTCAAGCAATTCATTCACCTTACATTCTATCTTGTCAAGATAATCTTCGCAAAGAGGTTTTATATTTTCGATATTGAAAATCTCATTATTATCAAAATCAAGTTCGCTAATGTTTTTAGATAATAAAATTGCTGACAATCTCACACGAGATTCAATTTCATCGATTGGAAATAACAATTGCTCCTTTAGAAGATTATACCTTTCGCTTGCCTCCTCTTTTATATGTTGAAATTTAAAATTCCCCATAGCACTAATTTTAATTTGGCTAGAATAAATTTTTAAATGGTATAACCAATTTTTCGGAAACCAAAACTTAATCTTTAAACAACTGAATTATCATTATAAGACAGATTTAACTTACAATCTTATCGAAATTAGATATAATTCTATGAACTACAACAATTATTATTTAATTTTTCTGCATTACCAAACGTAATTCAAACGAAAATAAGTAATTATTGTCTAATTTTTAAGTATACTAGTTAAACAAAATATATGCTTACACTCTAATTTAATCTACACAATCTTTTTATAAAAACGTAAAACAATTATAACCAGTTAATTAAAATTATATTACTAAACAAAAAAAACTTCACTTTAACACAAAATTAAGAGGCTATAATTATTTAAAAATTCAAGATAACACTGCTGCTTTTAAATATTATTTAACAGAAACTGACTATATTTCTAACAATAAACAAAATATTGCTAATCTACTTTTTATAAAATTTATTGTTAAAATTTCGTTGTAAACAAAGACAAGACAAAAGAACTCCAATAAAAAAAGAAAACCCATAGAGCAAAGGGTATAATTCTAAAAAACGTGATCCTGAAATTTAGGTTTAAAAACCTAACATGGAGAAAACTATATAGATAAAATACAGTTACTAATTATCTGAAATTTATATTGTCGCTTCTTAAATGTTCAGAAAACTTATACCATATGATTATTTAATAATTAATTCTATTTCAATTATCACTAAACAAATAAAAAATAAAAATATTTATAAAACAGTTCATATAAAGGTCGTATCCAGACAAACTTTAAAAGCATAAACTATTTGTAATACACTTTATATCGTATTATTAAAGGTAAAAACTAAATACAATTAAGTGGAATTTTGAGCAATAATCTGTAGTCAAATTTTTTAATCAAATTAAAGATACCAAAGCTGTAAGAATCATAAAACATTTAGACTATTTAGTACAATTTAATTTGCCAGAAATACTTAAAAAGCTTCTCCAATTCTGAAATTAATACCCCAGTCATCTTTACCCAATGCTGCATCGACACCAATATTGAATTTAAACGCCTTAAAAGCCCTGTACCTAAACCCTACACCACCCCCTGGTAATAACTTACCATCAAAAGCTTCATTATCGGCACCATACAGGGTCGCCGCACCTAAAAAACCTACAACACCCATACGCTCAGCAAAATTGAGTCGATATTCGGCTTGTAACGCCACCACCGTATTACCACGATATTTTCCTTCAGAATAACCTCTTATATCTTTACCACCAACTGTAGTTTGCTGCTCAAATGCTATATCACCTAAACCAAACACGCCCGAGAAACGGGCGGCAAAAACATCTTTGTTATTTCTTACTGAAAAGTATTTATTAAATGAAGTATTGATTTTATTAGCTTCGACCTCATTACCAAACCATTCGCCATAATTAATCCACCTTGCTCTAATCATATTTCCAGAAGTCGGATAATAAACATTATCTCTTGTATCAAATAGCGTATTTAACTCTAAGCCATTTGTAACCGTATTCGATTCATCAACAATACCATCTTCAAATATTGTATTATAATTTGCATAAGTATAAGTTAACCCACCGTAAAGGTTAGACTTCAATTTTCGTTGGACTCCTATACTGAAAATCTTGGCATTGGTAGCATAATTATAGAAATCTGCATCTTCTAGTTCTCCACCAAAAAATTGGGAGTTTATATCACCTAAAGCCATGAAAAATGTACCGCGCCACTTATCTTCATTAAAATAAAATTTATTAAAGAAACCGACAAAATAAGAATTATTGGTAGTGTATACAGCAGTTACCCCAGAAAGTGATTTCGGAGAAATTGTATCGCGTGGGTTTAATTTATACATAACCATTGGTACCGCGCCAAGCATGAACTTTAGGTTATTATTATAACTCACAAACGGCATTACTGTAAACTCCATATTTTTCTCCTCAAGCTGATTCGTTGTCAAACTATCGGCTTCACTTTGCTGGGAAAGCGTACTACTACAATACAATAACAATATTAGTAAACAAGAAAAATTTTTCATGCACAAGGTTTTCTTAAAATTAATCACAATACTTTACCGAAAAACATAGAAACATGTGACCTTACAACAAGTTTTAATTGTTAAACAAATTTTTAAGCGTTGCTTGCTAAAAATACTGGTTTTTTAAATTATAACCTATTACTATCTTGGAATATTATTTGTACAAATAATTAATTCTTATTGGGTTTACATAAAAGCCAAAAATTAATTTAAAATCCCCTCCTAAAATATTCACCCTTGAATTGATTTCTTTTTTACTACAAAACAACTCTAAAAAAAATCTAAATATCGTGAGGTATATTTTCAGTATTACAACCTTTAAATTTTTAGGCATAACAGTACTAATAACCAAAGGCATATTGATACTTAATATAACATCTCACTGAACAATAAAATAATCTAGACAAATAGATAGAAACAGTCTAACTAAGGTTTAACAGAATACTATTCAAAATGCAAACATTTATAAATTAATGTAGTTTCATCAATTATTATAAAGAGATATTGAAATTGAATCAACCAAAATTGTTACATGTCCTAAAAAGATAATAATACCTACGATCTTAGTAAGTACATTTACTTAAGATTACGTATACTAATGCGTAAGCCTTTAATTAGTTTAGTATAGAATTTTTTAGTGGTATTTGAATTGTTTAGTATTTCGAAAGTGATTTCATCATTAAAATTAAATAACAGAATATTAATTACATTAAAATTGTACAAAATGAAAAATATAAAGAATGTGTTTTTACTGATGGCTTGTCTAGTATTGACAACGGTAACAGTCGACGCAAATGAAATCAAAACTACCAATGGGGCTATTGAAATACTTCAAGAACCTATAGTTTTGCCTATTGGTACTATTTTATTTTTGAAGTCTACCAAAACTATTTCTGCAAAAAATTTCAGCGCAGGGGATCACTTTTTTGTAGAACTTGACAAAGATGTTACAAGCAAAGGAAAAGTGCTTATACCTAAAGGTACCATTGTACAAATGGAGGTATTGGTTTCTGAAAATAAAAAGCGTAGGGCCAGTGAATTTGGTGTTACAGTAGGCGGGTTTATCATTGATAATTATTTGCAACAGGTAAAAACGGAGGCAAAATTGATTACTACCGAAGATACAGCAGGTGGAACAATTAAAAAAGCAGCAATCGGCGCCGGTATAGGTGCTGCTTTCGATGGCGGTAAGGGTGCAGGACGTGGTGCTGCTATAGGTGGTGCTGCTGGTTTATTACGACCAGGACAGAGTATTCAATTTCCCGCAGGAACAGAAGCACAATTTCAACTAGAACAACCTTTAAAAATAAATTGGTAATTGTTATAATATTTGAAAATCTAAAATTTTAATCTTAGAGGTCAAATGTTAATAAAATAGAATAAGTACCCCCTTAAGTTATTGGTAGCTTTAAATATTTAACAAAAATAAATAATCCTAAAATTTGAAACTATGAAAATGAAGCATTTTTTTACAACTTGTCTTGTTTTTTCTATGACCATAGGGGTCTATAGTCAAAAGAAACCCAATATTGTGGTAATATGGGGCGATGATATCGGTTGATTTAACCCCAGCTGCTATAATAATGGTATGATGGGCTATAAAACCCCTAATATAGATCATATTGCAAAAGAAGGAGCACTTTTTACTGATTGGTACGGTCAACAAAGTTGTACTGCGGGCCGATCGGCATTTGTTACAGGTCAAAGCCCTTTTAGAACAGGCTTATTAAAGGTTGGCTTACCAGGTGCTAAAGAGGGTATAAGTGAAAAAGATCCTACTGTAGCCGAATTATTAAAAAATCACGGCTATAAAACCGCACAATATGGTAAAATCATTTAGGTGATTTAGATGAGCACTTACCTACCAACCATGGTTTTGATGAATTCTTTGGAAATCTATATCATTTAAATGCAGAAGAAGAACCAGAACATCCAGACTATCCTAAAGTTCCAGGTTTTGCAGAAAATTTTGGACCAAGAGGTGTTATTAAATCTTCTGCTGATGGAAAGACTGAAGATACGGGTCCATTAACCAAAAAACGTATGGAAACAATAGATGACGAAGTTACTGCTGGTGCAATTGACTTTATGGAAAGATCTAAAAGTGAAGACAAACCTTTCTTCTTATGGTACAATACTACAAGAATGCATGTAAATACGCATCTTAAACCAGAATCAGATGGTGTAACCGGGCTTGGTATTTATGCCGATGGTATGGTAGAACATGATAGACATGTTGGTCAAATATTAGACAAACTAGATGAGCTAGGTATTGCAGACAATACAATAATCATGTATTCATCAGATAATGGTGCTGAGGTTTTCACATGGCCTGATGGTGGTATGACACCTTTTAGAAATGAAAAAAACTCTAACTGGGAAGGTGGTTACCGTGTACCTACAGTTATAAAATGGCCTGGTGTTATAGCGCCAGGAACTGTTTATAATGATGTTTTTTCACATGAAGATATGTTGCCAACTATATTAGCAGCTGCTGGTGAAGGCAATGTAAAAGAAAAACTTCTTAAAGGGCATTCTGCAAATGGACGAAACTTTAAGGTACATTTAGATGGTTACAACTTATTACCATATTTTAAAGGTGATGTTAAAGAAGCGCCAAGAAAAGAGTTCTTTTATTGGACAGATGATGGGCAATTAGCAAATTTACGCTACGGTCGTTGGAAAATGGTATTTATGGAACAACGTGCCCATGGTTTCGATGTTTGGTCAGAACCTATGGTAACCCTTAGATTGCCGAAATTATTAGATATGCTTGGAGACCCTTTTGAAAGAGCCGATCATGAAGCGGAGACGTATAATATTTGGAGGTTTGATAGAGCTTTCATGGTTTTACCTGCAGTAGGTTATGTTTCAAAACACCTTGAAACATACGAAGAATTTCCACCTAGACAAAAACCGGGTAGTTTTAATTTAGATCAAGTTTTGGCTAAACTGCAACAAAATCCTAACTAGATAAGAGGTAATTATTCTGAAATTGGTAGTATTTAATGGTCTTTACATTTTATACTACCAATTTTCTTTAATTAAAGTAAAATGAAAATTGTAGTACAGTACCTTCTAATTTTATTCATTGTTGTAGCCTGTAAAGAAAGTACAGTTACAAAACAAGATACTGCGTCTATTGTTGTTAAAAACACAGAACCATTACCTTCATGGAAAGAAGGTGAAACAAAAGATGCAATTATAAATTATGTGAATACAGTAACCACAGAAGGTGTTGATTTCATACCTGTAAGCGAGCGTGTTGCTGTTTTTGATAATGATGGAACATTATGGTCAGAGCAACCAGCTTATTTTCAATTGTTTTTTGCAATAGATAGAATAAAAGCCCTCGCACAAGAAAATCCAGAATGGAAAAATACTCAACCCTTTCAAGCAGTTCTTGAAAATGACATGAAAAAACTTATGACCTATGGTGAGCATGGTCTTATAGAAATTGTAATGGCATCTCACGCAGGAAATACAGTTGATGAATTTGAACAAATTGTAAAAGATTGGCTTGCAACCGCAAAACACCCACGCTTTGATAGACCTTATACCGATTTGGTTTATCAACCTATGCTTGAGTTATTAAACTATTTAAAAGAAAATGATTTCAAAACCTACATTGTATCTGGTGGCGGCATAGAATTTATGAGGCCATGGGTAGAAAGTGTTTATGGAATATCAAAAGATCACGTAATTGGCAGTAGTATAAAAACTGAATTTGTTATAACAGACGGTATTACACAAATAAAGCGTTCTGCAGCATTAGACTTTATTAATGACAAAGCAGGAAAACCTGTTGGTATTAATCGTTTTATAGGTAGAAAACCAGTATTTGCAGCTGGAAATTCTGATGGCGATTTACAAATGTTACAATGGACGGACTCTAACACATACCCATCTTTTCAAATATACATACACCACACCGATGCAGGGAGAGAATGGGCATACGACCGTGAATCTTCTATTGGAAGATTAGACAAGGGTCTTACCGAGTCAAACGAAAAAGGTTGGACTGTAGCAAATATGAAAACCGATTGGAACGTAGTTTATCCATTCGAGTTAAATAAGTAAGGCATATAGCTTATAATAATAAAAAACCAAATCAAATTTGTAATAATCACTACTATATATGAAGCAAATTTATATCATATGTATAGTATTTTTGACCATTCTACATCATGCAATAGCGCAAGACAGTATTGTTGATCAAGATGTAAAAATAAACAGTCAAATTTGGCTAGATTATAATTTCTCTAAAATTTTTAATGAAAACCAAAACCTATCAACACTGATTGGATTTCGTAAAATTACCCCAGAAATTTATAATAGAGTTTTAGGTATATCAACATTAAATATCAAAAACACTAAAAAACTGATAAATTTAAGAGAAAAACCATTGATAAACTCTTACCACATTGGTGGTGGTTTAATTTACACTCAAAACTATAATACTAGTGATAATATAGAAATACGTTTAATACAAGGTTTTAGATTTGAAATTCCGACTATAAAACTAATCACCTTATATAATTATGTTAGGCTAGAAGAACGTTTACAAAATTCTTTTGCCAACTCAGGTTGGACGGCTGGTTTTAGGTTGCGATATCAACTATCTACCATTCTAAGTTGGAAAAAGCATTATTTGTCGTTCGCTGAAGGCTTGTATATTCCTATACAAACTGAAGTTTTTTTTAATTTAAAAAGGGCAGAAAGATTTAATGATCTTATTAGAATATCACCAGGTATTGGGTATAGATTTAAAAACGACTGGAGGTTTGAATTATATGGTATATTTAATAGAACTAAAAATATTACCGAAACAAACGATAAATCTAGTGAATTTGTTTTGAGGCTAAGGGTATATAAAGGAAACCCTAAAAAACAAGTATTACATATTAACGAAGAAGATGGATTTTAATCTATTAATAGAACCATATAACTCTTTTACAAATGTTATGAACTTATAAATAATACCCAATAACAAAGCTATTTTGACCATTAAATTTAGAAAGAAAATTCAATTTAAAGGAGAATTAACAGAAAAATGTATTATACTACAAAAAAATCAATATGTTTTTCTAGATTTAGTGTGTAACCTTATTAATTATTCAATATTAATAATCTGCTATTTATTAAAATTAAAAATATGAAACAAAGTATTATTTTCTTTTTAGCCACCCTTCTGGGTATCATAAATTTATCTGGCCAATCACAAAGCAGCTGGCCTAAAGAAATTCCTGTCAATAAAGAATATACTATAAGTCTTTACTCGCCAGAGAATTCTTCTTATCTAGATAATAAATTAGAATCAAATTTGGCTTTTTCAGTTAAAAAAAATGAAGAACCACCAGTTTTTGGCATGATTTGGCTAACCTCTTTGCTTGATATCGATCGTCAGTCAAGAGTAGCTTCTCTTGTTACTGTCAAGATAAATGAAATTCGTTTTAGTGAAGAAGTATCAGAAGACAAAAAACAGAAATTTCAAGACTTAATAAATTCAGAAATTCCCAAATGGAATGTAGAGTTTTCCATAGACGATTTAATCTCTTCTTTAGATGAAGTAACCGCAGACCAAGATTTATTAAAGAACGAACCACCAACTTTTTTGTTCGCCAAAGAGCCCACTGTTTTAATCTTAATAGATGGGGAACCTAAATTTAAAGAGGCAGAAAATGGTTACGAGGTAATTATTAATAGTAGCGCCCTTATTATAAAAGAAACAAAGTCGAACTCTTATTTCTTAAAAGGTGGTGATATTTGGTACAGTAGCAAAAATATTAACGATTCTTGGACAGTAATCAATAAAGCACCTTCATCGGTTAGAAAAATCGCAAAAAAAGCAGAACCAAAAGAAGATACAGAACTTGAAGAAAAAGATGAATTCGATATTAAAAATCCTCCAAAAATCATTGTTTCAACATCCGTAGCCGAGTTAATCACTTTCGATGGAGAACCAGATTACGCGCCAATTCAGAACACCCAGTTGCTATATGCAAAAAATTCACAAAATGATATTTTTATACATATAAAAGATCAAGTATACTATACTTTGGTATCTGGTAGATGGTTTAAAACAAAAGACTTAAAAGGATCCTGGTCTTACGTGGAGCCTGACAACCTCATCGAAGATTTTGCCAATATCCCAAAGGATAGTGATAAGTCGAATGTATTAAGCAGTGTTCCAGGTACTTCAGAAGCTAAAAATGCGGTCTATGATGCCCAATTACCACAAACTGCAAGCGTAAGTAGAGATACCAAAGCTACCGAAGTTGTATATAACGGAACTCCAGAATTTGAAAAAATAAAAGATTTACAACTAGAATTTGCAGTAAATACCGAAAGTGACGTATTTAAAGACAAAAACGATTTTTATCTATGTGATAATGCAATTTGGTTTAAATCGAATAATGCAAATGGTCCATGGAAAGTAGCGGACGAAAGACCATTTGAAGTTGAAAAAATACCTGCCGATAATCCAAAATACAATACCAAGTATGTTTATATCTATGAAACGTCACCACAAGTTGTATATGTAGGCTACACACCTGGTTATTATGGATCCTATATTTATGGGCCCGTAATGGTTTATGGAACAGGCTATCATTATAACCCATGGTATCATGGTCATTATTACCATCACCATTATACTTATGGTTTTTCTGTTAGATACAACCCTTGGTACGGATGGAGCGTAGGTTTCAGATTCGGTTCGCCCCATGCTTGGTATGGTTTTTCTTATTGGGGACCTGGCTATCATCATTGGGGACCTAGATATTATCGTCCTCCATATTATAGAAGAGGTTACTATGGTCGTCCTTCACACCCAATCTATAGAGGTAGAAAAGGAATTAGCCATTATAAGCGACCAGCTAGACCCGCAAATAGGCCAAATACAAGACCAAATACAAGACCATCCAACCCTAATAATAGACCAAGTACAAGACCTACTAGCCCAAGTACAAGGCCTTCTACACCAAATATCAATAGACCTAGTACTAAGCCAACAACACCTAGTACACGACCAACTCGACCTGCAACTAGACCCAGTACAAGGCCAACAGTTCCGAACTCTAGACCGGCTACACCAAGTACAAGACCAAGTACAAGACCTAGTACAAGGCCTTCTACCCCCAATATGAACAGACCAAGCACGAGACCAAGTTCGCGCCCAAGCAATCGACCTACGGCCCAACCGTCTAGAGCAAACGTAAGAAGCAGAAGATGATTTTACGAATCGCCAAAAACTAAAAAATTAAACTATGGGTTTGATAGTCTAAAGAACAATAATTAACGTTGCAGCAAAATCTACTTTCTTGAAAAAATTTTTCGTATAAAATCATACTTGGTTTTGGAAAGTAAAATAGAAATTGGATTTTAGCAATATTGAAAATAAAATATCTCAATATTAATTTAGATGAAATTAAAAATATGATAAAGAATAAGTTCTGCAATTTACTAATAGTCTTTTTTTTGCTTAATGGCGATAAATTTACAAGGGCAAGTTTTTGCTGATATGGAGCTAAAAAAAGGACATCTAAACGATTCAATTAATACCGAATACCCTTACTTATTACCGATTTTCGGTCAAAAAGTAAAAGACCTTGGTTTCAAACTGCCTTTACCGTCGGGCATGAGCATTAATTATGTATATCAAAAAGCCGATATCAATATTAGAAACTTAAATGTTGGCTTTAATGGTGGCGAATTGTTTTACCTAGATGATATAGTAAGGTTTAATAGCGCTGTAGCACAATCGAATATAGTAAATATACGACCCGATATTTGGGTTTTTCCTTTTTTAAATGTGTACGGTATTTTTGCTTCATCGAGTACATCTACAGCGGTAGATGTTTCTGTTTATGTACCAAACCAAGAAACATCTAAAGAAGTCTTGAACTTAAGCACAAAAGCTGAATTTGAAGGTTTCTCCGCCGGATTCGGAATTACACCAACTATTGGGATTGGTGGTGGATGGTTAGCTTTAGATATGAATTTTACTTGGACTGACCTTGAAGGAATAGAAGATCCTGCCTTTGCCTTGGTATTTGACCCAAGAATTGGAAAAACATTTAAATTTTCAGAAACAAGTAATTTATCGATTTGGACAGGTGGTTTTCGAGTTAAACTAAATACCGACACTAAAGGAAACTTACCCATTAATAGTCTTATTAATCTAGATGGTATTAATACAAAATTAGATAATGCAGCTACCGGCATTTCAGATACAAGAACCGAATTAGATACTTGGTATGATAGCCTCACCCCTTTAGAACAGGCCCAAAATTTAATAAAATATCAAGGAGCAAGTGCTGTATTGAATAAAGCAGATAATTTTGTCGATAATTTATCAAACGCTGTTTCTACCGTAGAGAATTCAACAGTGCAGTACAATATAGAAAAGAGTCAAAAAAAGGCTTGGAATTTCGTTTTAGGTAGCCAATATCAAATAACAGATAGCTTCATGCTTAGGGCTGAAGTAGGTTTTTTGGGTACTAGAACCCATGTAATAACCGGACTACAATATAGGTTTGGGTTTTAATTATATAAAAAAAATGAGAAAAGTAGTTTTACATTTAGCGCTTATTATTTGTTTTACTTCAACAGTCAATGCACAAGCAGCCCTTTTTGCTTTAGTATTTGGGGATAAAGTGGCTACAGAAAATTTTAATATTGGTTTAGAAATAGGATTTCCCTACAACTCGATATCATCTATTGATGATTCTTCGCCTAAACTTGGCTTGAATTTTGGAATTTCTGGTAACATTAAACTTTCAGAAAATTGGATAATGAGTCCAAATATTTATTTTTTAAGTAGAAGAAATTTAAAGACAGATAGCTTTTCTTTAACCTCAAATAATTCAACCTTAAATGACCAATTTATAAATGTGCCTACTGAATTTTCTTTAAATTATATTGATGTACCAATTTTTTTCAACTATATTTTTACTGAAAAATCAATAAAATTAGGTTTAGCGCCCCAAATTTCTTTTAGAACAGATGCTAATGGTCTTTTCTCAAATGAAGATGGTGAATTTGATTTCAATATAAAAAATCAAACAGAAGAAATAGATTACGGTTTTTTAGCTCAGTTAGGCTATATTTTAGGTAAAGATGGTCAAGGCAAAGAAATACATCTACAACTTCGTTATTATCAAGGCTTAGCAAATGTATTTAAGACTAACTATATAAACGGTTCTAACAAAGTAAGTTTTCTTAGTTTACATATAAGTGTACCTTTTATAAAAAGTGCAGAGTAATTATATTAGCTACCATAAATTTATATGAATAATAAGTACTATTTTCTTTTGTAATGGTACAAAAAATAACAAGAAATGAAAAAAATACTTACAATATTGATTCTAACTAATCTAATGTTCTCATGGCACAATAGTTATTCACAAAGTATTGAGATTACACCATCTTATGGGTATCAATTTGGCACTAAGGTAAACTATGGACCAAGTTATTTGAAGATTAATGATAGTGACCAATTCGGTCTAACTATTGGTGTTGAAACCTATAATAATACTATGGCCGAAGTATCTTATTTTCATCAAGGTTCTGAATTATTGATTCGAGATAGAATTCTTAGCCCAACAGAGGCTAGATTATCCGACATTGCCGGAGATTGGATTTTAGTTGGAATGACAAAATACTTGCCAAAAGGAAAACTACGACCTTTCGCAGGTGGTGCCTTAGGTATTGTAATAATAAGTACTAGTAATGAAAACAGGGAAATTGTTGATAATTCATTGAGTAACAGAACAAAATTCGGTTTTACGTTTAAAGCCGGATTGAATTATATGATATCAGAAAGGGTCGGGTTGAATTTTCAAGGAAATATGATGTTTCCAGTGCAGTGGAGCAGCGTTTATATAGGCGCTGGTCTTGATGGTGCTTCTGGTGGCGTTTCATTATCAAGCACTTCGCTAATTGGTGGCTTTAGTGCTGGTTTAGTATTCAAAATTGATAACTAATTAAAATAGAAATTGCCAATAATCTTTTCTAAATATATTTAAATTTAGTCTGCCTCTACCCCTAACCCAGAAACAATAATAATTATAGATTTTACTTTCTTTATAATGCTTGTAATCAAATTTCGTCTATAAATATTTTGGTGTAGACCCATACTGTAGGCTTCCCCTTCTTAGGACACCTCTAAATTCGATAAATAATTATTATTTAGGTCAGATTTGATGAAGAATTTA
>NZ_JAUOPN010000010.1 GCF_030547005.1 Maribacter sp. 1_MG-2023 | reverse complement strand
TTATATTCTAAAATTATCTAACTAATATCAATAATATACTAACAACAACCAACAACCAACAACCAACAACCAACAACCAACAACCAACAACCAACACCTGTGCTGAGCGAAGCCGAAGTAACCAACAACTAAAACTAAAAATAAAATGAGATTAGAAAATAAAGTAGCAGTAGTAACTGGTGGATCGAGAGGAATAGGTCAAGCTATTTCCGAATTATTTGCTAAAGAAGGCGCAACGGTAATCATAGTAGATCTTTTACCAGAAGGTCAAGAAGTTGCCGACGGAATCAATACGAATGGAGGAAAAGCAGAATTTCATTCCGTTTCCGTAACAGATAAAGCTGCGATAGAAACCTTGTTCGCATCGATAAATGAGAAACATGGTAAGCTAGATATTTTAATAAATAATGCGGGAATCACCAGAGATAGAACCCTTGAAAAAATGAGCGAAGCAGAATTTGATTCTGTTGTTGAGGTGAACTTAAAAGGAGTCTTTTTATGTACACAGGCAGCAGCTGTGTATATGAAAGCGAACAAATATGGAAGAATTGTTAGTGCTGCTTCAAATGTAGGCTTACGAGGTAATTTTGGACAAACAAATTATGCGGCTACTAAGGCCGGCGTTATTGCCATGGCAAAAACATGGACTATGGAACTTGGTAAATACGGTATAACAGCCAATGCTATTGCACCAGGTTTTACAATGACTAATATGGTAGATAAGATTCCGAAAGAGCATTTCGCAGCAATAGAGGCTAGTATCCCTTTAAAAACAGTAGCGCAACCTATTGATATTGCCTATGGTTATTTGTATTTGGCATCAGATGAAGCGCGTTTTGTTTCGGGTATTTGTTTAACAATCGACGGCGGAACTTCAAGATAAAATTATGGCAAAGTTAGAAATCGAAAATTTTGAAGAATTTAAAAAGGTAGAAGGGAAACAGCTTCCAGATGGCGATTGGATGACTGTTACCCAAGACATGATCAATGATTTTGCTAAAGCCACGGGAGATTTTCAATGGATTCATGTAGACGTTGAAAAAGCAAAAAAACATTCACCCTTCAAAAAACCGGTAGCTCATGGTTTTATGTCGGTATCATTACTTTCAAAAATGTTAGAAGGCTCAATTCATGTAAAATCGGCACAAATGGGCGTAAACTATGGCTTGAATAAAGTCCGTTTTCCTAGTCCGGTATTAGTAGATAGCCGACTTCGATTAGTGGGAAGTATTTCAAATATCGAAACTTATGGCGACACTGGGTTAAAGGTGACATGGAACTGTACAATAGATATAGAAGGCTCAGAAAAACCGGCATGTGTTGCTGAGTTTTTGAGCCTAATGTTCGAATAACCTTTTACAATGGGTTTCTCAAGAGATACCTTTTGTAATTATTAAATGATTAACTTAAACAAAATAACAAACAATGACTAGACTGTTCGATCTTCTGTACCATCAACTAGAAAATCATCCACTTGAGAAATCGTTAAGTGGTCGAGATTTAAAAGGAAATTGGCAATCATATAGTTCGCAGGCGGTAGTTGAGGCAGCTGAGCAAGCCGCTTCGGGTTTGTTAAGTTTAGGTTTACAGCCAGGTGATAAGGTCGGTATTGTGGTGTACAAAAACAGACCTGAGTTTGTAATCATGGATTTTGCTATACAGCTTGCAGGTATGGTAAGCGTTCCTTTATACCCAACTATTAGCGTAGGTGAGTATGAGTACATATTAAATGAGTCAGAAGTAAAAGCAGCGTTTTGTGGAACTGGCGATTTATTTGATAAATTAACAGAAACCCAAAATAAGGTAAACAGCTTAAAACATATTTTTACTTTTGATGAACATTCAAAAGGAACATTTTGGAAAATTATTTTTGATTCAAAACATACCGATAGAATTTCGGAAATAAAAAAAGGTATAGAAGGGCAAGATTTAGCCACTATTATTTATACTTCGGGTACCACAGGAAACCCAAAAGGGGTAATGCTGACACATAACAATATCATGCATGTGGTAAGGGAAACAGAGCCCCATATGGCGGCAAAAACAGGAGATCAGGTATTAAGTTTTTTACCGATCTGTCATATTTTTGAAAGAGCCGTTCTGTTCGTCTACATTCTAAAAAGTACGAATGTATTTTTTGCAGGAACCGATAATTTAAGTGGCCCAGAAGGTGATTTGGCATTTGTAAAACCAGTCACTTTTGCAACGGTACCTAGATTGCTTGAAAAAATATATGAAGCCATTTATAACAAAGGATTATCGCTTGAGGGAACAAAGAAAAAACTGTTTTTTTGGGCATTGGCATTAACTGATGAATGGGAGCCAAATCAAAAATTATCTTTTGTAAAAAAAATTAAATGGAAAATTGCCGACAAGCTTATTTTTAGCAAATGGCGAGAAGCTATGGGCGGTAATATAAATGCAATTGTTACTGGTGCAGCTCCCTGTCCTGTAAAAATTATGCGAGTTTTCTGCGCAGCGGGAATCCCGATTCGTGAAGGTTATGGACTAACCGAAACATCGCCAACGTTGACTGTAAATACTATGGAAATTGATGGGGTAATGTTAGGTACAGCAGGACCAATTATAGACGGAGTTTACATATTGATCGATACAGAAAGTGGAGATTATCAAGAAGGTGAAGGTGAAATTTTAGCTCACGGACCAAATGTAATGTTGGGTTACTATAAAAAGCCAGAAGTTAATGCAGAGGTTTTTTGTGAAATAGACAATAAACGATGGTTTCGAACGGGTGATATTGGTAAGTTGGTAAAAGGTCCTACAGGTCGTGAATATCTAAAGATTACGGATAGAAAAAAAGAGTTATTAAAAACTTCTGGTGGTAAATATGTTGCTCCGGCTCCTATAGAAAACAGATTGCGAGAAGAGTTTTTGGTAGAGCAAATGATGGTAATTGGTGATAAGCAAAAATTCGTTTCGGCATTAATTGTACCTGCTGAAGAGGCACTTAGAAACTATTGCGGTAAAAAGGATATTTCTTGGACCAGTTTAGAAGAAATTATTCAACATAAAAAAGTAATAAAAAAGTATCAAAAAATAATTAACAAATATAATCCGGAGTTTAGTCACGTAGAGCAAATAAAGAAGTTTAAGCTTATTTCGACTCCATGGCTACCAGTTCATGAAAATGGTTCAGCTGCAGAGTTAACGCCTACACTAAAATTAAAGCGTAGAGTTATTAGAGAAAAGTTTCAAAAAGAAATAGCTGAAATTTATTCAGAATAGTGTGCTATAAACTTTGTTCTAAATGTTGAAATAAAGTTTATGGTTAATACCTTTTGGTTGACATGTAGCTAGAAGCAAAAAAAAGAGAGAAAAACGAACATTGTTTTTCTCTCTTTTTTAAAATAGACACATAATAATCTATAATTTATCTAATACCTCGTTTTATCATTTTTAGAAGCCCAGTTATTAAAAACTTCTACAGCTTCTTCTTGTAGCATTTGTTTAAAGTGAATTTGTCTGTCATGCATACCAACTTCTAATTCATCGTAAATAAATTGGTCATCAAAATCAATCGCCTTTGCATCTGCTTTATCGCAACCGTAATATACAGCTTTAGGTCTAGCCCAATAAATAGCGCCAAAGCACATAGGGCATGGCTCACAAGAGGTGTAGATAATACAATCAGTAAGCTGAAAATCATTCAATTTTTTACAGGCATCTCTAATGACTACCATTTCTGCATGAGCCGTAGGGTCGTTTGTTGAAGTTACCTTGTTATGGCCTTCGGCAATAATTTCTCCGTCTTTGACAACTACGGCACCAAATGGTCCCCCAGCATTTGAGTTCATTCCTTTTACAGCCATTTCAATAGCTCTACGCATAAAAAACTCGTGATCATTCTTCATATATTCTTTTTATTTTTTAGATAATTGGGATGTAAAATTACGGTTTTTGAAGGCATTTAGACTGTTTTGTATAAATCATCTTATTTTGATTTTCTCATAAATCTTGGTAGCTTGAAAGAAATCATTACTATTCACGACAAATATTTGACAATTAAGTCATTTCATTTATGACATAGCTTCTTGTTATTATAGTTGTGCAAAACAATGTTTTTGACTTAAATAATCATAAACCAATCTCCCATGAAAAAACCAATCGCAATTGCCCAAGTAGACACATTAGAAAACAAAAAGCCAGAACACGCTTTAGTTAATGGTTTAGATTTAGTAATCGTAAAGTTCGATGAAGACATTTCAGTACTTTACGGTCGTTGTTTGCACAGAGGCGCTTTAATGTCTGACGGGCATATAGATGGTCATAATCTTATTTGTGGTCTTCACGGTTGGGATTATAGAATAGATACCGGTGTTTCAGAATATAATAATGCAGAGGTACTTCATAAATTCACTACTAAAATAGAAGACGGAAGTCTTTTTGTAGATGAAGAAGAGATAGATGCCTATTTAGTAGATAGTCCGCAACCTTTTAATAGAGACGCTTATTTAGGTGCTTATGCAGATACGCACCCTGAAGAAACGGAACCCTACACCGGCTATATCAAAGAATTGGCAACAAACGGATTGAAAAATCTAGGTCACCATGGTGCTTCGGCTTCGATGGGAGTAGATAGAAATACGTTACCTAAATGGAGCGATATTCAGTTTTTACCAGCACAATTAGCAAGCAGACCTTTGTTAGATGAAGATGCAGTGGCAACCAAAGTTGTAATAGGACCTAAAGCTAAAAAGCCCCTACATTTAGATATTCCTTTGTTTGTGAGTGATATGAGTTTTGGTGCTTTATCACGCGAAGCAAAAATCGCGTTGTCTAAAGGAGCAGAACTAGCAGGTACAGGTATTTGCTCAGGAGAAGGCGGCATGTTACCACATGAGCAAGAAAATAACAGCAAGTATTTTTATGAATTGGCTTCGGCTAAATTCGGATTTTCCTGGGATAAATTGGATAAGGTACAAGCCTTTCATTTTAAAGGCGGGCAAGGAGCTAAAACAGGAACAGGCGGACATTTACCAGGTGTTAAGGTGAGTAAAGAAATTGCTGAGGTTAGAGGATTAAAAGAAGGGGAGACGGCAATATCACCAGCAACTTTTCCAGATTTTCACGGTGTGGATGATTTTAAGTCCTTCGCTGCTCAAGTAAGACAACGCACAGGCGGTATTCCGATCGGATTCAAAATTGCTGCCAGTCATATAGAAAAAGATATTCAGTTTGCACTTGATGTAGGTGTCGATTATATCATTTTAGATGGTAGAGGAGGCGGAACAGGTTCTGCACCTACCATATTAAGAGATAATATCAATGTACCAACAATACCTGCTTTGGCAAGAGCAAGAAAGTATTTAGATAAAGTTGGTGCTTCAGATGTCACCTTGGTTATTACCGGAGGTTTACGAGTTGCCGAAGATTTTGGTAAAGCCCTTATGTTAGGTGCCGATGCTATTGCCGTATCAAACTCGGCTTTACAGGCTATTGGCTGTTTGGGTATGCGTGCTTGCGGTAGTAATAACTGTCCGGTTGGTATTGCAACTCAAAAAAAATCGTTACGTAGTAGATTAATAATAGATTCTTCGGCAAAACAATTGCATAACTATTTTGATGCTACAAATAACCTTATTAAAGTTATTGCAAGAGCTTGTGGTCATGATGATGTCTCTAAATTTAATTTTGATGACCTATCTACTTTCAATCATGATATGCATCGTTTAACAGGAATTAATTATGGTGGTGTTAACCCCTAAAACAAAATAAAGATGGAAAAAATGATGCATTTAGCGGCACAATATTTAGCTGCAGCAGGAATAAGTTTTGTAGAGAAGAAAGCAGATGATAGTCACACTAATCTTGGTTGGTCAACTGATAAACAACGTTTAGAAACACACCCATTATCATCAAACGGAGATGTACTTGCTTTAAACTATACTACGTTTTCATTAGAATGGATTTCACCTAAGAACAATGCTTCCTTTCCATTAGATGGTAAAACCCATCAACAAGTGTTGAAATGGCTAACAAGTTCTGCGGATGCATTTTTGGGTAAGAAGTATACCTATGATTTTCATTACGAGCTACCATATTCAATTTATAATTCTTTCACTTTTAAACTAAATGCCTCAAAATTAAAAGAGCTTGCAGATTTGAGAACTTTGGCGCAATCTAGTTTAGAACAAACACTTAACAAAACGGGTTTGGCGTCTAGCATTCGAGTTTGGCCACATCATTTTGATTCTGGAGCATATGCAAATTTAGCGGATACTATTACCGTGGGTCTTGGGCTGGCAATACCTGATGATGTAGTAAGGGAGCATTATTTTTATATCAGCGGATACAAAGGTCATAACGGTTTAGATACTTCTAAGTTTGATTCTCTTTCATTAGGTGAATGGAAAAACGACGGATTTAAAGGAGCAGTTTTACCTGCTACAAAAATTAATGAAGAACAAGTGGTACAGTTTTTCACGGAAGCTATCAATACCTATAAAAAGTAAATATGCAGGTAACCAGTCTTTCATTAGAAGCCTTTAAAGAGATGGATTATTGGGCGGTTGAAAAATACAACCTGTCCATTGAATAGATGATGGAAAATGCGGGGCTTCAACTAGCAAGATTAATCGCCAAAAAGGCAACTGAGACCTCTGTTATCACTATTGGCGTTGGTAATGGAAACAATGGCGGTGGCGGTTTAGTAGCTGCTCGCAGACTTGCTGCTTGGGGGTTTAAAGTGAATTTAGACTTGGTAGTTCCTATTGCCAAAGACCTCCCAAAAGCACAATTAGAAAGAGCGTTGTTATTTGGAGCTAAAGAAGGTATTCCAGAAACAACGGATATTTGGGTAGATGCCTATTTAGGATTCTCTCAAAGATTACCGTTGTCAGATGCATTTGTAAAAAGTATTGCATTAGCAAACGCATCAACGGCATTTAGAATATCATTGGATATTCCCGTTGGTATTTCTAAAGATGGTGAATTGTCAGGGTTTAAAGCGAACCAAGTAATGACCTTGGCAGCTCCTAAAATTCTTTTAGAAAAATTACCAAACGGAGTAGAAGTATTTATGGCTGATTTAGGAATTCCAAAATCGGTTTATGAGCATTTCAATATTCAAATGCCTGATTTTAAAGAATACCAATTGATAAAAATAAAATAACCAGAAAAACCCGACCCCATGGAAAAGAAAGTAGTGTGGCATAAAGTGTTAGATAATAAAAAGAGATTGGCAGAAGGTCGTGTAATGACCGTTACTGCTGCTCATAAAGGTATTTGTTTAACACATTTTAAAGGCAAATTTTCTGCTCTAGATAATAAGTGTCCACATCAAGGCGGTCCTTTAGGCGAAGGTTCTATTGAAAACGGATTGTTACGTTGCCCGTGGCACGGTTGGGATTTTGACCCTTGTACCGGTGTGCCGCCAGGTGGTTTTGATGATGGTATAGAAACTTTTCCAACAAAAGAAGAGGACGATGAAATTTTTGTGGGTATTGAAGAGGAAGAGAAGCACGCAGAAACTATTTCTGATGTGATGATAGAAACCATGATAAATTGGGGCGTTGATACCGGTTTTGGTATGGTTGGTCACTCAAACCTAGGGGTTGCCGATGCCATGATGCGTCAAGAAGAAAAAGGAAATTTCAGGTTTTTCGGAATACGTCATGAAGGCGCTGCAGCATTTGCGGCATCTGCTTATGGTAAACTAATGGGGAAACCCGCAGTTTGCTTTGGTATTGCAGGTCCGGGTTCTACCAATATGTTCACAGGTATGTGGGATGCTAAAGTAGACCGTTCACCAATGCTGGCTATTTCTGGTCAGGTAAATACACAAGTACTGGGAACAGGTGCTTTTCAAGAGGTAGATTTGGTAGGTGCTTTTCAAACCGTAGCCAATTTTAACCATAGTGTACAACAAAACTCTAAGCATAGTGAGTTAATGAGCTTGGCTATTAAAAGCGCATTGATAAATAGAGATGTATCTCATATTACTTTCCCAGATGAGGTTGCGTTTATGCCAAAGCCAGAGAACGAAGAGGCACAGACTCCAGAAGATAGAATTACACCTTTTAATATTTCACCACCAAGACAAATGGTAGCGAAAGCAGTAGGTATGATTACAGATTCAGAACGACCTGCAATAATCGTAGGGCATGGCGCTCGTTTTCAAATGGATGCTATAATCGCATTTGCAGAAAAATTAAACTGTCCGGTAATCACCACCTTTAAAGGAAAAGGACAAATTTCTGACCATCATGAATTAGGTTGTGGAGTACTAGGAAGAAGCGGAACGCCCATAGCTTCATGGTTTATGAACGAGAGTGATTTATTGATTGTTTTTGGAGCATCGTTTTCTAATCATACAGGTATTACGCCTAAAAAACCTATTATACAGGTAGATTATGACCCAGCAGCTTTAAGTAAATTTCATAAAGTTGATGCTGCCCTATGGGGAGAGATTTCTGAAACCTTGACCATTATTGAAGAACAAACCGAAGGAAAAATAAATACGGTAGATAGACGCCCAGAAATTGCAAAACGATGGGAGATATGGCAAGAAGAAAAAGCAAGTAGGTTACAAGATGAAAGTACGGTTGGTCTAAGTTCAATTGCAGTATTTGATGCAATGAACAAAGTAGTGCCAGACAATGCGGTTATTGCCGTAGATGTTGGTAACAACACCTATTCTTTTGGTCGTTATTTTGAGCCGAAAAATCAATCTGTATTGATGTCGGGTTACTTGGGTTCTATAGGTTTTGCATTACCTGCAGCAATGGGCGCTTGGGCTGCTCAAGGCAACGAAAGACCTATTTGGTCGGTCTCAGGTGATGGTGGCTTTGGTCAGTATTTAGGTGAGATGATGACTTTGGTGAAATACAATATGAACATTAAGCATGTGCTTTTAAACAACTCGGAAATCGGTAAAATTTCAAAGGAACAAAAAGCGGCTGAATTGAATGTTTGGAAAACTTCTTTACACAATGCTAATTTTTCAAAATATGCTGAGAATTGTGGGGCACTTGGTATTAGAGTTACCAAAATAGAAGAATTAATATCTGCTTTAGAAAAACTAAAAGCACATGATGGTCCGGCATTACTGGAAATAATCACTGACGCTAGTTTGATTTAAATAAGAAAACATGTTTCAATCATTTAGTATCATATTCTTAATTGCCGCCTTTTTTAGTTACGTTAACTATAAGTGGTTAAAGTTGCCATCAACCATTGGGTTAATGATTTTAGCTTTGTCAACGGTCATTTTAATTACATTGACTCAAAATATATTTCCTGCATTTTATCTTTACTTCTGCGATGTGGTAATCAATACAGATTTTAGAAGTCTGTTAATGGACGGTATGTTGAGTTTCTTGCTTTTTGCTGGATCTTTACATGTTAATATAGATGACCTAAAAAAAGTACGGAAATCCATACTATTGTTTGCAACGTTCGGGGTGCTTATTTCTACCACTATTGTCGGGTTTTTAACCTATTATCTTGCTCAATCTTTAAGTATAGAATTACCTCTTATACATGCTTTGCTTTTTGGAGCATTAATTTCGCCAACAGACCCCATAGCGGTAATGTCAATTTTGAAAAAGGCAAATATTCAGAAAAGTTTGGGAGTAAAAATTGAAGGCGAATCATTGTTTAATGATGGTATTGGTGTTGTAGTATTTTCTGGTTTGTTGATTGTAGCACGCTTAGATGAAAATAGCAATGAATCCGTAAGTAGTGCAATTGGCGAGCTATTTTTAATGGAAGCCGTTGGTGGAATTGTCTACGGTTTGATTTTAGGTTATATAGGATATAGAGTTATTAAATCTATTAATGAAAATCCGCAATTAGCGGTTTTAATAAGTTTAGCCATTGTCATAGGCGGTTATGCAATAGCTTCGTTACTTCATGTATCTGGACCTTTAGCTATGGTGGTATCAGGAATGGTCATCGGAAATAAAATTAATATAGCATCAAATAAAGGAATGACCCGGAAAATGCTGAATGAGATTTGGGAAGTTCTAGATGACGTGTTCAATGCTATTCTATTTGTTCTAATAGGGTTGTCAATACATCTTCTTAAATTTGATTCGTTATATCTTACATTAGGCTTTTTGTCTGTATTGGTGGTACTTTTGGCTCGTTTTATATCGGTATTATTACCGTATAGCCTACTTAAACATGAAGAAAGTAAACCTATAAAAACAGTAGTAATTTTAACTTGGGGAGGCTTGCGCGGTGGTATATCAATAGCGCTGGCACTTAGTTTATCAGAAGACCTTTCTGCAGAAATTATATTATACATAACCTATGTTGTTGTAATGGTGTCGGTACTTGTGCAAGGATTAAGTGTTGGTAAAGTAGCAAAGAAAATATATAGCGAGTAAAATTATTTAATGATGGACGAATCAGAAAAAGTAATAAAAAAGCAGGGAAAAGCGATTGATAAACAATTGATTGCCGAATTGGGTATTGATAAAGAGAAACTAAAAGAACTGAAGAAGAAACTTTCAAAAGTTGAACCTCGTTCAGAACGTGGTGCAGAAACTTTGTTTCGTTTGGTATCTAAAAATCAGTATACTTTGAATGCGATGATCGATAGAAAATCGAACATTCTTATTTCCATCAACGCACTTATTCTATCTATAATCCTGGGAACCGTATTAAGTCAGTTAGATAAAGATCCACATCTTATATATCCGGCAATTATAATGCTTGGTACTAATCTTATATCTATTGCATATGCAGTATTTGCTACTAGACCAGAACTTACGCATGGAGATAGGAGTACCAATAACCTTTTGTTCTATGGTAATTTTAATACTATGAATGAAGAAGAGTACACAGAAGAGCTTACAGGTCTAATGTACAAAGGAGACGAACTTTATAAGACCATTGCAAGAGATACGTTTCACTTAGGGAAGACAATTGATAGAAAGTTTAAACTTCTTAGAACTTCTTTTCATGTTTTCTTAGTAGGTATTATTTTGGCAGTGGTAGGATTTATAGCTTGCCATATCATGTTTGCTATGTAATCTTAATTTAATGGTACAGCGTTCGTTTTAATTCTAAAACAACGCTCTTCTCCTAAGAAAAGCGGATTTCCATGCTTTTCAGACCAAAATCCGTCTAGAACATCTTTACTGAGGCACTGGTAAACAGCAACACCTTTGTAAATATTAAGGTCTTCGCCTTCATAACTAAAGTTTATAACCAGAATATTATTCTTGAAGAACCCGGTACCAGTTTGTTCTTGGTTGGTTCCAATACTCCAATTGGCAGTTATTCTGGTATTATCATCTAAAGACAAAATCAGTTTTCCTTTGTAAGAATGTTGTTCGGCATCTTGGTTGCTTCCTAAGATATTATATTCTCCAACTAAATCTTCAATGGTCATATATGCTGTTTCCTTTTTCAAAAGTATTAAATATTAAATGGATTTATTTTCTGATTCTGTTTACAAAATGAATGGCATAACCTTAGTTTACAGTATATACTATCATCATGGCAATTTTAAGAATACACAATCAAAGTAAAAGCTTCAATTAATTTTGATGATAGTTATACTGGTAGTAGTTTATTATTTGAAGGAAATGACGATGCTGATATTCCTTTAGATTAAAATATAAAATTTAAAGTAGTCGTAAAAACAAAAGGACACATTTGGTTAGAAGTATATTGCCAGTTATCTAATAGTGAATTATCGCTGATATCTACAAAAGAAACAAAGCTATCAACATCTACATTTAAAGTTCAAACTTTTTCTCACTAAAATGGACTGAAGTATATGTTCGTTTTACTTCTAATTCTGAAAAAATACATCATAATTTGTACTATGTAAGTGCTAAAAGTGAAAAGGTTTGGCTAGGCAAAACTCCTTCACAAGATTTTTATATTTTGAACATTCTTACAAAAAACAGCATAATTAATTTAGAAGTGCAATCAGAAATTTTTGGAGGAGCAAAAGGTAGAATCATCCGGAAAAAGGCGTATCTGTCACAGTAGCTAAAGTTGTTGTTTAAGTAAAAAACATAATGTTGAGGTTGATGTCAATTTTGCTAAATAATTGAAGAAAAACTACTTAGCGATACATAAAATTAAATAGAAAAAATACCTCAAGGTTGATAGTATATTATTTTTATAATTTACCTATGAGAAACTTCGTAAAAAATATTTTACAAAAGTTTTAGCTGAAGTATTTCTTTAAGGGTATTTCACTTCTGTATTCATATAATTTATTTTAAATACTTGTTTTTTAGTTAGTTATAGGTTTATTCTAAAGGGGTTTTTAACAGGTTGTTTTGATCTGAAAATGAAATTGTTGATAACCCTGTTAAAAGCTTAAAGGGGTATATGTAAAATTAAGGTGATTAATTTTCGACCTTTACATCTCTCTTATTAACCAGATCATTAACTTTATATTAACATGAAAATCACAGAAGTCATTAAAAGGGATTTTGCAACAAAACCCTTTCATTTGCACAAGATAACAAATGCCATTTTAAAGGCTATGACAGCTGTTGAACATGGTGGACCCAGTGAAGCTGAAATTATCTCTAATAATGTTCATTTAGCACTATTAGAAAGAAAGCAAGCTGATGCCAATTATATTCCTACAGTAGAGGAGGTACAAGATTTCGTTGAGAATAAATTAATGGAAGGCGGTTACTTCGATGTAGCTAAGGGGTACATTCTTTACAGAAATGAACAAGCGCAAAGAAGAAAGTCTAATGTCTTCGAAAAACGTGTAAATCTTAAGCCATATGAATACCCTGCATTGTATGATTATGTATCAGCAATAAGACATTCATATTGGATCCATACGGAATTTAACTTTACAAGTGATATTCAGGATTTTAAAACTGGGTTGACCGATATTGAGAGAAATGCAATAAAGAATACCATGTTGGCAATTTCTCAAATAGAGGTTGCTGTTAAAAGTTTTTGGGGAGATATCTATCACAAGATGCCAAAACCAGAAATAGGTTCTGTAGGTGCAACTTTTGCAGAAAGTGAAGTAAGACATCATGATGCATATTCACACTTATTAGAAATATTAGGTTTAAACGAAGAGTTTAAAAACTTGAAGAAGAAACCTGTAATAATGAAGAGAGTTCATTATTTAGAGACGGCTCTTAAAAATTCTAAGAGTGAGGATAATCAAGAATATGCAGAGTCGGTTTTATTGTTCTCTTTATTTATAGAACATGTGTCTTTGTTTTCTCAGTTTCTGATTATCATGGCTTTTAACAAGCATAAGAATATGTTTAAAGGTATCTCTAATGTTGTGGAGGCTACTTCTAAAGAAGAGCAGATTCATGGCGATTTTGGTATCGATATTATAAATATTATTAAAGACGAAAATCCTACATGGTTCAATAAAGAATTTCACAGTACTGTACAAGAAATGTGTAAAGAGGCATTCTTATCGGAAAGTGATATTATAGATTGGATTTTTGAAGCCGGTGAAATTGATTTCTTACCTAAGAAACTAGTAAAAGAATTCATTAAAAAGAGATTTAACGATTCTATCGAAAGTATTGGAATCGAAAAAATATTCGACGTTGACGAAGAGTTACTATCGCAAACAGAATGGTTCGATGATGAAATTATCGGAACCAAACACGGCGATTTCTTCGTAAAACGCTCTATCAACTATAGCAAAAGAACACAAAGTATAACCAGTGACGACTTATTTTAAATGAACGATTCAAAAATTAATTTAGAGACTAGCATTCAAGAAGAAGTAAAATTGAATGGTTCAGATGAACTTGTACAAGCTAGAAAAGAAGCCCTTGATAGCTTAAAGAAAGACAAAGAAGAAGGTTTTAAGTGGTTAAATGAAGATAGCCGTAACTTTTTAGGTTCTGGCTATTTAACTCCGGGAGTATCAGCAGAAACACGTATTCGTGAAATTGCAGATAGAGCTGAGAAAATATTGGGCATGCCTGGTTTTTCAGACAAGTTCTACGGTTACATGAGCGAAGGTTTTTACTCATTAGCATCGCCAGTTTGGTCTAATTTCGGGAAAGAAAGAGGATTGCCAATTAGTTGTTTTGGATCTAATATATCTGATGACATGGGTAACATTTTGTATACCCAGTCAGAAGTAGGTATGATGTCTAAATTAGGTGGTGGTACATCTGGTTACTTTGGTAACATTAGACATAGAGGAGCAGACGTTAAGAATAATGGTAAAGCTTCAGGAGCGGTACATATTATGCAACTTTTCGAATCTATGGTAGATGTAGTAAGCCAAGGTTCTGTTCGTCGTGGTCGTTTTTCTCCGTATTTACCTGTTGAGCATGCAGATATTAAAGAATTCTTAGAAATAGGTACCGAAGGTAACCCTATTCAAGAATTAACTCATGGTGTTACCGTTACCAACGAGTGGATGCAAGAAATGGTAGATGGCGATAATGAAAAACGTTCTATTTGGGCAAAAGTATTACAAAGAAGAGGTGAAATGGGGTACCCATATATCTTCTTTAAAGACAATGCCAACAACGGTGCTTCTGATGTGTATAAAGAAAAAGGACACAAAATTCATGCAAGTAACCTTTGTACAGAAATCATGTTACCATCAAGTGACGAATGGTCGTTTGTATGTGTATTATCTTCTGTTAATGTTCTTCATTATGATAAATGGAAAGATACCGATGCTGTTGAAACAATGGTATTCTTTTTAGATGCTGTTATTACTGAGTTCTGTGAAAAATTAGAAGCATACCGTGATTCTGAAAGTCGCGAAGATCGTCAAACGTTCATGTTTATGGAGCGTGCTTATAACTTCGCAAAAGACAACCGTGCTTTAGGTTTAGGTGTTTTAGGATGGCATTCATTACTACAATCAAAAATGTTGCCTTTTAACAGTCAAGAAGCATACAACTTGAATAGTGAAATATTCAAAACTATTAAAGAAAAGTCATACAGTGCTTCAGAAGAGTTAGCCGATAAATTTGGTGAGCCTGCAGTATTGAAAGGTTATGGTAGAAGAAATGCAACGTTGAATGCAATTGCACCAACAACATCTTCTGCGTTTATTTTAGGTCAAGTATCTCAAGGTATTGAGCCAATATGGTCTAATACTTATGTGAAAGATATCGCTAAGGTGAAAACTACGATTAGAAATCCTTTCTTAGTTGAGCTTTTAGAGGAAAAAGGAATGAATACAACAGCTGTATGGCACAGTATTCGTGATTTTGACGGATCTGTACAGCATTTAGACTTCCTTTCAGACTTAGAGAAAGACGTATTTAAAACATATTCTGAAATTGACCAGATGGATATTATCTATCAGGCAGCGAACAGACAAAATCATATTGACCAAGGTCAGTCGGTAAATATTATTGTTCACCCAGATATGCCAGTTAAAGAAATCAATAAGATTCACGTAACTGCATGGAAATTAGGTTTGAAGTCATTATACTACCAACATAGTATGAACGCTGCACAAAAATTCAAGCAAAAGAAAGATTGTGCTAGTTGTGAGGCTTAAGTCTTTTATGAACTAGAATAGTATTAAGATTTAAATCTGGTGTTTTAGCAAGCAAATAATGATTGTTTAAAGTACCAGATTTTTTTTATGGCAAAATGGTTTACTTTACGAACATGTAGATATAAAGAGATTATACCCGTAGGTAGTTAAATTGAATAATTAAAACAAGACAACTCCTACCAATAAACTGCTATGTGAGCTTTAAACAAACTTTAAGAACGGTCTCTATTTCTAGATTTACGTTTACTCTTTATAAAATCAAGTAGTTTACCAGAAAGGAAAGTGATTATTAAGCTTTTAATAGTCCCTTTTTGACTAAAAGTAGCTCCTAATCCCTGTCTTAGTTGATGTGGTACTAAATCTGTTTTAGCGCTATTAAATTGTAACTTAATGCTTTCTTGGGCGATTAGACGTTGAAGATTAAGAACTTTCAAGCGTTCATCTATTTCTTCAAAAGAATGGTATTGCGTGCTCATAATCAGTCAAAATAATATTTAGATAATTTTTTAAGTACAGGTTTGTTTAGTTGCTCTCTAAATATATAGAGCATAACTGCTATCAGAATATAAAACCCAGCTACGATAATAAAACCAATGAAGTAACTATTCATTAGTTCAGACAACCATAAACAGGCTGCGAATGAAAGAAATAATAATGCAAACAGACTACTGATACCTATTAAAAAAAGCTTTAATATGCCGGTAGCATTTTTTGACAAGACTTTGAAAATTTTAAGTCTATAGTATTCGTCACTATGTTCTAAATATGACCCCATTTCGGTTTTTAGCCCCATGAGGTCATTTTTTAATTCTTCAAAAGCCATAGTTGCTATTTATGTAGTTGAGCGTTTTGTGCTTTTAATTCTTCTAATTTTTGTTCTAACTTATCAATGATATCATCTGCCTTGTAACTCATCGTTGAAATTGCCTCGTCTAATTTTCTATCAAAAGCATCTTTTTGTTCATTAGCAGTTTTTGTTAGCTCATCTTTTGCGTGAGAAACTCTTTCAGCTATATCATGACTAGTGTCTTCAACTTTTCTTTTGATTCTATGGCGTGTTTCAATTCCTTTATCAGGTGCGTATAAAATTCCAATTCCGGCACCAATAGCAGCTCCAGTTAATATCGCCAATAAAGTATTTCCATTATCGTTTTGCATAATATTGAATTTAATATTTCAATATAAATTTAAACATTTAAAAATGCCTGACATATGATTTAAATCATATGCAAAAATTATACTAGCGTAAATAGAAAAACAAAACTGCGATTACATTTCACTGAAAATTAGTGAAGTAACTCATAGACCTGCTTTGCAATTTCTAATTCTTCATTTGTAGGGATGACTAAAATTTTAACCTTAGATTCTGGGGTATTTACTTCTCTAATATTTTTTGATCTTAGTTCGTTTTTTGAATCATCTAATTCAAAATTAAAATATTCCATATCCTTACAAACTAATTGACGCATAAGGCTAGAATTTTCACCAATACCTGCAGTAAATATAATGGCATCAAGTCCGTTCATTGTCGCGGTATATGTTCCGATATATTTCTTGATACGATAAGCATTCATTTCTAAAGCTAAAATACAGTTAGCATTACCATTGCTAGCTTCCTCTTCAATATCACGTAGGTCATTAGAGCTGGTAAGACCAAGCATACCACTTTTTTTGTTTAGTAATTCGTTGACATCATCTAAGCTATATCCTAAGGTATTCACCATATAATAAATGATAGAGTGATCAATATCTCCACTTCTGGTACCCATTATAAGTCCGTTCGAAGGAGCGAAGCCCATACTATGGTCAATACTTTTTCCGTCTTTAATTGCGGTAATACTACACCCGTTGCCTAAGTGAATAGAAATTAGTTTTGTGTTTTCTTTATGCAGATACTCATTTGCTTTTTCAGAAACATATTTATGACTAGTACCATGAAATCCGTATGCTTGAATTCCGTCTTTCTCATATAATTCATTAGGAATAGCATATTTTTTAGCTTTAACAGGAACAGTACCGTGAAAGGCGGTATCAAAAACCACCACTTGTTTTGCTGTAGTAAAGATTTCTTCTGCCATAACGATACCTTGCAAATTAGCAGGGTTGTGTAAAGGAGCTAAACTAGAGAGCATTTTAATCTTACTCTTAACCTCTTCGTTAATTAAAGTGGTTTCTGTATAATCGCTACCGCCATGAACAACGCGATGCCCTATAGCATCAATTTCTTCGGTACTTTTTAGTATACCAATTTCAGCATCTAATAAGAGTGAGGTAATTCGTTCTAGACCGGCTTTATGGTTTGCAATTTCATAAATTTTTTCAACCTTATTGTTATCGGTTTTATAGTTGGATATGGCATCTGTACTACCAATACGCTCTATGGAGCCAACGCAAATAACTTTGGTGGAAGGCATTTCTAAAAGTTGATATTTTATAGAAGAACTGCCGGAATTGATAATTAAAATATTCATGAAAATTGGTTTAAAATCCTTCTGCTTGAATAGCAGTTATTATTACGGTATTAAAAATATCATCTACGGTACAGCCACGGCTTAAATCGTTAACAGGTTTGTTTAAACCCTGTAACATTGGTCCGATAGCCAAAGCACCAGTTTCACGTTGAACAGCTTTGTATGTGTTGTTACCGGTATTTAAATCAGGAAATATAAACACGCTAGCTTGCCCTGCAACTTCAGAATCCGGCAATTTACTGAGTCCGACTTTAGCATCTACCGCAGCGTCATATTGAATAGGACCTTCAACTTTAAGATCGGGTCTTTTTTCTTTAATAATTTCCGTCGCTTTTCTAACTCTGTCAACATCTTCACCCACACCAGAAGCACCTGATGAATAAGATAGCATGGCTATTTTTGGCTCAATACCAAAGGCAGCACTTGTAGCAGCAGATGAAATAGCAATTTCAGATAACTGCTCAGAATTAGGGTTAGGGTTTATGGCACAATCTCCAAAAACGGTAACCCTGTTTGGTAGGCACATAAAAAATATAGAGGATACTATAGAAACGCCAGGTTTTGTTTTAATGAACTGAAGTGCTGGTCTAATGGTATGTTGAGTAGTATGTATAGCACCCGATACCATACCGTCGGCATGACCTTTATGTACCATCATAGTACCAAAATATGATACATCTTCCATTAAATCTTGGGCCATTGCCAAGTTTACATTTTTATGTTTACGCAATTCAAATAGGGTAGTGGCGTAATCTAAAAAACGGTCAGATGCAGTTGGATCTATAATATTGATATCATTGGTGTCTAAATCGATATCTAATTCTTTAATTTTAGAAATAATCTGTTCCTTATTTCCTAAAAGAGTAATAGAAACAGCATCGGCATCGATCAGTTTTTTGGTCGCCAATAAAATACGTTCATCTAAACCTTCGGGTAAAACGATATGCTTCTTCGAAGATTTAGCCTTTTGAAGAAGGTTATATTGAAACATTCTAGGGGTTATACCTTTCGCTTTAAACGTAATTAGCTTTTCAGCCAATTCTTCGGTAGGTACATACTTCTCGAAATCTTGAATAGATGTTTGTATTTTTTCAGTGTTTTCGGCGTAAATACGTGGTCTAATAGTACCTATTTTATTGGTGACATAGAAAGTTCCTCTGGCAACCGATAGAATAGGAATAATATCAGAAAGACCTTCTATTAACTTAATAATAGAATCTTCGGGAATAAGACCACCAGTTAAAACAATACCAGAAAGACTAGGGTAATTTGTTGATATATTCGCCTGTAGTGCTCCTAATATAATATCTGCACGATCACCAGGTGTTATAACAAGACTATCGCTTTTTAAATGCGTCAGGTAATTACGTAACTGCATAGCGCCAACGCTAAAACTACCGACTTGGTTGTTTATATAATCTTCGCCAAAAAGAACTTTAGCATCTAGCTCTAGAGCAATCTCTTTCAATGTTGGGCTACCTAAAACATTATTTACGGGTATAGTACCTACCAAAATATCATCAGGCAGTTTTTCTTTTAATCCGTTAGAAACAATAGTAATATTTTCTGGTTGTACCTTGTTGGCTACAATAAGCAGTACCTCAACACCTTTCTCTTTAAAAGAGTCGTAAGCCATGTAAAGGTTGCCAACTAACTCATCTAAGGTTTTATTCTTTCCGCTTGCGAGAATTACAGCCGGTATACCTAAATTTTTAGCAATAAGCACGTTTATATCCCACTCAATAATTGCACCTTCTCCAGAAAAATCGGTTCCTTCCACTAAAACAAAATCGAATTTATTTTCAATGGTTTTATACTTGTGTATAATATGCCCTACAATTTCGTCGTCTTTGTCCTGGTTCTTTAATTGAACCACTTGGCTACGCGTATATGCATAAGCCTCTTCTGGTTTCATATCAACATTAAAGTAGCTGAGAACAGTATCAATGTGGTTATCAGTTTTACCATTGCACACATCGTCGATAATAGGTCTGAAATAGCCTACTTTGGCAGTTCTACCTAAAAGTAGTTGCATAAGACCTAATGAGACAATAGATTTTCCACTATTGGGTTCTGTAGTAACAATATATATAGCTTTACTCACGTGTAAAAGGGATTAGTGTTTAACAAATTTATAGGATTCTTTACGGATTAGGGCTTACAATGTGAAAATCTGACACTTTAGGTTAAAGTTGATAATTCTAAAGTTGTATTTGAAGTCATGGTTTCTATGGTTTTAATAATACAAGAAGCTTAAGCATCGCATTTGAAGTGTCAAAAATAGCTAGGATACTCATGCTTAAAAATGACTTATCTCATATTATAAACATGAGATAAGTCATTTTCACCTTTGTCGGTAACAACTACATTTGGTTCTATTAAAAATTCAGATTACCAAATGCCGAACGAAACAAAAACAAGTACTAATTCTTTCTTTTTAAGTGAAGAACGTTCTTTTCTTGACGGACCACGAAGTCGGTTTAAAGAATTGTGGTTTACGTTTAAGGTACAGTATCAGTTTATTAGGGCGTTTAGAAAACTACATTTTATTGGTCCGTGTGTTACCGTATTTGGATCTGCCCGTTTTAAAGAAGATAATCCATATTATAAACAAGCAGAGGAAGTAGGTAAAGCTTTATCTGAAATGGGCTTTACGGTAATGACAGGTGGCGGACCCGGTATTATGGAGGCAGCAAATAAAGGAGCTTACCTAAATAATGGATATTCAATAGGATGCAATATAATACTGCCGCATGAGCAAAAACCGAATCTGTATTTACATAAATGGATAAATATTCCCTATTTCTTTATTAGAAAATTTTTACTACTCAAGTACTCCTTCGCATTTGTTGTATTGCCTGGTGGCATTGGTACCTTAGATGAGCTTTTTGAAGCAGTCACCTTAATACAGACAAAAATGATTCAAGATTTTCCGGTAGTCATTTTCGGAAAAGAATATCATAAAGAGTTATATCATCAAATACAAACGATGGCAGAAAATGAAAGTATATCTAAAAAGGATATGGACTTAATGTTCTTGACCGATTCTGTTGATGAAATGAAAGAACATTTAAAAGAACATGCCGTCAAAAGATTTAAACTTATTAAAAAACCAATGCGAACCAAGTGGTGGTTTGGCGAGAAAAAGTCAGTTAGAACTACTTAAAAGCACTCTCTAAAATCTCAATATTAAATTTTCAGGAATTATCAAATAAGAATACCACATGCTTAAAATCAATAGTATAAAAATAGTTTTATTCATTTTCACCACAGTAATGTTTATTTCTTGCCAGTCTAAGAAACAGACAGATATTGGAGCTTTACAGATAGATAGTACAGCAGTACTAATACCCCCTAAAGAAGTGGCAAAAAAGTTTGAGAGCGTAAAAATTTCGAAGAATATTAAGGTTGCCAGCTATTTTCAATTCATGGATTCTGTAGTGAGCAAATATGATACACTAGTGCCATATGCGCTATCTGAACATTTATTGGTACGTAATAACCCGTGGATTATTGATACTTTGGCGAATACAGATTATTATAGAGTGATGGCGCGTGATTCTTTTGTTTATGACCAAAAGCAAATGATTGTTTTGCCAAAAGGTAGCGAGTTGATGTTGCCAGATTCAATTACAGCTTGTAGAATACTGGAAGATTTTTTAGCTACCCAAATTGACGTTAATATACCAGAATATAAATTACGTATATATCAAGATTCTGTTTTATTAGAAACATTTCCGGTGAGAGTGGGGCAGTATCGAGAACGGTATTTAAAGTTTGGCGATCGGGTAACAGATTTAAGAACAAAAACAGGCAAGGGTACGATAGTAAGGCATGAAAAGCATCCAGATTTTTATAATCCGGTAAATGGAAAACGTTTTTATGTAACCAGAAGAGATGATGGTAAAACCACTATGATGCCTCAAATACCATGGATCGAAACTGAGATAAATAATATTAGAAATGGACAGATGATTCATCCAACTACAAATCCTAAAACACTAGGCAAGGCATATTCAAATGGCTGTATTGGTCTTGGTGAAGGCGATGCTTGGCGGGTATATTATTATGCCCCATTAGGCACAAAACTTAAAATTAGGTATGATTTAAAAACGTATGATGAGGGTATGGTTATTTCAGTACTTAGAGATGTATATCACTTAACTGATGATTAATAAAATGGAAGTGTTTTAAAGCTAAATCCGATTTAGTTTAAACTGAATTTAAATAATATGAATTAATAATTTTATTAATTTTACTAACGTGAACAAACTGTTTTCCATATTGTTATCATCGCTCATCATGCTGCAAAGCTTTGGTGTGCATTATGATGATATTGTTCAGTTAGATGAATTGATTGAGCACGCTCAATTTCATAGTGAGCAATATGGCGATAATGTAATTGTTTTTCTATCTAAGCATTATGGTGAGTTAAAGGCAGACCATCAACGTGATCATCAAGAGGAAAAGAAAGATCACGAAAAATTACCTTTTAATCATAGTGGTGCATCGCATATTTCTGTTGCCGATGTCATTTTCAGCACGTACAAATCAGAATTAAACGAAGTAGAATTTTCAGATTATACAGACGCAAATTTCTATTATCAAGCACCATCTTCTTCATTACACTCACAAGGCATTTTACAGCCGCCCCGCATTTCATAATACAATCGATTTTTTAATTTTTTAGTTCAAATTCATGTTTATGAATTTGAGCGATTCACGTTGATTTATATGAAAAGATGCTATCACATATTATTAATTTCAGTTTAAAGAATAAGCTCATTATTCTTTTGTTTACGGTATTCATTATTGGGTATGGGCTATTTGCACTTTCACAAATACCTATTGGGGCAGTGCCAGATGTCACCAATAATCAGGTGCAGGTAATTACGACATCACGTAATTTATCTACGCAAGATATGGAGCAATTCATAACATATCCCGTAGAACTTGAAATGGCAAACTTACCTGGAGTCAAAGAAATTCGCTCGGTATCTAAATTTGGTTTGTCTGTGGTCACCATCGTTTTTGACGATGATTTAGGTACGTATTTGCCGAGACAACTTATAGCAGAGAAAATAGCTTCGGCTTCAGAGAAAATTCCAGCCGGTTTTGGTACGCCACAAATGGGACCGATAACTACAGGGTTAGGTGAAATCTACCAATATGTTTTAGAAGTAGAACCAGAATACAAAAATGAATATACCAAGACCGAACTGCGAACCATACAAGATTGGATAGTAAAACGCCAATTGTCTGGTATACCCGGTGTGGTTGAGGTAAACACCTGGGGCGGATTTCTAAAACAATACGAAGTTGCTATAAATACCCAAAAACTAAATGCCATGAACATTACTGCTAGTGATGTTTTTAAAGCGCTGGAAACTAACAATAGTGTTTCGGGTGGCAGTTATATCGAAAAGGTGAATCAGGCTTTCTTTATTAGAGGAGAAGGGTTGGTTTCATCTCTTGAAGATATTCGAAATATTGTAATTAGCACTAAAGATGGATTACCAATTTATATTAAAGATGTCGCTACCGTTGACTTCGGTAGCGCAGTTCGTTTTGGTGCTATTACTGGTAATGGCGAAGGTGAGAAGGTATTGGGCCAGGTAATGATGTTGAAAGATGCGAACTCTAAAAAAGTGATTGAAGCGGTAAAAGAACGCGTGGCCGAAATTTCAACTTCGTTACCAAAAGGCGTTTATATTAATCCGTTTTTAGAAAGAAGCGAGCTTATTGCAAAAACTACATTTACGGTAAGCGAGAATTTAATACTAGGGTGTTTAATTGTCATTTTTGTAGTGGTATTACTGCTGGGTAATTTTAGGTCAGGTTTAGTAGTCGCATCTGTAATTCCTTTGTGTTTGTTATTCGCATTATCACTCATGTACATATTTGGTGTCGATGCTAATTTAATGAGCTTAGGTGCTATAGATTTCGGTATTATTATAGATGGCGCCGTAATTATTGTAGAATTTATAGCCTTTGAAATCACAAGAAAGCAACAGGAGATTAATAGTTTGCACAAAACAGAACAGCAGCAGCTAAAAGATGAAATAACTTTCAACGGAGCTTCTAAAATGATGAATTCTGCCATTTTTGGGCAGTTGATTATATTAATTGTTTTTATTCCCATTCTATCTTTAAGCGGAGTAGAAGGTAAAATGTTCAAGCCTATGGCATTGACTTTTAGTTTCGCATTAATTGGTGCAATGATATTGTGTTTTACTTATGTACCCGTAGCTGCATCGATATTCTTAAAACCGTCAAAAGAGTCAGATAAAAACATATCTGTTCGTTTAATGAAATGGTTGAATAAGAAGTATGAACCTATTATAAATTGGGCTTTGCAGAGCAAGAAATTGGTTTTAGGAATTGCGGCGATACTACTTATAGGCGCTACTATTTTATACACTACCATGGGCGGGGAGTTTGTGCCCACTTTAGATGAAGGTGATTTTGTTATTCAACCGGTTTTAAAAACAGGAACTTCATTAAGTAAAACCGTAGAGATAACTACCGAGATTGAGAAGATTTTACTCGAGAATTTCCCAGAGGTTCAGCAGGTAGTCACTAGAATTGGAGCTGCCGAAGTACCCACCGATCCCATGTCTATGGAAGAAAGTGATGTCATCATCAAGTTGGCACCGAAAGGGGAGTGGACAAGTGCCAAATCTAAAGATGAGCTTGCAGATAAATTCAAAGAGGCATTAGTCATTATTCCGGGTATGGAAGTAGAGTTCACTCAGCCCATAGAGATGCGTTTTAATGAACTAATTACAGGTGTTCGTGCAGATATTGCTATAAAGATATTCGGTCCTGATTTAGATGTATTAGCTAAAAAAGGAAATGAAATCGGAGCATTGATTAAAGACGTTGAAGGAGCTGCAGATATTAGCGTAGAGAAAATAGCGGGATTACCTGAAATGAGTGTTGATTATGACCGCGCTAAAATTGCCCGCTTCGGATTAAATATTCGAGAACTGAACGATTTGGTCTCTATGGGATTTGCCGGTAAAACTGCCGGTAATGTTTTTGAAGGAGAAAAGCGGTTCGATTTAGTCGTGCGATTAGATAAAGCAAAACGACAAGATATAGATGACCTTAAAAACCTATATGTTGATTTGCCCGATGGAGGAAAGATTCCTTTAAGCGAGCTGGCAGATATCACGTATAAAATAGGTGCTGCAAAAATATCAAGAGATGATACCAAGAGACGAACGGTAGTGGGAGTGAATGTTCGTAACCGAGATTTACAATCGGTTGTAGATGATGTTCAAAAATTAATTAATGAAAATGTAAAATTACCAGCAGGGTATACCATTACCTATGGTGGTCAATTTGAAAATTTACAAAGTGCCCGAGACCGGTTATTAGTGGCAGTACCTATAGCACTTGTACTCATTTTTGTATTGCTATACTTCGCATTTAAGTCGGTAAAAGAAGCCCTAATGATTTACTCGGCAATTCCGCTGGCAGCAGTTGGTGGAGTATTGTTATTATGGATGAGAGGCTTACCGTTCAGTATTTCTGCAGGGGTAGGTTTCATAGCATTGTTCGGTATTGCAGTATTAAACGGTATCGTTTTGATAGAGCATTTTAAAGAGTTAAAAAAGTATTCTTTTGAGAGTTTAGACGATTTAATAAAGCAAGGTACAAAAGACCGTTTACGAGCGGTATTATTAACAGCATCTGCTGCAGCACTTGGTTTCTTGCCCATGGCAATTTCTACAAATGCAGGAGCAGAAGTTCAACGACCTTTAGCAAGCGTTGTAATAGGTGGGTTGTTTACGGCAACCATATTAACCTTGGTGGTGTTACCGGTGTTGTATTCCATTTTTGATAAACATGAAAATTCAAGAAAGCCAATACCAAAAACAACTTTACAAAATGGTATTGCTTTTATAGCATTGCTTATATCCATTGGTGTATCGGCACAAGAATCAAATAGTCAGAATCTTGATGAATTAATTCCTCTAGCTATAGAAAATAACATGGGTTTAAAAGCTGGTCGACTAAAAGTTGATGAATCTGAAGCATTGATCAATAGCGCACTTATGTTCAATAAAACCCATGTGTAT
Organism: Maribacter sp. 1_MG-2023; assembly: GCF_030547005.1. Classification (GTDB taxonomy): domain Bacteria; phylum Bacteroidota; class Bacteroidia; order Flavobacteriales; family Flavobacteriaceae; genus Maribacter. The sequence continues at coordinate 138,944 of NZ_JAUOPN010000010.1, read as the reverse complement.
TATGAATATGATGAGAATAACCTTGCCATCAATGATGTACCGTTAAAAGTATTTGGTGTTCAGCAAGATTTTCGTTTTCCGACTGCCTATTTTTCGGAAAAGAAAGTCAATAAGGTGAAAACTACTTTGGTGCAAAGTGAATATGATATTCAGCGTAAGGCACTAACTAGAGATGTTACCAGAGGTTATTACGACTATCAAATTGCAAGAGAAAAAGTTAGGGTTTATAAAAGGCTAGATAGTTTGTATGCCAATTTTTCAAAGGTAGCAGCTAGAAGGTTTGAACTAGGGGGAACCAATTATTTAGAGAAAATAACCGCAGCCTCTAAACAACGAAAAATCAACCTGGACTATCAGCAAGCTATACAGGAAAAGTTTGCTGCGTATTCCAATTTACTGCAATTAATTCAGGTAAAGGATAGTTTGGTTATTTCTCAAGAAATGAATTTAAAAATTGACATTAAAGATGTAAAGGTAGATGCTTCTCCTGAGTCTGTGTACTATGAGAATAATATGCAACTAATTGCCGCAGCCCGTAAACTAGAAAAACAGCAACTATTACCAGATATTAGTTTAGCCTATTTTCAAGGTACAAACTCAAAATTGAACGAAAATCTTTTGGGTTATCAACTTGGCCTAAAAATTCCGCTAATATTCAGTGGTAATGCCTCTAGAATCAAGGCGTCTAAAATTGCTAAAGAAAGAGCGGTAGCTGAGTCCGTTGCATATAAAATCCAGATAAAATCGAAGCAAGAAATCTTAGAGCAGCAAATCCTTCAAATTCAAAATTCACTGAATTACTATGAGAACGAAGGTACAGAGCTATCAGATGAAATATTGAAGACCGCAACCATCAGTTTTAGAAATGGTGAAATTGATTTCTTTCAATATATACAAAGTTTAGAAAGTGCCTATGATATAAAATTGGGCTATTTAGATAAGTTAAAAGCGTATAACGAAACCGCTACAGACATTAATTTCTTAACATTATAAATAAGGGCATCATGCAAAAATATAAATTCAAAATAATAATGCTTTTCATGTTCATCATAATTTCAAGTTGTGGGGACAAGGCAAATAAATTAAACGAGAATGGCACATCTGAAGTACAAACAGATGACCGAATTCAAATTACGCAAGCACAATTCGACCAGAATAAAATGGAGATTGCTAGTATGACTGAGAGTGATTTTCCGGTAATGGTAGCGACCTCTGGTATGATAGATGTGCCCCCAGAAAATAGGGCAGTGGTGAGTGCTACAATGGGTGGTTATATTAAAACTACACCTTTGTTAATTGGGGATAAAGTACGTAAAGGGCAGTTGTTGGTTACTATTGAGAATCCGGAGTTTGTATCCTTACAACAACAATACATGGAGGTCAATGGGCAGCTGGGTTATTTGAAGTCAGAGTACGAACGTCAGCAAACCATGGTAACCGAAAATATAACATCTCAGAAAAGCTTTTTAAAAGCAGAGAGTGATTATAAAACTGGGGTAGCAAAGTACAACGGACTACGAAAGCAACTAAGCATGTTGAATATATCACCAGAACAAGTAGAAAAAGGAAATATAAGTTCGGTAGCCACCATTTATGCACCTATTGAAGGTAGTATTACAAGCGTAAATGTTTCAAAAGGTACATATGTTTCTCCCGCAACTTCAATTATGGAAATCATTAATAATGACCATATTCATTTAGAACTTTCGGTTTTCGAAAAAGATATTATGAAAGTAAAAAAAGATCAGGAAGTCGTATTTAGAATACCAGAAGCTTCAAAAGAGGAATATATGGCAGAAGTTCATTTGGTAGGTACCTCTATAGGTAAAAATAGAACGATAAAGGTTCATGCACATATAGAAAATGAAGATGAAGCTAACTTTCTAACTGGTATGTTCGTAGAGGCGAATATTATTACAGAAACCTCGAAACAAATGTCGCTTCCATCAGTGGCTATTGCAGTGGTTGAAAACGAATCGTTTGTACTACTTTTAGAAGAGAAAAAAGGAAATACGTATTATTTTAAGCAAGTACCTGTCAAGATCTTAGGTAGTTATAAAAATAAAACCTCGTTCAGTAATTCATCGACTTTTAAACAAGATGCACAATTTTTGGCAAAAGGTGCGTTTAGCCTGATAGGAGCGTAACTTTAATATAGTAGTAAAAAGAAAGTTATTGATGGAATAGTTGACTTAATAAAGGTTAGTTTAATAAATAGATATGAAAAAATATATAGTGTTTCTGTTATTTACGGTAATTAGTGTTGGTACAATAACAGCGCAAGACTGGAATACAGATTTTACAACAGCTAAAGAGCTTGCCGAAACTAATGATCTGCCAATAATACTAGTTTTTCAAGGTTCAGATTGGTGTGCACCTTGTATTAAATTAGATAGGGCAATATGGTCTACAAATGAGTTTAAAGACTATGCAAAAGAGCATTATGTAATGTTACAGGCAGATTTTCCTCGTAGAAAAAAGAATGCGTTGCCAGAGGAGCAATTGAATAAAAATAAGGTATTGGCTGAAAATTATAACAGACAGGGGATTTTTCCCTTTGTTGTGGTTATGAATGCCAATGGTGAAGTTTATGGTGAAACCAGTTACAAGAAACTGACACCGAAAGAGTACATAGAAGAATTAAATTCATTTATAAAATAGATTGAAGAAACTAACTCTCATAGTATTATTTTTTTCTGTTGGTATGCTGTATGCTCAGGAGCCTTATAAGCGTACCATTAAATTAATGGGTAGCCGTTTTGATATTACTGTAGTGGCTAAAGATCCTGTTGAAGGAAATGTGTTTATTGACATGGCTATCAGTGAAATAACAAGAATAGAAAAGCTGATTTCTTCTTGGGATATAAACTCGCAGACATCAAAAATTAATAGAAATGCTGGCATTAAGCCAGTGCAAGTTAATATAGAATTATTCAATTTAATACAACGTGGAATAGGTATTTCTAAGCTGACCGATGGGGCTTTTGATATTAGTTATGCCTCGATGGATAAAATTTGGAAGTTCGATGGCAGCATGATCTTTATGCCTTCAGAAGAGTCCATTAAAGCGTCTGTAGTTAAAGTAGGCTATCATAATATAATTTTAGATAAAGAGAACCATACCGTTTTTCTGAAGTTAGCCGGAATGAGAATCGGTTTCGGAGCCATTGGCAAAGGCTACGCTGCAGATAAGGCAAAAGATTTGTTGAAATCTAAAGGAGTAGTTGCAGGTATAATAAATGCATCTGGCGACATGAATACCTGGGGAAAACAACCAGATGGAAAAGAATGGAAGGTAGCTATTACCAATCCTATGGATAAGAACAAGGTTTTTGCTTTGTTACCTATAACCAAAGGGGCAGTAGTAACATCTGGCAATTACGAGAAGTATGTGAATTTTAATGATGTAAGATATACCCATATAATTGATCCTAGAAGTGGTTATCCGGCAACGGGTATTATTAGTGTTACGGTATTTGCTCCTAAAGCAGAATTAGCAGATGCTTTGGCAACATCGGTATTTGTTATGGGCATTGAGGTCGGCTTAAATAGAATAGAACAACTGCCACAGGTAGAATGTATTATTATAGACGATAAAGGAAATATTATCACATCAAAGAATATAGAAATAGAAAAGTCATGATGAAGAAGATTTTAATTTTTGCCTTGATAGCAGCTTCTTTCAGTAGCTGTACAGTGTTGAAGGAGTACGAGAAAATAAATATTAATGATCCAGATATGGTTTTGCAAGATAAAAAGGTAGACCGCAATTTAACAACGGCTCATTCCTACAGAGAAGCTGCTGCAGGTGCAAACGGAGGAAAAACCGGTGGAGGTTGCGGCTGTAATTAATATTGAATTCAATTATTTACAAAATGAAAATATTCAAAATAACAGTTTCTATAGCTGCCTTATTCGTGTTCACGATAGATTATGCCCAGCAAACGCAAGACTCTGTAAAGACCTATAAAAAACGTGTTTTAGAAACTACCGAGGTAGATTTTTTAACAAGTTATTATTCACAAGATGGTGATAATGCTGCGGTAAGCGGAGGTTTAGGTACTGAAGAGTTAACCGATTTTACGGGTACGTTCTTAGTTGCGATTCCTTTAAACGATGACGATATTCTTACCATAGATGCTGGTGTTTCGGCATATACATCTGCTTCTTCTAGTAATGTAGATCCTTTTGATGGTGGCCAGCCAGCAGATCCATTTGTAGCAAGTTCTGGAGCTTCTAGTTCAGATACATGGGCAAGTATATCTAGTTCTTATAGTCATAGTTCAGACGATAGAAATACTATAGTTTCAGGTAAACTATCCGCCTCTAGAGAATATGATTACACCTCTTTAGGTTTCGGTGGCGGATTAACAAAATTATTCAATGAAAAGAATACTGAGGTTAGTGTAAATGCTAGTGTTTATTTAGATTCGTGGACGGCCATTTATCCTAGAGAATTAAGACCTTTTGTTAGCGGAGGAAATGGTTTGTCTAATGGTTTTTTTGATGATAAAACAATCACCGGAAATGCAAACTATAGTCCTATTTTTGATGAGTTTTCAGACGAAAAAAGAAATTCCTACGCCCTAGGATTCGGATTTTCTCAAATTCTAAGTAAAAACCTGCAAGGGTCATTGGCATTAGATTTTATTAAGCAAGATGGCTTGTTATCTACTCCGTTTCAACGTGTTTATTTTAGTGATATAGCAGATTCGTTTATTGAAAACTTTCAGTTGGCAGACGCAATAGAACAGTTACCAAATAGACGATTTAAGGTAGCTGCAGGCGGTCGTTTAAATTGGTATATCAATGAAACATTTGTCGTTAGAAGCTTTTATCGATATTACTACGATGATTGGGGTATAAACTCACATACGGCAAGTGTAGAGGTGCCTATTAAGCTTACCGATAAGTTTACAATTTATCCATCTTATAGATATTATCAACAATCGGCAGCAGATTATTTCTTTGGTTATGAAGAAGCACTTTCTACTGATACGTTTTATACCTCAGATTATGATTTGTCGAAATATTCGGCAAACCAATTTGGTTTGGGAGTCTCCTACACAGATATTTTTACAAAAATGAATATTTGGAAACTCGGACTTAAAAGTATTGATTTAAAGTTCTATAAATATGATAGGGATACAACCTTTAGCTCTAGTATCGTCACCGCAGGGTTTAAGTTTGTGATGGATTAAAATTTATGATACTTGATATACAAAAAAAGCTGGTCTATAGACCAGCTTTTTGTTTTTATGATATGGTTTTAATTTTGGCATCGTTCAGAATTAACCAAAAGAAATAGCTAACTTTTCAAGCGTATAAAGCAGTACTAAAATTTGATTTTGATGGAATTGAGAAAAGAATACGACCTTATTTGTGTAGGTGCAGGTATCATGAGTGCAACGTTAGCATTATTGGTAAAACAGTTAAAGCCAGATCTTAATGTGCTGATCGTTGAACGATTAGATAAAGTGGCACAAGAAAGTTCTGCAGCTTGGAACAATGCTGGCACAGGTCATTCTGCCTTATGTGAACTGAATTATACCCCAGAAGATGAAGATGGTCATGTGAATATTAAAAAGGCAATAGACATTTGTACACAATTTGAAACCTCTAAACAGTATTGGTCTTTTTTAGTGAACGAGGGACTTATAAAAGATCCAAAATCATTTATTACTCCAGTGCCACATCACAGTTGGGTAAAAGGGAAAGACAATGTCGACTACCTTGAAAATCGATATCAAGCTTTTAAAGGGCATTTTATGTTTGATACCATCGAGTTTACCAGAGCAGCAGATAAAATGGAGGAGTGGTTTCCGTTGATGATGCATGGCAGAACTGAAGATGAGGTTATGGCAGCTTCCAGAATTAATAGAGGAACAGAAATGAATTATGGTTCTTTAACCGAGCAATTATTCGATATTCTAGAAAAAGTGTATAATACTAAAGTGTTGTTCAATACCGAAGTAGAAGATATTGATCCCGATCATGATGTAGAATGGTTGGTGAAAATGGAAAATATAAATACAGGAGTCAAGAATACTGTAGATTCCGAGCATGTCTTTATAGGTGCTGGGGGAGGTAGTTTGTTATTATTACAAAAAGTAGAGATAGAAGAAAAGGATGGTTATGGTGGTTTCCCGGTAAGCGGGGAGTGGCTGGTATGTAAAAATCCAGATATAATTAATCAGCATAATGCGAAGGTATACAGTAAAGCAGGTATTGGTGATCCACCAATGTCGGTACCACATTTAGATACTAGGTTTATTAATGGTAAAAGAGAATTGTTATTCGGTCCGTTTGCAGGGTTTAGTCCCAAGTTTTTAAAAGAAGGTTCATATTTAGATTTATTAAAATCTATCAATTTTGAAAATATACCTTCTATGTGGGGTGTGTTTTGGCACAATTTACCGCTAACGAAATATTTGGTAGAACAAGTAGCCATGAGTTTTGAAGATAGAATGGATTCATTACGAGTATTTCTTAAAGATGCCAAAAGCGAAGATTGGGAGATAATGGTTGCCGGTCAACGTGTACAGACGATTAAGAAAGATGAGTTTGAAGGTGGTTCGTTAGAATTTGGTACACAATTGGTAAGTAGTAAAGATGGTAAAATTACTTGTTTGTTGGGCGCATCGCCAGGTGCTTCTACATCGGTAAAGATTATGTTAGATGTACTCGAAAAGGCATTTCCTGAAATAATGGAGTCTGAGTTTGGTAAACAACAGTTAAACGAAATGGTACCTTTTTATAAAAAAGAAGTAACCGAAGATTTGTTCAACAATGAACTTGCCCGAGTAACGAATGTTTTAGATTTATAAAAGAATGTTTTATTTAAGATAAAGATTATACTTAATAACATTAAATTAATTCAATATTAAGGTTGTATTTGCATTTTTCTAGTTTAGTGTAGAAATTACGAATCATTAGCAATTAGATTTGTGGCAGCTTATATTTTTAGTTTAAATAATAAATTAAAAGATGCTAACGATAAAACCATTCTAACCATTAACAATGATTCAATAGGTTATTTCATGGTGGTTTTGAAATTTAAAATATAACATCCCTTCCAAATAATTAAAAACGCCTAAATCTAAAATTTAGGCGTTTTTATTTTGAATCAGCATAAGAATGTTAGCCAATTACCGATTTTTCAGTAATAAATGGTTGATTGTAATATCTTTTACCAGTTGCTTTATATAATGCATTTGCCAATGCACCCATAATTGGAGGTAAAGAAGGCTCTCCTAAACCAGTAGGATCTATTCCATTATCTACAAAAAAAGTTTCAATTTCTTTCGGTGCTTCTTTATGTCGTATTAAGCGATAGGTATCAAAATTCTTATGTTGAGGTTTACCATCTTCAAAAGTCATTTCGCTATAGGTAGCGTGACCGATGCCATCAATGATTCCGCCTTCAATTTGATTTTTTGCAGCCATAGGGTTAATGACAATTCCGCAATCTACGGCACACCATACTTTAGTGACCTTTGGTGATTTTGTATCGGTTGCTAAGTCTAAAACTTGCGCAACATAAGAGTTGTGGCAGTAATAAGCCGAAACACCTCTTGCGGCTCCGTTTCTCTGACTTCCGTCCCAACCAGCTTTATCTCTCACTAATTTAAGAACACCTGCATAACGCACTGGGTCGTAATCGTTCTTTTCAGGTTCACCAACAGGGTTTTTGATAGCTCTGTCAAATAACTCTAATCTAAATTCTATTGGGTCTTTACCAGCAGCTTCTGCAACTTCATCTAAAAATGCTTGTTCGGCACCGGCAATAAAGTTAGAGCGTGGCGCACGCCAAGCACCTGTGGTTACATTTGTTTCTAAACTGAATTTTTCAGCTAAGTAATTATCTACAGCACCTGCCGGAAATCTATTTTCAAAAAGTAAATCATCATTAGATCCTGCACCTTTAACATGCCAGGCAATTAAATTACCTTCTTTGTTTAAACCTGCTTTATATTTTACTTTATAGGTAGGACGGTAGGTACCTTGGGTCATATCATCTTCACGCGTATACACCAATTTTATAGGTGCTTTCATGTGTTGAGAAATTACCGCAGCTTCCACACCGAAAGTTCCATATAGACGACGACCAAATCCGCCACCCATACGGCTCATTTTAATATCAATTTTTTCAACTGGCATACCTAATCTAGAAGCCAGTGTCTTTTCTAAAAACTCAGGAGTTTGTATTGGTCCATTGAACAAAGCTCTTTCAGCAGTAACATCTGCATAAAAGTTCATTGGCTCCATCGTATTGTGTGCTAAAAAAGGAGCACTATATGTGCGTTCTATAACCTTATCTGCTTTTTTAAATGCACTAGCTACATTACCATCTTTACGAGCTGGCTGTTTAGAAGAAGTATTCAATAATTTAGTCAATGCTTCATCATGCCCTTCTGTACTTTCTAAAGCCGTTGATTCTTCCCATTCCACATTCAATGCCTTTTTTGCCTGCATACATTGCCAAGTGCTCTCACCAACAATGGCAACAAGCTTATCAATAGAACCGGCATCAGACCATTGTTTCTCCGTATCATCTTTATATACATCAATAGGGAAAACATCTTTAATACCTGGCATAGATTTTACAGTATCTGCATTCATCGATTTATAGGTCAGGCCGAACGCAGGCGGATGAACGATCATGGCGATCATCATTCCTTCTTCTTGAATATCAATACCGAATAAAGGTTTACCAGTTATAATATTTGGACCATCAACATTTCGTCTATCCGTTCCAATAATATCAAAATCATTTGTTTCTTTAAGTTTCACCTCTTCAGGTACAGGCATTGTAGCTGCTTTTGAAGCCATATCACCAAATCCGGCTGAGTTGTTTGATGCGGTATGACCTATAACACCTGCATCAACCGTAATTTCAGAAGCATCAACCTGCCATGCATCTGCAGCTGCGGCAACTAGCATATGTCTAGCAGTAGCACCTGCCATTCTTAATCCAGACCAACCAACTCGAATAGATTGACTACCACCTGCCAGTTGTCTTTGAAAAATATCGGTATTTAAAGGCGCTTGTTCAACGATTACATTTTTCCAATCTACACCAAGTTCATCTGCGACAATCATGGGCATAGAGGTCTTTACATTTTGTCCTATTTCTGGGTTAGGCGACATAATAGTTACCATACCGTTATCGCCAATTTTAAGAAAGCTATTAATATCGAACCATTCTTTAGGTATATTACTTACTTGCTCAGGAGTTGGTTTACATGAAGCTAGCCAACTGAATCCTAAAATCATACCGCCACCGGCAAGCGAACCGCTTTTTAAAAAAGAACGTCTGTTATATGTTGTTTTAATAAGTGTCATTTGTATTTTTTTTGAAGGTTAAAATCCCAAAATTGTGGGGTTATAATTACGCGTTAGAAATACTTGAAGCATTTTTAATTGCTTTCTTAATTCGCGTATATGTACCACAACGACAGATATTACCGTTCATAGCATCTTCAATTTCAGTATCAGTAGGATTAGGATTTCGCTTTAAGAATGCGCTAGCATTCATAATTTGACCTGCTTGACAATATCCGCATTGGTACACATCTTCTTCTAACCAAGCCTTTTGAACAGGATGATCTCCGTTTTCAGAAAGTCCCTCAATAGTTGTAATTGATTGTTCGCCTACAGCAGAAACTGGCAGTTGACAAGAGCGCACTGCATTATCGCCTAAATGAACGGTACATGCACCACATTGTGCAATACCACAACCAAATTTTGTACCTACCAATTTTAAATGATCTCGTAATACCCAAAGCATTGGTGTAGTGGGATCTACATCTACTTCTTGAGTTTTTCCATTAACTTTTAAACTGAAATTTGCCATTCGTTTTTCCTATTTGTTTGAGTCCTTTGAAATTAGGAATTTTTTTAGAGTAAACGGAAGCAATGAATCATAAATTATCATAAAATTAATATGAAAGCTAATTTTGATATAATGTTGGGTCAACTGAAGTAATTGTAAAGTTAATGTATATTAAAAGACCATAATTTTTTCTATTTTATTTGAGCATTTTTATTCATGTGTTAAATTTCGATATTTGTATTTAATTAGACATAAAAAAAAGCCCTTGCAATTTGCAAGGGCTTTTTACTTTATAAATATATCTACTATCTGTGATGTTCTAAGATTTCAGTAGTTTCTAAATCATTCTGCAAAAAATATTTTTGCGCTCTAATAATTTCTTTTAAGCGGTGTGTCATCATAACTTCTGCAAGTGCATTATCATAATCATTAATTGCTGCTTTATCGCCTCTAACAGCTTCTTCTAACATTGCTTCGTCATTATCTTCTGCGAAAAATGCTTTTACATCCATCCAAGTTCTGTGTAAAGTACCAGCTGCGCTTCCTTCAATTTCTACGCTACCTAAATCTAGTTCTGGCACCGCTGCTCTAAGTTCTCTTAAGAATTGCATGCGATCAATAACTTTTTTCTCAAAGTAACTTTTGATTCCTACTTCTTTTGAATTTTCAGATGCTTTTTCAAAACCTTTAATGGCATCTTCATTTTTACTTACCAAGTCTTTTAAATGGTCTTCAATTTTTGCTATATCAGTATTCATATTTTAAATTTTATAAGGCGGTTAAGCCTTTGATTAAATAAATTTTATAGTACTAAGGTACAAGCATTACATCAGTAAGCTTAGCTATAAAAAATAGTAGTTTTGCTCTATTCAATAATCTGTAAACTACTGTAATCATTAGTGTTTGTTATACTTGTTAGCATATATTTTCTACGGATAGAGTTAAGTTTAAATAAGCTTAAATACTATTTTAGAGGGTAACAATTAAAAAGAAGATTATGGGATTATCACCACTATTTGGAGTAGCGAAATTATTAGTAAGAAGTAGAAAATTGAAAATGGCAGCGGTAGGCTTACAGTTGGCATATTTAGGTTATACCTACATTTCAGATAAAAGAAAAAATAAACAGGTTCAAAAATAATTTAATTGTCTATTTAAATAATTGATTATAAGTGTATTATGGTAATTTATCGATTGTATGGTTCATTAAATTTTTAAAAACCTATGAATTTTTATTAATAATCAATTGAATGAGTTACAAGACCTTTGGAGTATTAATCCCCAAAATCTAGTAACATGAACAATTCAATTAAAATCAGCCTTTTGTTTGCTTGTATGGCAACCATGGGCTATGGCCAAGATTTGGCCTACAATGACAACGGTACAAGTTTTCAACAAAGAAAGGTTGAAGAAGTAACTAACCGTACAGAAAATTATAATCAACTAAAGACACTTGGTTTTTCTGATGCAGAAATCTTTGAAGATTTAGGTAATGCCAATTTCCTGACCAAAAAATATGCAAATGCATTATACTGGTACGGTAGATTGATGGAAATCTCTGCAGATGGTACTTTAAAAAGAAGCTATCAGAAAAGATTTGACCACGCAGTTTCTCAATTAGGTAAAGAAGTTCAGAATGAGTTAGCAGATGAAAACTGGACGGAGTTAGTTAAAGACGATTACAAAATGACACGAACAGTTGTGCCATCTCGTCTTACCACTAATAATAGAAGAAATTTTTTACCTTGGGATGATCAAGGTACCACTAAAGAGTTTGCGTCAAACAATGCAGCTCCAGTAAAAACTACTGGTGAGTATGCCCCACCGGTAGCATTGACAAATGGTGGTAACACTGCCTACTACAGTAAAACAACATACCGAAAACCTACAACAGGTATGTTCTCAAAAAAGAAAGAAATACACAAAATTTACAAAGCCGATAAAGTTGGTGGTAAGTGGCAAAAAATTACCGAAGTGGCTGTATGCCCTGGTGATTACTCTGCAAAGCATCCGGCAATTTCGCCAGACGGTAGTCGATTATTCTTTGCATCTAATATGCCAGGTAGTTTTGGCGAATATGATATATATGTAGCAACAATTCAAAAAAACGGAATGTTAGGTCAGGCAAAAAACTTGGGTTCGAAAGTAAATACAGCGAAGAATGACGTTCTCCCTAATCCTGTTTCAAATGGTAGTTTAGTATTCGCATCAGACGGTAGAGATGGTTATGGAGGCTTAGATGTCTATATGGTAGAAGTTGGTCAACGTAGTGTAGGTCTTGCCGTAAACATGGGCAACACCATAAATAGTTCTTATGACGAGTACTCGGTAAATCTTTTACAAAGCGATGGTTCTGGTTATGTAGTTTCTAACAGAATGGAACAAGGTAAGCATACACAAAATGTAGCTTTCAATTTAAGTGATAAGCCTATAAATGATAAAGATAGAGACGATCGCTTCTTAGAAGCTTTTAACTCAGATAGACGAACACAGTATTCAAGTTCTGTTTTCGAAGATGAATAACCACCCATTATTCATTTCCCCCAATTCATTTGACAAATTCAATTCTAATCATTTAAATCAATCGTTATGGAAAGTCCTTATAAAATCAATAGTTTTCTTATTGCTTTATTCTTATTGGCTCTTGTCCAAACAGTAAAAGGTCAAGAAACCAATGCAAATTTAGGATCAAGCAGTACGTACCACAACCAATTATTCTTCAATAGGTTTTTTATAAACCCAACGTTCTCTTTGGTACGTGAGAACAAATCATATTTAAACATTCTACATAGAAATCAATATGCAACCTTCGATGATAATAGTCAAAACTATTTTCTAGGGTTTAGCAACAAATTAAATGACCATACTGCTGTAGGTATTGGTGTTTACAGTCAATGGTCTGGTGTAGTTCAGGAATTTGGATTCAATGCCAACTACGCATCATCAGTACGATTGGGAGAGAAATCTGTTTTAACCTTTGGTACGAACGTTACCTATTTTAATCAAGGTTTAGATAAAAACAGGATTGTCGTTGGTGAAGAAGATCCTCAATTGGCAGATGCAAGAAAAGAAAGTAAAATTGCCATTCAACCAGGTATGAACTTGTCGTTAGGTAAGTTCGATTTCGGATTCTACGCAGAAGACCTTTTTAAATACAATCAAACAACGAACGAATTTTTAACCGAATTGTCTACAAAAAGTGTAAAGGCTTCGGTACAGTATACACACTCATTCGAACATTCAAGAGGACTTTTTACAGATGCTCGCTTAATGCCAATGGCGCAAGTGGGTCAGAACTATGATGGTAGTTTATATTACTTTGGATCGTTATTATTAGACATGCCAAACTACGGTTGGTTACAAACAACGGTAGACGAGGAGTATGGAGTAGCCGCAGGTGTTGGTTTTAACCTAAGTGATAAAATGTCTTTAGGATATTTAATGGAGAAAGACTTATCAAGTGAAGATGCCAATTTAGGATGGAATCATGAAATCACTTTAGCTTACAAATTTAAAGATGATGATTTGGCGATATCAGTAGCAGATAACTCATCAGATAATCAAATAGATAATATAGTACGTAATTATGAAGAGCAGATAGCTCATTTAATTGAAGAACGCGATAGCGCTAGAAAATCGGGTCGTAAGAGACAAGATGCATCTTCTAATACTACTTCTACGGCTTCAGAAAGTAGTTTAGCATATGAGAACAAGATTATTTTAGATGAGTTGATTCTACGTCAAGATTCTATAGAAATTGAAAGAATAGCAGCATTTGAAGAACGATTTGAATTAATTGTTAGAATGTTACGTAATGATATTGATACAACGATTAAGAGCTCTTTACAAGACTTTAGTGTAGAGGAAAACACATCTTATGCATCTAATGATCTAAATAATGATGCTATTGACTTTTTAACAGAGCCTGCTAATGCTTTTGTTGCCGAAACTACAAAATCAACAGTCGCAACAACATCTTCTTCAAGAAGAGCGAATTTTAAAGAATTTCCATCTTCAAGAGATAATTTTAAAGAGTTACCGGTTAAAATGATGGTAGATGCTAATGTTATCGATATGAATTCTGGTTACTATGTAATTGCAAATGTATACAGCCAAACAAAGTATATGAATGCATTTATGAAAGATTTACGTGAGAAAGGATTAGATCCTAAACAATTTTACAATAAAGAAAACGGTCTGTACTATGTGTACTTAGCAGATTACGATTATAAGAACGATGCACAAATGGCAGCAAGTACAGATTTAAATGGAAAATACAATAAAGAGAAATGGATCATGCAAGTAAGCGAAACAACGGCTACAGCATCAAATACTTTTGAAGATGATGATATAAGTATAGAGTAATATTTTAAAATCTATAAACCGTTACGGTTATATGGTTGATTTGAATTGTCAATAAAAGGAGGGGTTGTTGTCCGGGGGGATAACTGGGTTCCCTCCTTTATTTTTTGGTTTACAATTGTGGTGATTCTCGGTTTTAACTTTATGTTAACTATCGATGAATTACCTTATTTTTTATTAAAAGTTGGTATTTTAACGAAAATTCTTATGTTTTCAACGGGTATATTGTATTAATATATATATTTCAATCAGCAATAAGATTCAAACCCAATTGTATAACCCCAAATCCCCCCACAACCATGAATGTATTTTACCTACTAAATTCCGGCTTCAAAACACATTTTATTCTTCACAAGATTTCTATCATTTTAGAGCTCCGAAATCTCATTAACTCAAAGTTTGGCAAACGCCTCAGTTTTCAGAATTGACTCACTAGCGGTAATCCGTTTTTTGATTTAATTTTTACTAAACAATTGCGAAGTACAATCTAAATATTTTGATTGTTCTGTAAGGCATCCCTTGTCATTATATATGTAAAAGTGAATGTATAGCATATACTATTAGTTCATAATACATGTCTATTGTTTAGTTATTCAATCCTTGTAAAAGTTGATTGAAATTACGCAAAACTAACTGTAGTTATTGTTCTTTTTTAGAATGATAGCTTCAAAAAACTATGGAGATTATGAAAAATTCAAGCATTAGAATAATAGTATTAGAAAAAGATACCTCATTACATTCTGTATATAAAAATCACTTCGAGGAAATTAATGGTTATGAAGTGGTAGGCAGCTATACATCTGCCAAAGATGCCATTAAAGATTATAAGTTTACCAAACCTCATATAGTACTTTCAGAAATTGAATTGGATGATATGAATGGGGTAGATGCCATTAAACTTTTCAAGAAAAAAGACTGGGAAGTAAAAATCATCATGTTCAGTGAAATCAATGATTTTGACATTATTAAAAATGCATTCAAGAAAGGAGCAAATGGTTATTTAACAAAACCATTGACCTTAGATAAATTAGAACATGCATTACGTAGTATGGAGAAAGAAGGTGCAGCGATGAGCAATGATATTGTTAAGAAGATTATTAATAACTTTCATAGAAAGACATTTGCCTTTTTCTCTGAAAGAGAAAATCAAATTGTAGACTTTTTATGTCAAGGAGCTACTTATAAAATGATTGCGCAAAAGTTATTTGTAACTCCCAGTGCCGTAAATTTCCATATACAGAATATCTATTTAAAGTTAGATGTAAACTCTAAATCAGAAGCGCTTTCAAAGTTAGAGCAGCTTCAAAATCAGTTAGAACAGTATTAAAGTGCTTTTTGTTAAGTATTGATTTCTAGAGTAGTGCGAAAACCTTTTCGAAAATAAAGTGTTTTTTAAAATAGATTTAAATAACTGATAATCAAATTATTATAAAATATTATTGAGGTCGTTATATTTCTGAAAATTCTATTTACGATAATATTTCGTAGTACAAATATTGAATGGTCAGTATAGTAACTATTTTTGGTTTAACTTATTACAGCAAACCAATTTATACTATTTATGTACCATTTAGGATTAGATATCGGAAGTTCATCTATTAAGATTGCTTTGGTAAATGCTTCAACAGGAAAAAGTGTTGGAGTAATTACAGAGCCAGAGACAGAAATGTCAATGGAGGCTGTAAAAAACGGTTGGGCAGAACAAAGTCCAGAAGATTGGTGGCGCTACGTTTGTAGTGGTATCGACAAATTATGTGTACAAGAAAGTATTGGTAAATCTGATATTTCAGGCATCGGTATATCATATCAAATGCACGGTCTAGTGCTTATTGATAAAGAAGGTAATTCTCTAAGAAAATCTATAATTTGGTGCGATAGTAGGGCAGTAGGCATTGGTCAACAAGCCTATGAAGAAATAGGTGCAGAAACCTGTGATACCCATCTATTAAATTCACCTTCAAATTTTACGGCATCTAAGCTAAAATGGGTCAAAGAAAATGAGCCAGAAATTTACGCACAGATTTATAAGACGATGCTTCCCGGAGATTATATCGCTTATAAATTATCTGGAGTAGTAAATACGACCGTATCTGGTCTATCAGAAGGTATTTTTTGGGATTTCAAAAAGGATGCAATTGCTGATTTGGTATTAGATCAATACGGATTGGATAAAGAAATGATTCCCGATATCGTAGATACTTTTTCAGTACAATCTAAAGTAAATGAAAAAGGGGCAACTGAAAGCGGATTATCAACGGGTACACCCATATTATATAGAGCAGGCGATCAGCCAAATAACGCATTGACATTAAATGTTTTTAACCCTGGTGAAGTTGCGGCTACTGGTGGTACCTCTGGTGTTGTGTATGCCGTGACAGATAACCTTTCTGTGAAAGAAAGTTCACGAGTAAACAACTTTGCACACGTAAATTATTCACCTGGTAAACCAGCCAGAATTGGTAAACTACTTTGTATTAACGGAGCGGGTATTCAATATAGATGGTTATTGAATAATCTTAATGTTGAATCTTACGAAGAGATGAATACATTGGCAAATGAAGTACCAATTGGTTCAGATGGTGTCACAATGATTCCGTTCGGTAACGGAGCCGAAAGAATGTTGAAAAGTAAAGATGTAGGTACAAGAATTCTTAACCTAAATTTAAATAATCACGGTAAAGGTCATTTGTGTCGTTCTGCATTAGAAGGCATTGCTTTTTCGTTTGTCTACGGAATGGAAATAATGGAGTCAGACGGTATAAAAGTTAATGTTATGCGTGCCGGTAACGACAATCTTTTTCGTTCAGAAATATTTTCGAATACAGTGGCAACCTTAATAGGTTATGACATTGAAATTTATGATACTACTGGGGCAATTGGCGCGGCAAGAGCAGCGAATCTTCACAAAGGCGATTTTGAGGCATTCGGTAAGGCAATTTTAGATAATGATTACGTAATGACTTTTAGTCCTAAGAAAGATAAGAAAGCATACCAAGACGCATATGCAGTTTGGAAAAAAGAATTAGAATTAATATTGAACAACTTATAAAATCAACATAATGGCAAATAAGGAATATTTTAAAGGAATAGACAAAATTAAATTTGAAGGAAAGGAATCTGACAATCCGCTAGCCTTTAAATATTATAATCCGGATCAAGTAGTGGCAGGTAAAACCATGCGTGATCACTTTAAGTTTTCAACGGCGTACTGGCATACCTTCTGTGGTCAAGGTTCAGATCCATTTGGTCCCGGTACACAGAGTTTTGAGTGGGATAAATCTTCAGATGCAATACAAGCAGCAAAAGACAAGGCAGATGCCGCTTTTGAATTCTTTGATAAAATAGGATTTGATTACTACTGTTTTCATGATTTCGATTTAATTCAAGAAGGGTCAACATTTGCAGAATCTGAAAAAAGATTAGCAACGATTACTGACTACTTAAAAGAAAAACAAAAAGAATCTGGTAAGAAATTACTTTGGGGTACAGCAAACTGTTTCTCAAACCCAAGATATATGAACGGGGCTTCTACCAATCCTGATTTTAATGTATTGGCAAGAGCAGGTGGTCAAATTAAATTGGCTTTAGATGCTACCATTGCTTTAGGAGGTGAAAATTATGTTTTCTGGGGAGGTAGAGAAGGTTATATGTCTTTGTTGAACACAGATTTAGGTCGCGAAGTCGATCACATGGGTCAGTTTTTGACTATGGCAAGAGATTATGCTCGTAGCCAAGGATTTAAAGGAAGCTTCTTTATTGAGCCAAAACCAATGGAGCCTATGAAACATCAATACGATTTTGACAGTGCTACCGCAATAGGGTTCTTAAAAGAGTACGGCTTAGAGAACGATTTTAAAATGAACATCGAAGTGAACCATGCAACGTTGGCGCAGCATACTTTTCAGCATGAAATTGCTGTAGCAGCAAAAGCGGGAATGTTAGGTAGTTTAGATGCCAATAGAGGTGATTACCAAAATGGATGGGATACCGATCAGTTCCCAAATAACATTCAAGAAACAACAGAAGCAATGTTGGTATTTTTGGCTGCTGGTGGATTACAAGGTGGTGGAGTAAACTTTGATGCTAAAATAAGAAGAAATAGTACGGACTTAGAAGACGTGTTCCACGCACATATTGGTGGTGCTGATACTTTTGCAAGAGCATTGATCACTGCAGATAGAATTATTGAATCATCTTCATATAACAAGTTACGTGAAAACAGATACAGTTCTTTTGACTCAGGTAAGGGAAAAGATTTTGAAAACGGTAAGTTAAATATGAAAGATCTTTACAATATCGCCAAAGAAAATGGCGAGTTAGAATTACAGAGTGGTAAGCAAGAATTGTTTGAGAACATCATCAATCAATACATATAAATTGTATCTCGCCAACTCTAACCAATAATCATTGGTAATTTTGGTTATGGTATTTATAAAATATGAAAATAACTGTCCCTTGGTTTACCATTAGGGACAGTTTGCTTTTACGAATTATTTAAATGTCAATTTAAATCTGTTCTTTTGTAGTATTAATTATGAAAAAAGTAACTCTAAAAGATATAGCTGGGCATTTTGGTGTTTCTATCTCTACCGTTTCTAAAGCGATAAATGATAGTCACGAAATTAGTAATGACCTAAAGATAAAGATTCAGGCATACGCTAAAGAGAAACATTATAAGCCTAACCGGCTAGCACTTAATTTATTGAATAAGAGCACCAAGACTATTGGTGTAATCGTGCCCAATATTTTAAACTACTTTTTTGTTCAGGTGCTATACGGAATTGAAAAAGTGGCAAATGAAAGTGGCTATAATATTATTAGTTGTATTAGCAACGAATCTAAAGCCAAAGAAACAAAAACACTTGAATTTTTTGATGCAGGTACTGTAGATGGTGTTATCATGTCTTTAGCAGAAGAAAGCCAGAATGAAGACACGCATGAAGCATTAATAGATGTTATTAATAATGATATTCCTGTAGTACTTTTTGATAGGGTTTCAGAAAACGTGCAATGCGATAAAGTCGTTGTTGACGATTTAGAGGCAGGCTATAAAATAACCAAGCACTTAATAAATATTGGCTGTAAAAATATAGCGGTAGTTAACCCTATATCAAGTTCAAGCGTTGGTAAATTAAGACTTTTAGGATATAAAAAAGCATTAGAGGAATTAGATATTCCGTTTGATCCTAAGTTGGTTATCAATCTAACGATTAAAGATGATTTAGATTTATTGATGTCCTTTTTACTGAATTATAAGACGATAGATGGAATTATAGGTATAGATGAACTAATTGCTGTTCAAGTCTTAGAAGTGGTAAAGGCAAGAGGATATAATGTACCAAATGATATTTCGATCATTGGTTTTACAAACGGACAGTTATCTAAATACGTAACTCCGTCACTGACAATGGTAAGTCAGCATGGTAAATATATAGGGGAGCAAACAGCTAAATTGTTGATTAACAGAATTAAAAACCCTGGGTTACCTTACGAGACTAAGGTTGTGAAAACCAGCTTGTTGGTAAGAGATTCCACCAAAAAATTACAATAATTTACACCGTATCTGGGTGTGGGTGCACCCATTGACCACGATAATTGCGGTGCAATAATGCAGTAGCTTCTGGGTCGTTTATGACCGTTCTACTTTGTGGATCATACACTAAAGGTCTTTTTAAATCCATCGATAAATTAGCTAAAATACAGCTAGCGGTAGAAATGTGTCCGTTTTCAATATCAGCAACAGGCTTGGTATTGTTTTGTATAGCATTCAAAAAATCTATCATATGCTTACGAGTAGCGGGTGCGGCATGTAATTCAATGTCTTTTTCAGATAAGTCTTCAGGATATTTCTCTTTCTCATAAACAACATCGTAACGAATAGATTCACTACCATCTACGGGTACAAATTCAGCTTTCATGACATCACCCTTTAGAACACCTTTTGATCCATATATTTTAAAAGCCCAAGGGTAATCAGCATCATCTGGGTTTCCCCATGTTCTGTGTTGCCAATTGCAATTATGATAGTCATACTCGAATACGGCAGATTGTGTGTCAGATATGTTCGATTTTCCATCCTTCTGAACAAATATTCCACCTTCAGAAGTTATACGTTTGGGCCATCCTAAATCAAGCATCCAACGAACGGTATCTAGCATGTGTACACACATATCACCTGTAATTCCGTTTCCATATTCTCGAAATGTACGCCACCATCTTTTATGAGGCAGACCATCGTAAGGTCTCATAGGTGCGGGACCTGTCCACATTTCATAATCAAAGAAATCGGGCACTTCTTGCTCTGGCGGATTTCCATTGGCACGCATATGGTAATAGCAACTCATATCTACGTGACCGATAGTTCCAAGCAAACCCTTATCAATAATTTGTTTTTTAGCGGCTACGAGATGCGGCGTACTTTTTCGCTGTGTACCTACTTGAACCACTTTGTTATATTTACTAGCAGCAGCGACCATTGCCTCGCCTTCCATAACGTCAACGCTAATCGGTTTTTGAACATAAACGTGAGCTCCAGATTTTAGTGCTGCGATGCAGGTTAAGGCATGCCAATGATCGGGTGTGCCTATAAGTACAATATCTAGACTATTGTTTTCTAGCATGGTTCTATAGTCAGTGTAGAGCTTAGGTTTCTTTTTATTTTTTTGACGTTCAGAAACTAGTTGCGCAGCAGTATTAAGTTGATTATCATCAACATCACAAAGTGCTACAACTTCAATGTTAGCAACTTGAATAAGACGCAATAAATCGCCAGTACCATACCAACCAGTACCAATAAGTGCTACTTTTTTCGGTTTTTCAGTAGCGAAAAATTCGAATCCGAAGGCGGGTAAAGAAGTAAATAGTAAAGATGCCGAAGCACCTTTAATAAAATTTCGTCTTTTAATGGATTGGGGTTGGCTAGACATGGTAAGTTGATTTTTAGTAGCTTATGAATATCATAAATATAAGAGACAATATGAAAAATCCTTTAAAAATAACATTCAATGATTGTGAATTTGCTAATATGAGGCATATTTAGGTATATTTAAATCAAAATTTTATAACTACAATGAATTTACGTTTTATCCTGATTATGTTATGCCTTTTGGTAACAACTTTTGCCAAGGCTGAAATTACACTGCCTAAGATATTTTCAAATGAAATGGTATTGCAACGTGAGACCGATGTGTTGTTGTATGGTTGGGCAGATCCTAATGAAGAATTTACGATTTATACAAGTTGGAACGATGAGACCGTTGCCGTCAAAACAGGCAATAAAGCAAAATGGGAGATTACAGTAAAAACACCCAAAGCAGGCGGACCATTTCAAATAATCTTTAAGGGTGGTAAAAACGAAATAACCTTAAAAGATGTTTTGATAGGTGAGGTATGGCTTTGCTCTGGGCAAAGTAATATGGAATGGAGTGCAAACAGTAAAATCGCGAATAGAGATTTTGAAGTCGAGAATGCCAATTATCCAAATATCCGATTGTTCACGGTTGCGAAGAGAACAGCTAAATATCCTCAAGAAGATGTAGCGGGAACTTGGGTAGCTTGTTCACCTGAAACCATGCAAGATTTTAGTGCTGTCGCCTATTTCTTTGCGAGAAAAGTTCAAAAAGAATTAAATATTCCCATCGGATTAATAGATAATGCATGGGGTGCATCAAGTGCTGAGGTTTGGACACCAGACGCTGTTTTCAAAGCACATCCCGAATTGGTCGAAGCTCACAAAAAGGTCGAGACTAATAAATGGGTGACGGTAGAGAAATCTACTCTGTATAATGGCATGATAGCACCTTTGACCAAGTTTAAAATTGCAGGTACACTTTGGTATCAAGGCGAAGCCAATACAGCAAACGCAGAAAGCTACCATGAACTTTTTAGTAAAATGATTACTTCTTGGCGAACAGAATGGAATGACGATTTTCCGTTTTACTATGTACAAATAGCTCCGTTTAAATATGACCAAGAGTTTGCGGGTGGTATGGTACGCGACCAGCAACGAAGAACTTTGGCGTTGAAAAATACAGGTATGGCTATGACGAGTGATATCTGTACGACCGAAAACATTCATCCTTTAAACAAACAAGATGTAGGTTTGCGATTAGCGAATATTGCACTTAAAAATGAGTACGGATTATTACAAGGTCAAGATGTCTATGGTCCATTGTATGATTCTTTTGAAGTAGACGGCAATCAGTTAAAAGTGAACTTCAGCAACGCTGACGGATTATATAATAAAGAAAAGAAAGTAACACTTTTTGAAATTTCAAATGCTGCGGGAGAATGGTTTTCTGCGAGGGCAAAACTGAAGAATAATGAAGTAGTAGTAAGCTCAAAAGAAGTGAAGAATCCGAAAGGGGTTAGATATGCTTTTAAAAGTACAGACATAGGTACTTTGTTCAATGCGGCAGGTTTGCCTGCTTCTACCTTTGTAAGTGAATAACAAAATTGCCCAAAACGGACAATTGTGCTTAAAAGATATCCGTCCGTCCAGTAACGATGGTTATTCAGCTAAAAACAAGGTGCTTATTTTAATAAAGAATTAAATTGTAATCAATAACTAATTTCAAATTATGCAGATAAAGGAATCCTCAGAAATCTTTGATGTAATCATCGTAGGTTCAGGAGCTGGTGGTGGTATGGCTACCAAACAATTGGCAGATGCAGGTTTAAATGTAGCAGTTGTAGAAGCGGGTCCATTTTTTGACCCAGCTGATCCAAAGACCATGACGCAATTAAAACAACCATATGATTCTCCAAGAAGAGGAGCAGGTACAGATAGAGCTTTTGGTGAATGGGATATGTCATGGGGAGATTGGGAAGTAGAAGGAGAGCCATATACACATGCAGAAGGAACTGAATTTAAATGGTGGCGTGCAAGAATGCTCGGAGGACGAACTAATCACTGGGGACGTATTTCTTTACGTTTCGGACCAAAAGATTTTAAAGGAAAAACCCGTGATGGTCATGGCGATGACTGGCCAATAGGATACGAAGATGTTAAACCATATTACGATAAATTAGACAAATTAATTGGTGTATTTGGCACCAATGAAGGTAGAGAAAACGATCCTGACGGATTCTTTCTTCCTCCCCCGAAACCAAGATTGCACGAATTATTTTATATCAATGGCGCAAAGAAGTCTAACATACCGGTAATTCCGGGGAGACTTTCAATGTTGACCAAAAGAATTAATGAAGATCGTGGCGTTTGTTTCTATTGCGGACAATGCGGTAGATCATGTCAAATATATGCCGATTTCTCAGCAGGTAGTTGTTTGATCTTTCCGGCTCAAAAGAGTGGCGGTCAAGTGAAATTATTTGTGAATTCAATGGTACGTGAGGTTCTTACCAATGAAGAAGGTAAAGCAACAGGTGTATCTTACATCAACAAAGAAGATAGAAAAGAATATACACTTAGAGGTAAAGTGGTAGTATTGGCAGCATCAGCATGTAGTTCTGCACGTATACTATTAAACTCTAAGAGTAAGCAACACCCTAACGGGTTAGGTAATAGTAGCAACCTTGTTGGTAGGTATTTACATGATTCAACAGGATCAAGTGCATCGGGTGTAATACCTGGTTTAATGAACAGAAAGACATCTTATAATGAAGATGGTGTAGGTGGTATGCACGTTTACTCACCATGGTGGGGCGATAATTCAAAACTGAATTTCCCAAGAGGATATCATATTGAAGTTTGGGGTGGTATGGGACAGCCAAACTACGGTTTTGGTTGGGATCCAAATGCCATGAACCAGTACTTCGGATTAAAATCAGGAGGTTATGGTGATAGCTTACGTGATGATGTAAAGAAATATTACGGTTCCGTTATAGGATTCGGTGGTCGTGGAGAAGCGATCGCTTACAAAGATAATTACTGTGAAATCGACCCTACTACTGTAGATCAATTTGGTATACCGGTTTTGAAGTTTAACTATAAGCATTCAGAATACGAAGTAAATCAGGCGAAGCACATGCAAGATACTTTTGAGGAGATTATTCATAACATGGGTGGTCACTATTTAGGTGATAAGCCAGGAAAGGATAAAGATTACGGATTAAACAAACCAGGTGAGATTATTCACGAGGTAGGTACCACAAGAATGGGAGATGATCCAAAGACATCGGTTACCAATAAGTTTCAGCAGTTACATGATGCAGACAATGTATTTATAGTAGATGCAGGGGTTTTTGTATCTCAAGCAGATAAGAACTGTACTTGGACGATTATGGCGCTTTCATGGAGAGCATCAGATTATATCATTGAACAATTAAAGGCACAAAATATTTAGGATGATGGATAGAAGAAAGAGTTTACAAACTTTAATACTTGGTGGTGCTGCGGCAACTTCTGGGCTGGTCTTCAATTCATGTAAGACTGAAAATGGCGAATCTGTAGATCAAGATATTGTAGCAAGTAGCGAAAAATATTTTGGTAGAACGCCAGAAGAATTGGATCGTATAGAAAAATTAAATGCAGAGCAATTGTTCAACGAGCATGAGATGGAAACTATTGCAGCTTTAAGCGTAGTGATACTTCCTCCAAAAGAGCCACATGGTGGTCCTATAGAGGCAGAAGTGCCAGCGCTAGTAGAATTTATGGGTAAAGATATTCCAGAAATGGCTCCGACACTATTAGGAGGCTTAATGTGGTTAGATCATAAGAGCAATACTGAATTTGGTACCGAATTTAAGTCGGCTACCTTAGAGCAG
Organism: Maribacter sp. 1_MG-2023; assembly: GCF_030547005.1. Classification (GTDB taxonomy): domain Bacteria; phylum Bacteroidota; class Bacteroidia; order Flavobacteriales; family Flavobacteriaceae; genus Maribacter. The sequence goes on along the minus strand of NZ_JAUOPN010000010.1, from coordinate 114,025 downwards.
AAAAAACAGATTTGCGATGAAATTTGCTGGCATGATACAGAGAAACCTTTAAGTGAGCAACCATTAGAAATTCAATTTTTCTATACCATGCGTGGCTTAACCGTTACAGGGTACTATACCTCTAAAGTAGGTATTGCAGATTTAGGATATAAAGGAAATTCACCAAATGTTTGGGACGGTGTACCCCAAGATATACTTGATCAGCATGGTGTCGCTTATGACCCAGCATGGATTGCAAAATGTGTAGACCAAAGTCAACGTAACGTTATGGCTGAATGGGATGACGAAGGAAATTTACTTACGTAATGAATATCAAGATGATAAAAAAAGTAATGATTGCCACTATCCTTTTGGGTAGTGGTTTTTTAGCGCAAGCCCAAGAGGTAGGTTTACAGTTGTATAGCCTTAGAAATCAATTTAAAATGGATGTTTCTAACACCCTAGGATTGATTAATGAATGGGGAATAACCAAAATTGAAGGTGGCGAAACCTATGATATGCCATTGGAAGATTTTAAAGCTTTACTAGCTGAAAATGATTTAGAGATGGTGAGTGTAGGTGCTGGGTTCGAGGACTTGGAGAATGATGTAGACAAGGTCATAAAAAATGCCAAAGATTTTGGAGCTACATATGTAATGTGCGCATGGGTACCTCATGATGATGATAAATGGGATCTAGAAGAAACAAAACATGCGACAGAAGTATTCAATAAGGCAGGAAAGAAGCTGAAAGAAAACGGACTCGTATTGGCGTATCACCCACATGGGTATGAATTTAGACCTTATGAAAATGGTACTTTATTTGATTATATGGCTAAGAATGCTACAGATTATACGTTTGAATTAGATGTGTTCTGGGCGCAACATGGTGGTGCTGATCCGTTGGCGTTGATGAAGAAATATCCGAAGAAATTTACCCTATTACATTTAAAGGATATGGAAAAAGGTATTGAAGGTAATAATACCGGTCACGAAGAAGATGATACCAATGTTGTTTTAGGAACAGGGCAAATAGATATTGCCGGCATAGTTGCTGAAGCTAAAAAATTAGGCATTGAATATATGTTCATAGAAGATGAATCTAAGAATGTTGTTACGCAAGTACCAAAGAGCTTAGTGTATCTAAAAAGTTTGAAGTAAACCAACAACCAAAAGTGCAATGCAACCTTCTATTTTTAATTAAATAGGAGGTTTTTTATATTTAATAGTAGGAATTAGCTATTCAGAAGTACTGCCAAATAATACACATTTTGCAGCCAAAGCGGTGCGTATAGGTAATCGATATAGTGAAATATTGGTGTGGGAATAAAAATTATTATGTAGTTATTCTTTAATAGCCAAACCAACCATAGAATCGGCGGTTCCGTAATATAAAAACCACTTATTATTGAAATACACCAAACCTTGAATAAAGGTTGTTCCTGCCTTATATTGTCCGCTGATTTCATGAGGTAAGCTTGGGCAAATAAAAGGAACCTCCATTCTTTGAAGCATTTTAGTCGGATCATTTTTATCGAATAAGACTTGCCCACCACAATAAGTACCTTCAGGGTATTTAGTAGTGGCACCATCTCCACTTAAGTTTTTACCGTTGTACAGTAAGAGAATACCCGCATCTGTATATAAGGCTGGCGGTCCTGGTTCGGTTAAATGACTATCAAATTCATTTAAAGTCGGTTTAAAACTATGAAGTAAATCACCTTTTTTAGTTAAGCTAGGTTCCCAATCGACCCCGTTTTCAGAAGTCGCAAGATTGACGAAAAGCTCTCCCCAATACATATGGTATTTACCGTTAATTCTTTTTGCAATTAATCGCTCATCCACTAATTCGGTGACGATTGATCCCGATTTACTCCATTCATCTAAATATTTTCCTTCATAGGCATTTTCAAAAACCGGACCTTCTTTTGTCCACGTTTTTAAATCTTTAGATGTAGCGCTAGAAAGTCTGGCAACATCATTATTCCAACTTGTATAAAGCATAATGAAAGTACCTTCGGGTGTTTCAACAATTCTAGGGTCTTCTACACCACCAGGTTGGTCCCACTGGGCAAATTCATCGTTATCGGGAAAAAGTACAGGTTTTGCATATTTTGTAAAGTGTATTCCGTCAGTACTGTAAGCTAATCCAACGCGTGAGGTTCTTTCTCCTAAAATAGCATCAGGATTATCTTCTGCCCTAAATAATAAAAATACCGTATCATTTTTTACAATAGCTCCCGGATTAAAAACATCGGCCTTTTGCCAACGGACTTCATTCTTTGAAATTGGATCCAAAAATGTATACGTAGAATCTGGTTGCATTATTGGATTAAGCTCAGTTTTCTGAAAACCCAAGAACCAAGGAGATGCCGGTTTTTCTACATCTTTATTCAAAGACTTTTTATCATTCTTACATGAGAAACTTAAAAGCGCTAAGCACAAAATTAGAAATATATGGTTGTTCATGGTTTTGGTTAAATAGAATTGATATTTACTAATTGAAACTACTTTAAAGATAAAGCACCTCTGGTAAAAATCTGTATCTTGAAACACAAATAAAATTAGAACATGTTTAAGAATAGAGTTTGGGTATTGTTAGTATCGGCAATTCTTGTGTTTACGATAGGGTGTAAAGAAGAAGCAAAAAATACAAATACAGCTGCCAATACAAAGCAAGTAGTAGAAATTGTAATAGATTCTATAATAGAACCTAAAGCAGAGAAACCAGTATTTAAAAATCTGGAAGGTATCTCAGATACTACATTCGTTCGATTAGCAGACTATAGTGATGGCTTTGCGTATGACTTAAGATACGCTACAGATAATAATTTCTTAAAAGAGCAGGTATATGATTGTGGTGAATGTTATACAAGAGCAAAAACGGTAAAGGCTTTGCTGAAAGCAAATGAAGAATTTAAAAAGCATGGCGTAAAAATTAAATTTTACGACTGTTACAGACCTAATTCAGTACAGTATAAAATGTGGAAAATTGTTCCTAATCCGCAGTACGTGGCAAACCCTATAAAAGGTTCAATTCATAATAAGGGCGGGGCAGTAGATATTACATTGGTTACTTTAGAAGGAGAGGAATTAAATATGCCTTCGGATTTTGATTTTTTTGGAAAGCGCGCCTATCACGATAATTTTGACTTACCCCAAGACATTCTAGATAATAGAAAGCTGCTTAAAGAAACCATGGAAAAATATGGGTTTTGGTCCACCAGAACAGAGTGGTGGCATTATAATTTACAAGGAGCATCTCATGACCCTATAGCCAACTTTAAATGGGATTGCGAATAACCTAGTATACTACATATGAAAAACACACTATTGTTATTAATGCTAATAGTTATGGGTGATGCCGCTGCCCAAGATACCATTATGCAATTATGGCCAAAAGATAAAATTCCTGATCAGATAAAGAGCTTAGAAAAGGAAGTACATGAGCAAAATGAAATTTTACGAATTAGTAAAGTTCAAGTTCCCACTATTGAGGTGTATTTACCATCAAAACGAGATGCAACAGGAGAAGCAGTTTTAATTTTTCCAGGAGGAGGATATGGTATACTTGCCTATGATTGGGAAGGTACAGATATCGCAAAATTCTTTAACAGTAAGGGAATTGCAGGGGTGGTGGTAAAGTATCGTTTGCCTTCTGATGTTTCTCAAAAAGATAAAAAATATGTACCACTAATAGATGCTCAGAGGGCTATACGGTTAGTAAGAAATAATGCAGAAAAATTTAATGTTGAGGCGGATAAAATAGGAATAATAGGCTTCTCAGCAGGCGGGCATTTAGCATCGACCTTAGGAACACATTTTGACGAAAAAGTGTATAGAACTTTTGATGATATTGATAATGAAAGTGCCCGACCAGATTTTATGGCATTGGGGTATCCTGTAATATCATTTGGCGAAATGACACACCAAGGTTCGAAGATGAATTTAATAGGTGAGAATCCAACGATTGACATGGTCGATTATTTTTCGAATGAAAAACAAGTTACCGAACAAACACCACCAACTTTTTTACTTCATGCTACAGATGACACCGTAGTACCTGTAGAAAATAGCTTGTTATTCTATAAAGCGGTAAAGGATAAAGGGGTTTCTGCAACGATGCATATTTATCCAAAAGGCGGTCACGGATTCGGATTAGGCTTGCATGATGAGCATTTGAAAGATTGGGGAGAGCGAATGATAGACTGGATAGATTCTTTGAGATAGTAATTCAAGTTTTAGTAAAAGATAGATTTTAATCTAAAGAACTTCTCTATTTTTGCAATCGGAATTTTCGGGATGTAGCCCTTCGACTTCTCTCAGGATAAACTGCACTACAGTTCATTTTAAGGCGTTGAAAAACTACGTAATATTTTGGAGACTAATTTCCATTTAAATTTCGGGATGTAGCGCAGTCCGGTAGCGCACTCGGCTGGGGGTCGAGTGGTCGCAGGTTCAAATCCTGTCATCCCGACTGAATAAGAAAATGAACTGTGAGAACAGTTCATTTTTTGTTTTCAAAAGTGTCAAAAACATAGTTTTTGTAAACGATTGGAAACAAAAAATGAAAAGGCGATAGCCTTCATGTTGTTATTTGCAATGAGGGTTCATTAGGATTATTTAAATCCTTTTTTTTTCTTGTTTTTGTAAACGATTGGAAACAAAAAATGAAAAGGCGATAGCCTTCATGTTGTTATTTGCAATGAGGGTTTATTAGGATTATTTAAATCTTATTTTAGTTCAAGAAGCCTTAAAAAGGGGGGTATTTGTCTTGAATAGTATTTTATTTCCTAATTGCTTATATTCCATTTATAAATAAACAAGTCGCAAGTGTAGCATTAATCACACACGATTTGTTCTTTGGATAAGAAGGCGCAAATGAAAAATATTTCTCCGTTTTTAATTCTTTTAAGTATCACTATTTTAATAGGATGCTCTAGTTCAGAAAATCAAGTAAATAATAGTCCTTCAGAAGGTACAGACAGCGTTGAAACACCTGAAAACGATGTTATACCTAGTGAAGTTATTAATGGTGATATGCGAGATATATCGCCCAAAGAATTTGTGTTGGACATGGGTTCTGGTTGGAACTTGGGTAATACTTTAGATACAGAAGATGTAGATAAGACAGCATGGGGAAATCCCTTTACAACCAAGGCAATGATTGATGCGATTTTTGAAAAAGGATTTAAAACTTTACGATTACCTGTTACTTGGAGGTTTCATACAGGTGCGGCACCAGATTATATTTTAGAATCTGACTGGTTAGATAGGGTAGAAGATATTGCAAATTATGCTTTAAATAATGACATGTATGTTATCATCAATATTCATCATGACGATGAGTGGATCATACCTACGTATGAAAATGCACCGGCAGTAAAAGATCGATTAATAAAAACATGGACACAAATAGCTAATAGATTCAAACCTTATGGAGATTATGTAATCTTTGAAACTTTAAATGAGCCACGCCACGAAGGGTCTCCTGAAGAATGGGAAGGTGGTACTGCCGAAGGTCGAGATGTTGTAAATCAATATCACCAAGTAGGTGTTGATGCAATCCGTGCTACGGGAGGCAACAATGCAATTAGAAAAATTATGGTTTCTACTTATGCCGCAGGCACTGGTGACAATGTCTTAGAAGATTATCTAGTTCCTAATAATGATGAAAATATAATTGTATCTATTCATAGTTATTCCCCTTATTTATTCTCTTTAGCGGGTACTGATCCAACTTGGGGTACAGACGCTGATAAGGAGCAGTTAACACAAGAATTTAATACCATTCAAGATAAGTTCGAGACCGAAGGTAGGGCAGTAGTAATGGGTGAATGGGGCTCTACATTTGCAAATAACGTGGCAGATCGTTTAGCACATGCAGAATATTATGCTGAGTTATGCGCTGAGCGCGGTATTTGTCCTATTTGGTGGGACAATGGTAATGCCGATGAATTTGGTCTTTTCAATAGGAACACATTAGAATGGGTTTACCCAGAAATTGCAGATGCTATTGTCAATGCTACGAGGTAATGGGCGAATGTAGAGAATCAACGACTTAAATTTGCTAATTTTATTTTAAAAAAGCGACTTTTTGATAATTTAGATTCAGTAGTGAAGACCTCTATCGCCTAATTTATAATGACCAATTAGCGATTACAACATATAAAACACCAATTACAATAATACCGGCAAAAGTATAGCCCACTAATTTACCAGTTACTTTAGAACCTTTAAATAGGGCAATTCCTAATTTAACAAGCATATTGCTCATTACGGCGGTAACAATTACAGACGATGCTAATTTGATTTTTTCTGTGTCAGAAGCAAATTTTGCCAAACTAATAGTAATGGCATCGGTATCTGCTAACCCGGCAATTAAAGCAGAATAGTACAATCCACTTTCTCCAAAATATTGATTACTATAAAAAACAGCAAAGAGTATTACCACATAAATAACACCGAAACCAATGGCATTAAGAAGATTCATTGGGTTGCCAAGGTTGATATTCGTGTCAGGTTTATTGGTATCTTCTTTAATTAGAATTAAAGAAACTATAAGACATATTACTGAAAACACAGCAAAGGGTATTGCTACATACATAAATAACGCACTATTGAAAATGTAAGTCAACAATGCGAGTCTGGGAAACATAATTGCCGATGCAATGATGATACCCGCAGCATATTTTCTAGACAATTCTGGAGATTCAACACTTCTAGATGCGTAGCTCCATGTCACTGCCGTGCTTGAAATGAGTCCGCCAAGAATAGCAGTCAATAAAATTCCTTTTTTTGAGCCTACAAATTTGACCAGAAAATAACCAATAAAATTTAAGAACGATACAATGACAATAATAGACCCAATCTCAAACGGATTTATTAACTCATTAGGACCGTAATTGTTATTAGGTAAAAACGGTAGGATCAATAAAGCGATTATAGAAAACTTTATCAACGCAAAAAGCTCATCAGAAGTAATGTTTCTAATAACGGTATGAAAACGAGTCTTTAGCGAAAGTAAGGTCACAATAATAACGGCCGTAGCAACTGCATTTCTATAATATTCGGCAGAAACCATTAAGCCTAATATTAGAGTAGCAATTAAAGCAATGTTGGTGGTAAAGCTCCGTTCATACTCAACAGTCTCTTTATATAAATGGTTGAAGCCTAAAAAGAAAATGAAGGCGCCTAAACCAATAATAGGTAACCAGGTAGAGTAGGTTTCGGTTAGGCTACCTAAAGTAAAACCTATAATAGCAACGATAGGGAAAGCTCGTATACCGGCAAATCCTTTATCTTCTTTTAGGTTATTATATTCTCTTTCTAGTCCAAGAATTAGACCTATGCCTAAACTGATGAGTACCCCTAAAATGTAAGGGTCTAAAACTTTGATTATTTTATCAACTTCATCCATTTATGTACTGCTTAAAATTGATCATTTCTGAAAATAGAAATGATAATATAAAACCCTAAAAGTGCAGAAATCACAAAGCCAATAGCACCTAAAAGTGGTATTCCATTAATTAGTGGCGGCATTTTTGCCATTACCAATAATGATGATCCTATTGAAAGTGCAGCTATAATAACGGCGAAAACTAATCGGTTTACAGCTTTACTAGTAGCAGTTTGAAATTCTTTAAGACCGTTATGCTCATGCACAATCTCTAACTTACCCTCTTTTATTTTTTTTACGATGGTGTTTATATCATCGGGCAGTGTATCAGCTAATGCATTAATATCTTTTATACGGTTGAGATTCTTTTTAAACAGGTATTTTAAACTAAATCTCTTTCGTAAAATCTTTGCTGTATATGGCTCTAGATTTTTGGTGATGTTAAATTCGGGATCAAGTTTAAGGCCTACGCCTTCAATAAGAACAATACCTCTTATAAGCATATAAAGGTAATGTGGTATTATAATTTGATTCTCGTATAACACAACTTTGAACTGAGACAAGGTATCGCCAAGTTTAATATTTTGAATGGCGGTATTACTAACACCTTCAAGTAATTGATAAAGGTCTTGTTCTAGTTTTTTATAATCGGGTATATTTGTTCTTATTGCGATTTTTTCAAGTAAGATGATTATTTTTTTAACGTCTTTACTTAAAAAATAGAGTAGTAGATCATTTATAGATTCTTTTTCGTTGGGCAGAATAGTACCCATCATTCCGAAATCTAAAAAGCATACTTTTCCGCTTTCCGGAAGTATAAATATGTTACCAGGATGCGGATCTGCATGAAAAAAACCAAAATCCAATATTTGTTCAATATAAAGGTCTACACCAATTTTGGCAACTGCTTTTGGGTCTATGTTTGTGGTAATCAATGCTTCTACATTAGATACTTTAATGCCATCTATAAACTCCATACAAATAATTTTATCTGTTGAAAGTTCTTTATAGACTTCTGGAACATGAATAAACTCATTACCCGCAAAATTTTGAGCAAAACGTTCGGTATTGTCTATTTCTCTCGCAAACTGAAGTTCTTCTTTTATACTGCGTTCAAAAGATTCTATAATACGAATAGGTTGAAAAGCTTTTGCCTGCGAGCTGTATTTCTCAAGACTATCTGCAACCTGTTTCATGACCATAAGGTCGGCTTCAATAATCTCGGTAATATTTGGTCTTTGAATTTTTAAAATTACCTCTTCGCCGTTTACGAGTTGAGCTCGATGTACCTGTGCTAAAGATGCGGCAGCTAATGGCTCTAATTCAATTGTAGCAAAATACTTGAACTTTTCAATACCTAATTCTTCTTCAACAGTAGCTATAACATCAAAGTCTTTAAGTTTTGGTACATGATCTTGTAATTTTTCTAACTCATCTACTAACTCAAGCGGTAGCATATCTTCACGAGTACTAAAAATCTGTCCGAGTTTTATATAGGTAGGTCCTAATTCCTCTAACACCATTCTTATGCGTTCATATTTAGAAAAGGAAAGATTTGTTTTCGTCTCAGGATGTTTTTCTAAATATTTCTTTGGAATTATTTTAAGAATGGGACTATGTGATAACACATCTTCAAAACCGTATTTAACCAGTACATTGAATAGGGTAGCGTACCGCTTTATTTCTTTTTGAGTTGGAATTCTTAATATGGCCATTTAGTATTGGTCTATTACGGTCTGTTGATTTTTTTAAATATATAAAGTAAGAATAAAAATTGACCCAAGTGTTAGCATAGTATTTTTAAACTGCTATTTAGAACTTATATGCTCCTCTAAATAATGGTTTAAAATCTGTTTTAAACTCTCTAGGTATTCTTGCATAACCACTTTATCCATATGCGGATGTTGACTAACGGGCAAGGTCAAAGGGTTTTCATCTAGCGAACGATATAATTCTGGGTAATTCGTTTCTATATTCAATGTCAACGCGGTAATTTCATTAAGTATTTTATGTAATTGTTTCATATTCTGGTTTTTAATTATTTGACTTGTGATAAAACTAATAAAGGAATTTTTGTTTTAGCACTTAGATTTTTAATGATATTTTCTCTCAAGAGTTGCTTGAAAAAGCCATGTTTGGTTTTTAAAATTATCATGGTATCAATACTCTTATTTTCTTTTTCAATTTGATGAAGAGTATACGCCACATTGTCTTGAAGTTCAATTTCAAAAAAATGATTTTTAACTTCTTTCAATTCACTTTTCAATAATTCTTTGTTCGCTTTTTGTTCATCGCTTAAAGCTTCTTCGGCTTTAACATGCGCAATATTTAATGTAGTTTTTTTTAAGTTAACCATTTTCAAAAGAGGAGATAACTCGGCATTTGTAAACGTATGTTTATAATCGGTGGCCAAAACAATTTCTTTTGAACTAGAGCTCTCATATTCTGGTGGAACAATAATTAAAGCCGAATTTTCTAGATGCTCAATTAAATCTAAAGCATTGCTGCCAATAAAGATCTGACTAAAGTTAGATGCGCCCCTTGTGCCAATAATAACAAAATCGGCATTGATGATTTTTTGAGATTGGTTCGTTAAATTCAAAGCAGATTCCGTTTTCAAAATACCTTCAAAATAGAACTCTTCATCAGCAGTTTGCATTTCTAAACTTTTAACCAAAAGATCTAAAGATTTTTGAGTGGCAGATTTAGACATTTCTGATGAAGGAGCATTATGGTAGCCATGAAGAATATAAAAAGTACACGCTTCATTTTTAAAAAGCTCAAGAGCGTAATCAATTGCCTTTAGTGCATTTAAAGAAAAATCTGTAGGAATAATAACTTTTTTCATAGTTGAATAGCTTTGAGTTTTAATAAGTAAATAGTTTGATTTTTATATCCTTGTAATACCTAATCGTCTTATCATTTCTTCACCATCGATAACATGTTCGGTAATTGCAAATACTTCTTTACGGTTTGCTCTAAATTGCTTTACGAAAAGTGTTAGGTCATCTTCAAGCTGCTCATGTTCAGTTCTAAAGATGTGAGAGTCGTAGGTAAAAGGGTTATCTATTAACTCAGCTAAATGATGTAGGTGCGTATCAATCTTTTTAACTAGTGTATTGCATTTTTTATCTGTATCAATAAGGCTTACTTCAATTTCTCTAACCATATCGATATTATCTTTCTTAGAAATCCACATAAAGTATTTATCTATTAGATGATGTAAAAACTTTAAGTCTTCATTGTAGAAAGCCATATCTGATTTCCAATGTTCGGTCAATACATAGAGCGATTTCCAGTCTGCTTCATGAATGTAATTGTCTTTTGGTCTATTTCTAAAATTGCTCATTTCTACACTTTTTAATTAAAGTATAAAGTTATTACCCCAAGGGTTGAAAATTTATGACCAAAATCATGATTATTATAAAGTTAACCACCAGTCGTGAGTATTTTAAGATAAATCATTCCTATTTAAGATTGTTACCTTAATAATTTATAAAATTTAGTAGACATGATGCTGGTCATGGTCTTTTATTTTGATAGTCAATACTTTAGGTAAAAATATTTAAAATAATAATCTCGTGAAGACCATACTATATTGTACCGATTATTCTGAAAATTCTATAGCAGCATTAAAATATGCGTACCATATGGCTAAGCAAATGGAAACCCGTTTGGTCATTAGTCATGTATTTGATTACCCTACCATATTGGGTACAGATAATCTCGACGAACCTTTTCCACATCTAGACAAAACTGCACATAAATCACACAGATTTAAACTTGAAGAATTCTGCGATGAGCATTTGGGGAGTTCTTGGCAAGATCCCAATGTAGTATTAGAAGCTTATGAAGATAAATCGGTTGTACAAGGTTTAATTTCAGTTGCAGTAGAATGGCATGCTTACCTAATTATTCTTGGCATTAAAGGGGGCAGTACCATTAGAGAAGTGATAATGGGTAGTACTACTAGAAACTTATTAGAAAAATCTCCTTGTCCGGTATTGAGTATACCGTCAGATGCTTCTTATATGCTTATTAAGAATATAGTATATGCAACTGATTTTGAAGAAGAAGATATATATGCCATTCGTAAGTTGGTAGAAATGGCCCAACAGTTAAAAGCAGCTATAAAAGTGGTTCATATTTCTACTAAAGATGAATACAAAGGAGGAATGCAGCTAGAGTGGTTTAAGGAGATGCTCCACGAAAAAGTAAACTATGATCAAATTGATTTTGAATTATTGTTTACAGAAGATGTTTTTGAAACGCTTAGAATTTACCTAGGTGATACAAATGCAGATTTAGTGGTTATTTTAGAAAGAGAACATAAGGGAATTCTAAAAAATGTATTTCATAGAGATTTAGTAAAGAAAATGGAATCTTACGGCAGAGTACCGCTCTTAAGTTTTAGAGGATCAAATCATCAATTATTTTATTTCAAACAGGCACTTTAAAACAGTTAGTCATGGCTAGAAGAGTTTATAGTATTATAATAGCAATTGCATTAGGATTGGGTTTTTATTTGTTCACCATTAGAGACACACATTCAAAAGCATACTTAATTACAATTTTAGCAATCATTTTCACTTTGTTTAGCATGGGTGTTCACAGTCTGCTAGCCCATTCATTAAAACCAAAGGTTAAAGGAGATATTATTATATACCCATTGCTTATGGGCGTACTTTGGGCTGTACTATTTTTCTTGTTCGTATTTGTTTTTCTTCCATTATTGTGTCCAGACTTTTTATTGCATTTATAACATACATCAGCAATAGAGGTAATTTAAATACAAATAAGAAGGGTAATTTTTCCTTATAGGTCATTAAAATGTAATGTTTTTTCTAGAATGGTGTTTGCATAGAATAATTCCTTAAATTGTTATTGAAATACTAATACACATCATTTTGTAAACATTAAGATTTGAGGTTTAAGTCAAAAATACTACCTAAAAAAGGCTCGTCTTTACGTTCTTTTGCTGTTTTTTCTTTAGCGGCAATCATTGGTATTGGCTTTTTTTTAATGAAAGAAGGTGAAGTGCTTTCCTATATGTCAGATAATCCGCAGGCATGTGTCAATTGTCATGTAATGACCCCTGTTTACAATAGTTGGATGCATAGTTCTCATCGAGAATGGGTATCGTGTAACGGTTGTCATGTTCCACAAAATAATGTTGTCAATGCTTATTATTTTAAGGCTATGGACGGGCTTTATCACGCATCAATATTTACGGCCAGGGCAGAACCAGAGGTTATCTTTATGCGAGAAGGCTCTCAAGAAGTAGTTCAAAACAACTGTATTAGATGTCATGTGCAACAAGTTACCCAAACTAAATACGATGGTTTTATAGAAGGTCATAAAGAAAATAGAACTGAGCGTCAATGTTGGAGCTGTCATAAAGAAGTACCTCACGGACGTATTCATGGTATGTCTACCGTTAAATATAATATAGCCCCTTTACCAACCGATCAAGAAGAAACAGTAATTCCCGCTTGGTTAGAAAAAGAAATGGCAACTAAATAACCACCACATTATGAAAAATAAAATTCTATTTGTTGTAACCATTATAGTAGTCTTCTTATTAGGGCTGCTTGCTTCTAGTATTATTAATAGAAAAAGTGAAGCCAAATACCAGTATGTACCTCAAGTAGATATAGGTGAGAATGAACCTAGAAATGAGGAGTGGGGTAAAAATTATCCTAGAGAGTATCAATCTTGGTTGCAAACTTCAGAAACTTCTTTTGCTTCATTTCAAGGAGGTTCTGCCATGAGAGATGTGCTTGAAGAAGATCCACGATTGGTCGTATTATTCGCTGGTTATGGTTTTTCTAAAGACTATAACCAAGGGCGTGGTCATTATTATGCCATTGATGATATTAGAAATACATTAAGAACAGGCGGACCAAAAGGAGACGGGGACGGACCAATGCCCGCTACTTGTTGGACCTGTAAGAGTCCAGATGTTCCACGTTTAATGAATGAAATAGGTGTTGCAGAATTCTACGATGGTAAATGGGCAGATAAAGGTGCTGAAATCGTAAATCCAATTGGTTGTGCAGATTGTCATGATCCAGGTAATATGAAACTACGTATTACTAGACCTGCTCTAGTAGAAGCTTTTGATGCTATGGGCAAGGACATTAATAAAGCTACCCACCAAGAAATGCGTTCTTTAGTTTGTGCACAATGCCATGTAGAGTATTATTTTGATAAGAAAAAACCTGGTGCAGAAGGAACGCCATATTTGACTTTCCCTTGGAAAAATGGTATGACAGTAGAAGCAATGGAGGAGTATTATGATGAAATGGAATTTGCAGACTGGACGCACAAAATAAGTAAAACACCAATGTTGAAGGCTCAGCATCCTGGATACGAAACTTATTTAACCGGTGTTCACGCCGATCGTGGTGTCTCATGTGCTGATTGCCACATGCCTTATAAAAGTGAAGGTGGGCAAAAATTTACCGACCACCATTTACAATCTCCTTTAAACAATGTAGCCAATTCTTGTCAAGTATGTCACAGACAAGAGGCGGATAAACTACGAGAGAATGTTTATGAGCGTCAAAGAAAAGCGACAGAAAATAGATTAAAGCTTGAAGACCTTTTAGTAAAATCTCATATAGAAGCAGGTAAGGCTTGGGAATTAGGCGCTACAGAAGAACAAATGGAATCAATACTTACAGATATTCGTCATGCCCAATGGCGTTGGGATTATGCTGCTGCGTCTCATGGAGCATCATTTCACTCTCCTGTAGAGACCGCACGGGTTTTAGGAGGCGGACTCAATGTTGCCCAAGAGGCTAGAGTGAAATTAGCTAGATTATTGGCTACTTTAGGCTTTAACCAAGAAGTACCAATGCCAGATATTACCTCTAAAGAAAAAGCACAAGCTTTCATAGGTTTGGATATGGAAAAACTAATCAAAGAAAAAGAGGAGTTTAAAACGAATTTATTGCCAAAATGGTTAGAAGAAGCAAAAGCACGTGAAGATAAAATGGATGCCAATGCTGTAAGTATAAACAAATAGGCTTTTAAAAAATAATCTATTTCTAATGGCTTTTATCGCCGTACACTTTTCATGAAAAAAATTTACCGTATTTTTTCTTCTCCAACCTTGGCGTTGGTCTTATTATTGGTCTTTGCCATTGCCATGGGTGCAGCCACATTTATTGAGAACGATTTTGGTACTGCCACTGCTTGGATCAAAGTGTATGATGCTACTTGGTTCGAGTTGGTCATGATAGGCTTAAGCCTTTGCTTTGCTGCTAATATTTTTAAGTATAGACTTTGGCGCAAAGAAAAATGGGCTATTTTAATGTTTCATATTGCATTTATTGTCATTATAATAGGCGCCGGAATTACTAGATATTATTCTTATGGTGGTGTAATGCGTATACGTGAGGGTAAAACATCAAGCACCATAATTTCAGATAAAAATTATTTACAGGTACACATCGCTAAGGGGGAAAAAACAAAACATCTTCAAGAAGAACTGTATTTTTCGCCATTAAGCGATAATGATTTTACCGTCTCTACAGATTTTGAGAATATACCTATCAAGATAACACATAATCAATTTGTAGCAGACGCAACGCCCGAAATTGTAGATGATCAAGAAGCGGGTGTTCCATTATTACAAATGGTGGTAACATCTGGTAATGGACGTGAAACCGTTTTTCTTGAAAAGGGTGAGATAGAAGAAATAGGTAGTCATAAACATAAAATTGGTTTTGAGGCTGCGGGTGAAGATGTTATCAATCTCATTGAAAAAGATGGCAAATTCAAGATATTTTCACCTCATCAGTTAGACTTCTTTATTATGGCAGATCAAACTGCCGGACTTATAAAGGGAGATACGTTACAACCCATGAATTTAAGAACCCTTTACCGTTCTGGAGATCTTTCGTTTGTTCCTTTGTCTTTTCATGACTCTGGTAGTATTGAATTGGTTAGTACATCTGAAAAACCAAAGGATAATGATAAGGTAAAGGATGATGCTCTAGTATTAAATGTACATGTAGAAGATAAAACAGAAGAAATAACATTGCTGTATAGAGATGGTTTTTTACCTACGCATCATGAGATAAATCTAGGAGGTGTTAATCTTCAATTTTCCTATGGTGCTATGCCAATTGAAACTCCGTTTAAAATACAGTTGAATGATTTTCAGTTAGATAGATATCCAGGATCTGAAAGTCCGTCTGCATATGCAAGTGAGGTAATGGTTTTAGATACGAATACAAAAATGCCCTTTAGAATTTTTATGAATAATGTGTTGGATTATGGGGGTTATCGTTTTTATCAAGCAAGTTATGATACAGATGAAAAGGGGACCGTTCTATCTGTAAACCATGATGTATTAGGAACCAACGTTACCTATTTGGGCTATTTTCTTATGATGATAGGGATGTTTTTTACCTTATTTGGGAAAAGTTCACATTTTACAATTATCAATAAAAAGTTGAAAAAGCTAAAAAGTAAAAACAAAGTAATCGCTATGTTTTTATTTGGTTTAATAGCAACAGGGCTAGAGGCGCAACAATCTAATGATTCTATTTCCATTCCAGATTTGGTTGCCCATCAAAATATAGATATACAGCATTCAGATCTTTTCGGTAGGTTAATGGTACAAGATCTTGATGGCCGTGTAAAACCTATAAACACCCTGGCATCTGAATTTTTGCGTAAAGTATCTCGTAAACCTTATTTTACATATAATGTCAACGGAAAAGAAATTCGTTTAGACGCTAACCAAGTATTTTTGGCAATGCATGTTGCGCCAGGAGCTTGGCAACAAATTCCTATCATTAAAATAGATGCAGAAAAAGGGGGTACTTTTTTTGATGCCCTTAAAATTACCGAAGAAGGTCTGATCTCATTTGATGATTTAATAAACCCAAGCGGAGATTATGTACTTACCAAAGTAGCTGAAGAAGCAAATGCAAAAAAACCTGCAGAACATAATGAATTTGATAAAGAAGTTTTAAAAGTTGACGAGCGTTTCAATATCTTGTTCAATATATTTTCAGGAAACTATTTAAAGATTTTTCCCAATAGTTTAGATGAAAATGATACATGGTTTAGTTATACCCAT
Organism: Maribacter sp. 1_MG-2023; assembly: GCF_030547005.1. Taxonomy (GTDB): domain Bacteria; phylum Bacteroidota; class Bacteroidia; order Flavobacteriales; family Flavobacteriaceae; genus Maribacter. Next base: position 97,551 of record NZ_JAUOPN010000010.1, on the reverse strand, counting down.
CACTTTAAAGATTTTCCGCCAGAAGATGGGCGTTTTGTTCAGTCGATAACGCCGGCTTATTTTAATGATATTGCAGATAAGAAGTGGGCAGAAGCTAATGAAAAACTATCTTATATTGACACCTATCAAAGTACCTTAGGAGTAGAAATTATACCCAATGACCAAAGGGTAGAAGCAGAATTATGGTATAATGAAATGAACCTTTATTTTTGGCTGTTTCAGGTGTTTTTTACACTTGGTTTTATATTGTTGGCTTTAGCTTTGGCTAGAATATTTATGCAAAAACGGTATATTGATGTACTATGGAATATTTTGGTAATACTCTCCCTTATAAGCTTTTTGGTATTTACAGGTAATATTATTTTAAGATGGTATGTAGCTCAACATGCACCTTGGAGCAATGGTTATGAAATGTTAATTTTTGTTGCGTGGGTATTGATGCTTTGTGGCTTAATGACCTTTAGAAAATCTGATTTCTCTTTGCCTTTGGCAACACTATTTACAGGTTCGCTACTATTTGTTAGTTACCTAGATTGGTTAAGTCCTGAAATTACCAACTTAATGCCGGTATTAAAGTCATTTTGGCTTAAAGTACACGTTGCTACTATTGTAAGTAGTTATGCGCCATTGGCCTTATCGTTTATATTAGGTTTTATGGTATTGCTACTAATGATAATGAAAACTAAAAAATCTAGTGAAGCCATCAATATCAGAATAAAGGAGTTGACCTATATCAATGAAATTTCTATGACCATAGGTGTATTCGTATTATCTGTAGGTACATTTTTGGGTGGTATTTGGGCAAATGAATCATGGGGTCGTTATTGGGCTTGGGACCCAAAAGAAACTTGGGCTTTGATTTCCATAATCATATATGCAATTGTATTGCACTTACGGTTTGTACCGGCACTAAAAAGTAAATATGTTTTGAATGCTGCTAGTGTTTTTGCTTTTGGGTCTATAATAATGACTTCATTTGGAGTTAATTATTATTTATCTGGGTTGCATAGTTATGCTGCTGGCGATCCATTACCGGTACCTAAATTTATTTATGTGCTCATTGCAATTGTTGTAATTACTTCTGCTTTAGCTTACTTTAGAATGCGTCAATTTGATAAGGCAAAATAATAATTAAATTAAGCGGAATATTATAACTAGTCTTGTTTTGTAGTGAATAATGTAGGGTTGATGGTTACCATGATCCATCCTCAATAATTAGAATTATCATCAAAATTATTTTTTAGATATTCCATCCCTTCGGCAGCAAAAAGTTGTGAATAACCCGCTTTAATATTGATGTCTTTTTTAAAATTATAGTTTAGTGTTAGGTCTGTTTCAATACCAAGTTGTATTGTATCTGTGCCTTGTATTTCTGCAGGAGCAGAAAAGTTATGCAGTCGTAGATTCAATGAAGTCTTATCACCGACTTTTACATTTGTCTCTAAATATCTATCCGTTTACCCAACATTATTGGCATGGTTTCCTACGTAGAAATAATCCTTTAGACCGTTAAATTTATGGTTGGTACCATAAAAAGGAGAAAAAGCCTTGTTTTTACATTAGACGAAGATCCATTATCATTACCACTAATAATTTCAACGCCAATATTCAAAGACCACGTAGAATTTAAATGATGGTTGGCTTCCAAGGAAAATAGGTAGGCACTTAAGGCATTATCGTTTACATCTTTCCTAAATTGATAATAAAGATTAGCCATACATGCTAATTTTTGAACATTACCATTTAAATGTGCGCCAATTGTTTGGCTATAACGAGTTTCATTATTTCTGGGTTGATTTGATTTATATATTGAAGTCCCTTATTGAGCAGTAAAAAACTCGAAGAAAGACCATTCCATTCTTGATGAAACTACCCAAATTGCATACTTCTTATATGCCTATTAAGAATATAGTATATGCAACTGATTTTGAAGAAGAAGATATATATGCCATTCGTAAGTTGGTAGAAATGGACCAACAGTTAAAAGCAGCTATAAAAGTGGTTCATATTTCTACTAAAGATGAATACAAAGGAGAAATGCAGCTAGAGTGGTTTAAAGAGATGCTCAATGAAAAAGTAACTTATGATCAAATTGATTTTGAATTATTGTTTACAGAAGATGTATTTGAAACGCTTAGAATGTACCTAGGTGATACAAATGCAGATTTAGTGGTCATGCTTGAAAGAGAACATAAGGGAATTCTAAAAAACGTATTTCATAGAGATTTAGTGAAGAAAATGGAATTTTACGGTAGAGTACCGCTCTTAAGTTTTAGAGGATCAAATTATCAATTATTTTATTTCAAACAAGCACTTTAAAACAGTAAGTCATGGCAAGAAGAATTTATAGTATTAAAATAGCGATTGCATTAGGATTAGGTTTTTATTTGTTCACCATTAGAGACACACATTCAAAAGCATACTTAATTACAATTTCAGCAATCATTTTCACCTTGTTTAGCATGGGTGTTCACGGTCTGCTAGCCCATTCATTAAAACCAAAGGTTAAAGGAGATATTATAATTTACTCACTTCTAATGGGGTACTATGGGCTGTTTTGTTCTTTTTGTTTGTGTTCGTATTTCTGCCGATTCTCTGCCCGAATTTCTTGCTGCAGTTATAGTTAAAAGGTTTAATCGAAGATGATTTAAATATGGTAAATCAATATTTAAGCAAATTATGCTTGATATAGAATACCCCTAGATAGCATGATTTTAAGTTTAATTAAAATACGCTATAGATTTGTTATATGTAAAATTAATGTTAATTTTATGTATATAAATAGTAAACAGAATAATGGTCATAGAAAATAATAATAATGTGTTAGCGGATGAACAACCATTATCACAAGATAGCACGGTAGTACAAGAGCAGGGTGTAACAATTGTTGATGCGATTGAAAATCTAGAAGCAGATTTCGATACAGAGGTGCCGCCTGATGATCCGAAAAAAGAGAAAACGAAGAAAAAGGATATTTCCAAAAAGAAGAGGGAAATTAATAAGCAGATTAAGTCAAGTAATTTTAAATTAAGTAAAAAGATGAAGGCAGCAATTAAAAAAATTAAAAAATCAGCTAAAAAAGTTGATGATTTAAAGAGCAAGTTGAAGAAAGCTAAAAAGAAAGATGCAAAGAAAAGTAAAATCAAAAAAATAAAAAGCAAGTTAAGCACCTCGGTTAAAAGACTGAAAAGTAAAAAGGCAAAACTTAAAAAAGCTTTAAAATAAGATAGAAAAAACCGAGATGAAAATCTCGGTTTTTTTATGCTTTGAAATCGTCAATTTTATTTGAATTTAAAGTGAATACGACTTATATATTCTTTTGATTCACCTTCATAATTTTATGGTGTTTATACCAAGATTCTTCCAGGTATGATTTTACTCATATAATACCACAAAGATTTCCTGTTATTTTGAATTATAATAATCTATAATTCATGCGATATCTGAACATTAGTGTACTATTTCTGCTTTTTCTTTCTTGTGGAGAGAAACAAGAAAAGGTATTTCCGAAAAAATCTCAATTGATATCTTCGGTATATGCGTCTGCCACAGTTCAACCAGATAGCATATATCAAGTTTATGCAGTTGTAGCTGGTATTTTAGATGATAACCTAGTAGAAGAGGGAGATTTGGTCAAAAAGGGAGATCCTATTCTGCAGATAAATAATCGCACTCCTAAATTAAATTCAGAAAACGCATATTTAACCTTACAGCAGTCCAAAGAAAACTTTCAAGGAAATGCCGCTATTTTAAAAAGTATTGAAGATGATATTTACGCAGCAGAACTAAAGTTTAATAACGATTCTATCAATTTTGCTAGGCAGAAACGACTTTGGGAGCAGAATATAGGATCAAAAGCAGAGTTCGATACTCAAAAGTTGAACTATGAGCTTTCAAGAAATCAACTAAATCAACAAAAGTCTAGTTATGAAAGAACAAAAAATGATTTAGAGACTGCTTTACAGCAAGCTAAAAACAGTTATTCATCCTCAAAAATTATAGCAGAAGATTATACTATTAATAGCAAGATTAACGGTAAGGTTTATGCCTTGTTTAAAGAACCTGGTGAACTAATTAATACACTAGAGCCATTAGGTGCAATTGGTAGCGCTACCGACTTTAAAATAGAAATGTTGATAGATGAGGTAGATATCATTAAAATTAAATTAGGTCAGAAAACATTGATAACCTTAGATGCATACCCAATGGAGGTTTTTACGGCTACGGTGAGCAAGATATATCCTCAAAAAGATGAAACATCACAAACATTTAAGGTTGAGGCACTATTTAAAAATCCGCCCAAGGTATTATATCCTGGTCTTGCGGGCGAGGGTAATATTGTAATTTCAGAAAAAGAAGATGCACTTACCATACCCAGAGATTATTTAGTTGATGGTAATAAAGTAATAACTGAAGAGGGTACCGTAACGGTTGAAGTAGGAGCTGAAAACTTAGAAAGGGTCGAAATTATTTCGGGTATAACCGAAAATGATATGATTTTAAAGCCAGTTAAATAATGAATTGGCCAGTTATACTAAATATCGCTAAAACACATCTTCTTACCAAGATGAAATCTACAGCAACGGCAGCACTGGGCGTTACTTTTGGTATAGGTGCTTACATTACCATGGTAAGCTTTATGACCGGTCTAAACAATATGTTAGATGACTTGGTATTGAACCAAACACCACATATTCATTTGTATAATGAAATAGAACCAACCATTGATCAGCCAGTTTCGCTGTATGAGCAGTTTAATAATTCTGTTCAAATGATCAGTTCTATAAAGCCGAAAAACGGACAGAAAAAAATCCATAATGCGCTTCCTATTTTAAATCTTTTAAAGCAAATGGATGAGGTAAAAGGAGCAACGGCACAAGTACGCGCACAGATATTTTATTTATCGGGTTCTATAGAATTGTCGGGTAATTTGATAGGTGTTGACATTATGGAAGAAACTCGGCTTTCTAATATGCGCGATTATATCATTGAGGGCTCACCAGAAGCTTTGAATACTATGGATAATGGAATTTTGTTAGGCTCAGGCCTTGCTAGCAAAATGTCGTTAAGAATTGGCGATAGAGTGCAGATTAGTACTGCGCAAGGAGCTGTTTTTCCATTGAAAATAGTAGGTATTTATCAAAGCGGAGTGGCAGATATCGATAACTCTCAAAGCTATTGTAACTTAAAAACGGTACAACGAATTTTAGGAGAGGCACAAAATTATATCACAGATATAAATATAAAATTAAACAATATTGAAAATGCTCCAATATTGGCAAAGGGTTTCGAAAAACAATTTGATGTTACAGCGACCGATATTAATGAAGCAAATGCCCAATTTGAGACCGGTACCAACATTCGTAACTTAATAACCTATGCGGTTTCAATAACTCTTTTAATAGTAGCAGGCTTCGGAATATATAATATTCTAAACATGCTTATTTATGAAAAAATGAAAGATATAGCCATTTTAAAGGCTACAGGTTTTTCAGGTAAAGATGTACAGTACATTTTTATGAGCCAGGCAATGATTATTGGTATAGTGGGTGGCGTTTTAGGTTTAGTTTTAGGTTTTATTCTTTCGGTATTAATTGATGGGGTTCCCTTTAAGACAGAAGCTTTACCTACAATGACAACGTATCCGGTTGATTTTAGTGTAATGTATTACGTTATAGGTATTGTCTTTGCGTTAATTTCAACTTTTATAGCAGGGTGGTTGCCCTCTATTAAAGCAAAGCATATTGATCCGGTAAAAATTATAAGGGGTACTTAAGAAATAGTAAATGGATATTGTATTAGAAGCAAAAGATATAAATAAGCACTTTCATAAGCCAAAAGATTTTCATGTTTTAAAAGATATTTCCTTTAAAATATTCAATGGGGAATTTGCTTCTATTATGGGGAAATCTGGTTCTGGAAAATCTACATTGTTGTATATTTTGTCAACGATGGATACAGAATATACGGGAGAATTGTTCTTGAACAACAAGTTAGTAACCGGTTTGTCTGCAACCGAATTATCGCTTATTAGGAACGAAAATATAGGCTTCGTATTTCAGTTTCATTATTTATTATCTGAATTTAGTGTGGTTGAAAATGTAATGTTGCCTGCAAAAAAGTTAGCTCGTAAAAGTCATCAAGAGATAGAACATGATGCTATGCAAAAATTGAAAATGTTAGGTATAGAGTCTTTAGCGTTACAAAAAGCATCTCGAATTTCTGGAGGAGAAAAGCAACGTGTAGCGATTGCTAGAGCGCTAATTAATAATCCGTCCATACTTATGGGTGACGAACCTACAGGTAATTTAGATAGTTACAACTCTGATAATGTTTTTAATATTTTCAAGCAATTAAAAGAAGAGGAAGGGTTGTCATTGCTTGTTGTTACGCATGATGAGGACTTTGCCAAACGTACAGATTATATAATTCAAATGGAAGATGGTCGTATTGTTGGTAAATCTAGTAACTTGTAACAAATCACATTTAAAGTCTTTCAAGTAAATAGCACTAGAGGCCATGTGATTTCTAGAATACAAACTTTATGTGGACTTCAATTTTTATTGGTATTTATGTATTAATAGCATTGTCTATAGTGCTGTCTATCTTATTATATGGAGCAAAGCCTACAAAAAACCTGGCTTGGCTTTTAACGATTTTTGCAATGCCTGTGGGTGGTATTTTCCTTTATTTATTATTAGGTCGAAACAGAAGAAGGCACAAGCTTATTCAGAATCAAAAAGAATTGTTCAAAAAGTTACCTAAGCCCAATAAAGAACAGATCAACGTTTTTGATGGTAAGTATGGTAAATTGATTACGCTTAGTTATAAGAATTCTCATTATCCGCCAACTTCAGGCAATGATCTAAAAATATTGAAAGACGGCAGAACAACTTTTGAAACTATATTTGAGGCATTAGAAGGAGCAAAAGTCAGAATACATATTCAGTATTACATTTATGAAGACGGAGATCTAGCCAATAGGTTATTGGTATTATTTAAAGAAAAGATAGCGCATGGTATAGCGGTACGAATGATTTATGATGGTATAGGTAGTTTCTCGTTAAGCAAGAAATACCTAAAGAAACTTTTAGAAATTGGAGTAGAGGTTTATTCTTTTCTGCCATTTAAATTTGGCAGGTACTTTTCTTCCTTAAATTTTAGAAACCATCGTAAAATAATTGTTGTAGATGGTGAAATTGCTTTTACCGGTGGTATTAATGTATCTGATAAATATTTAAAAGGTCAAGTTGGTCTAGGTAAATGGCATGATATGCATTTAAGATTAATAGGTCCTGCTGCTACGCAACTAGATCAGGTTTTTATGACAGATTGGTACTTGGTCAGCACACAATTACTAGAAGCTATAAAATTACCACTGCCTACTGAACCAGAATCTAATGCAAATGAGTTGGTACAAATAGTTGCCGGCGGTCCAGATGATGATTTTCCGGTACTAGAACAAACATATTTTTCTATGATAAATATGGCCAAGAACTATATTTATATCACCAACCCATATATTATACCAGGGCAGGCATTGGTTAGGGCGTTACAAACTGCAGCGTTGAGTGGAGTAGATGTTAGGTTGCTTGTATCAGAAAAGGCAGATAACCAGGTTGTAAGTTGGTCGGTGCATTCTTATTTTGAGCTGTTCTTAAAAGCAGGTATTAAAATATATCTTTTCCCAGACGGCTTTCTACATAGTAAAATAATGGTGAGCGACGACGCCATATCTTCTATCGGTACAGCAAATTTAGATGACCGAAGCTTTGAGCAAAATTATGAGGTAAATGCTATTATGTATCACAAGCAAATTGCCAAACAATTGAAAGAAGATTTTCTAAATGATTGTCTTGTCAGCAATGAATTAACTTATGATGAATTTATAAAAAGACCTTGGAGCAAAAAGCTAAAAGAAGGTGTTGGCAAAGTGCTAAGCCCGTTATTTTAGCATCCAGTTTTATTCTACCTGAGAAGTAAATACCAAATCTTGATCTTCCATAGCAACAATGATCATTTTAACGTAATCATTAATTGCCTTGTTAATGTTGTCTGGCTCAGTAATTTCAATGATCCCCCTCCAAATCATAGCTCTTTCTTTACCTTCACAAATACAATATAATGTTGTCTCCGCATGGTAAATTGTATATTTTTCGTAGTAGTTATCGTCGTAATAAATGCCTTGGTGCTCTAAATAATCGTCATTAAATCTAGACTGGTGGTCATCCCATCTAGAGATTGATTTTACAAAGCTTTCACGATTTTCAGACCCTATTATTTTTGTAAGTAAAATGGCATCAAAATCTTTGTCTAAAAGGCTTTGTTCCACATCGTCTAGTTCTTTATCGGTCTTACGAGAATCGGTAAGAGAAAGGTCAAAAATATCTACACTTCGCCATGCTTCTACATCTCTACTAGTAAATTCTTTTTGTAGTTTGCTTTCAAAGTTTTCTCGCGTATCATCATTTTGTGCCATGCCTACGATTAGAACTTTATTGGCATTGAAAATTACGATATCGGGGTTTTTCCAGTTTTCTACTAAACTAATAGAAGAACAACCCATTAACATCACTGATAATACTACAAATAACTTTTTCATAAGGCAGGTATATTTATATACTAATATCTTTCGAAGATACTATTTAGAAAAAGTTAGAGATATGACCATTGTCAGTCCATAAACATAACAAATCATATTAATAATGCCAGTTATATAAGTAAATCTATCGTTTTTTCTAACTTTGGTATACGACAGTTCCACCCTTTTGTATCTCTTATTTTAACTTTAAAAGCATCTAAAGCACCTGGTTCTCCATGAATTAGGAAAACATTTTCTGGGGTATTTTTAATACCATCAATAAAATGAAGAAGCTCCGCTTGGTCTGCATGTGCAGAAAGGCTCTCAATAAAATGAATACTTGCTTTTACCGGATAATATTTTCCGAATATCTTAAGCTCATGCGTACCCTCTAACAATTGTCTACCTCGTGTACCTTCTGCTTGGTAGCCAACTAATAGAACCTTTGTTTTAGGTTCATCTATCAACTGTTTTAAATAGGTGAGTACTCGCCCACCTGTAACCATACCACTACCTGCAATGACAATTTTGGGTCTTGGGTCGTCTATAGTTTTCCAAGTATCTGCGTATGATGATATAATGGTAAAGTGATTGCACATGGCTTTAAAATCGCTAGGGCTAAGCTTATGCCAATCTGTAAATTGCCCAAAAACATCTAAAACATTACTGCCCATTGGGCTGTCTATAAAAATGGGTATGTTGGGTATTTTATTCTTTTTATATAAATCCCAAAACAAAAACATGAGTAGTTGTAATCTTTCAACGGCGAAAGAAGGTATAATCAACGTACCACGTTCATTAATGGTTTTTTGAACCAGATCACTTAAAATTTCAGTAATGTTTTCTTTAGGATGTAGTTTGTTGCCATAGGTACTTTCTAAAAATAAATAGTCCGCCCATTCTGGTCTTTTCGGCGCCATTAAAAGGGCATCGTTCAGTCTGCCTACATCACCAGAGAAAACGAACATTTTTCCAAATATCTCTAATTCAATAAAAGTAGAACCAATGATATGACCGTTATATCTGTATTTAAATCGGATGTTCTCTGAAAGCTGAACCCACTCATCTCTTTTTCTTCCTGAGAATAATTTAATGGTTTTTTCAGCTTCTAAAATAGTATAAAAAGGTAGTGCTTTAGGGTGTTTAGAAAAGCCTTCTTCATTTGCCTTTTTAGCTTGTTCTTCTTGAATTTTAGCACTATCAAGTAAAATTACACGGGCAACGGATAAAGTAGGATTGGTGCCTATAATGTCTCCGTTAAAACCTTCTTTTACCAACCTAGGTAAGTAGCCAGTATGGTCTAAGTGACCATGTGTTAATAAAACGACATCTATTTTGCTAGCGTCTATAGATAATGGTTCCCAATTTTTTTCACGTAACTCTTTAAGACCTTGAAACATGCCACAATCTATCATAATATTCAGTTCAGGAGTTTCTAAATAAAACTTAGAACCTGTAACCGTGCCAGAAGCGCCTAAAAATTTAATGCTAACTTTTTTCATACTATTAAGATTTACAAAGTTGTGAGAATTCGTCTAAAATCTTTGATTTACGATCGGTAGAAATACCAAGGTGATCCAGGAAAAATTTGTCTTTTACTAGTTGCCTGCACAGAACTACATTTCTGCTTAATAGAAATTGTTTTTCTCGTTTAGATAGTAAGCTAGAAACCGTAATAGGGTAGAGCCCAAGCCTATCAATTCTGTCTTTTAGTCCGTCGTTATGTGGAAAATCCCAACTTAAAAGATAGAGGTCTGCACATTTACCGTAGGTAAGGGCATCTTGGGTAAACCTGGTATTGGTGACCACCCAGCCTTTATTTAATGGTTTGTTATTTTTGTTTGTAACCCAATGTGCTTTTACATCATTATATCTGGAATGTATGTATAGAGGAATTTTAACGTTGCAATTACGACCTTCTTCATTATGAAACTTACACTCTATAAGAGTAGCCGTATCTTTTTTTTCGGCAATAACATCTATTTCATGAGTAACGCATGCTCCATTTACTACGATGTCTACATCAACTTCGTAACCTGAATATTGCAATATTGCGGCTATAAAACGTTCAAAAGGAAAACCAGTCGGGCCCAATTCATAGATTGCCTTTTTGAGTTTGTATTTAGAGGCGAATACAGACTTATTTTTTTTAAGCAACGAATACGCTCTATTATAGATTTCATTAGAGGTAATACCTTCAAAAAGTTCATCATATACCTTACTAACAATTTCTTCTACCAGTTCATGGTTTGCACCACTATGCTTAAGAGAGTTACGAAGCTTGTCTAACGAGAACTTCATTTTCTGCCCAGAAGATTTTATAATGTCAATAGATTCTTTAGTATCCATATTACTTTTTTAAAATAACATTAAGCGGTGGTACCTCTAGTAATTGTAATGTAGTAGAAGCTAGAGTTACTTTACCATTTGTATTAGAAATCGCTTTTTCAATATGTTGAAATAGCGTGTGTTTTGTATTTCTTCTTATTTTATAATCTGTTATATATCTTAGATTTAATTGTACCCAATTATCGGTAAGGTTCATGGCTATCGTAGGTTCGATCGTTGCATCTTCTATATAATAATGAGCTACCATTTGTTGCCATTTGGCTTTCGATTTTTCAGTATAATCAGATAAAAATTCGGTAGCCGTATTCAACATTATTGTTTTGGCAAGTTCAGCATCAGAACCATAGGTAATGAGAATGTTCAGTTCATCCCAAACGAAAGGAAAATCCTCGAGTAATTCTTTATCGGCCCTTTAAAAACAAAGGCATTACTGATTTTTACAATTCTACCAGAATAGTTATCGCTGCTAACCCATTCATCCATATGAATTATTTTAAAAAACCGCCAATGAAGCGAATTCTTTGACGGTTTAACTTTAGACATCAACCAACCAAAGATGTCTAAAATGTTTTATGAATTTTATCTGTTCGTACTCATCAATTCCATTAACAAATTAATGCAAAGCTAGAATAGGTACATCACTGTCATAACCAATTTCCTTGATTAAAGGTCTAGAGAAAACATTACCAAAAAAGAAATGTTTACGGTTAATGAAAGACACCATATCGCTTTCTCTACTTTCAACAAAGCTCTGAATACCTTTGCCCAAATTCTTTTCTGTAAGTGTATGAAATTGATGCGCAGTCTCACTTAAAATAGATGATAATAATTGCTTATTGCTCAATTGAATTTTAGAAAGTTCTTTATTTTTTTCTAGATGTAATATGGCTATTTCAGCATTGTGCATTTTAGCCAACTCTATAAGGTATCTAAACTCCGATCGTTTATAAACATCTTTAAAATCTGTCGGAAAAACAATTTCTTTAGGTGACATGAAAGAAACATGCTCAGGTATAGCCAATACAGGACATTCCCTTATTTTTTCCATTGCCATTACAGTATTACTACCAAATAGAACACCTTTAGCTCCTGTAGCGCCCTTAGTACCCATAGCCACCAAATCAATATCTTTTTCAGTAATGATTTTCTGTATAGCTTCAGAAAGAAAACTATAAGATGATTCAGTGTAATAATTATGCTTCAGGTTGTCTGGGTGCAATGCTAAGGTATCTAGAAGCTTTACAAAATTCTTTTCACAATCTTCTTTAGCCTGTTCAAATGCAGCGCTACCTTCTTCGGGTATACTTAAACTATTAGTTGTGTATTTATCAAAACTGAATACGCTCAGAAAATAGAAATCACAGTTTAATTTTGCATATAAATCAATAGTATATCTAATCGCGTTCAATGCATTTTTAGAGAAATCTGTAGGTATTAGAATACGCTTATTCATTGTTAAATGATTTAGATTGTTCTATAAATATATAATCTAGGCTATTAATTTACTATGATAAATATCAGTCTTGTACCGGTAGAATTAAAAACGGAATAGTGGCATAAATACTTAAATCCATAATTACGGGTTCATGTAAAAAACGTTCAAAGAATTTTCTTCTATGATACGCCATTGCCAACATGCTAATCTCTCTTTCAGCTATAAAATCTTGAATAACATTTGCCTTATCAGCATAGTTCCAAATCTCATCAAAGCTATGCGGTGTTTCTTGAAAGCAGGTATCTAATAGTTTTTGGTTAGATAACTGTTTAGAAGTCATTACTTCTCCTTCATTAATATGCAGAACAGCAACAGATGCATCTGAAATTGATGCGATATCTAATAGCGTAGAAGTAGAGCTTTTAGTACAACCCTTTTTATAGTCGGTAACAAAAGCGATTTCTTCAATAGGTTTAAAGGCGATTTCTCTTGGTATGGCCAAAATAGGGCATGTTGTAATAGTATTTGCAATTTGTATGGTATTACTGCCCATAAATAATTCTTTGGCGCCCGTTTTACCTTTGTTGCCCATTACTACCAAATCGATATTATGGGTATCTATAGTTTTGTTAATTACACTAGCAAGGCTGCCTTTACTAGAAATAGTATTGAATTTGTGTATTTCATTACCAGTATCAAGCACAATTTTATGCGCTGTTTTTGTTAAGTTTTCTTGAGACAGATTCTGTAAATGTTCCATCTCTTTCTGTCCTGTAAATAGCGCATTTTTCGCACTCAATACAATATCGTCATAGGCATGAACTATATGAAAAGTACATGCTGTTGATGCAAAAATTTTGGTTGCATAAAAAAGCGCGTTATAGGCTTCATTAGAAAAATCTGTTGCTACAAGTATGTTTTTAATGTTCATAGTTTTTATTGAGGAATTACTAAAAATGGTAGTGTTACATGAAAGCCGATTTTCTTAATTACCGGTTCAATAAACAAGCGTTCTAAAAAGGTATGCTTGTTTTGTACCATGACTAATAAGTTTATTTTTTGCTTAATTTGAAATTCATTTATTGCCGTTATAATCTCATTACTACTTACTTCATGAAAAAATCCGCTTTCAGATAATACCTTAGCTAGTTGTTTTTTATTTTTTTCTTGAACAGGAGTAAGGTCGTCACCAGTATATACATGCATGACGTTTACCTGAGATACATGAGAATTGGTAATCTTTAACAATTGAGCCAAGCTTTTTTTATCTAGTGATACTTCAAAATCATTAGGAAAAAGAATCTGCTCTGGTGCTTCAAATTCAAAACCAGATGGTAAGACCAAAACAGGGCATTTAGAATTTTTGATAACGTGCACCGTATTGGTACCTAACAATATTTCTTTGGCACCTGTAGCACCCTGTGTTCCCATCACAACAGTATCTATACCTTCGGCTTCCACCGTTCTAGTAACTTCACTAGAAAGCACGTTTAGCGCAGAATGTGTAATGAAAATATGTAAAGGATTATCAAACTCTTTTTGCAATTTTACCTTAAGGTTTTCAAGGTTATCTTGAGAATTCTGTTGAACGATATCTCCCAGACCTATTTGTGCCGGGCTCCCCATTAAATATTCAGTATGGTATACAGGCGGCATGTAACTGTTTAAAAGATAAAAAGTACATTTTAAATCTTTATACAATTTCAGCGCATAATGTATTGCCGTTAGAGAATTTTTAGAGAAATCTGTGGGTAATAAAATACGTGTCATAGTACTATAGTTTTGATACTTTAAAAGTAATCAGAGAAGATTACAATTAGTATGATATTCGTCATCACCGAAGATTTTATTAATTATTATTATTATTAAGTAGAAAACCAACCTGGGGAATGCCTGCGAGGTATTCAATTTTGATTTTTGTTTAGATTTCGACTCAAGCGTCGGAACATTTAAATCTCGATTAGCGACTAAATACAAACCGATGAAAAAGAAATTCAGAAAAAGGATAGCAGAAGATATACCTACTTTGGTCTATTTTTATGCGACTTGGTGTGTACCCTGTAAGTTGATGAGACCTATTGTAGAACAAGTGGCGGGGGAGTTGGGTACTGCAATAAGCAGTATAGAAATAGATGTAGAAATTAAGAAAGGAATAGTTAAAAGATATAAAATTAAAGGTGTACCAACTTTAATACTCTTTAAAAGCGGTACAGCCCTTTGGCGACATACAGGTGTAATGCCAGTTGAAGATATAAGAATAGCAATAAAAGAACATTTATGATTCTATTATTGAAGCTGTTAAATATTATTCGTGTATGACTAAAAACGGCACTTTCGTATGGTAGCTAATTTTTTCAACAGTCGGTCTAAATAGAATCCGCTCTAAAAAATTAAGGTTTTTCGCGACCATTATCAACATATCTAGATTTCTACTTTCTGTAAAACATTGAACGGACTCGTCTATATGTTTGCCTGTAACTTCATGAAAAGTGCATTCCGTTTCTTTATAATAGTCAAGTAATAAATTTTTAATTTTTATTTGATTGGCATTTAGTTCTTCTCCTTTACTAGAAACATATAACAATCGTAAAGCAGATTTTTTTAATAGGATAATATCTTTGATGGTATCTAGTATTCTTACATCATAAGCCAAATTTAAATCAGAAGGAAAGCCAATTTCTTCAATTTTTTCATAGGTAGCATCTTCTGGTACAGCCATTAGTGTGCAAGGCACTTTTGTAATAACATTACCGGTATTACTACCCATAGACACAGATTTAAGACCAGAAGCCCCTTTTGTACCCATAATTATAAGTTCAATACTCTTTTTTTTGACCAAATCTTTAAGCTGATCAGTTAAAAAACCATAGATAGCTTTAAAATGAAATTCATGCTTAACGTTTAATGGTAATTGCTCTATTTTTTGACTAAGGGTCTTAAGTTGTTCTCTACTTTCTGCCAATATTGTGGATTCTAAAATATCTGGTGCTATGTACATTGCAGCTTCACCACTAACGTTGGTATCAATGGCATTAATGTGAACAATATGAAAGGTACAGTGTGTCTTTTTGAAAAAGGAAATTCCGTAAACCAATGCGTTCCAGGCATTATCAGAGAAATCTGTAGGTATTAATATATTTTTCATTTTAATAGTTTAAAGTATTAGAAAAGATGCGGTGCTATTGGGGTAAGAATAAGACCGGTATTTTAGAATGAAATGCAATCTTTTTTACAACTGCCTCACCAATAACTTTTTCCCAGAAAGTATGTTGATGGCGTAATATGGCCAAAATGCTATCATCTTTCTCTTCAGTATACATGTCAATACTTTTAGAAGTATTGATTTCAAAAGGTATGTTCTTAAATTTAATATCAAACCCAGCTAAACGTTCTTTTAAAACTTCTTTATATGCCTCTTGATGATCATTTAAATTAAATTCTATAGCCACGTGAACTATTTCAATATTGGCACTCCAAATCTTACTAAGCTCGATAATAGGGTCAAATAAATTTTTCGTGTAGGGTGCACTAAAATCAGTTGCAAAAAATAGTGTTTTTAGACTTTGAAAGTTAAAACCAGTGGGTACCACAAGAATGGGTATGCTTTTTATAAGATTCAATACCTTAACGGTGTTACTGCCTAAGAAAATTTCTTTAGCCCCTGTTGCACCTTGTGTACCCATAATCAATATATCGATGTCATTCTCGTTTAGAACAGCTTCGACTGAATCTTCTAAATTACCTGGTTTAGAGAGTGTTGTTAATTGATGCTTTGGGTTTTTATGGTTTATTTTAAGATATGAAAGCACTTCTTTTAGCTCTTCTGTAGAGTATTTTGAAAGTGAATCATATATAACACCTAACCTTTGTTGGCTTTTTGAGCCCATTAAATTTAATGGTGTAGGTTCATAAGCGTGCAATAAGTAAAAATGACAATCTACTTCTGCGTATATTTTTAATCCTGTAAAAATGGCGTTCCAAGCATTATCTGAGAAATCTGTAGTAATGAGTATTTTTTTCATAGTAGAATAACTTTAGTTAGCGGGGTAGATTTTGCAATACTAAAAACGGAATAGTAGGTGAAAGACCAATTTCATCAATAGTAGATTGGTACAACAAGTCTTCTAAAAACGAATGTCTTGAGTTTACCATCACTAGTAAATCGATATCATTCTCTTTGATATATTCAGTAATCGCATTTGCCCTATTATGAACACCAGTTCTTACAAATGATAATCTAGCATTTGGTAAAGATTCTTCTAAGAATTTTTTGTTATCTAGTTGTCTAAGGCTTAAATCTTCAAAATCTGAGATGTATAAACTAAGAACTTCTGCTTTGAATTCTCCTGCCATAATATCTAACAGTTTCAATTCTCGACGTTTATAGGGAAGCATGTAGTTACTTGGAAATAGTATTTTCTTAGGTTGGTTATAACTATATTGATTAGGTACAGCCAAAACCGGACATTTCACATACTTAAATACTTGCACGGTATTACTGCCAAAGGTGATTTTAGAACTGGCGGTTTTACCTTTGGTACCCATTATTATTAAGTCTATATTTTTTGAGTCGGCAAAATCATTAATAGCATCAACCATAGATTCGAAAGAAGAAATTGCTTCGTATTTATGAAGCGGGTTGTGCGTTTTTGTTTGCGTATTGGCAACAAGCTTTTGTAATTTATTCTCAGATTCATCGGCAATACTATTTTTTTGTTTGTCGAATGTATCCTTGTCGACATTATGATATGGTCCATATACTTCATCTGCATATGCATGTATAAAGTAAAAATTGGTACGCTCACACTTAAAAACATTAAGGGCATATGTAATTGCGTGATCTGCATTGCTCGAGAAATCTGTAGGAATGAGAATATTTTTCATGGCTTTCGTTTATTGATACTTTAAAAGTATTGGAGGGGGCGAAAAAAACCTATGATAAATATCATGACGGGTAAATAGTCAACCCGAAAATTTCTATTTAGATACCGGCAAGAAAGATTTGTCCATTAAAAATCTAGTAGCTATTTAGTTATTGAAAGGAGTATTTTAAAATGAGATGAAGAAATTTCGAAAGATTGAATAATGCGGTTTGCATGTAAATAAGTTAAGATTTAAGAAGCCTGATATTCGTCATAGTAATTTAGTGTTCAACTAAATACATTAGTAGAACATTCTAAAATTTAGAAATTATGAAAAAAACACTAATCTTATGGGTATTAGCACTGATGGTAACGATACCCGCTTCAGCACAAGTTTTAAATAATATTGATGAAATAGCTCCTTTTAGCGAGGGCTTGGCGGCAGTGCGTAAAGGCAAGCAATGGGGGTTTATCAATGAAGAGGGAAAAATGGTTATTGAATATAGAGATGACATATTTGCGAGCGCAAAAGTTGATGAAACCAAAACAGATGTTTCAGGAGTTAAATACCCCATATTCAGCGAAGGTTTATGCATTATAAAAAGTACAGTAGAAGATGGGGTGCCTGTATTCGGATTTATGGATACCTCAGGTAAGATTGTCATTGAACCACAGTTTTTAAATGTGTTTCCCTTTAAAGACGGCTTTACGACAGCTGTTTTATTTGATAAGAGCTTCAAAGGTGAAAATGAATTTAAATTAAAGATTTTCGAGTATAAGTTTTTTGATGTACGCGTTAGTTCAACTGGTGAAATTACAGATTATTTCGAAAAAAGAGATCATGTTCAAATGACCGTTAAACGCTATCAAATGCCAGAGATAGGTGCTAAGATTATACATAAAAATTTAGTAGCTACACATAAAGCAGGACAAGGTTGGACTATTGAAAATCTAGAAACTAAAAAATAAGTACGATGAATAGATTAAAAGATAAAGTAGCCGTTATTACAGGTGGCACAGGTGGTATTGGTTTGGCAACTGCCAATTTATTTTTAGAACAAGGAGCTAAAGTTGTTTTGGTAGATATTAATGCAGCTGCTATTGAAGAATCTCGAGCTAAATTTAATAACAAAAACGTTTCCTTTTTTCAAGCAGATGTTTCTAAAAAAGAGGACACTTTGAAATTCCTGAGCCATGCCTTGGCCACTTTTGGCAAAATAGATATTTTCTTTGCCAATGCCGGTATTGAAGGCACACCAACTTCGATAGCAGAATATCCAGAAGAGATGTTCGATAAAGTAATTGCTGTAAACTTAAAAGGGGTTTGGTTGGGTTGCCAATATATAATTCCTAAAATGGAACAGGGTGGCAGTGTCATTATAACATCTTCAGTTGCCGGTTTAAAAGGGTTTACAGGTTTAGGCGCCTATTGTGCTACAAAACATGCTGTTGTAGGTATAATGAGGGTTGCAGCTAATGAAAATGCTAGTAGAAAAATACGTGTCAATACCATACACCCTGGTCCGGTTGATAATGATATGATGCGTAGAATAGAAAGCGGTATGGCTCCCGATAATCCAGATGCTGTAAAAGACGGATTTACGGCGACAGTACCTTTCGGGCGTTACGCTACTTCAAAAGAGATTGGAGAATATGCCTTGTTTTTGGCTTCTGATGACAGTAAATATATTACCGGATGTACACATCCAATTGATGGAGGTATGTTAAGTGCATAAGCACTAATAGAATGAAATTGAAAATAGTGAAACTTGAATATATAAATGGTAACATTGATATATTCAAGTTTTTTATTTTAAAACAGTACCTTACAATTAAAATATAGCATTCATGGTCATTCATAATTTAGGCGACGAAAATTCAATACTAAATACTTTCATTTCAGAGATAAGAGATTCGCACATTCAGAAAGATGCAATGCGTTTTCGAAGAAATATAGAAAGAATAGGAGAGGTGCTAGGTTACGAGGTAAGTAAAGAATTAGAGTACCATATTAAAAATGTTACTACTCCGCTTGGTCATAAATCCATGAATTTAAGTCAAGATCAAGTAGTTATATGTTCTATTTTAAGAGCAGGTTTACCATTACACCAAGGACTTTTAAATTATTTTGATAACGCTGAAAACGGATTCATATCTGCATTTAGAAAACATGAAGGCGATGAAGATAATTTTGAAGTGATTGTGGACTATTTTGCGGCACCATCTTTAGAAGGTAAAGTACTTGTACTTACAGACCCAATGTTGGCTACAGGTAGAACTTTAGAAAATGTATTGGAAGGTTTAAAAAAACATGGCACTCCTAAACAAATTCATATTGTCTCTGTTATAGGTTCGCAGCAAGGCATTGAATTTATCGAGAACATTTTTCCGCAAAATACTCATTTGTGGATTGCGGCAGTTGATCCAGAACTGAATGCTCGCGGTTATATTTTGCCAGGTATAGGCGATGCTGGAGATTTAGCATATGGAGAAAAACTATAATTATACATTTTTCTTAGCGCGTTTTATCCATTTTACAAGTTCGAACCAAAGTACAGAAACAGCACCTACAATTATTGTTGTGCCTAGTTGAGACATAGATAATTTTTCAAATTCAAAAAAGCGGGTCAATGCAGGTACATATAACATAGCTAGTGTAAGTATGATGGTAAGACCTATAATTAGCGGAACCAAATTATTCTTGTATTTCAAGGTCGTGAATATGGAATAATAAAAAGATCGGTTCACCAAAGTCAAAAAGATATTAGCTACGATCAAGACCATAAATACCATGGTTCTAGTAGTATTCTCAGAGAACCCAACAACTACGGTATATTGATAAATAACTAATGCACCTATAGTTATAGCTAAGCCCTGTAAAACACTTGTAAATAGTTCTTTATAGTTAAAAAAAGTAGTTGAAAAAGGTCTCGGTTTTTTAAACATGAGGTTCTTCTCTAATGGTTCGTTTTCAAAAATTATAGAGCAGGTTGGTCCCATAATCAATTCTAAGATAATGACATGAGATGGTGAGAATATATTCGGATAGATCCACCGTAACGCCAAGGGTATAAATACGGTAAGGATGATTGGTATGTGTATAGAAATGATATACTGAATAGCCTTTTTCAAGTTGGTGTATATTTTTCTACCCATGGCAACGGCATCAACCATTCTAGATAGGTCATCATCAACCAATATAAGAGATGCTGCTTGTTTGGCAATTTCAGTACCTTTTTTACCCATGGCAATACCAATATGTGAAGCCTTTAAAGCTGGACCGTCATTTACACCGTCGCCAGTCATTGCTACCACCTCATTGTTTTTCTTTAATGCATTTACAATTCTCAATTTCGCATCGGGGAACATTCTAGAGAATACGTTGATGTGCTTTACTTTTTCTTGTAATTCGGCATCTGTTAGTTGCATTAACTCATCGCCAGAAATACATTTTTCATATCCTTTAAAATTGATTTGTTTGGCGATTGCCATAGCGGTATTCGCATTATCACCTGTAACCAGTTTCACTTGTATGCCCGCACTATCAAAGTCCTTCAGTACTTGTGAGATGTTTTCTTTTGGTGGATCATAGAAAGCGATAATTCCCTTAAAATCAAATTTAAAATCTTGTTGTTCTTTCGGGTAATTTTCTCCTTCAAATATCGCCATACCCACGGCAAGCATTCTATACCCATCTTTACCTAATTCGGTAAGTGTTCTTTGTATAATTTCAATTTCAGAAGTAGTAAGATTAGCTACTGCTATAATAGCTTCAGGCGCACCTTTAGCGGCAATAATCTGGTTGCCCTCTTTATTCTGAAAAACATGGGTCATCATTGGCGGTTTACCACCTAAGGGGTATTCATGAACCATTTTATAATTGGTGCGCTCATCGTTATCTGTTGAACTACCGTATGCATTATGTATAGCAATTTCCATTGGGTCAAATGGTATTGGTTCACTTGCCCACATAGAAGTTGTGATAAGTTCTTTTTCATTGACGCCTAATATATCTTTAGTATTAACTATGGTACCGGTCTTTAATGTGAACAGTTTGGCTAAAGCCATTTTGTTTTGGGTGATAGTGCCGGTTTTATCAGTGCAAATAACAGTTGCACTACCTAAGGTTTCAACGGTCTTCATCTGTTTTACGACGATACCCATTTTCATTAATCGCCACGCACCTAACGCCATAAAAGTGGTAAATGCAACAGGAATTTCTTCGGGTAAAATACTCATAGCTAAGGTCAATGCCTTTAGTAAACTGTCGAGTACAATACCAGAACGCAGGTAATTTATTCCCCAAACGAGTAGAAATATAACGCCGCCCCAGATGGACATTAATTTTACGAAGTTGAAAATCTTCAGTTCCAAAGGTGTTTTTTCTTCGGTGATGTCTTCAAGGCTTTTGCCTATTTTTCCCAGTTTGGTTGAGTTGCCAATTGCGGTAATTTGGGCAATTGCCAATCCGCTAGCAACGGTACTTCCTGTAAAAATTAAATTATCTGTACTTGTGGCGTCCTTATATACAGAAAGTGATTCGCCGGTTAATATGGATTCATTTACAGAAAAATCATTTGAGTGAACTATAACGCCATCCGCAGAAATGGTAGTACCTTCTTCAACCATAAGAAAATCACCAACAACAATATCTTGGCTATCAATTTCTACAACGGCACCATTACGTATGACCTTGCTTTTTGGGTGGGTAAGGTTTTCGAGATTTTCTAGAGCCTTTCTACTTCTAGAATCTTGATATAGCGATATGGAGCCAACAAGAACAATGGCAGAAGCCAAAAAAACGCCATCACCATAATTACCGGTTATAAAATATATAGATGAAGCTATGAGTAACAATATAACCATGGGCTCTTTAGCAATACTTTTTAAGGCATTTAAAAAGCTATTTTCTTTCTTATAATTAAAAGAATTTAAGCCATGTTCCTTTTTAGAAGCATCAACCTGTTGGTCTGTGAGTCCGGTAATTCCAAAGTCGGTAGGATTGATCATACTATTGTTTTTCGGTATTAATTTGTAAAAGGCATATCAAGTACTAAATTATCTGAAATCTTTAGGCAACTCACTGACATTTATCATATGATTTACGCCTATAAGATTGCAATTTTATAGTGTAATAATCTTAAAAGTAAACTATTATGGAAACTGCCATGAACGATATAAGAATAATAATGAAAGAAACATACTCTCAGCTGGTTACGTTTAAGCGTAAAGAGAATAGAGAATCTTTTAATAAAGAACTATTAAAGGTACTCCCTCAAATTTACCGATACGTTTCTAAAAGATTGAATAGTGCCGTGGCAAACGGCAAGCTGAATAAAGGTATGTTTAACCCGAGCGATTTTACCGATCAACTATTTATAGAGGTATATGATAATATCGATGATATAAAAAGTGAAAATGAATTGCATGTTTTTCTATTTAAAAAAGTAGATGAGTTATTAGAAGATAGTTTAGTAGAAGAGGAGTTTGATCATGTCTTTTTTGATAATATAGATACCTATTCTAAGCCAGAATGGGATGCTATGGAAGAAAATTATACACAAGACGCCGATGGTGATTTTTTACTTTTAGATGAGATGGATGATAAGTCTTTAGATAAAAGCAACTATTCTCTTAACCACGTCTTTATAACGGAGGAAGAAAAGAAATTGGCAGATAAGCTAGATGCTACATTAGATAAAGAACGTATCTATAACCATATGCAACTGGTGTTAGATAAAATGAATTTACCCATGAGAACGGTATTTGAACTTTTTACGAATGAAGGTTTAACTACTGAAGAAATAGCAGACATTCGTAAAACAACACTAGATCAGGTTGAAGAGTTGTTGGCTTCGGCAAGGCAACTACTTAAGAACAGTTTTGAGAAACGATTTCTTATAGATAGCAATTAGAATTGAAAAAAGCTCTCATTTAAATGAGAGCTTTTTTTTTACATTATAAATAATAATAACCACTGGACAATAACAAGTTAGGCATTGAATTAAAAAAGTTAAATCTCTATTGTTTATCGGTTACTCTTAGTTTTCCCTTCAGTTCGTTGATGTTGATCCTAAAAATGATAGGAGCATCTTCGGTATCAATTTTCGCAGAGAATTCACTTATACATTTTGGGTGTTCTCCGTAATTAGTTGCGATCACTTTTTTAACTCCCTCAGAAAATTCATGTAGCATATGTTTTGCATCTATACGAGAAAGTTCCTCAAAAGTACCTTGCAATAGAACAGATTTCCAGTCTGCAATGGAGGTTATTTCATCTATCGACAAACATACAGCCGTATTTTTCCTCATTTCCTGAATTTTATGACCTTCAGAAGAATAGCTTGTGATAGTGTTAGTTTCAGGATCGTAGAAATAGGTAATGGGTACAATATGTGGAGATCCGCCAGAAATATAAGCCAGTCTACCAATGTAGTTCTGTGTCAATAATGTTTTGCATTCCTGTTGATTTAAATTTCTTCTCATGACCTATTGTTGTTTGTTGATGCGATAAAAGTATAAATCATTGAATTAGTGATACATGATATTCGTCAGTAGTTGAATAACTATAGTGGACTACGAATTCTAGTTCATACCCAACGAATACTAAAAGGTACCCATT
Source organism: Maribacter sp. 1_MG-2023 (assembly GCF_030547005.1). Classification (GTDB taxonomy): domain Bacteria; phylum Bacteroidota; class Bacteroidia; order Flavobacteriales; family Flavobacteriaceae; genus Maribacter. The sequence continues at coordinate 73,702 of NZ_JAUOPN010000010.1, read as the reverse complement.
TTACGAGTAGTTCGCAGTTAGATTTGACTTCAAATAATAATAATCTAAAACTACGATCATGAAACTACTTTACACCTTTTTACTGTGTTGCACCATCTTCACAGGCTTTTCTCAAGATAATGACAGTCCGTATTTATTGGTATCTACAGAAGATGCGGTTATTCCTTTAAAATCTTCAAAAACAGAAGTTGAAATATCTGGTACTATTGCTCATGTTAGGGTAACACAGGTATATCAAAATAAGGGAGCAGGGGCAGTAGAAGCAAAATATGTATTTCCGCTTTCTACACAAGCAGCGGTTCATAAAATGCAGATGACTATTGGCAATAAAATTGTCAATGCCAAAATATTTGAAAAGCAAGAAGCCCAAAAAGTATATGAAACCGCTTTGAGTGAAGGCAAGCGGGCAGCGAAGTTAGACCAAGACAGACCCAATGTGTTTAAAATGAATGTGGGTAATATTATGCCTGGCGATGAAATTACCATAGATATTTATTACACAGAAATATTAGTGCCTGTAAATGGGGAATATCAATTTGTAGCACCAGGTGTTGTGGGTCCAAGGTTCACTGGTGAGAGCACTGAAAATGAAGAGAGCTTTAATATGCCATACACGACAAAGGGTATTGCAGATAGTTTTGATTTTGATATGACGGTAACCTTGAATGCGGGTATGATCATTCAGAATATTAATAGCACTAGTCATAAAGTAACCGTAAAGCATCCTGATGCGAAAACAGCCGAAGTCTTTTTATCCGAAGAGAATACAAATCCGTCGAACAGAGATTTTATATTGAATTATAACTTACGAGGAAACCAAATACAAACGGGGTTATTGATGTATGAAGGGGAAGAAGAGAACTTCTTTACCTATCAAATGGAGCCAAGTAAAAATGTGGAATTAGATGATATTCCGTCACGTGAGTACTTGTTTATTGTAGACGTATCAGGTTCTATGAACGGATACCCTTTAGAAGTATCAAGACAATTAATGCGAAACCTACTTTGCAATTTACGAATGAGCGACACCTTCAATGTTCAGTTATTCGCTTCTAGTTCAACTGTTTTTAGCCCCACACCGGTAGAATCGACCGAACAGAATATTGAAGCAGCCATTCGTTTTTTATCAGAAGGTCAAGGCGGTGGTGGCACCCAATTATTAAGTGCATTACACGAGGCATATAAATTACCAAGAAAAGATATGGGTAGTGCCCGTTCTATGGTCATTATCACTGACGGCTACGTAAGTGTAGAAAAAGAAGCTTTTGAGCTGATCAGCTCAAATTTGGATAAAGCCAATGTATTCACCTTCGGTATAGGATCTAGCGTGAATAGATATTTAATAGAGGGTATGGCTAAAGTGTCGAACAGCAAATCATTTATTGCAACTACATCTGAAGAAGCGGAAGAAGTTGCCAAAGATTTTGCTAAATACATTTCTACACCATTATTAACCCGAGTAAAAATTGAATCAAAAGGCTTTGATATGTATGACCTTGCCCAAAAGAGCATACCAGATGTATTTGCTGCGAGACCAGTTATTGTTCATGGTAAATATAGAGGCAAGGCTGAGGGTAAAATTATTGTAACCGGCTATCAAGGTAAAAAGCGATTTAGAGAAGTGTATAATGTATCTGACGGACAATTAAGTAAGCAAAACAAAGCATTACGTTACTTATGGGCAAGAAAGAAAATAGGGGAGTTAGATGATTACAGCAACTTATTTAATGAAGACGTAAAAGCAGAAGTAATTGAATTGGGATTGAAATACAACCTACTTACCAACTACACTTCTTTTGTAGCGGTAGATGAAGCCATAGTAAATGAAGATGGCACATTGACCAAAGTGAAGCAACCGTTGCCAATGCCTAATAATGTAAATAATTCAGCCGTTGGTGCAGAAGCTGAGGTAAAAGAGAGTAGCAAATTTAAGCGCACATTTACCATAGATTTTGAAAACGAAATAGAGAAGAATGTAAAAAGACAATTGACGATGGAGTTCAAAGTAATGTATACCAAACTAATAACCGAGTACTTAAAAAAGTATGAAAGCTTGCGCATAAAATTCAATGCAGAAGGCAAGGTTATACGTGTGGAGAAACTAGAAAATGGTAGCTGGACGATGGATAAAACCATACAGTTAGAATTGGAGAAAATCAGTTTACAATCCGTTAAAAAAGAAATCACATTAACATTGAAAAAATAGGTAGTTAGTTTTTGTTAGTTGGTTCTCCTTATGGAGAAGAAGACCTGTAAGATGTGTAACATTTTGCAGGTTTTTCTTTTACTATAATTCCAAGTTAGCACAGATAGTATCTGAATAAATACGGGTATTTCAACGAATTCTAGATGAGGTGCTACGAATACTAGAACACCCTCATAAAAGCCCTGTCTCTGCTGTAATTTAGTAGTGTAGAAAGAAAACAACTAAAAATAACAATATGAAAAATTTAATCCTATTCGCCTTTTTATTCAGCATTTGTATCACCAATGCACAGGAGTTTCTATTAACGGATACCTACGATATCACGAATCAAAGAAGTAGTGGTCAAGAAGACGAAGACACTTGGTTGGTAGACGTAATCGAATCAAACAATCCAGAGCGTCTTGTGGCAACATTGTCAATTGCCGATTTCGGTTTATTAGATGAAATACGCATTTCGGTTTTAAGTAATCCGGATTTAGAAGATATCAAGGAAATTTTAAAAGTAACACTAGAATATAACGCTTGCTGTTCAAGCACAGAAGAGTACTATTATTTGGTAAGTAATGACAATGATTTTATCGCGCTGCCAAGTATAAAGAATGAGTATGCCTACGAACCTATTTTAGACATACACTACATTTTTCCTAGCCAATTATTCGGCAAAGAAGGAACCATACTAAGAGCAGTATTAGAATACACAGAAACAGCTACTATTAAAGACATTAAAGTACTTAGAAGCATCGCCTGGAACGACGATGATTTTGATACTGAAGACGCTATAACAGCAATTAATTATTAATAACCCTTAAAATTTAGAATTATGAAAAATTTAAAGAAAAGTGCCTTATTCCTATGCTTATTTGCATTTGTAAACATGTTCGCCCAAAGTGTAGAACAAGTAGAATTTGAAGTGATGGATAAAGATATTCCTGCAGAAGAACTAACGTATGAGTATTTATTGGCCCACAAAGTATTCCTTCGTGAAAAGCCATCTGTTAGAAGTAAAAAAGTTACACTTCTAGATATTGGAACTAAAATGGTACTGTGGGAAAAAAGCATGTACTCTAAGGAGATAGATGGCATCAATAGCCACTGGTACCGAGTAACAACAGGCAATGAAACCGGATGGGTTTGGGGAGGTATGATCGCTCAAAAATCTTTTGGGAGTATTGCAGACAACCAAGTGAAGTTTGTGTATGGGTATGAAAGTAGTGCCAAAAACGAATCTGGAGTTACAGAAACAGAATTCCAGTTACGTGCCTTTAAAAACGGACAACAATTAGACAAAATGGTGTTGGATAGTCTTGCTGCCATTCCGGTTCATATTGAAAATCACGGTAGTTTAGGTCTGTTTAATGTAGAAGATGTGATTACAGTAGATTTAGCTGATAAAGACACAGGTTACCAAGTAGGTAAAAGCTACCTGTTTTGGAATAATGGTAGATTCAAGAAAGTGGCGGATTTAATAGATTATGCAGACACCAATTACTTAAAGACCGAGTCTTTTGTTTTTCCGTCGGATATGCAAGGTGTTAAGAGTACTATTTTACTGAAAACGACTATAACAAAAAACATCAAAACACTTGATGATGCATTGGCTCAAAACAACGTTGAATTCATTACCACAAAGTATGTGTGGAACGGCTCTAAGTTGACTAATAAAGAACAAGTTCGTGAGGTTAAGGATGATGCTGTAGTTAGTATAGACTTTTAAAAAATAATTATGAATAAGTGTTTAATTATAGTATTGGTTAGTATGCTAATGCTAGGTAGTAAGAAGCCGTTTTCGCAACAGTCGGAGGCGGCACTTGCTTCACCTACCAAAAAAGAAATGGTACAAGAAGCTATTGTTTTTATTGCTGGTTTTGATGAAGGTGATAACACCTATTATAGCAATGCCAAGCAGTATTTTGAAAAGCAAGGAATGCCAATTGTAGATAGTTTGTATGCTATTGATGAGATTTTAAGTTATCTAAATAGTGTAGGAGAAAATCAAGTGCGTTTTAAAGAAATACACATTGTAAGCCATAGCAATGCCTGGTTGGGCATGTCTTTAAAGACTACAAAAACAGGAGAGCGAATTACTGTTTCCACTTTACAAAATGCAATACAAGATTATAGTATAGAAACGATTTGTGAGAACATTGCTAGTAGTTCTAAAATCATATTTCATTCGTGCGGATTAGGGGAAAATCAACCCTTACTTCAAGAATTGAAAAATACGTTTAAAGCAGATCAAGTAGTGGCGTCCTCATATTTTAATGTATTCGGCGGTAAATATGCAGATCACTATTTGGCAAAACCCTACTACGCGTATTACCCAACAGCAGAATCTAAAGGACCTGCGCATCTTGCAAAGGAGTTTAAACAAGCATATCCTGATGTAGCTATCGATTGGTTTAAAGCGTTAAAGACGAGGCAAGAGTCTTCATTTGGTAAAGCCTATAGTTTCAAGTTTAATATTCCGGTAGATTGGGAGTTTACTTTTGATGCTGTTACCGATATTCCTAATTTAGAAGACAAAGAGGCAATTATGGATTGGATTTCAGAATCTCCAGAAATGGCTGAGGTACTATTTAAATTGAACATTCCGATAGAAAAATTCCGTTGGAGAAGTAATGTACAAGGAAATAAACTAATAATAAAAGGAAAAACAACCGTACTCTGCGTATTGGCACCTATTTTGCAGCCTAATGATACCACTGAGTACCAAAACACAAACATACAAGACCCTTTATTATATCAAATATTATAAGCATAACAACGTTAGATAATTACTTAAAATAGAACACATATTTGAATCTGCTTAGAACATACGTCTTATCGGTATTTTGTTTTTTTGGAACAATGTATGTAGCTGCGCAAAATAGCCAGCTACGAGCATATACCATTGCAGATGGTTTACCACAGTCTCAAGTATATGATATTATACAAGATGAAATGGGTTATCTGTGGATGGCAACCCAAGGTGGCGGATTGGCAAATTTTGATGGAAATGCATTTGAGGTATGGAATGAAAGTGACGGATTACTTTCAAATTATATTGATGCCTTATATACCACAAATGACTCGCTTTTTGTGGGAACCAGAAAAGGACTTTCTATAAAAGTAAAGAACAACTTCGTAAATTTTAATTCCCCACAAATACTTGAATTCTACAATGCTGAAAATGTACTGTATGTAGGTACTAAAAAGGGACTCTATAGCTATTCTAAAAATAAAGAATTAAGTAAGATTACTATTAATCCTGAAATAGATTCTAGCGAAATTAATTTCATTCTTTTTGATGGAGATTACTATTGGTTAGCAACTAATAATGGCTTATGGAAACTTAATGAATTAAGAGATTCTGCAACAGAAAAAATAAAATTAGAAGTCAATAATTTTAAGTCCGTTATTGCACATCAAAACAAAATTCTTGCGGCTACTTTTGATGATGGTGTATTTATCATCGATCAAGATAATAACGATGACCGGTTTCTAATGCCAGAACCATCACGTATTAACTCCATGTCAATTCAAAATACAGATGAGTTATGGGTAGCGACTGACAATGATGGAATTACTATTGTAGAAACGAATAAATTTGCAGAGGTCAAGCAATTGAATACAGCTAGTGGTTTAGCAACTCCGCATATTAGAAAAGTAGTAAAAGATGATAATGGCAATTTGTGGATTGCTACATCCGGTGGCGGATTTTACAAGTACTTTCAGAATAACTTTAAGCACTATAATCAAAGATCAGGTCTAAAGGGAAATCGGGTTTATGCGGTGCATAATACAGCAGACGGATTGTGGTTTTCCACATCAGAAGCTGGTTTAGCAAAAATAGATTCCACAGGAATTCAATCATTACCAAGTAAGGGTACATTTTTCGATGTCAAAATCAAGACAATCGATAGCGATGCAAAAGGCAATATTTGGGCAGGATCAGACAATAGAGGGCTTTTATTTCGAGAAACTAAAATGGTGGACAGTTTGGTGTTCTCTTCAAGCGAAACCTTTTTAATACAGATAGATACCGTTTCCGTTGAAAGAACCACCAATCATATCATTGATGAGAGCAAAGGCTTTCCTTCAGATTGGGTGCGTACCGTAATTGCCGAAGATGATTATATCTGGGCAGCTACGTATGCCCATGGTATTGTTAAATTCAATTACTATTCAGATAATGACAGCCTAGTGGTTAGAAAAACCTTTTCTAAGCGCAATGGTATTACCGATATGCTGATAAAAGGCATGGTAAAAGCCCGAGATGGTAAGTTGTGGTACGCTACACAAAATGGTCATTTAGGGTATATAGAAAATAACAAGGTGACCAGTATTGAAACCGGTTTAGAACAACAAACCGCAGTTAATACCATTTTGTTTCATGATGGTACTATTTTCTTAGGTACATCGGGTAAGGGTATTTGGTATGCGAACAGCACAAACCTTGTAAATTTTCAGCAATTAAAAGGAAACAAGAATTTATCTTCTAATAACATCTATCAGCTCATTTTCGATGACCAAGGGTACATGTGGGCAGGTTCCGAAAGGGGAGTGGATAAGATAGAATTGAACACCGATAATGAAATTGTAGACGTCTATCACTTTGGTAGAAATGACGGATTTCTAGGAATAGAAACCTGCTTAAATGCCGTAGATAAAGATGACTCTGGAAATCTATGGTTTGGTGCCATTTACGGATTGACCAAACATGTGCCTAGTGAAAGCAAAAAGGCGTCGTTAGCACCAACAGTTTATTTTACGGCAGTAGAGGAGCGGTATAAGAATATTGATTCCTTAATTTTAAAAGACTGGACAAATAGTAACAAAGTACTACAACTAACTCCAGAGCAGACGCAATTAGGTTTTTCGTTCAGAACGGTAGATGTGGATCACCCAAATGAAATTGAGTACAGAACAAAACTAGATGATACAGAATGGAGTCCGTGGGTAAAAGAGAACAAGCAAAATTTTGCGGGTCTGGCTTATGGGTCTCATACTTTTCAAGTGCAATCTAGAAATTACAGATGGCAAGAAAGTGATCCTATCAAATTCAGCTTTTTTATCGATAGTCCGCTGTACAAAAAAGATTGGTTTCAATGGTCGGTCTTGGCATTGGCAATTGTTGTATTGTTAGGTATTGGGTGGTTTTACATTCGTAAGATAAAAGCAAAGAACAAAGCGGAGCAAGAACGATTGAAAACACAGAATTACCTGCTAACCTTAGAGCAGAAAGCATTGCAATTACAAATGAATCCGCATTTTATATTCAATGTTTTAAATGGGATAAAAGCGATGGCAGGCAACAAGCCAGAAAAGATGGATACCACCATTAATAGCTTTGCCATATTATTGAGAGAAACACTACAGAATTCGAGGAAAGAACATATAAGTTTAGACCAAGAAATTAAGGCGTTGCGGCATTATGTAGAAGTAGAGCAATTAATGGCACAGAAACCTTTTGAGTATACCATTGATGTTCAAACCAACCCTGATGCCGAAGAGATATTGATTCCGCCAATGTTAATTCAGCCATTTGTAGAAAATGCCATTAGACATGGTATTTTAAAAGGCAATAAACCCGGTAAGCTTGAGATAGGTTTTAGTACTAGCGAGACCCATTTACAATGTAGTATTATTGATAACGGATTAGGTATTTTTAAATCGCAAAGCGAAAAGCCAAAAACAGACCATCAATCTATGGCATTGACCGTTACCAAAGAAAGACTAGAATCAATTGTAGGTACCAATACCCTGCATATCAGTGAAATTAAAAATGAAGACGGTAATATTGATGGTACCAAGATTACCTTTAAAATACCTTTACTAACAGATTATTAAAGACCTATGCATACAGCGATAATAGTAGAAGACATGATCGATGCCATGACCCTTTTAAAAAAGGATATTGAGACCCAGCATCCAGAGATTGAAATTATCGCCACGGCACAGAGTGTAGTGGAAGCCGCAAAAGTGCTACGCAAAAATCAGCCCGATATTCTGTTCTTGGATATTATGTTGGGAGATGGTACGGGCTTTGATATTTTAGAGATTTTCCCAGACCTGAAGTCTAAAATCATATTTGTAACAGCCAGTGATGAATTTGCGATACGTGCTTTCAAGTTTGCAGCAATCGACTATGTATTAAAACCATATGCTAATGAAGATTTGAGCTTAGCTATATCTAGAGCAAAAGAGCAATTGCAGCCAAATAAAGAACGTTTACAGATTTTAAAAGAGACTATTTCTGCACCAGAGAAAAAACCAAATAAAATATCGTTACATACACTAGATCAAATTATCATTGTCAGCTTAGATGACATTATTCGGTGCGAATCTGATAGTAACAACACCATTTTTCATCTTCAAGACAAACGTAAGATATTCGTAACAAAGACCTTAAAGTACTTTGCAGACCTTTTAAGTAGTCACGATTTTGTGCGTGTACACCAAAGTCATTTAGTAAACCTTCAATGCATCAGCGCCTATATAAAAACCGATGGCGGTTATTTAATGTTGAAAAATGGAGAGAATGTTCCAGTATCAGTCCGAAAGAAAACCGAGATTATGGAGATTTTAGATAGGATGCATAGATAGGATGCATAGATAGTCTGTTAGTACTTTCTAAATTATAGCATAAAACCCTCCACTTTTCGAAGAACATCCTTGGGAATAAATTGTTGAAACATAATTATTTTTGGTCAACTCTTAAAATATGGATTTGCAGAAAAATATTTTATTCTTCATCTTTACTTTACTTACCACTTTATCTATCTATTCTCAGAATAACGATGACTCTTATTTAGAATTCATGTTTGGTAGAAGTGTTCATGGTTCGGCAGATATACCTGGCTATCATTATGGCTTTAATTATGGACAAGAACTATCCAAAAAATCATATTGGCAACTAGGTTTTGAAGGTACCTTGAATGATACTCCAGATTATTTATTGACTTATAAAGATTCGAAGGTAATGTGTATGATGGCTCTCTACATACCGTAACTGCAGGATATCAATTGGTTTTGGGGTTTAGGTATAACTTTATTGAAATGAATAGACACAAACTTGGTGCAACTATTCTTTCAGTGTTTAGGTATCAAGCTACTTCTCTAAGTGATTTTTATATAACACTGTATCCTGCAGCTACAAACTTACCGATTCCTGTTAGGGATATTACTAGATTGGAACCAGGGCGTACTTTTGCTTTTGGTGGTTCTTTACGTTTACATTATAGTTATGAAATTGCAAATTCATATTTTCTGGGGATTGTAGCAGCAACTCAAACAGATACAAATGGAGATACCATTCCACACTATTCTTTGAAAATCGGAAAAAATTTTTAGATTTTAACAATAGTCAAAAAGATATTTCAATCTCCAATCCTTCCGAAGAATAGAAAATCACCCTCCTATTTTTCCATTATTCCCAAAAACATCACTTTCCGTTATATTTTATGTTAAGGTTAACATAATTGTTACAAAACCCTGTCTATTTTTAGAGGGCTAGAATTTATGGTGTAGTATAAGCTTCTCATCTTCCTAGTAAATTTTTGGTTTTCATTTTACAAAACGAGAACCAAAACTATACATAATGAACTCACTATATATGTTATTCTTTGGGGTTGCATATTCGATTATAAAGAACCAATTTAAAACTAACACATGAAAAGAAGAGATTTTGTACAGTACGCCGGGTTGGGTGCCGGAGCACTAATGATGCCATCATTATTGCTAGGAAATGACATCCCCACGGAGGCTTTACTAGAACCTGGTATGGATACCTTGGTAAAAAAGAGAATGGCAGATGTGGCATTGAACACAGCCAAATCTTTAGGAGCAACATATGCAGATACCAGAATTGGTAGGTACCTTAACCAATATGTATTCACTAGGGAAGATAAAGTACAGAATGTAGTAAATACAGAATCTTTCGGTATCGGTATTCGTGTTATTGCTAATGGAACTTGGGGTTTTGCCTCAACCAATAGCGTTACCGAAGACGGTATTAAAAAAGCAACTGAACAAGCCGTTGCAATCGCCAAGGCAAATTCTAAAATTCAAAAAGAGCCGGTAAAATTGGCTCCCGTAAATGCTTACGGAGAAGTTTTTTGGAAAACACCGATCAAGAAAGACTTTAAAGAAGTACCTGTTTCAGAAAAGGTAGACCTTTTATTAAGCGCAAATGCAGCCGCTTTGGATAACGGAGCAAACTTTGTGAATTCCGCTTTATTCATGGTTAACGAGCAAAAGTATTTTGCATCTACCGATGGTTCTTATATAGATCAAGATATACACCGCTTGTGGCCAACATTAAGGGTAACTGCTGTTGATAAGGCTGCGGGTACTTTTAAGACTAGAGAGAATATGAGTGCACCCGTAGGTATGGGGTATGAGTATTTAGACGGATTAGAATCTGAAAAACTTGAAGGTCCTGCAGGGTTACGTTTATACAGAAATAGTTATGACATGGTAGAAGATGCTACTATGGCAGCGAAACAAGCTAAAGAAAAACTAACGGCAAAATCTGTTGATGCCGGTAAATATGATTTGGTATTAGAACCCAATCACCTTGGATTGACTATTCACGAATCTGTAGGTCACCCATTAGAATTAGATAGAGTATTAGGCTACGAAGCAAATTATGCCGGTACTAGTTTCGCCTCTTTAGATAAGTTGAAATCGGGCAATTTTAAATACGGTAGCGATATTGTAAACCTTGTTGCGGATAAGACCCAAGTTGGTTCATTAGGCGCTGTTGGGTATGATGATGAAGGAGTGAAAGCCAAGAAGTGGGATTTGGTACGTAACGGAGTATTGACAAATTTCCAAGCTATACGTGACCAAGCACATATGATCGGAGAAGAGGAATCTCACGGTTGTTGCTACGCACAAAGCTGGGACGATGTTCAGTTTCAGCGTATGCCTAATGTTTCTTTAGAGCCGGGTAAAGAGAAGTATTCTATATCTGAAATGATCAAAGATGTAGAGAAAGGTATTTATATAGCGGGTCGTGGATCATATTCAATAGATCAGCAACGTTACAATTTTCAGTTTGGTGGTACTGTTTTTTATGAAATTAAAAATGGAGAAATCGTTGGTATGTTAGAAGATGTAGCATACCAAAGTAACACCCAAGAGTTTTGGAATTCATGTGTTAAGATTTGCGATAAAGATGATTACCGTTTGTTCGGTACATTCTTCGATGGTAAAGGGCAGCCTTCACAGGTGAGCGCAGTATCTCATGGTAGTTCTACTGCCAGGTTCAATGATGTAAACGTAATTAACACTGGTAGAAACATTTAATTGTTTCACTCAAAAAAGAACAACAATGGCAATTTATACAAAAGAAGAAGCAAGAAAAATATTGGAGAAAGCATTGAGCTTTTCCAAAGCCGATACCTGCGAGATAAATTTAAGCGGTTATAACAGCGGTAATATAAGATATGCACGAAATACGGTATCTACATCTGGGTACAGTTCTAATCAAAGTTTGGCGGTACAATCTAGTTTTGGTAAAAAATCAGGTACGGCAACTATAGATGAATTCGATGACGCATCATTAGAAAAGGTAGTAAGAAGAGCCGAGGAATTGGCGCAATTATCTCCTGAGAATCCTGAGTTTATGGAGCCTTTAGGTCCGCAAATGTATGATGAAGCAATTACATATAGTGAATCAACTGCCAATGTAACTCCGGAATATAGAGCAGAAGTAGCGAGCAGCAGTATTGTTCCTGCAGATGCAAAAGATGTTACTGCAGCAGGTTTTTTAAATGATTCCGCTGGTTTCAGCGCAATGATCAATTCTAAGGGATTGTTCGCTTACAACCAAACTACAGATGTCGATTTTACGGTAACCATGCGTACCAATGACGGTACTGGTTCTGGTTGGGTTAAAAGAGATTTTAACGATGTTGATAAGTTCGATGCTGATGAAGCTGCAAAAACCGCAATAGACAAGGCAGTATTATCTAGAGAAGCAAAAGCAATAGAGCCAGGTAAATATACAGTAATATTAGAACCGGCTGCCTCGGCAGATTTGTTGCGTAATATGTTTAGATCATTAAATGCACGTTCTGCAGATGAAGGTAGAAGCTTTATGTCTGCACCAGATGGTAAAAATAAAATTGGCGAGAAAATAGTTGACGAACGCGTTAATATTTATTCAGATCCATTGAATCCGGAAGTGCCTACAGCAACTTGGAACAGCGAAGGGCAAGCTATAAAAAAGACAAGCTGGATTGAAAACGGAGTTGTTAAAAACTTGGCTTATGATCGTTTCTGGGCGAAAGAGAAAGGTGTTGAGCCAGTTCCTTTTCCGTCGAATGCGATTATGACCGGTGGTGATGCAAGTTTAGAAGAATTGATAAAGAGTACCAAAAAGGGAATTCTGGTAACACGTTTATGGTACATACGTAGTGTTGACCCACAGACCTTATTATATACGGGACTTACAAGGGATGGAACTTTTTACATCGAGAACGGGGAAATTAAATATCCTGTAAAAAACTTCAGGTTTAATGAGAGTCCGATCATCATGTTAAACAATTTGGAAACCCTTGGGCAACAAGTACGTATCAATGGTAATTTAATACCATATATGAAGGTTCGTGACTTTACGTTCACCAGTCTTTCAGATGCCGTATAAATGATATTATGAATATCTAAACTGGTTGTTTGTGACTCGTCACGACAACCAGTTTTTTCTTTTTTCTATCGGAATAAAAACACAAATCAATTGCCCTTGAGCAACGAATTTTTCTTCACGAGATTACAGTATGAGTCCGGCGATTGGGATGTGGATCAACGTATGCCTTCTAATTTGTTGAATTCATTGGTAGAGTACACCACCTTGAAAGTAGACACCCAAGAAAAGATAATCACACTAGCGAGCGATGATATTTTTAAGAGTCCGTTTTGCTATATCTCAGGACATAAATTGGTGGAGTTCACTAAAAAGGAACAAGAGAATTTTGAGAAATATGTGCGTAACGGAGGCTTCGTTTTCGCAGATGATTGCAATCATGATATAGACGGATTGTTCGCTAAATCTTTTGAAAGGCAAATGGAAGAAATATTTGGTTCGTCCGCATTAAAAAAAATACCCAACGACCACGAAATCTATACCATATTCTTTGACTTTGAAGATGGACCACCAACCACATCACAAGAGCTGAACGGCTGGGGAGATGATTTGGTGCATGATTATTTAAAGGCAATTGTCATCAATGGAAGAATAGGGGTGTTGTACAGTAATAAAGATTACGGCTGCGAATGGGATTATGATTTTAGAAATAAACGTTGGTATAAAATAGACAATACACGGTTTGGGGTAAACATCGTCATGTACGCCCTAACCTCATAAACACATTTTTGAATGGATAAAGAATTACAACGTATTGCAGATGAGGTGGAAATGCTTTCCGGTAAATTGAATGCTTTAAGGCAAGAAATAGGAAAGGTGATTATAGGTCAAGAAGAAACCGTATCGCAATTATTGATTACGTTTTTAGCCGGTGGTCATGCTTTGTTAGAAGGAGTACCCGGTTTGGCAAAAACCTTAATGATCAGAACTTTGGCAAATGCAATCGATTTAAAGTTTAAAAGGATACAGTTTACGCCCGATTTAATGCCTTCGGATATTATCGGGACCGAGATATTGGAGGAAGATCATACCACAGGTAAAAAGTTCTTTAAGTTCAATAAAGGACCTATATTTTCTAATATTATACTAGCGGATGAAATAAACCGTACACCGCCAAAAACTCAGGCGGCATTATTGGAAGCAATGCAAGAATTTGAGGTTACTTACGGAGATAAAACGTATCCCTTAGATAAGCCGTTCTTCATTCTAGCAACACAAAACCCTATAGAACAATCGGGAACCTTTGTTTTGCCGGAAGCGCAGCAGGATCGTTTTTTACTTTATATAAAAATTGGATATCCTACTCAGAAAGATGAGGAAACCATTTTAAAGGCAACTACGGGTGGTATAAAAAAGAAGCTGAACAAGGTAATTTCTGGTGATGATATCGTACGGTTACAACAGTTAGTACGTGAAGTTTCTATAAGCGATGCACTGATCAGTTTTGTGAGTGATATGATTCGTGCTACGCGACCGGAAACCACAACAGATTCTTATGTTAAAGATTGGGTAGACTGGGGTGCAGGTCCGCGTGCAGGTCAAGCAATGATCTTAACGGCAAAGGCTAATGCATTGTTATCAGGTCGGTTATCGGTTACGTTAGACGATATTAAAAGTGTAGCGTTACCAGTGCTTCGCCATAGAGTTTTGGTCAACTTTAGAGCAGAGGCAGAAGGCATAACTTCAGATAAAGTAGCATCACATTTATTGAATGCTATAGAAATAAAAGGCAAGTAACGAACTCTCTATTATCGAGTACATGGCAATACAGGACTATCAAGATTTATTAAAACCAGAGGTCATCAATACAGTTGAGGGACTTTCCTTGATATCACGAATTGTGGTCGAGGGTTTTACGTCTGGTTTAAATAAAAGTGCCAGTGTGGGGCCGGGTATGGAGTTTAGTCAATACCGTGGTTATCAACCTGGGGATGATTTACGTTTGTTAGATTGGAAAATGTTGGCACGTTCGGGCAGGTATTACATTAAACAGTCAGAGATAGAAAGTCAGGTGACTATTAAGTTTATTGTAGATGCCAGTGCTTCAATGCTGCACAAAGAAAAGGACTTGTCGAAAGTTGATTTTGTACGTCTCTTGGTGGCTACACTAGCATATATGGCTCATAAGCAAGGAGATTCTGTTGGTCTTTTTGCCTTAAATGAAAATGATGTGGTCAGTATTTACCCCAACGCAGATAAAAAACATTACAACAGATTGCTGCTAGAATTAATTAATCTTTCTAATTCTGGTAAATGGCCAGAAACACATATTTCAAATAAACGCATACCGAATAGAGGCGGTAAAGAATTGATTTTCTTTTTGACCGATATGTATGAAACAGGTGATGAGATTTCAAAGTTTATCAAAGGATTAAAATCAGCAAGAAATGAAGTGATCGTACTTCAAATTATGGGATCAGCTGAAATGGATTTTAATTACGGTCCAAACATCACTTTTGAAGATTGGGAAACAGGGGCACGAGTAAAAGTAGATACCGAAAAAGCTAAAACAGAATATTTGGCTGCTTTAGAAAGTAGATTGAAAAAAATTAAGGACGAATTACTTTCAAACGGCATTGATCACCATGTCTTTCGTATGGATGCACACTTGGGTGAAGCATTACTATTATTTTTAAAACAACGTAAAAGACTCGGTTAATATGTCATTCGCAGAACCTTTGTATTTATGGGCTTTATTGGGACTTTTAGTTCCTATAGCTATCCATTTATGGAGTAAGAAGGAAGCGAAAACTATAAAAATCGGTAGTGTTCAACTGCTATCAGAATCAAAATCAAGACAATCTAGTAGTATTCAATTAAACGAATGGTGGTTGTTGCTACTGCGTATGGCAATTATTTCCCTGATTACTTTGGTCATTGCAAAACCGCAATGGAAATCAAAGGTGAACAACAGCAAACTGACCTATATTATTGAACCTGAATTAGCCCGGAATGAAAATTTCATGGCTCGTTTTATTGATTTACAGGCAGATCAAGATATAAGGCTTTTACAATCAGGCTTGCCTGAAAACGATATTGAATATGCCAATTCACAAGATTTTAGAAGTGCAGATTACTGGTCATTAGCATCAGAAATGAATGAATTGAAAACTGATAGTATTATTGTTTTTACCCATGGATATACAAAAGGATTAAAAGGAGCTAGACCAGAAACCAATCATGATATCAATTGGATAGTTTTGGATTCGGCTCAAAATCTTGAAAAGCCTTTACTAGCATATCAGAAAGAAAAAAATATAGCTTTATTTACAGCCAATAACAGTCCGGTAGTTTCAAAAATAGCAACGAAGACTATTGAGCTAGGTGATGCATACCAACTAACATCAAATGGTGATAGTTTACAGGTTTCAAGTTCAAGTTCAAGTTCAAGTTCAAGTTCAGTAAAAATTCCTTTAATTCAACAATCTGCTTTAGAAGTTTCTTTGGTGTATACCGATAGTCTAAGTACAGATAAAAGGTATATTGAAGCAGCATTGGCAGCTTTATCGACTTACTTAAATAGAGAAATAAAAGTCGAAAGTTTTTTAGATAGCGAACTATTGGAGAATAAGGAAGCGGATTTAATGATTTGGTTAAGTACTAAGCCTGCTCCAGTTACAGCTCGAAAGACACTTGTATTTAAAAATGATTCCATTGCTAATTCACTTATAACAAATGATGAAAATGAAAATACATTTTATATAACAGAAAGAATAACCACAGAAAATGCCTTATCTGGGCGATTAACAGAGAATCTACTAAGCATTTTAGATGTCGATGAAGAGCTACGTGAACTACAAGCTAATGCTGATATTCGCTCGGTTATGGAAGTAGATTTAGAAACTAATTTTATAGAAAGTGGCACATCTAAAACCCACCAAGTCAGCTGGAGTCTGAATCCGTATTTGTGGATTGTTCTGCTAGTATTATTGATTGTAGAACGCTTTGTAGCATATAAACGAAAACAGTAATGGAATCAGGTAAACTACACTTGATGAAATTTCACAGGCGCTGGCAAATCTTGTCATACGCAGAAGCTGCCTTGTATGCAGTTGGCATTGCCGTTCTTTTCTATTTAGTATCAAAAAATCTATGGCTTGGCGTTTTAAGCTTTGTAGTTGCGGTAGTCGTAGTGCTTTTTATACATAAGCCTTGGAAACAAAATTTAGCTACCACGGGCACTTATATAGATGCACATGTAGATGAAGCATCGTTTAGTACAGGCTTATTGTTGCAACCAGAAGATTCATTGTCAAATCTTGCCAAGCTACAACGCTATAAAGTATCAGAAGAGCTTAGCAAAAGGTTAGGTGCTATTCATCCGCCTAATAAATTAAAACAGGCGCTACTGATTACGCTAGGGTTGGTCTTGCTTGGTATTGTTGTTCAACAATTAGATTTGTTTAAAAGCGTAGAAAGCGTTTTAGGGAATGCTACTAACGAAACACAAATTCAGTTTATAGCAACAGATAGTATTAGTGAGAAGTCCATCATTCCAAAAATTTCTAGTCAAGATATTAGTGTTACTTATCCATCCTATACCCGAAAAGGTACAATTGCTGTAAGTGACCCAAACATAAAGACGATTGCTGGTGCTACGGTTCAGTGGCTGTTGGAATTTGATAATCCTGTTAAAGAAGTCTACCTAGACCGCATGGGGGAACTAATTCCGTTGCAAAAAGGCGAAAAGGGGTATCGTATTAAGCAAGTATTATCAGCATCGGGTTTTTATAGTTTTAAATTCAAGAGTGAAGACGGTATTGAATTTACATCAGATTTATTCTCGTTGGAAGTAATACCCGATAATCCGCCAGAAATAGAGATTTTAGGATTAGAACAATATACCTATTTTGATTTTTCAGATAAAAAGGTTGTCGAACTACAAAGTACAATTACTGATGATTACGGAATTGACGAAGCCTATATCATAGCAACCGTAAGTAAGGGATCGGGAGAATCGGTGAAGTTCAGAGAAGAGAAATTAAAATTCAATGAAACTATTTCGAAAGGTGTGAAATCGGTTAGGGCTATGAAAACATTAGATTTAAATGCCTTAAAAATGGAATTAGGTGACGAGCTCTATTTTTATATTGAAGCCTTTGATGAAAAACAACCCAAACGAAATGTTGCGCGTAGCGAAACTTATTTTGCAGTTATAAAAGATACGGTGAGCGAGCAATATGGCGTAGAAGGGACTTTGGGAGTAGACCAAATGCCCGATTATTTTAGAAGTCAGCGCCAGTTGATTATCGATACCGAGAAGTTGATAAAAGATAAACCGAGCATTACGATTACCGAATTTAAGTCGAGAAGTAATGAACTGGGGTTTGACCAAAAAGCGTTGCGCTTAAAATATGGTCAGTTTATGGGCGATGAATCTGAAATGGAAGAAGCTCCAGAAGAGATCGAAAGTGAAGAAGAAGGTGAGGACCATGATCATGCTGAAGATCAAGAAAATGTAATAAAAGAATTCATGCATGACCATGATGGTGATAATGAGCATAATCTGGTAGAAAAGCATGAACATCATGAAGAAAATGATACCGAAGAAGCAGAAGATCCATTACACGACTATCTTCATAATCATGATGATCCTGAGGAGTCTACTCTGTTTGAAGAATCTTTGAAAACAAAATTGCGAAAGGCATTAAGCATTATGTGGGATGCCGAATTACACCTACGATTAAACGAGCCAGAAAAGTCATTGCCATTTCAATATGAAGCTTTAAAATACATTCAAGAAATAAAGAATAGTGCCCGTATTTATGTACACAGAATAGGTTTTGATCCACCACCAATTAAAGAAGACAGCAGACTTACCGGTAAAATAAAGGATATAGAGAATTATCGAAAGATTGAAACCAAAGAGGTAGAAAATCCTTTTGAAGCACTTGAGAATGCAGTTGCTCGCTTAGAACAGTTTATTCAGCAAGAAAGCACTTTTAATGAGGCTGATAATACCCTTTTTGCAGCTACAGGCAATGAATTGGCTCAATTGGCTATAGTTAGCCCAAGTAAGTATTTACGAGTGTTACAGGGCTTAAAAGGAATTGAGAATAATACGGAGCGAACAATGGCTAATTATAAATTCGTACAAAAAGGATTATTAGCAGCCTTACCGAAAACACCACAAGTACCTGGTGCTAAAAAAGAGTATACAGATGAAATCAATTCATTATTTCTAAAACAATTACAGGTGTATGATTGATGGATTCTCATTTATGCAAAAAGAGCTCATGATCCCCATCTTACTTGGCGGATTAGTAGTTTTTAATAGCTATGTTTGGAAAGAATGGAAAACCAAGCGTAGTGGTCGGTTTGTCGTAAATACTATTGTAGCTTTAATAACCATCTTGGCATTGGTTATGTTAATTCTAGAGCCTACAAAAAAGGTGGAAATTAATGATAGTCAGGCAGTAGTTTTGACCAATAATTTTGATGAGATAATAAAAGACAGTCTTTTAAACCGTTATGAGGGAATAAAGGTTTTAGATTATAATCCTAAAAAATCGATTCGTAAAGAGCTCGATTCACTTACCAATGTTATTGTACTTGGTGATGGTATTGAGCCGTATGATTTTTATTTGTTCGATAGTCTACCAACTACCTACATTCCTAATGCTGCTCCAATGGGAGTAACACAATTGAACTATACGGAACAGCTTGTAATAGGTGAAGAATTAATGGTTTCTGGTAGTTATTCTCAACCAATTGAAAAATCATTTTTAGTACTACAAGATTCAAGGAATAACGGGTTAGACTCTATTCAGTTCACTGAAGATAAGAATGCAGATTTTAACCTAAAGACTCGCCCAAAAGTAGCTGGGTCGTATATCTATCAATTAGCTGTTAAAGATAGCACAGGCGTTGTTTTAGAAACGAATCCGCTACCTATAGAGGTGATGAGAAAAGAACCGTTACGGGTTTTGATTTTAAATACCTTCCCCACGTTTGAGACCAAATACTTAAAGAATTTCTTGGCTGAATCTGGTCATGAGGTTATTGTTAGAAGTCAGTTGACAAAAGGGAAATATAAGTTTGAATATTTCAATACGCCTACGCGACCAATATATCAGTTTACCAAAGAGACCCTTAAAAATTTTGATATTGTAATTGTTGATGCTGAAACTTATACGGGTCTTGGAAATACGATTAGAAAAAGGTTTGAATCAAGTATTAAAGAACAAGGTTTAGGACTATTTATTCAACCAAGTGATTTTCTTTTTAATAGCCGAAGCAGCGATGCTTATTTTAAATTTAGACGTGATAGGATGAACACTGTGAAATTACCAGTTTATGCCGCAGAAACAGAAAAGTACCCGTATCAGTTTAATGAACAATTATTAGTAGAGCCAATTCATTTAGGTGGAACATCAAACTTGGCAGCGTATAGACAAATAGGAAATGGTAAAATTGCAATTACCACATTATTAAATAGTTATCAGTTTTTGTTGAATGGTAAAAGTGAAGTATATCATGGTATTTGGACCACTATTTTAGATAAGATAGCAAAGAAGAAAGGGCAGGCAGTTTCATGGCAATCCAATACGAAATTTCTTAAAATAGACGAGCCATTTCATTTTGAGATTCGAACAAATTTAGAGGAGTACGGTATTATAAATGAAGATAGTATTTCAGTGTCGCTTGTTCAAAATTCATTGCTGCCTAGTCACTATTCAGGTACTGTTTATCCGAAGAAAACAGGGTGGAATTCATTACAAGTTGAAAATGATAGTACGAACTTTTCATACTATGTTTTTGAACATAAAGATTGGAAGGCTTTAAAAAGTATCGCGAACATAGCAGCAAATAAAAATCAATTCGGAAAAGAAATTCTAAAAAACAGGAAGGTTGTTGTGGACCGTCCTGTTTCTCTACTAGTATTTTATATCCTCTTTCTATTAGGGGTAGGGTGGTTATGGCTTTCACCAAAACTATCCGCCGAAGGCTGAACCACTTTATTAAGTTAGTGGGGTAATTTATTTTTTACCAATCCGTAAACGAAAGTACCTAAAAGAGCTCCGCCAATAACAACCAGAATAGAGTAGTATCCAGCACCTACAAGTACATACATTGGTCCGGGGCAAGCACCAGCCAATGCCCAACCTAATCCGAAAATAATACCACCAATTAAATAACGGGCAACACTTTTAGTTTTAGGGTGTAAATTCATTTCATTACCACCAATCGCTTTTATCTTATATTTTTTGATGATTTGCACACCGATTACTCCGATAACAAGGGCAGAACCTATAATCCCATACATATGGAAAGACCCAAACTGAAACATTTCATAAATACGAAACCACGATGCGGCTTCAGATTTATACATGATGATACCGAAAAAGATACCTATGGTTAAATAACTTATATATTTCATTTTAACTGAATATTAGAGGGAATAAAAGGTGAATCATAACTAGACCACCAATAAAGAAACCGATAACGGCAATTAGGGAAGGCAACTGTAAATTACTTAATCCAGATATGGCATGCCCACTGGTACAACCACCGGCGTAACGAGCTCCAAAGCCCACTAAGAATCCTCCAATAATTAAAACAGCCAACACAAAAGGGTCGCTAAGGTTTTCTGTTGCAAAAAGTTCAGTTGGTAAATATGCTTCACCGGCACTTTCAATTCCGTAATCAGTTGTAAGTTGTTGAGCAACATCAGGGTTTATAATAACCTTGTTATTAGACATAAATTGAGAAGCGATAAAGCCGCCAATAATGGCACCAATCACAACAACTAAATTCCACCGTTGTGACTTCCAATCGAACTTAAAGAAATCGGAGTATTTGCCTGCACCACCAATAGAACACATGGTTCTAAGGTTTGATGACATTCCAAATTTTTTACCGATAAAAAGCAAAACAAACATCGTGAGGGCAATTAAAGGTCCGGCCACATACCATGGCCATGGATCATATAGTAAATTCATACTCAATTTAATTCAAGTTCAAAACCGCTAAAGAAAACGCAAAGAAAATCATTCTTATGTAACTTAGGTTACATAAGAATGACATTAACTAAAATGAATTACTATTTTTTGAAAAGAAACCTTAGTGCGATATAAGGTTTAGTCAGTGTAAAATTCTGAAATGTGGTATGTTATGAGAAGATGTTCACTTGCGTTTTATTTTTTTTAAAATAAAACGTGCATAGCAACTTTAACAAAGTACTAATCACATTTTACAGCACATGAAATAATACTACTACTAATTTTTAATTCCGAATTTTTTAAGAATTGTCTCTAATAAGCACCATTTCGTAAAAGCCGACTGTATAATATTTACACCTATAAATACTGTAAACCATAACCAGTTTATATCTACATAAACAGCTAATACAACACTTAATAAAACCATTGTACCTACTATAACTCTAAAATATGTGTTTAACATGTTGTTCTATTTTTAGAAGAATCAACAGCACAAAAGTTGCGCTGTTGAATCCTATTTTCTATTTATTAATTTCTTGGTTATCCGTTTCTGGATAGTTTTTCTTTTCGATCATATAATACACCAATGGTACCACCAATAATGTAAGAACTGTAGATACAATAGTACCGCCCATTAAAGAGATAGCCAGACCTTGAAAAATTGGATCGAATAAGATTACGAAAGCGCCAATTACCACGGTGCCGGCAGTTAATAAAATAGGAGTTGTTCTTACCGCACCAGCTTCAATAGCAGCTTGCTTTATGGGCACACCTTCGGCTAAACGAAGATTAATGAAATCTATAAGTAGTACCGAATTCCGCACCATAATACCTGCAAGGGCAATCATACCAATAAAAGAAGTAGCGGTAAAAAATGCTCCCATGATCCAGTGACCTAAAATGATTCCTATTAGAGATAATGGTATTGCAACCATCATTACTATAGGTGCTTTAAAGTTTTGAAACCATCCTACGATCAAAATATAAATTAAGATGATAGCTCCCATAAAGGCAATACCTAAATCACGAAATACTTCTAGAGTAATTTGCCATTCGCCATCCCATTTAACGGTATAGTCATCTTCAAACTCAGGTTGACCTAAGTACATTTCGGTAATTTGATATCCTTTTGGTAGCGCAATTTCTTTAAGCTTTTCTTCCATACCTAATATTGCGTATGCGGGACTCTCCAATTCTCCGGCCATATCTGCCATTACATATACAACACGCTTTTGGTTCTTACGGTAAATGCTCTTTGCGCTTATGGTTTCTTTAATATCTACTAAATCGGCAATAGGAACCATGTTACCTTGTTTAGAGGTAATTTTCAGTTGTGAAATATCTGTAATAGTCGATTTTTCTTTTTCATCTAAAGCCAGTACCAAACCAACTTGGTCTATTGCATTCTCATCATATAAATTTGTGATTGCTCTATTAGATAAAGCCATATTCATGGTATAGGCAATTTGTTGTGGCGCCACGCCATAAAGCATTGCTTTCTCTTTGTTAATTTCAAATTTATATTCCGTTTGGTCAGCTTCCACAAGCCAGTCGATATCTACAACATCATCAGTGTTTTTCAAGATATCTTTTACACTATTCGCAATTTTAATCTGTTCCTCATAATCAGGTCCGTATACTTCTGCTACAATCGTAGAAAGTACAGGAGGTCCTGGCGGAACCTCAACTAACTTAACATTGGCATTGTATTTAGCGGCTATTTTTTGGATATCTGGTCTCAGTAAACTCGCAATATCATGACTTTGAGCAGAACGTTCGTCTTTATCAATAAGGTTTACTTGAATATCTGCCATATTACTACCACCACGTAAATCATAATGACGTACCAATCCGTTAAAGGTAATAGGGGCAGAGGTACCCACATAGTTTTGATAATTAACAACCTCTGGTCTAGTAGAAAGATATTGAGCAATTTCTTGAGCAACTACACCTGTACGCTCAAGGGTAGTACCTTCTGGCATATCAATAACCACTTGAAACTCGTTTTTGTTATCAAAAGGCAACATTTTAACAGCTACAGATTTGGTAAAAAACAATACCATTGATCCCATTAGCATTAAAAATGTCAGTCCTAAAAACAACCAACGTTTGCTTTTGTTTTCAATTAGTGGACGTTCATATTTGTTGTAAATTTTGTAGATATAGGTTTCCTCCAATGGTTTCTCTACCTTTTCTACTTCGCCTTTTTTACCTTTTTCTCTCAAGAAAATATACCCTAAATAAGGCGTTATTGTCAATGCTACAAAAAGTGATAAAATCATGGCAATAGAAGCTCCAATTGGCATAGGTGCCATATATGGTCCCATAAGTCCAGATACGAATGCCATTGGTAGTACAGAGGCAATTACAGTAAATGTTGCCAAGATGGTAGGATTACCAACTTCGTTAATTGCATAGAGGGCTGCCTGTTTAAAGGGTAGGCGCTTCATTTTAAAATGCCGGTGCATATTCTCGGCTATAATAATGGAATCATCTACCACAATGCCTGTCACAAAAACTAAAGCAAATAATGTAATTCTGTTCAATGTATAATCAAGCATATAATAGCTTAACAATGTTAAGGCAAACGTAATAGGCACCGACAAGAATACTACCAAGCCACCACGCCAGCCCATAGCCAGCATCACAACTAAAGTTACCGCAATTATAGAACCTATTAAGTGTAATAAAAGTTCAGACACTTTGTGGGATGCCGTTTCACCATAATTTCTGGTGATTTCTACATGAACATCATCAGGAATCAACGTAGTACGTAAGTGTTCAACTTTATCAATAACGATGTCGGCAATTTTCATTGCATCTGCACCTTTTCTTTTTGCTACCGATATAGTAACGGCAGGGTATTCAGATTTGTAATCTGAGACCTTATCGCTTGCTTGACCAAAACCTAATGAAACATAACTTTGAGGAATTTCTGGTCCGTCGATAATGCTGGCAATTTGCTTTAAATAAATAGGTTGATTTTGTTGAACACCAACTACAAGATTTTCAACATCAGTAACCGATGCCAAAAAATTACCTGTATTCACTAAGAACTCCGTATCATTTTTATCAAAACTACCAGAACTCAATTGGGCATTATTCGCCTTTATCATTTCAGAAACAGATAAGAAATCCAATCCGCTAGCGGCTAGTTTGTCTTTATCTAGAACCACGCGTAATTGACGGTCTTGATTTCCTATTTTATGAGTAATGGCAACATCATTTACTTTCTTGATTTCACCTTCTAGTTCTTGAGCCATTTGGCTTAACTGATACCCATCATAGTTTTCGCTCCATAGGGTAAGTCCCAGCATAGGTACATCATCAATAGCACGGGTTTTTACTAACGGAAAGGTTACGCCTTGCGGCATAATATCCATATGCTTATTAATTTCGTTGTATAGTTTTACAAAAGAACGCTCTATATCTTCGCCCACATAAAACTGAACGATGACCATACCTTGTTCTTTCATAGATGTTGAATACACATACTCTACACCTTTGATGTTAGAAATTAATTTCTCTAAAGGTTTGATTACCCGCGATTCTACTTCTTCGGGACTCGCGCCAGGGTAGCCTACAAAAATGTCTGCCATAGGCACATCTATTTGTGGTTCTTCTTCCCTTGGAATCAAAAACGAACTGTACACCCCAATGACCATGAATACAATCATTAAAAGTACCGTTAACTTACTGCCTATAAATAATTTGGCAATTTTACCAGCTAAACCTTCCTTCATTATTTCTTAATTTTATTTGTGTGTTCCCACCTGTAAAAGACAGGCGGTCGGGCTTTTCGCTCTTACTCCTCGGCATAAAAATGCCTGTGGGGTATCCGCTACAATCCCTAACCCAGACTCGTTTATTGATTTGAGATTTTGGCGCCGTTAAATAATTTTCCTTCGGCAGAAACTATATATTGCTCGTCTGCCGATAAGCCAGATAATACTTCAACTTGATCACCAAAAGTTCTTCCCAGTCGTAACCAACGTAATAAGGCAGTATTGCTTTGGCTAACCGTATAAATACCAGATAGTTGACCTTTCTTAACTATAGCTTCTACCGGAATCATTACAGCAGAACTTGTTGTCTTACGTGCAATAGGAAATTGTACGGTAGCGTACATGCCAGAAAGTATTTGTACATCTGTTTTATCTAAAATGACCTTTACCAAGTATTGACCACCTGTGTTCTTAGAAGAAGTACTTACTTCGGTAACTTTTCCTTTTATACTTTTATTCAAAGCTTTGATCTGTACGCTAACTTCAGTATCATTTTTAACAGCAAGAATTTCAGATTCAGGCACCATAGCAAGTACTTGGTATTTACCAGGAGATTCTACTTCCATTAAAGACATACCTGGGTTTGCCATATCGCCTGCATTTATAAATTTATTGGTTACCACACCGTTAAATGGAGCACGAATATTCGCATAGCCCATTTGAGCGTTGACACCGTTTTTCATTTGCTTGGCAGATTCTACTCTCGCCTTTGCCATATTATAATTGGCGGTAATATCATCTAGCTCTTTCTGCGAAGCACTGTTTTCTTGGAATAAGGCAGTAAAACGGTTAAAGTCTTTTTCTGCATTTGTATATGCAGCTTCAGCTTCGGTAATACCTGCATTTACTTGTGCCAGTTGCGCAGAAACATCTGCATTATTAACACTAATTAATAATTGACCTTTGGTTACTTTATCACCAATACCAACATATATTTTATCTACGTACCCCATCATTCTAGTGCTGATGTTTGCACTCTTGGCAGCTTCAATTTTACCACTAACCGTTAAAAACGGATTACTACTATCTTCCGAAACGGTTTTTGTTTGAACGGTAATAGCAGGTGAGTTGTCAACTACTGCTTTTTTATCATCGCTGCCACAACTAGCGAGCAAGATTGTAGCACCTAAAATAGCTGTGATTATATATTTATTATTTTTCATCTTTATGAATGGTATTTATTGATATTAGGGTTTTATTCTTTTGTTAAAAACTGTACATACGCCAAGGCGTAATTATGTTGAAAAACTGTAGCATAATACTCTAATTGCTTTTGAGAATATTGCGTTTCAGAGAGTAATAGATCAGTAGTTTTTTCTAAACCTTGCTTAAACCTATTGGTTCGGATACGCAATGATTCTTCAGATTGTTCTAGTGCCAGCTTTGTCAGCTTCAGTTTATTTTGTGCATCTTCAAAACCTCTTTTCGCTTTGTTAAGTTCTAATTGACTTTCAGATTTGTACTGCTCTAATTGTAATTTAGATTTGTCATATTCAGCCTTGCTTTTTTGAGATTTGCCAAAACGCTTACTACCTTCAAAAAGGTTCCATTTTAATTCTGCACCAAATAGATAACCTTGGGATTGACCTTGAAAAATATCATCGTCATGTAACTCGTAAGTACCAAAAGCATTTAAACGAGGTAAGAAAGCCATTTGGTCTGCCTTATGCATTTGTCTATAGGCTTCGGTAGCAGAATTCATTGCTAAAATATCTTTTCTGTTTTCCGATAAGTTTATGTCCGTAGTACTAGCATAACTAGTAATTGAAAGTGAATCAGAAGGTTTTAAAATTTCACTTTCATCAGTATTCATTAGAACAGACAAATAGTTGCTGGCATTTAGAATGTTACTCTTTGCATATTGTAATTGATTATCGATTTCGGTAACTCTTACTTCTACAGAAAGAACATCAGATTTTTGTAAGTAACCTTGCTTGTAACTATTGTTAGCAATACGTTTATTTTCTAAAGCAGTTTCTTGAGCTTTCTCTAAAACGGTAACGGTTTTATAAGCAAGTTGTAATTGCATGTACGCCTTTTCAACTTCAAGAGCTAAGTAATCAACTGTTCTGCCAGACTGTAGTTCGGTAGCGGTCAATTTTGCCTTTGCCGCTTTACGCTGGTAGATGCCATCGAAGTTTATTAATGGTTGTTGTACTTCTACACGAGTTGCAAAATCTTCAATTTGACGTGGGTCATTTAATACATCAGGATTAAAATCTGCAGCGGTCAAAATTTCTTGATTAAGTTTAGATCCAAATGCCATTAATGGGTTCGTGGTAGCAATACCAGTGTGCGATACACTAATGTTAGGCAATAGAATAGCATTGGTCTGATTGAAATCACCCTTGGCAGCTAACACATCTTGTTCTGCCATTTTAAGTGTGTTATTACTTTCTTTTACCTTAA
The DNA here is from genome assembly GCF_030547005.1 of Maribacter sp. 1_MG-2023. Taxonomy (GTDB): domain Bacteria; phylum Bacteroidota; class Bacteroidia; order Flavobacteriales; family Flavobacteriaceae; genus Maribacter. The sequence goes on along the minus strand of NZ_JAUOPN010000010.1, from coordinate 45,730 downwards.
TCAACACTTCATCTTTTGTAATAGATTTTACTTCTTGTGCCAAGCCAGAATAAAAGACGAACAACAATATCCATCCTAGTTTATATTTCATGGTATTCATTTATTTGATACAAAATTAAGGTGGTAAAACAGCCTGCACAGTAACTAATGTTACCGAAGGAAATTTCTTTCTCAAAAAACAAATTTTTAAAAATGAAAAGGCACCCTTTTATAAAGAGTGCCTTTTACTACCAATTGAAAAATAAATGTGAATTCAGTTTATTTTTCAGGAGATTTAATAAATGTATTAGCAAGTAAACCACCCATTAAGCTACCGTATAATGTGCTATTTAGGGGTTTAGATGTAATTGCACAAGTACCACTTAGACAGCCTATTTCGACATAATATAGGTAACCGGCAATAGCACCGATGACTATGCCTATAGTGGTAATGACAAGTGTTTTCTTATTCATTAATTATTAGCTTTTCTAGTACCGCCATGACCACCGGCAACTACTAACATGATTTTTATACTCAACCAAATGAATTTAAAGAATTGAATTATGGGGTTCATCATATAAAAGCGCTTAGATTTTGATATTCTTTGTGTCATTTTTTTTAGATTTTAAGTATTATTCTTTCAAGTTTTAGAGATGTTGCACTTGAAATTATTCAGGAATTAGCCACCAAAAAGGCTTCATTTTTGCCTTGTAAATAAAAGCATAATGCAACGCTAGTTTTAGCCAGTGACCAGCTAGACCTATTTCTCCAAAGGTTTTACCTAATTTACGACCTTGGGTATCTGGGTATTTGTTGTAGTCAGGTACAATGGGGTAGGTGGTAATACTTACGCCACTACCTTTTGTCATGCCATAACCAGCAGAAGCAATACAAGCAGCACCCATGTTACCTAGAGAACCTTTATGGTGTAAGCCTTTTTTTCCGTTAATAGTATCGATGATATTGTCTGCAACCAGCTTTGCGGTAATACCAGAAGGCATGCCCGTACGCGGTGGCGCAGGAGATATCGAAGTACCATTTTTGCTTACGCGAGGTTTTGAAATTGCATGTGGTGGGGCAAATGCAATACCAGGTGCGAATATGTTTTTGTATGACGGATTTTGATAGGTTTCTGGCCAATCTTGTACGCTCCATTCTTCATATGGTTTAGCGGTATAATCGGCATCGACCAACATAAAACCTTTAAATAGTTTTTCGGTAATGTCTTCATTATTCTTATCAAAGGCTTTAAAACCATGACCAGAAAATGCAGGTATTAACATGGCAAAATCATATGTTTCAGATTTATACTCTCCATCTAATGTTTCATAATGCGCTATACCATCTTCAATTTTATTTACCCCGGCACCAAGAATCCATTTAATTCCGCGGTCTTCAAAAACCATTTCAACCATTTCGCTAGATTTCATAATGTTGTCACCGTAACTAAGTAGCACACCATCCATACCAAAATCGCCCAACTGAAACTCATTGGCAATCCATATTACTTCAGCCTGATCACGTACATTATGCCTTCTAAGTTCTTGTTCTACATTTAAAATATATTCAAAAGCAGCACCTTGGCAAGTAGATTTTGCATGCCCGGTTCCAATTAAAATTTTAGCTTTCTTACCTTGTTTCATTTGTTGAATCAAATCATCTAAAGCATGCCACGCATGCTCTGCATGACTATAGGTACAAACAGAGTAGGCTTTATTAGTGCCAGGGTTTAAACCCTCTGTCATGTCAAAGGCTAATTTTGGTCCGGTGGCATTTATAAGGTAATCATAGGTGATATTTTCAATTTTACCCTTTTCTTCACCGGTAACGTATTTAATCTTTACATACGCACTTTTAGTTTCTGCATCACCTTCTGGGTGAAATGTAGTTACAAGCGCTTGTTTAAAACTTATATTTTTTTTCTTGTATAATGGAGCCAAGGGAAATAGAATTTGGTCAGACTTCATACGACCGATACCTACCCATATATTAGATGGTATCCATTGGTAATTGCTATTTGGTGAAACAACCAGAACTTCATGTTCTTTCGATAGTTTTCTTCGAAGGTGCGCAGCAGCAACATGCCCTGAAATTCCAGCACCTAATATGACTATTTTTGACATTATGACAAGGTTTAAAGTTTACACGAAGTTCACTTTAAACATAGTGCTACACAGCAACATTTGTTACATATAGCACTTTATTTTACTTGGAGATTTTGAGTAAAATGGCGATGATCAATTTATAGTCTAAAATTGATTAATATCATATTTCTATTTCTATATGATGATTAGTTTTGAACTTATTTTCTAAGATAGATTACAAATGAGAGGAAGTTCAAATACACTGATTTATGTTATTGCAGGTATCATCTTGCTTCACTTTATTGTAGGTTTTATTTGGCTTATTTATAAGCTCAACAAGAAAAAAGAAGAGAAAGAATAAATCTGACCTAAACTGAAAAAGTTGGTTCTACAATAAATAGGTTGTGACGTTTAAGATTTATTGAATTTCTGATAGACCTTTTTTGCAATTATAAGACCTAAAACACCGCCAATAGCAGATACTACTAAATTTATGGCTAGGCGAAAACCATCAAAATCTCCATTGTTCATTATAGACCACGGGTTAAAGCCTAAACGACCAAAGGTTTTTATTAATAAGATACTTCCAAAAACACCAATTACAGTATTGCCGGTAAAGCCAAAAGAATACTTCTTTTTAAAATTACCAAAAACGTTAGCGGCAATAATACCTATAAGAATACTGATCAATGATATTAACGTACCTGTCATGATGGTCTCTTTATACTAATGCCCATAATCCATATTGTCGACTTTACCCTTCATCAATCTTTTTTGAATGATCATGTAAATTAATATAAGGAGGAACCCTAAAATACCCCAATAAATGCCCACAGACAACCCGTATTCTGATGCTGCAGTATTATAAATAGTTAACGGTTCATGAGTATCGTTCACTGAAGGTAATATTACAGGGAACAAAGAAGCCAACGACGATGTAATGCCACCAACAATCAATAAAGACGATAGTACAAATGCGTGACTGTCTTTTTTTATTTTTTTGATAAAAAACAATCCTACCAATCCACTTAAGTAAATTAATGGAAATATGAGTAAATATGGTTTGTCACCAAAGTTATCTAATGAATTCGGATTCACTACTTGCCATACAACTAATGAAAAAACGGTAAGAATAGCTAAAATAATATTTAGCTTAAAAATGACCCCTTTAAGCTTCGTGTTTATAGAGGAATTAGTTTTTAAGATAATCCAGTTTGCACCATGTATAGCTAGGGTTACCACAGCTATTAATCCTATAATAATTGTAAACCAATCTATAACTCCAGGGTGCTCGGTCAAAGGGCTAAAGCTACCATCCCATAACGGTAAAAAGAAATAATGTCCTTCGTGAACAGATATTCCATTATCGACACCACCTAGGTTAACACCTCTTACAATATTGCCTAAAGCAATACCAAAGAATAAGGCTAATAGTAAACTAGAAACTCCAAAAGATGTATCCCAGATATCTTTCCACATTTGAAATTTAAACTGACTCCTTAATTCAAGTCCGATAGCTCTAAAGATTATGAGCCATAAAACGAGTATTAATGGCAAATAGAATCCGCTAAAAACAGAAGCGTAAAATGTGGGGAAAGCCATAAAAAGCATCCCACCGGCAGCGACTAACCAAACCTCATTAGAATCCCAGAATAAGCCAGCAGATTTTGCAATTACTTCTTTGTCTTTTTCGGTTTTGGCGAAGAATAAATGAATGATTCCTGTTCCGAAATCATAACCATCTAAAATAAAAAATACAGCTAAAACAACGGCTATTGAAATGTACCAGAATATTTCCATAATTAATGTAATTTAGATTTAGGACCTTCGTTAATAGTTTTACCGACTAAGACTAAAAATAGTAGTCCAAGTAGCATATATAAAGCAACAAAACCTAGTAATGTAAACAAGGTGTTACCAGATGAAACGGTTGGTGAAATACCATCGCTAGTTCTTAATAAGCCATAAACCAAATATGGCTGTCTTCCTAATTCAGCAGTGTACCAACCTGTTAGGTTTGCGATATAAGGAAACGGAACTAGAAACATAATTGTCCAAAGTAGTGGTTTTATATTGTATAATTTTTTACGCCATAATAAAAAGGCAGCCAATGCCATGATACCCATAAACACGGTACCCAAACCAACCATAATATGATACGAATAATATAGGGCAGGTACGTTGTCTGGTAATTCCTCTTTTTCAAATTTATCCATTCCATTAATCTGTTTATCCCAATCTTGATAGGTTAAAAAGCTTAATATGTTTGGTACGGCAATTTTGTTGTCCAATTTTTTTTCAACCATATTAGGTTGTCCTATAAGCACAATTTCGGCACCAGCCTCTTCAGTTTCAAAAATACCTTCCATTGCCGCAAAAGCCGCAGGTTGGTGTTTAGCAACATTTTTAGCATTCCAGTCTCCCGTAGGGAAAGCAACCAAAATACTAGAAATTAAACCAAAAATGACTCCGGTTTTTAAAAACAGCTTACCATGTTCAATTTGCTTATTTCTTAGAATATAAAAGGCACCTATACTTGCTACAACAAACGAAGAAGTAACAACAGAAGCTAGTTGATTATGTAAGAACGCAGGTAAGAGCCACGGGTTGCTAAACAGTGCAGAGAAGTTTTCTAAAACGAATTTACCGTTTTCTAATATTTCGTAACCAACGGGGTGTTGCATCCAAGCATTGGTCGCTAAAATAAACCAACCACTTGCCCAAGACCCTAAGAATACCAGAAAGCCTGTTAAGAGATGGAGTTTTTGCCCCATTAACTTTTCACCAAAAATAAATAGTGCTAAAAAGGAAGATTCTAGAAAGAAAGAAAACATGCCTTCCATAGCTAAGGTCTGACCAATTATACCACCTGTAAGTTCAGAGAATTTTGCCCAGTTGGTACCAAATTGAAATTCCATAGGTATGCCGGTTACGACACCCATGGTAAAATTGATAGCAAAAATTTTCATGAAAAATTTAGCCGAATCATTATATTTTTCAATCTTATTTCTAAGGTATTTCCATTTAAAATAGACTATCATTAAAGATAGGCCCATTGTTAATTGTGGAAATATATAATGGAATGTGATAGTAAAAGCAAATTGCAATCTATCATAAAAAATCATGTCTTCCATAGTCTATATATTTTATAATATGTAGTATGATGACAAAAGTAAACAACACCTGATTTTTAAAGGTAACCAATGTTACATATTTGAAGAAAAACCAAAATAAATAAGAATTTAAATCAAAATATAAGAGCATATAGAATAATGCATTTAAATTCTTATTTGATGCTATGTATTTATGGGCAGAATTCTCCACTCACAAAATTGGGGGCAAAGAAAAATCCCTAGAAATTGAATGAACAAATTCTAGGGATTCAGAGATATCAGCGTTTGACTTAGTCTTTATATGCAGAAAGCATCCAAACTAATTTTTCTTGTTGTGTAATATAATCGCTCATTAGAGAAACGGTACCTTCATCTTCTGCATCGGCAGCAATTTTAAGGGTAGCTCTTTCTTTTTTCAATAAGATACTTAAGCTATCTAAAATATTGTCTACCGCCTTATCGCCATCTACTACATTTTCACTGGCTTTAATTTCAGAATTATCAATATACTTTGTGAACGTATGAATAGGAGTGTTGCTTAGCGTTAACACACGCTCTGCAATTTCATCGACTTTGATTAAAGCGTCATTATACAACTCTTCGAATTTAAGGTGAAGTTCAAAAAACTTCTTCCCTTTAATATTCCAATGAAAACCTCTTAGGTTCATGTAGAACATTTGATAATTAGATAGTAAATCATTTAAATGATTTGCGATATCGTTAGAATCTTTTTTATCTAGACCGATGTTTGATAAATTTGAATTTGCCATAATTATGTATTGTAGTTATTTATTTTTTCGCTTAGGTCGTACACCTGGGTGTTTTTTATTTCTTTTGATACGATACTTGAACCTGCGGCACTTCTATAGCCGCCTGCACAATGTATAACAATTGGTTTGTTTGTCGGAATTTTATCAATAGAATTACGTAATTCATTTAAAGGTATATTAATTGCGTTATCAAAAAAATTACCTTCATTGAATTCACTTTTATTCCTAATGTCTACAATGGTATAATTTTCTTTGTTTTTATCAAAGTCCACGAAATCAAATTCATCTTCCTTTTCGTAAACCTTATCTAACGTTAAAACTGCTTTTACTTGACTTTCGTAGCCTATTTTGGCTATTCGTTCAAGTATAACTTGTCTATCTGTTATACTATCTACGACCATATAGAACGGTTCTTTAGGCTCAACAATAGACCCTAACCAAGTTTCAATTTTATCATCAATATTTCTTGCCATAATATTAATGGAATTTGGCAAGTGATTTTTCTTGAATTCAGCCTCATCTCTGGTATCTATAACCAAAATATTCTTTTCAATTTTAAAAGCTCCAATTTTTAAAGGTATCTGAGAAATAGTACTCATAAAATTTTCAGCACCTGTTTTATTAATAGCCACATCATAGCCAAAATACGATGGTATAAATGGCTGATCCTGCAGAATATGCGTTACAAATTCATCTTTGGTTAAGTTTTTAAAAGCCCAATTACCAATACGTTGATTACCTAAGGTGCTAGAAGAATCACTACTCATATTTTTACCACAAAGTGAACCAGCACCATGCGCCGGATAAACTAAAGTGTCATCAGGTAAATGATTGAATTTGGTTTGCATCGTACTAAACATGGCTTCAGCAAGTTGCTCTCGTTTTGCTTTCATGTTACCAGCTTTCTCTCTTAAATCTGGTCTACCCACATCACCTATGAATAAAGTGTCGCCTGTAAATATGGCTTGTTTAGCATTTTTATCTTTTGCTACAATAGTAATTCCGTCAGGTGAATGTCCGGGAGTATTAATTGCCGTGAAGGTTACCTCATTCATTTTAAAAGTAGCGCCATCGTCAAATGTTTTATGTGGATAATCAGCACCTACTAACTCACTCACATAAATTATGGCTTCAGTTTCCTTATGAATTTCTAAATGTCCACTAACGAAATCGGCATGAGGATGCGTCTCGAAAATGGCAACAATTTTAGCATCGTTTTCCTCAGCAAATTTATAATACGGTTCTGGATCTCTAGATGGATCCACTAAAGCCATTTCATTACCACTTAAAATCGCGTATGAATAATGAGCCAACGGTTTATCTTCAAATTGTTTAATTATCATAAGAACAGTTTTTAACGATTAAAAAAGAATCGGTTTTGAAAACTGTTCAAAACCGATTTCTATATAATTATAAAGATTTTTTGGCAAGGTACCAATCAACTTTTTCTAAAGTATCATCTTCTAATCGAGCGTTAAGCTCATCTAATGTTTTTGGTGGAGATACAATAACCTTGTCACCTCTTTTCCAATCTAAAGGCATAGCAACTTTATACTTGTCAGAAGTTTGTAAAGCATCTAAAGCACGAAGTATTTCATCCATATTTCTACCTACGTTTAATGGATAATACATTACCAATCTTATTTTTTTCTTGGGATCGATAAAAAATACCGCTCTTACTGCTGCAGTTTCACTTTCGTTAGGTTGTAACATTCCGTAAGCTTTAGAGACCTTCATGTCAAGATCTGCAATAATTGGGAAATCGAAATAAACACCTGTATTTTCTCTTACGTTCTGTACCCATCCTAAGTGTGCATGAACACTATCTATACTTAAACCTAAAAGTTCAGTATTAAGTTCATCAAACTCACTTTTACGCGATGCAAAACCGCTCATTTCTGTTGTACAAACCGGAGTGAAATCTGCAGGATGCGAAAACATAACAATCCATTTGTCTTTCGCAAAATCAGACATTTTAATTTTACCCTTGGTTGTCACAGCTTCAAAATCTGGTGCTATATCACCAATTCTAGGCATTGAAATCACTTGTTCTTGTATATTATTTTCGTTATTCATAATAAATATAATTTATAGTTTTATAATTCTTGATAAAATTAAATTATCAAACAGAATTGTAATGTAACCTTGGTTACACATATAAATTTTTAACATTTTTTTACAAATACAATCAAGCATTACCTTATAGTATAGCTCTGGTAAATAAAAATTAGTACAGTAAAGTTTAAGTTGGTAATGTGACTAATGTCACATTAAAAACCAATTAGGGCACTTAATTTTGCGGCATGAAGTTGTCAAGCTTTACGATAGCAATATTGTTTACATTCATTTCTTTGGCAAGTAGTCTTAAGACTGCCAGCGTTATGGGCTATTATGCTATGTTTACAAATGATTTTGTAGAACGTTTTTGCGAGAATAAGGACCGACCAGAATTAAAATGTGATGGTAAATGTGCTTTATCCCAAATGTTATCTCAGAAAGCTGATGATGAAAAGACGCCCATTAATTTAGATTTGCTTAAAAACGAAATAGTATTATTTATAGGATTGTTGACTACATACACGTTTGTACAACAACCTAGAAAAGTGCTGCATAATGTAGTGTATCGTGTTCTTTACGATTTTCATTTTTTTGAGCGTATCAAGCATCCACCAGAAGTTTAAATTTTGTATTTCAATCTAATGTGTCTACCACCTAATTAATAGGTAGTTGGATAGTATTTCAATTATTTAAAAATTTAAACAATGAACCTAAAATATCTTTGGGTGCTTGCGATATTATTATCGACACCCTTATTATACGCACAAAATTTATCAGGAAAAATCATCTCTGAAATTGACCTACAACCACTTGATGGTGCTCACATTTTAGCTAGTAACGGATTAGCAACATATACTAATTTTGATGGTGATTTTGTTCTGAAAAATGTTGAAGAAAATGTGATATTGACCATATCTTATGTTGGATATAAAACCATACAACAGCAAGTACTTGACATTAATACTCCAATAGTAATCACTTTACAAGAAGCGCCCATTGACATAATTGGAGTTTTAGTGACAGGAAATATGAAAATTGATCCTGTACTTACCATAGAGACCAATGATTATGTCAAGAGAATAGTTCAGCCTAGAAATGTAGCCGATTTATTTAATGATGTTAATGGTTTTTCGTTGATTAAAAGAGGTAATTATGCAATTGATCCTAGTTTTAGAGCAACGCAATATGAGCAGTTAAATGTGCAGTTTGATGGTGGTACAAAAGCTATGAATGCTTGCCCCAATCGTATGGATCCCATTACTATCCATGTGATACCAGAGGAAATTGAAAAAATTGAAATTATAAAAGGACCATACTCCGTTAGATATGGTGCTACTTTTGGTGGTATCGTTAACATGGTTACTCAAAAACCAACGGTAGAAGATTATGGTCTTCATGGTAGTGTAAGTGGTGGCTATGAAAGTAATGGTAATTCTATGGTCTCCAAGGCAAGATTACAACAGGCAACTGAGAAATATGACGTAGCAGGTAATATTGGTTTTCGTGATTTTGGTAATTATGAAGATGGTGACGGTACAGAAATTCCGTCTTCTTTTAGAAGCTTGGATTATGGCATAAAAGCAGGTTTCAATTTTACTGAAAATCAAAGACTACAAGCACATTGGCGACAGTCTTTCGGGCGCGATGTTTTGCACGCAGGTTTACCTATGGATACCGAAGAAGACAACAGTAGTATTCTCTCTTTAGATTATAAATTAGGGAGTATGCCAGGTCTTGTTGAAAGCATAGATTCTAAAATTTATTATAGCTATGTAGATCATATAATGACTAATTACAATAGACCAACCTTTATGATGACATCTGCCATTTCTGCAATTGACGCTACTACGGCAGGTGGTAAAGTAGAATTAAAATTAAAACCAACAGACAATCTAGCCCTATTTACAGGTGTTGATGTTTTGCATATTGCACGAGATGGCAATAGAACACGATTAGTGAAAAGCAATGCTATGGGTGTTTTAGATACACCCTTAACATTTGAAGATAAGGTGTGGCAAGATTCATATATAAATGATATTGGATTATTTGCAGAAAGTAAATACCCCTTAACAGAAAAAACAATGTTAACTGCAGGTGTACGTTATGACAATGTTACTTCTGAAGCTAAAGATCCAGAAGCTGATTTTACTGCTTTATACACTGATTTAGATAAAAGAACGGAACATAATTTTAGTGGTACAGCTTCAATTAAATATGTGTATTCTCCACAATTTATTATGGAAGTGGCTTATGGTCGTGGTGTTAGATCAGCAAATATGATAGAACGTTTTATTAATCATTTCAGCGTAGGTCAAGACGCGTATGAATATGTTGGTAATCCTAACTTGGATGCAGAAGTAAATAATCAATTTGAGGTAGGGTTTAAAGGGAAGATGCCTATTTCAGAAAACACTTCAGATATGTTTAGTTATAGTACATCTTTCTATTACTCGCTTTACGAAAATTATATTGTCGCTATCATAGATGAAACACAGACCAGAAAATTCATGCCAATGAATGAACCCTCTAATGCTAAAGTTTTTAGAAATTTAGATGATGCGTACAAGACAGGTTTTGAAATTATGGCTGGTGTAGACTTCTGTACTAATTTTAACTTTACAACTGAACTTGCTTATGTATATGCTAAGAATAATGACTTAAATGAGTCATTACCCTTGGTACCACCTTTAGTTACAAGATTTAAATTGGGCTATGAAAAAGAAAAGTTTTGGGTGAATGCAGAATATAGGCTCACTGCCGAGCAAGATAATATTGCGTATTCTTTTGGTGAGCAGGTTACACCAGGTTATGAAATAATGGATTTACGTTTAGGTGTAATACCAATGAAGAACCTAACCTTAGGTGTTGCGGCATTAAATGTTTTTGATAAAACGTATAGTAATCACCTCAATTTTGCATTTAATAATCAGGCTGAATTTGGAACAGAGCCCATCAATGATCCAGGAAGAAATCTATCGGTTTTTGTTCAATATGAATTTTAATAGATGAATATAAAAAAGGGACCAAATGTGGTCCCTTTTTATATTTTAGTGCCGGTAAAATCAATAACCGAAGCATTGCCAATATGGTATAGTCCTTCGTTCAATTCTATTTCCTTTTCTTCTAAAATTTTAAAATTTATTTCAAGAAATTCATCTTCCACTTCATCAATATTATAGAGCATGTCTATATTTTTTGGTCCGCCAGAAGGTTTTCCAAGTTGATTTTTAGAGAACGCCTCAAAAATGATATGTCCGTTTGGTTTTAATGATTTTAAAAGATGTTGGTTTGCTTTCTTTCTAATAGCTGCAGGAAAATGCGCATAACAGAAGGCGATTACATCAAACTTTTTAGTAACATTAAATTTAAGGGAATCAATTACTTGATAATCCAAGTTCAAATTATAAGTAGCAGCTAGTTTTTTAGCTTTAACCATTGCAGATTCGCTAAAGTCTAAAGCCAATACTTCCCAACCTTTAGATAGTGCATAGACGGCATTTCTGCCTTCGCCTTCAGCAGGCAGCAAAATAGAACCTACTTCTAATTTATCTAGCTGTTGTTTAAAGAAATCATTTGGCGAGCTTCCGTAGGCATAACTTTCTTCATCATAACGCTCGTTCCAAAAATCTTTCATAGGTAATTATTTATGGCATAAAAGTATACCCATCCATTTGGTAATTGGCAAGTACCATCATTGCAGATAGTCCTAATTCTGTATTCGGGTTCAAATCTGCAGCGGTAATATCTCTAGCAGCGGTAGCTTGTGCGCACACATAAAATTCTACCCCGTAATCCTTTAATAATTTTATTACGGCTTCATTTGGATTTTCCTTTTCGTATTTAGCCTTGTATTTCGCTTCGTTTAAGGCAGTAAAAGTAGCTCCACCATGTACAGCAGCGATTATATTTACTTTATCGGCAGAAACACCACCAGCACCAAGCATATTTATCATTCTAGCAATTTTAAAATAACCAACATTAATACCATCTAACTCACGTTCATCTTTAAGATCAAATACAAGATTATATTCTTTGTTAGGGTCTGCCTGAACGGCAACATCCTTAAATTCTTTTATCTTCCCATAACCATCAATAATGGGTGTGGTCCAATCTTGTGCGGTTGTCATTTTTGCTGCCATAAGTACTATTGCAATTAGAAGTGCTTTTTTCATGTGTTCGTCAATTTAAAAAAAGAATATAATTTGGTTAAAATAAAATGTTGATTACTACTAATGTCCGCTATTTTTGATTGGAATAAAAGTAAGTTAAAGTATTTAACGTTACTGTAACTAGGGTTACAGTAATAATCATGTGTAAATTATAGTTTCGTTATTTAAATTAGCTTAAGATTACAGTTCTATGAAAGATTTACGTGTATTTGCGAAATTACTTTTTAAGCTATTTATAATAATCTTCGTTTTAGTCAGTCTTGTCTTTATATGGTTGTTAACCTATGAACCAAGCACTGAAAATGATGTGATTATTGAAGCTGAAGAAATAGTAGCTAACGATGATTGGCAACCTAAAGATGCCATGGCAGAATTGACTACTATGTCTGCGACAGTGAAACAGGGGTATTACCTTATTGCAGAAACCTCAAAGTATATGGGACCGAATGCAGCGCGTGCCGAAGATAGATATAGTGGAAATAATTTGGCTTGTGCCAACTGTCATTTACAAAAAGGGGCACAGGCGGGCTCTGGTTCTTGGGTAGGTATTATTGAACGATTTCCACAGTTTGGTGATCGAGGTAATAAAGTAGGTACTATTGAAGATAGAATAAATGGGTGTATGGAGCGTAGTATGAACGGCAAAATGCTTCCTGTAGATTCTGACCAAATGAAAGCGATTGTGGCATATATGAATTGGATGAGCGAAGATGTACCCGACAATAGAAAGGCAGAGTTTAAAGGATATCCAAAAATAAAGATACCTGCTGTAGCGGTAGATCTAGAAAAGGGAAGTCAGGTATATGAAAAAGAGTGTATCATCTGTCATGGTGAAAATGGAGCGGGAGTTCTAAATGCGGTCGATGGTAAAAGCTACACCTATCCGCCACTTTGGGGTCCGGATAGTTTTAACGATGGTGCAGGTATGAATAGGGTGATTACATCTGCGGAATTTATTAAAAGTAACATGCCATATTTACAAGCCACTTGGGATAACCCCAAACTAACTGATGAAGAAGCGTATCATGTAGCTGGATATATCAATAGTTTTTCTAGACCGCACAAATTAAATACAGAAAACGATTATCCTGATAAGAAGTTAAAACCGGTTTCTACGCCTTATGGTCCGTGGGTAGACGATTTTTCTCCAGAGCAGCACAAATACGGACCTTTTTTACCGATAATGGACTTTTACAAAAAGGAATACGGAATTACCAAAACAAAGTAACCCCATGCGATTAGTATATCTGTTCATTTTTTGTTTGCCTATTTTTTCTATGGCACAAGATACTGTAGCGGTAAAGAAAAAAGGAACCCTATCTGGGCAATGGCGAACGTATTACATGATGACGTCAAATAAAGGGGAATTAAAAGACTTTAATGCTTTAGCGACAGGAGGTAAATTAAAGTACCGGTATAATCTACTAGAAAACTTAGAAATAGGTGCAGCACTATATAATTCTACCAATTTAGGATTACAAGATTTAACCATACCAGATGCAACAACCGGAAGAATTAGTAGATACGAGGAAGGACTTTTTGATAGGATAGATTTAGAAAATGATGCCATCTTTTTACTTGGTGAGCTTTATGCTAAATACACCTTAAAGAATCATGCATTTACGTTGGGTAGAATAAAAATCAATACGCCCTTAATTAATCCTGAGGATGGTAGAATGATACCCACTTTAGTTCAAGGGTTTTGGTATAAATACAATAAACAAAAGACATCGTTTCAGCTTGGAATATTAAATGAAATAGCACCACGCTCCACGGGAGAGTTTTATGGTATTGGTGAAAGTATAGGTACATATCCAGTGGGTAGAAATAAGCTTGGTAGTGCATCTCAATATACAGACAATACGGTATCTGATTATATTTTATTGGCAAATGTCGATTTTGAAGTAACTGACGATTTTAATGTGAAAATATGGAACCAATATGTAGACAATATATTCAATTCGTTCTATATAAAACCTGCTTATAAAATATCTAAATCGTTGACGTTAGAAGGGGAGTGGTTACATCAAAATAAGGTGGGTGATGGTGGTAGCAGTGTAGACTCACTTCGCTATTATAATCAGAAAACTGCAGATGTTTTAGGGTTGAAAATTGGGTATAAAAATAAAGTAGGACTAGTTTCTTTGGCATATAATAGAATACTACCGCACGGTCAACTTATATCGCCAAGAGAATGGGGTAGAGAAGATTTATTCAGTTTTCAAAAGCGAGAACGTAGCGAAGGTTCAGCAGACAATCATGCATTAGTATTCAATTATAAAAAAGACTTTACCCTATTTAAAGATCTAAATCTTATGTCGATCTTAAGTATCGGTAAGCATTGGAAACCAGATCCAACCGATACTACTTTAAATAAGTATGCTATGCCAGATTATACGCATATTAATCTTGATATTTTCTTCAATATTAAAAAGTTAAAGCGTTTAAGACCAGAGCTGTTGTTGACCTCTAAAATAGGTAATGGTGATATACCGGACAATGCCAATCTCTATTTTAATAAGGTAGATATGTTTCACCTAGATGTCATTCTTAATTATAATTTCTAAAGGGCATAAAAAAATCTCTGTGTAAACAGAGATTTTTAAAATTAAACATCTTGACCTTTCATCATTTTGTTCCAGTATAAGTAGGGTAGTCCGTATTTTTTAAGCATCCATAATCTCCAGTGCTCTTTAGAAGAATCATTTATGAGCATTCTTTTCAATTTAGGATCTGGCGTAAAGTTATTGTCATAATCAAATTCTGCCAACACCATTTTTCCATAGTCCGTTACCAATGGGCAAGAAGAATATCCGTTATAAGATTTAGTTCCCATTTTATGACTATTCATTAAAAGATTTAAGTTATCAACAACAATAGGCACCTGCTTACGAATTGCGGCTCCGGTTTTAGCAGTAGGTAAGGCAGCGACATCTCCTAAGCCAAAGATATTGGCATAGGTATTATGTTGCATAGTTTGATGGTTAACATCTAACCAACCCGCAGCGTTGACTAAAGTCGAATCTTTTACAAATTTAGGAGCTACAGAAGGTGGGGCGGTATGCATCATATCATAATGAATTCCATAACGGTTGCCATCAACGCTAACTTTTACGTCCTTATAATTATATTGAAATTTTTCGTCTAATTTTAAGTCATCGACCTTGTTGCTAGAGATAACCACACAACCACCAGCGGTAATTTCTTGCCCCATTTCATACCAGGCAATTTGTTTATCACCATCGACAGCCACAAGTTTATGATGAAACCTAAGGTTAATATCCTTACGGTCAACTACCTCCATTAAGGTTTTAGCTATTTTCTTTACACCAAAAATAACCGTACCACCAGTAGCGAAAATGACATCTGTTTTTTTACGGATTCCACTTTTTCTAAAATGACTTTCTGCCAAGTACATTATTTTTTGTGGTGCTCCACCACATTTAATAGGGGTTGTAGGTTGCGTAAAAAGTGCGGTACCACCCTTGAAGTTTTTAATAACATCCCAAGTATGTTTAGGGTCTGTATAATTACTACATACAACACCTTTATCTATAGCTTCACCTAAGCCAGGCACTAAGCTGAAATCATATGCAAGACCTGGTGCAACTACTAAGTAATCATATGTAATATCCCCTTTTGAGGCAGTGTGTACGATATTATTTTCGGGGTCGAAACCTGTTGCCTTATCTTTTATCCAAGTAGCATTTTTTGGAATAACCGATGACATTGGGCGGGCAGTTTTGTCAAAGTCATAGGTACCGGCACCTACTAGAGTCCATGCAGGTTGATAATAATGCGTATCTGCGGGTTCAATAATTGCAACGTCTTTTGCTTTCTTTTGAGTAAGAAGCTGTGCTGCTACCATGATACCTGCAGTACCTCCCCCAATAATTAATACCTGATGATGTGAACTCATTTTGCTGTTATTTTTATGAATTTGATAAATATAACAGATGCAAAATAGATATTATGTAACAAATGTTACATAACATTACCAAAACGCAAATTAGTCGTCTATTTCTTTAAGTAAATTATTTTAGGGTAATTAAGGTAACCTTACTTTTTAATTTTACAGGTATTAGCGCCAAAAAGTGTATACAAAGGGCAAAAACTAACAAAAGAAGTTAAGATGAAAATAGCTGCTATTGCTAATGCTATATAACCCAAAACACCTGTTAAGGCATCTGTGAAAAATGCAATCAAAAGTATTGCGGCAATGATAAATCTTATGAATTTGTCTGTGGTTCCCATATTCTTTTTCATGATACTAGTTTTTAAATGTTATTTGTAATGTTGACACTATATAGTAGACATACTCAATAGTTATAGTACTTGATATATCTTATACTTTACCAAAGTACTATAAACTAAGAAATTGACATATGACATTGGTCAGCTCAAAACTAATGGCTGACCGTGGTTTTTAAAGTAACTTTTGTTACAGCAAGGCCATAATTATTACATTATTTTTGCAAAAAGCGTTAGAGGAATGGAAGCATATATAGATGCGTTTTTAAATGCGATAACAGGAACTTTAAGTTGGACATGGAAATCAATCATTTTTCAAGTGCCCTGGTATCTTAATTACTTTTGGGGCTTAATTTCTATATCGCTTATAGTTTGGCTTTTAGAAATTATTTTTCCTTGGAGAAAACAACAAGGGGTGTTTAGAAAAGACTTTTGGTTAGACGGTTTTTATATGTTCTTCAACTTCTTTCTATTTGCCATTGCCATAAGTGGTATTTATAAATTACTACAAGTGTTTTTTACTGATATAGGTGTAAAAGCAAATAGTTTGGCATTAATAGATATTTCTGGTTGGCCAATGTGGGGACAGTTGTTATTGTTCTTTATAGTGTTGGATTTTGTGCAATGGTTTACACATACATTATTACACAAGTATGCCTTTCTTTGGAAGTTTCATCAAGTACACCATAGTGTAAAAGAAATGGGCTTTGCAGCTCATTTACGTTACCATTGGATGGAGAATATTCTATACAAACCATTAAAGACTTTCGGTGTAATGATTCTTGGAGGTTTTGAGCCAGAACAAGCCTATATCGTTCATTTTGCCGCTATAGCAATTGGTCATTTAAACCATTCTAATATTAAAATTACATGGGGATCTTTGAAGTATATTTTAAATAACCCTGTTATGCACTTATACCATCACGCATATGATTTGCCGGAGGGCACTTACGGTGTAAATTTCGGAATCAGCTTAAGCCTGTGGGATTATATATTTAAAACGAACTATATACCGGAAGACAGCGGAGATGTTAAATTAGGTTACCCAGGAGATGAGAATTTACCGCAAGACTTTTTAGGACAGATGACTCATGGGTTTAAAACAAAGAAGAAGTAATACGTAATTACTTCTTCTTTATATTTTTAAAATTAGTCAGATAGTTTACCTGTGGCGCAACTTACAAAGGACTTCGCTTTTGAAAGTACCGAATTCTCTTGGTCTAGACTTGGATAGCCAATAGCCTTTAATTTAGTTTTTGCAGTAGCTATATCTTCTTGCTTTAAAGCATCAAAAGAAACTGATGATGATTCTACTGATACTGATACATTGGTTATGGTAGGTATCTCTTCTAATTTAGAAATAATTGTTTTGGCACAGCCACCACATTTTAAATTTTGAATAGGAATTACTGATGTCATATCTTATTTATTTTATTTGTCTTTAAAACTTATACTCCAAATGCCTCTAACCTCATTTTCTTTATAGCCTATAGCTTCGTCATATGGGTATTTATCGGTCAAAAGTTGTGTAACCTTTGGGTCGATATTTGTTTCTGGTACACCATGGCAATTTAGGCACATGGTATTAGTAACTATAGGGGAATAGAAATTAGTAATTCCATTCTCATTCGTTAGTATAGGTTCATAAGACTCGTTGTTATTAATTTTTGATTTAAAAATCTCAATATATTCAAGCTCTTTTTTACTTGCTTTATTATTTTGATTTCTAGGTTTATCGCTTACCCTTTTAATTTTAGCATTATGAACAATTGCCATACTATCTGTTAGAGGATATGCCTTTTCATTACAAAACGCTACAGCACCTAATGGACCATTTTTTTGAATGTTGAGCATAAGATTCTTACCTAAAACTTTTTGGGTAGTTTGGGCATACATTTTACCTTTTTCTAAAAGTAGACTATCGTTTATGTTAGTATCTATTTCTGGTGTGCCAATGCTCAAAGATGTACTGTCAGAATTGTCTAAAACTTCTTGTTTTACCTTTGGAGAATCTTTACAACTGAATGCAAAAACAATCGCTAATATTAAAAAGATATTTTTCATAAGTATGACATTTAAACTATGTTGATTGCCTTTAAATTATACTACCCTTAGTAGATAAACTACCAAAAGCTACCTATTAAAGATAGCTTTTGATTTTAATTCCAAGAAGTATAACCTCCTTTAAGATCATATACTTGTGTAAAGCCCATTTTTAATAGTTTACGAGCTGCTTTTTGGCTTCTTGCACCTGATCTACAATATACAAATACCGGTTTTTCTTTATTTACTTTTTCAAAATAAGCGTTAAAGTTCCCACCGTTAAAAAAATCGACGTTTATAGCGTTTTTAATGTGACCACTGTTATATTCAGACGGTGTTCTAACATCAAAAGGTTTGATATTGTTAGCTACAATTTGCGTGGCATATTCGTTCTTGTTAAGTATAGTGATATTACCTGCGGTTTCTTCCTTTTTACCAAAGAGTGTACTTAAAAATGACATAGTATTTTATTTAAAATTAATATTCAACAATAGAAAGAAACGGTCTTGGTATATGACCGTTTCTTTCAATAACCAACCAATAAAAATAATTATAATGTAGTAGGGCAAACAAATTCAGTTACTGGTATACCAGCATCTTTAATATCTTTAAATCCGCCTTTTACATCTATAAGATTATGAATACCTCTACTTTTTAAAATAGATGATGCGATCATACTTCTGTAACCACCTGCGCAATGCACATAAAATGATTTTTTGCTTGGGAACTCGGCTAAATGATCATTTAAAAAATCTAGCGGTGTGTTTTTAGCATCAATAATATGTTCAGAAAGATATTCGGACTCTTTGCGTACATCGAATACCGGTACGTGATCGGTTTCAATAGCTTTCTTAAGTTCACCTGCATCTACCTGACTTACAGTGTCATATTCCATTGCAGCTTTTTTCCAAGCATCGAAGCCGCCTTCTAAATATCCTAGCGTACCATCAAAACCAACTCTTGATAATCTAGTAACCGCTTCTTCTTCCATACCCACAGGAGTAACCAGTACAATAGGTTGTTTTACATCTGCAATCAATGCACCTACCCATGGGGCAAAACTACCATCCAAGCCTATAAATATGGAACGTGGAATATGACCCTTAGCAAAATCATCTTGATGACGAACATCTAAAACCATAGCTCCGGTTTCATTTGCCGCAGCTTCAAAGGCTTTTGGAGAAAGAGCTCTTGTGCCACGTACCAAGACTTCTTTTATATCTTCATATCCTTCTTTGTTCAATTTTACATTTAAAGGAAAATATTGAGGTGGTGGCAGTAAGCCGTCTATCACTTCATCAATAAATTCTTCTTTCGTCATATCTGCACGTAGGGCATAATTCATTTTCTTTTGGTTGCCCAAGGTATCTACCGTTTCTTTCATCATATTCTTACCACATGCAGAACCGGCACCATGGGCAGGGTAAACGATTACGTCATCTGCTAAAGGCATAATTTTTTCACGTAGACTGTCAAACAAGAATCCGGCAAGGTCACGCTCAGTTAGTTCGCCCATTTTCTGAGCAAGATCTGGTCTGCCAACGTCACCTAAAAACAAGGTGTCTCCGCTAAAGATAGCATAGTCCTTACCTGATGCATCTTTTAATAAATACGTGGTACTTTCCATTGTATGACCAGGTGTATGCAAAGCGGTAATACTAATATCTCCTAATTTAAATTCTTGATTATCTTTTGCGATAATAGCTTCGAAAGACGGATTCGCTTTTGGTCCATATATAATATCTGCACCAGTTTCTTTAGCTAAGGTTACATGACCACTTACAAAATCTGCATGAAAATGAGTTTCAAAAATATATTTGATTTTAGCATTGTCTGCAGCAGCTTTTTTAATGTAAGGCTGTACTTCTCGTAGAGGATCAATAATGGCGACTTCGCCATTGCTTTCAATGTAATAAGCACCTTGCGCAAGACAACCAGTATATATTTGTTCTACTTTCATAAGTTCATATTTATTATTGATACAAAACTACATTGGTAAAAAGGACTACACAGTAACTTAGGTTACATAGGTATTTAGAAGTAAAACAGCACTGAAAAATCAGCGCTGTTTTAGTCTTGAATTTTACAAAAGTGTTGAAGGGCAAACATATGCGGTTTTAGGTAGTGTTGTTTTTGAAATAGCTTCAAAACCACCTCTAACATCTGTAAAATCTTGCCATCCTCTTTGCTTTAAAATTGAAGCTGCGATCATACTCCTATACCCACCGGCACAATGTAAAACAAAGGGCTTGTCTTTTGGAAACTGAGATAGATGCTGGTTAATTTCATTTAATGGCACGTTGATTGCCCCAACCACATGTTCAGAATCAAATTCGCTCTTTTTTCTAACATCAATGATTAAAGGTTTATCCGTTTTATATTCAGCTTCTAATTCATCGGCATTAATTCTTTTGCTTACCTCAAAATCTTTTCCTGAGTTTTTCCATGTATCAAAACCACCATCTAAAAAGCCAACGGTATGATCATAACCAACTCTTGCTAAACGGGTAATGGCTTCTTCTTGTTTGTCTTTGTAAGTGACCAATAAAATTTCTTGTTTAATATCTGGTATCATTTCACCTACCCATTGCGCAAAACTACCTTCGAGTCCTATATTGATACTATTAGGAATAAAACCTTTAGCAAAATCTTCTGCATTTCTGGTATCCAAAACCAAGGCGCCAGTTTCATTTGCAACAGCCTCAAAAGCTTCGGGAGTGTATGGGGTAGTGGCACGATCCATAATTTTATCTAAACTCTCGTACCCTTGAATGTTCATTAAAACATTTTTAGGAAAATACCCAGGAGGAGTTGTGAGTCCTGTTAAAAGTTCTTTGATAAACTCATCTTTGGTCATATCTGGTCTTAAGGCATAGTTTACTTTCTTTTGATGCCCTAACGTATCGGTAGTTTCTTTACTCATCATTTTACCACAAGCAGAACCTGCACCGTGATTAGGGTACACAATTAAATCATCGCTCAGTGGCATAATTCTATTGCGTAGAGAATCGTATAGGTAACCAGCTAGCTTTTCTTCGGTTAAATCCGCTACTACGTGTTGTGCTAAATCTGGTCTACCAACATCACCTATAAACAAGGTGTCGCCAGTAATAATACCATGCTCTTTTCCTTTTTCATCTATTAATAAGTAGGTGGTACTTTCCATTGTATGACCAGGCGTGTGAATCACTTTTACCTTGTAATCACCCACTTCAAAGATTTGATTGTCCTTTGCCGTAGTAGCTTTATAATTAGGTTTTGCACCAGGACCAAATACAATTTCTGCACCTACCTTTTTTTGTAAATCTAAATGGCCACTTACAAAATCTGCATGAAAATGGGTCTCAAAAACATATTTGATTTTTGCATTGTCTTTTTTTGCACGGTCAAGGTATGGCTGTACTTCTCTTAACGGATCAAATACTGCAGCTTCACCATTACTTTCTATATAATAGGCAGCGTGTGCCAAACATCCTGTATAAATTTGTTCTACTTTCATGTTGTTTTATATTTTGATTTACAACATAAAATTACCCTTTCTTTAAAACGTGTACAGTGACATTAGTCACATAAGCGAAATTTTATTTAAAGAATTCCATGTAAAAAATAAAGACCGCCATAACAAGAATAAAATAGCCGAAACCTTTCTTCAATTTTTTACCATCTATGAAGTTGCTGAGGTAACTACCAATAAAAATTCCAACAAAAGATAGTGATGTAAAAATGGCAAGAAACTTCCAATCGATAAGCATGTTCATTGCATCGCCTAAAAAGAAACCCATTAAAGATTTAATGGCAATTATAATTAAAGAAGTACCTACGGCAACTTTCATTTCAACATTCGCCAGTATGACCAATGCGGGAATAATTAAGAATCCGCCACCGGCGCCAATTAAGCCAGTAATGCTACCTACTATGAGTCCCTCTAGTAAGATTAATGGATAGTTATAAGAGACATTTCCGACTTTGATAGTATTTTTTTCATTTTTAAGCATAGAGTAAGCAGCAGGAATCATTAAAATGGCGAATAGACCGAACATTGCCATTCTACGTGTAAATTGAAAGTTTTCAATTTGAAATAAAACATTAGGCATTGCAGGAACCACATAGTACCTAACCAAGGTAACACCAATAATAGCGGGAATACCAAATACGATGGCAGTACGCCAATCTACGTAACCTTTTAAATGCTGTTGCCAACCGCCGACCAATGCACTTGCACCAACAATAAAAAGGGAGTAAGCGGTTGCAGCTTTTTCGTTAATTGAAAATAGATAAGCTAAAACAGGAACTGCCAAAATAGAACCACCACCTCCAATTAAGCCTAATGAAATACCTATAATTAAGGCACTGATATAACCAATAATTTGCAAAATTTCCATGTGATGTATTTGATATCACAAAAGTAGAGCGGTGCGGAAACCTTCGCAGTAACATTGGTTACAGAGGTATTATAAATCTAATATTTCTAAATAATTACGGTGAAGTTTAATCTTGCCCATTTCTTCAAGCTTCTTTAAAAGTCTGGAAATAACTACTCTAGAACTATGAAGATCGTAGGCGATATCTTGATGGGTACTATGAATTATATTATCTTTTGTTACCCTAGCTTTTTCTTTTAGATAGCCAATTAGGCGTTCATCCATCTTTTGGAAAGCGATATTATCTAAAGTGCTTAAAAGTTCATTTAATCTAACATGATAACTATTGAATACGAAGTTTCTCCAAGATTTATATTTGCCGGTCCATTCTTCCATTTTCTGAATAGGCACCATAATCAATTTGGCATCTGTTTCGGCTATAGCTCTGATCTCACTTTTTTTGTCGCCCATACAACATGCCATGGTCATAGAGCAGGTGTCACCTTTTTCTAGATAGTACAGCAATAGTTCATCGCCATCTTCATCTTCTCTTAAAATTTTAATAACTCCAGATATTAATAAAGGCATACCTCTAATGTAGTCACCGATCTCCATGAATTTATAACCTTCTTGTACTTCTTTAAACGTACCTACCTGTACAATTTCATTGATGAGCTCTTCTTCAAAGATATCTCCGTATTCTTCCTTTAAGTCTTGAATCATTCTTGGTTAATTAATTTTCCGTGCTATTTCTTTATCAAATTTAAAAAACATATTCGCCCAAATAGATTTAGAAACTGCTGCTATCCAAGGCATTGCTAAAACAAGCGATGCAACGATTACAATAAACAAAGCACCTATGGAGAGTTGAAGTCCAAATAGCAATGTTAACACATACGCAGCAACTGCCACAGCAATACCTACAGCGTAAGAAACATACATAGATCCTGTATAAAAACTAGGTTCGATACTATATTTTAAATCGCACTTTGGGCACCGTTCTTTTACCTTATTGAAGTTACTTAATTTATAAGGATTTGCCTCAAAAAATTCGCCCTTATGACATCTAGGACATTTTAGAAATATAATACTGTATAATTTGGAACCTTCTGGTAACATGGATATAAATTTTAAATCAAAATTATTGGATCTGAATAATTTTTTAGGTAACATAGGTTACATAAAACAACTATTAGTATTATAATTTCTGGGAAAGTTATTTTTTTTCAATGTGCTATGAACTGATATAAATCATATTCTATACTGACTTAGACATGTAAGTTTGTGACTAAATTAGAAGTTTATGTGTTCGCTTGTTCAAAAGTATAATGTACCAGGACCTAGATATACTAGTTACCCTACAGTTCCTTTTTGGGATATTAATACCTTTTCAGGAAAAAAATGGAAAGCATCTGTGAAAAAGAGTTTTCACGTTAGTAACTCTGTATCTGGTATTAGTCTTTATATACATTTACCATTTTGTGAAAGTATGTGTACGTTCTGCGGATGTCATAAGCGAATTACAAAACGACACGATTTAGAGATACCCTATATAAAAGCTGTATTAAAAGAATGGCAATTATATAGAGAGTTGTTTGATGAAAAACCGATTATAAAAGAGCTACACTTAGGCGGTGGTACACCAACATTTTTTACTCCAGAAAACTTGAAGTATTTAATTGATGGTATTCTACGAATAGCCGATAAGGCAAATGATACCGAGTTTAGTTTTGAAGGTCACCCTAACAATACCACTAAAGAACATTTGTTAGCATTGTATAATGTTGGCTTTAGAAGAGTAAGCTTTGGTGTGCAAGATTATAATGAAACTGTACAAAAGGCAATCAATAGAATTCAACCTTTTGAAAATGTGAAAAATGTAACCGAGTGGGCTCGTGAAATAGGGTATACTTCAATAAGTCACGATATCATATTTGGTCTTCCGCACCAGAAATTAGAACATGTAATTAATACAATAGAAAAGACCAAAGAACTAAAGCCAGATCGTATTGCTTTTTACAGTTATGCGCATGTGCCTTGGTTGGCAGGCAATGGTCAACGTGGTTATAATGATGCAGATTTACCTACGGGAGATGAAAAGAGAACGCAGTATGAAGTTGGTAAAGAATTGCTATTGAATTATGGATATCATGAAATAGGAATGGATCATTTTGCACTAGAATTAGATAGTTTGTTTCAAGCGATGGAAAATGGAAGCCTGCACAGAAATTTTATGGGCTATACCAGTTCTAATACCCACTTAATGGTTGGGTTAGGAGCATCGAGTATTAGTGATAGTTGGTACGGGTTTGCTCAAAATGTAAAGAATGTTGAGGAGTATCAGAACTTAGTGGAAAATGATATAATTCCGCTTTATAGAGGTCATATTTTAACAGAAGAAGATCAGATTATAAGAAGACATATCTTAAATTTAATGTGCCAGTTTAAAACAACTTGGAGCGAATTTAAGTTACATCTACCACAAATAGATAGTATTATTAATAGGTTGAAAGAAATGGAAGAAGATGGTTTAGTGACCATTACCGCAGGCAGTCTTCAAATTACCGAAAAGGGTAGGCCGTTTGTTAGAAATGTGTGTATGGCTTTTGATTTACCATTGCAGAAGAAGTCACCAGATACCAAACTTTTTTCAATGACCGTTTAATTTTAAAAATAGAAGTTCCTAATCTTAATAATTGCTAAATAAATAACAATGAAAAAAATAATCGTACTTACAGATTTTTCAAATCAATCAGAACAAGCGCTTAAGGCAGCTTCAGATTTGGCTAAAAAACATAAAGTTGAACTATTGGTCGTTCATATGTTAGAACTGAATCAGGCAATAATTACTTCGCCCGATGGTATGTACATCGAGCAGACAGTTTTCTTGGTAAAATTGGCAGAAAAGAATTTAAAAGAGTTTTTAGAAAAACCTTATTTAGAAGGTGTTACCGTAACTCCTGTAATTAAGCATTATAAAGTATTTAGTGAGCTAAATGCTATTGCAAAAGAGCATGATGCAGATTTAATAGTAATGGGTTCTAATGGAGCTAGCGGATTTGAAGAAATGTTTATTGGTTCAAATGCTGAAAAAGTGGTTCGTAACGCTACCGTACCGGTTTTAGTAATTAAAGGAGAGATTACAAATTTAAGTTTAGATCGTTTTGTATTTGCGTGCGATTTTAATGATGATAATTTACCTGCCTTTCAAAAAGCAAAAGAATTTGCAGAAATGTTAGGAGCTAGTATGGAGGTTGTTTTTATTAATACGCCAAACGATGAATTCTTAAGTAATAGAGATGCCTATCAAAAAATAAATAAGTTTTTAACAAAGGCCAATTCGGCACAACAAGTTGAAATTTACAACGATTACAGTGTGGAACAAGGTATTCTCAATTATGGTAATACCATTTTAGCAGATGCCATAGCAATGCCTACTCACGGTCGTAAGGGTATTTCTCATTTATTCAATGGCAGTATTGGCGAAGATGTCGTAAACCATGCTAGAATACCGGTTATCACTTTTAAAATATAGATACTAACCTAATCTGTAAACAAGAATAAACCCAAGGCATATTCCTTGGGTTTATTTGTTTGGGGTCTTTTCAATAACTTAATTATAATTGCTTTTCAATAACATTCGTCATAAACTCATGTAATTGGTGCATTTGGGGTTTACCTTTTCTTTTTCCGCTTCTACCTGTAAAATATAGTACGAACCATAGCGCTGTTAGCATGATCATGACGCCTACTTGAATGTGGTATTCCTTACCTAAAGATGCACTTGAATATGCCCAAATACCTATGATTATAAAAAGTGTTGCAATGACAAAGTGTATAAACATAAAGAAGGTCCATAGGGTAGGATTGGGACCGAAAACGCCATATAATTTACAGCTAATATCATCAACCTCATCTATTTCTAAATGTAACTGTGGAGACCAAAAGTGATGCTCTTTTTGGTTGAATTTGATGAACACATGCTCATCTAAGCGTTTAATCAAAAACGGATTTTCTTTTGATTCCTCAAATTTGCTAAGAACCGTTTCTTTGTTTTTTGATAGATGCATTTGAAACCTTGGGCGAAGTACTATTTCGTTCGGTAATGGTTTCATATGAATTTGTATTTGGTCTCAGCAATTAGTTATGACATTCTATTGCACTTGAAGCTAATTGTGTAACTGGTGCAGGCGATACGTACGGTATACCTAAACCAAGACCTCTAAGAATAAAAAGTGCACCTATAATAACAACAAATACCGGAATTGCCTTTTGTACTTTTTGACGTACACCACCTTTTAGTAAATTACTGAAATAAATGGCAGCGGTCATCAGTGGTAAGGTACCCACGCCGAAAAGCATCATGTATAAACTACCTTTTAAAGCATCGCCCATAGCTATAGAACCAAAAAGCGCCATATAAACGAGACCGCATGGTAAAAAACCGTTTAAGAATCCGATAGTTAAAAAGGTATCGGGCGATTTTTTCTTTAATTCTTTGCCTAATTGGTTCTTAACTTTTGATATGATTTTGTAGATGGGTTTAGAAAGGTTGTATTTATTGAATGTTTTATACGGAATCAATACTATCAGAATCATAATAATGCCAATACCAATAGATAACTTTTGTTGAATACCAAAAATGGAAAGCCCTTTACCTAGTAATCCGAATATGAGACCTATAAGCCCATACGCCATTAATCGACCAAAGTGATAGATAAATATCTGTCCGAATTTTTTGTAGTTATTCGTTCTATCTACCGGAAGCATAAAGGCAATGGGTCCGCACATACCTACGCAGTGCAAACTACCCATTAGACCTAATATGAGTGCAGATAGTAGCATATTTAAAAGGTAATACTCTCTTTATGTAGAAAATCTTTTCCTTCGTGTTCCCAAGTAATTTTAATGTCCCAGCGACCATCCAACAATTGATTGTCAGGTATGAGCAAATGTGAATTGGATAAACTAATGGGCAAATTAAAATCCAAATTCTTGTTGGATGGTCTGTATAGGGACACTAAACCTTTAACATTGGTATCATCATATCCTTCAGGAAAAAGTATCATTAACCCTTCGGAAGATTTTTGTATTTCTATTTGTGTAGTTGCAATTTGAGCGTTATTCTCTGCATCTATTTCTTTTTGAAAACCAAGCTCCGCTTTATAATAATCTTCGGTAACCAAATCATGATTAGCATTATGACTGGTGGTCATAGTAATTACAAAAAACAAGATAAAGCCCATGAATGCAACTATGGCAATGACAATACCGGTACCCCAATTAATTTTCATGATTTTTTCTTTAAGTACTATTTGTAACTACGTGGTGCTAAAAAGCGAGCCGTAGTAGTCTCAATTAATTTATCTTTACTATAAACCCCAATTTTAAGGTTGTTCTTATCACCACTTAAAGCAGATGCGTTTATTTCTATGAACATGGTGCCTTCTGCCAATGCTTCTGCAGCCACATCAAAATTCTCATGACGTACCAGTTTAATTTCTCCTTTTGGCGATATCAGCTTAAAGTGAACATCTTCAACCGGTTTAGTGGTTTTGTTCAATAGTTTATAGGTGTAAACATTACTAATGATATTCCCTTCTTTGTGTTCGTACAATTGCCCAGGCAGTCTTAATATATTTGCTTCAAGATCATTTCTCAAAAACATCATACCTACTAACACTCCCGTTAAAATAACTAATACAGCAGTATATCCTTTTAAACGTGGCGTAAATTTGAATTTCTCTTTCTTAGTAATTTCATCTTCACTTGCATAGCGAATCAAGCCTTTAGGTAGATCCACTTTTTCCATGATGGTATCGCATTCATCGATACAAGCGGTACAGTTAATACATTCTAACTGCGTTCCGTTTCTAATATCGATACCAGTAGGGCAAACGTTTACGCATTGATTACAATCAATACAATCGCCATTACCTAATTCTTGACGATTTTCATTTTTACGCCATTTTTTTCTACCATTTTCAGCCTCACCTCTTTCATAATCATAGGCAACTACAATCGATTTATTATCAAGAAGTACGCCTTGCATTCTACCATAAGGGCAGGCGATGATACATACTTGCTCTCTAAACCAAGCGAATATAAAATAGAATACACCAGTAAAAATCAATAGGGACACCATAGTGCTTACATGTTGTGCAGGACCGTCTGTGATGTATTGAATTAAGCGGTCACTACCAATCAGGTAGGCAAGAAAAACATTGGCTATAACAAATGAAATTATGAAAAAGATAATCCACTTTAAAACACGTTTACGAATCTTTTCTGCATTCCATTCTTGTCTATCTAGTTTTATCTGAGCACCGCGATCTCCGTCGATCCAATATTCTATTCTACGGAAAACCATCTCTAAGAATATGGTTTGCGGACACATCCATCCGCAGAAAATACGTCCGAAGGCTACTGTAAACAGGGCGATAAAAACGACCCCAATAATCATAGATATTACAAAGAGGTGAAAATCTTGAGGATAAAAAGGAAATCCGAAGATATTGAAACGTCTTTCCAATACATTGAACATCAAGAATTGGTTGCCGTTTATTTTTATAAATGGAGACGCGATCAAGAAAGTAAGTAGCACATAACTTACATATTTACGATATTCATAAAGCTTACCACTCGGCTTTTTAGGGAATACCCAAGCTCGTTTACCATCTTCTTTGATGGTACCGATAGAGTCTCTAAAATTATCTTGATCTTGTGACATTGTATCTCTCTTTATTGGCTTGAGAGGCTTTAACCTCTCACTTAACTCAGTTCATGGTAACCGCTGCAGAATCAATAACTACTTCAGTAGCTTCTGCTTCAGCTGGAGTTTCTTGTTCTGGCGCATTAGGGTCAATCCAAATATCACCTTCTGCAGCTTTCGGGTTTGCAGGTATTGTACCTTCAAAACTTAATACATAACTAGCTACTTGTGCTATTTCTGCAGGTTTTAAGTTTTGTTTCCAAGCGATCATACCTTTACCGTCTCGACCACCTTCAGAAATGGTATGGAAAACGTTTTTTATACCACCACCAAGAATCCAGTTTTGATCCGTAAGGTTTGGTCCGATACCACCGCCACCATCTGCCATATGGCAAGCAACACAATTGCCTTCAAAAATACTTTTACCGGCACTAATATCTGATGCATCTGTTAATAACTCAACCGTATTGGCATCAACAAGACCTTTTGCAGTTTTCTTATATGCTTCAATTTCTAATTGAGCGGCAGCAACTTCTTGTTCGTATTCTAATTTTTGATTATAGTCATTAAAAACATGAAAACGAAGCAGGTAAATTACACCAAATACGATAGAAGCATAGAATAAGTATACCCACCAAGGTGGTAAATTATTGTCTAACTCACGTATACCATCATAGTTGTGATCGAGTATGATTTCACCTTCGGCTTCCATAGGTTTACTACCCAACAATTTGTTGTACATGTTCTTACCCCACGTCCATTCCCATTTTTCATCTTTGGCTTCTAAGTAACGTACCTTTGCTTCTTCGTCAAGCGTGTTGTAAAGTACATTTTCAATAGCTTGTACGATAAAAGCAATCGCTATTAATAGTAATAGGATAAGTGCCATAAAGCCAAACATCAACGTAGGATAGGCTAGAAAAGCAGGTTGATCACCACTATCAATATAAACTTCCATAAGTACAATGACCGCGAAAAAGGCCACTGTTATTCTTAACCACCAGGCTGTATTGTTTTTCATAATTGGTTGTTTTGTTGGTTATCTTCTTCTAAAGGCAATTCGCTAACTTCTTTGATATATGACTTCGAGGCTGTGATTACCCACCAAAATAATAAGGTAAAAAACACAAAGAAGATTAGTAATGATATCATGGGGTAGGTTGCTATGCCATCAATAGTTTCCATGTAACCTTTTACAAATTTGAACATGATTTTATATTTTATTTATCAGATAATAATTCGCCAGTTTCTTTAATCTTGATATCGGTACCTAAACGTTGTAGGTAAGCAATCATAGCTACAATTTCACGGTCTCTCATTTCAATAAATTCTTCACCATTTTCAGCAGCATATTTTTTATCTGCCTCATAAGAGTTTGCAAAATCGGGATCGCTATATAAGTTCTTTTCGATTTTTTCTGCTTGTACATCCATAAGAGCAACGGCATTTGCAATGTCTTCTTCGGTATATGGTACACCTAAGGTTACCATAGCTTCCATTTTAGTTTGTATGTTACCTCTGTCATGTTTATCACGCACTAACCAAGAATACGAAGGCATTATAGAACCAGAAGAGGTACTTTGAGGATCGTACATATGATTTAAGTGCCAGTTGTCAGAGTATTTACCACCAACTCTCAATAAATCTGGACCAGTACGTTTACTACCCCAAAGAAATGGGTGGTCATAAACGAATTCACCAGCTTTAGCGTATTCACCATAACGTTCTACCTCACTTCTAAACGGACGAACCATTTGAGAGTGACAACCCACACAACCTTCACGAATGTATAAATCACGACCTTCTAATTCTAAAGGCGAATATGGTTTTACACTGGTAATAGTAGGTATGTTAGATTTTACCAATATGGTAGGTATAATTTGTATAATACCACCAATAAGGATAGCAACAGTAGCTAAAATGGTTAATTGAATAGGCTTACGTTCTAGCCAAGTATGAAAAGTTTCACCTGCAGTTCTACGTTTAGATACTACGGTAAGTGCAGCTGCTTCTGCTAATTCATCTTCTATAACGCTACCAGATTTTATGGTACGAACTACGTTATATATCATAACACAAGCACCAACAATATAAAGGCTTCCACCAATGGCACGCATCCAATACATTGGCATGATTTCGTTTACTGTTTCTAAGAAGTTACCGTAGACCAAAGTTCCATCCGGATTAAAATCTTTCCACATTAGCGCTTGAGTGAAACCAGCAACATACATTGGCAACGTGTAAAGAATGATACCCAATGTGCCGATCCAGAAGTGGAAGTTCGCCAACGCAACAGAGAATAATTTATTCTTGGTCATTTTAGGAACCAAATAGTAAATCATACCAAAGGTCAAGAATCCGTTCCAGGCTAAAGCACCTACGTGAACGTGAGCAATAATCCAATCACTAAAGTGGGCAATTGCATTTACGTTTTTAAGAGAAAGTAAAGGACCTTCGAATGTTGCCATACCATAACCGGTAATTGCAACCACCATAAATTTCAAAACAGGATCGGTACGAACTTTATCCCAAGCACCACGAAGTGTTAGAAGTCCGTTAATCATACCACCCCAAGATGGAGCCAATAACATAATAGAGAAGGCAACTCCTAAATTCTGAGCCCAATCAGGCAAAGCAGAATATAATAAGTGGTGCGGACCTGCCCAGATATAAATAAATATCAATGACCAGAAGTGAACGATAGACAGTCTATATGAGTATACTGGTCTGTTCGCTGCTTTAGGCACAAAATAATACATAAGTCCTAAGAACGGCGTAGTCAAGAAAAATGCAACCGCATTATGACCGTACCACCATTGTACCAATGCATCTTGTACACCGGCGTACACAGAGTAACTTTTAAAAGCACTAACAGGTAATTCTAAACTATTGAAAATGTGAAGTACTGCTACCGTAACAAAAGTTGCCAGATAAAACCAGATAGCCACATAAAGGTGACGTTGTCTTCTCTTTATCATGGTGCCAATAAGGTTTACACCAAATGCTACCCAAACAACAGCAATAGCTAAATCTATAGGCCATTCAAGTTCAGCATATTCTTTAGAACTTGTATAACCAAGGGGTAGCGTAATAGCTGCAGCAACAATAATTGCCTGCCAACCCCAAAAGTTGAACTTACTTAAAAAATCGCTATACATACGCGCCTTTAACAGACGTTGGGTAGAGTAGTATACTCCCGCATAGATAGCATTTCCTACAAATGCAAAAATTACCGCGTTGGTGTGCAACGGGCGTAAGCGACCAAAACTTAACCATGATATACCATCGGTTACGTTAGGGAACATGAACATGAAGGCTAATAATAAGCCCACAGACATACCCACAATACCCCAGAACATGGTTGCATAAAGGAAATTTTTCACGATTTTGTTATCGTAATAAAACTGCTGTACTTCCATAATTATACTTGTTTATTTAGTTGGATTTTTTTTAAAAAAAGAAGAACAGAAAGAAAATAATTTAGAGACGAGACTCTTCTTAATTTTGCTTTTTTTCTACACATTCTACTATTAAATTTTTAGTACTTTTTAAAAGTTTGTATTTCAATTAATTTGAAATATTTTACTCTTTACTCTTTACTCTTTACTCTTTACTTTATTTTCTGCTTCTTTTGCAGGCTTCACCAGTTCATCTTCAAAAAGCATACGCACAGATGGAGTGTAAGCATCATCATATTGTCCTTGCCTTACCGATACGATAAAAGCGACAAAAAAAATAATTGCCACAACTAGACTAATAGCTAGTAAAACATAAATAACACTCATACCTACCTGAATTATTCCGTAAAAATAAGAGTGATGCATACCATAGAAAATGACAATTGTCATACTTTAAATATTTTCTTAAAAAATTTAAAGTGGTAAGTATCCTGAATTCTATTTTTTGGGCTTTAAACAACTGTAAATTAGTCAATAATGTTGATTTAGGAGGTGTATATTTCTCTAATTAGAATTATTTTAAATACTGAGGTAAATAGAAAAGTTGAATAATGGAGATTGAATCTTACTCGTAAAGATTGATACAATATGGAATGTTGAAAATTACGCTTTGATTATGGAAGTTTTCTGCCAATAAGGTTGGTCATTACGGTAGTAAAAGCAACAATGGTAATAGAGCTTAATGGCATTAGAATTGCAGCGATAACAGGCTCTAACTCTCCAGTAATGGCAAAATAAAGTCCTACACAATTGTAGAGTAGCGATAATAAAAAACTCATTTTAATAATATGCATCGCTTTTTTAGATGCGAGAATATAGCTGTACAATTGTTGAAATTTAGAAGCATCTAATATGGCATCGCAAGCTGGTGAGAATACATTGATATTTTCAGATATAGCAATACCTACATTACTTTGTGCAAGCGCACCGGCATCATTTAATCCATCGCCTACCATCAATACTTTCTTACCTTGATCTTGTAATGATTTTATAAACTCTAGTTTCGTTTCGGGTTTCTGGTTAAAGTACAGCGGAGTCAATTTTGGTAACAACGCCTCTAATCGTTCTTTTTCTCCTTCATTATCACCAGAAAGTATCGCTAAACTTATCGTTTCAGACATCTCTTTGAAAACAGATGAGAGTCCGTCTCTATATTGATTTTGAAAAACGTATCTCCCTTTATAAGCATTATTAGAGCTGATATAAATAGAGGTGTCGAGCAAATTTTCTGAGGTGCCTTTACCTACAAAATTTGCAGAACCAATTTTCATATTAATATCATCTTTAGAGCTTTCCAGTCCTTTGCCAACATGTTCTTCGTATTCATCTAAGGTGATGATATTCTGTTCTTTAAGTAGATCATATAAAGATCTGCTTAAAGGGTGGTTAGAAGCTCTAATAGTATTCTTAAGTATCGATTCTTCATCAGGTGTTAAAGGCATACCTTCGTAGTGCGCCGTGCTTTTTTGCGTCGTTGTAATGGTACCGGTTTTATCAAAAATAGCGGTGTCAATTTTAGCCAAGCGCTCAATGGTTTGGGTGTCTTTAATATAGAATTTCTTTTTGCCAAAAATTCGTAGCATATTGCCTAGGGTAAATGGTGAAGCTAATGCTATGGCACAAGGGCAGGCAATAATCAATACTGCCGTAAAAACATTCATGGCTTTAGAAGGGTCGTAGAACAACCAAAAAGCAGTGGATATAAATGCGATAGAAAGTACGGCAATGGTAAAGCGTTTTCCGATACTATCAGTAAGGTTTTGAAATGTGGTCACTTTATCGGTCTTAAAAACAGCATTTCCCCATAGTTGTGTCAAATAACTTTGCGATACCGATTTTAAAGCAATCATTTCAATAACACCGTTAAGTTGCTTTCCGCCTGCAAAGACCTGTTCTCCGATTTTTTTAGAAACGGGTTCAGATTCCCCCGAAACAAAACTATAGTCAATTTGTGCATTTCCGTATACTAGAGTACCGTCAACGGGAATCATTTCTTCGTTACGTATCAATATTCGATCACCCTTTTCAATTTCTTGAACAGGCACGGTTTCCTCTTTTCCTTTTAGGTTCAGTCTAGTAATTGCTATAGGAAAGTATGATTTGTAATCGCGTTCAAATGATAAAAAGCTATAGGTTCTTTGTTGAAAGAATTTACCAAGTAATAGAAAGAATACCAGCCCAGTAAGAGAATCGAAAAATCCGCTACCTAAATTAAAGGCAATATCATAGGTACTTCTTAGAAATAATACAAGAATACCAAGCGCAATAGGCACATCAATATTTAAAAGTTTCGCTCGCAGCCCTTTAAATGCGGAAATAAAATAATCCCATCCAGCATAAAATATTACGGGTAACGAGAAAATGAACATCATCCATCGAAATAAGTCTTGGTATTTATTTAACCAATATTCACCACCAGAAGCGGCGCTAGAATTTAAGTCGAAATATTCAGGAAAAGAGAGAAACATGACATTACCAAAAGCAAAACCTGCAACACCTAGTTTGTAAATTAAGGTTTTATCAGAGACCTTCTTTTTACCGTCAAAATCTTCTAAAGAAATATAAGGTTCATATCCAATTTTAGCCAAAAGTAAGACGAGTTCTTTTAAGCTGAAACCCTCTTGTTTATAGTTAATACGAATTGTTTTTTTCGGAAAATCTACTTGAGAATTAGTTACATTCTTATTAAGCTTATTCAAGTTCTCTAAAATCCAAATACACGAGCTACAATGAATAGTAGGTATATAAAGATTGATGATTTGAATATTACCATCATTGAATTCTGTTAGTTTAGCTATGATCTCTTCGTTGTCTAGAAAATCATATTTACCTTCAATGACATCAGGTGTTGAGCCTGCAGCAGCTTGAAGTTCATAATAGTGAGACAAGTCGTTTGTTGAAAATATTTCATAAACGGTTTTACAACCAGCACAACAAAATGATTTTTCATCAAATGTTATAAGTTGTTTATCACAAGGGTCACCACAATGAAAACAATTAGTTGCCTGCATAAATATTTAAAAATAGTAATTACAAAGGTGAAAATGATACAGTTTTTAAAACATGATAATTGTCAGTTACTACAATTATAAGCTTGTTTAATTTTGCCTAAGATTAATTTATGAAGCTATGGAAAGTAGATGTGAAAATTGCATTATCCGACAGTTTAATTCACTTCGTGCATTGAGCAAAGACGAATTAAAAAAGGTAGCAGACTCTAAAACCTCTAAGAAGATTAAAAAAGGAGAGGCTTTATTTATAGAGGGGCAGAAGCTTGATGGTGTATTTTGTGTGCGAGATGGTGTTTCTAAGTTGTCTAAATTAAGTAGTAATGGCAAAGAACAAATTGTAAAATTGACCAATAAAGGTGAGATAATGGGGCAGCGTTCTGTAATTGCAGAAGATTTTACCAATTTAAGTGCTACCGCTATTAGTGATATGGAAGTGTGTTTTATACCCAAAGAGGTAATATCGAACACATTGAATACCAATCCTTATTTTTCTTTAGAAGTATTACGGCATTTGGCGCATGATTTAAAAGAAGCGGATGATGTTATTGTAAATATGTCTCAAAAAACAGTAAAACAACGTTTGGCAGAGGCGTTTGTTTATTTGAAGAAAAATTATGGTGAAGACGAAAACGGATTTCTATTATTGACACTTAGTAGAGATGATTATGCAAATATTGTTGGTGCGGCAACAGAATCTTTAATTCGTATGATTTCTGAGTTTAAGAAAAAAGGATTCATAAAGACAGAAGGTAAAAAAATTGGAATCGTAGAAGAGGAGATGTTGCAAGAACTAGCTGACGGATTTTAAATTTTTTAGTATTCTGATAAATGTCATAGTTTCAGTTCTGTAGGGAGGCTACATTTATCATCAAATGATGTGTCTCATTTATGAAAAATATATTAATACCGACCGATTTTTCACAACCTGCATGGAATGCAATACAGTATGCCTTGCAATTATTCGCAGAATCTGAATGTGTATTCCATTTATTAAATGCCTATACTCCAGAATTACATAGTAACCGTTTAATGGCGGGGAGAGTAACGGAAGCCGCTAAAGATTATTCTGCACAAACAGCATCAGAAAAAGGATTGAAAAAGACTCTTCAGCACATCAAAAAACAATACAATAATCCGCTTCATAACTATAAAACAATTTCTAGCTTCTCAATGCTTATTGACGAAGTAAAAGAAGTTGTTGAAAAACAGCACATAGATTTTGTAATTATGAGTGCCAGCGGTGGTGCAGATGATGAATCTATTTTTTTAGGTAGAAATACGGTAAGAATATTAAACCATGTCAATAAATGCCCAATTATGGTAATACCTCCAAGGGCAGTTTTTGAAAACTTACATTCGATTTCTGTTGTATCAGAACTCAATCATTTATTTAAAAGCGATGAATTAAGCCCGGTAGTAGAATTGGCACGGTATTTTAATAGTACGGTACAAATTGCAAGTATTCAAAATGCTACGCCACAGATCACAGAGTTACAACATATAAATCATGAGATTATAGCTGAAAAACTAGGGTCTATATATCATAATTTCTACAAACTAGATACCGAACATTCTTTAACAACCACTTTAAAGAGGTATGTTGATCATACTAATTGTCAGTTACTTGTTGTGTCTAACAATACCAATA
The DNA here is from genome assembly GCF_030547005.1 of Maribacter sp. 1_MG-2023. Classification (GTDB taxonomy): domain Bacteria; phylum Bacteroidota; class Bacteroidia; order Flavobacteriales; family Flavobacteriaceae; genus Maribacter. Next base: position 8,072 of record NZ_JAUOPN010000010.1, on the reverse strand, counting down.
GTTATTTAAGAAAATTATGCAATGATTATATAGTAGGTAAATCAATTTTCTGCTGCCATGTGCCAATGTTATCATTACAGTTAATTGAAAATAACATCAGTATCAGTCATTAAGATCTTCCCTTTAGATAATTATTAGCGAAGGTTTCATCACAAAATTTTAGGCATTACTTAATGCTTTGATGAATGCTATCAATTAATTCTAAATATCTTTATAGCCAAATAACCATAATACAACCAAAAAGTGAGCACGGTAAACGAGAAGAAAGTAGCAGCATTAGAAGCGGTAAAATATATAAAATCTGGAATGATCGTTGGTCTAGGCACTGGGTCTACTGCATTTTATATGATAGAGGCAATAGGCGAAATGGTAATGAACGGACTAAAAATCAAAGCCGTTGCAACTTCTGACGAAACCGAAAAATTGGCAAGAAAACTGGGTATACATGTGATTACTCTTGCAGAAGCTAAAAGATTAGATGTTACCATTGATGGTGCGGATGAGGTCGATGAAGACTTTCAATTGATCAAAGGCGGAGGTGGAGCGTTACTACGTGAAAAAATCGTCGCCCATAATTCTGATATGAATATTATTATTGCAGATTCTTCTAAGAATGTTGCTAAACTAGGTAAGTTCAAATTGCCTATTGAAACGATACCCTTTGCTACACAACTTATTATTAAAGAATTAGAATCAATGAAATTGTTTCCTGTACAGCGAAAGAGGGGTGCTGACGATTATAAAACCGATGAGAATAACGATATCGTTGATATTGATATTTGGGATACTGATATAAAGCTGACAGATTTAGAGCAGCAATTAAAAACAATCCCAGGTATCGTAGAAACCGGATTATTCTTAACCACTACTAATTTGGTTATTATTGGCAAAGGGGAGAAGGCTATTGTAAAAAAGCGATAGTAGTTAACTACAGTAAAATTCACAAACTATGCAAGACGAAAAACATTATGGTACGCGGAGTAATTGGTTGCGAGCGGCAGTACTTGGTGCTAATGATGGTATTTTGTCCACAGCAAGTTTGGTTATAGGTGTCGCAGCGGCAAGCACAACTAGAGAGCCAATTATTTTAGCAGGTGTTGCAGGTTTGGTTGCAGGTGCCTTGTCAATGGCTGCAGGGGAGTATGTATCTGTAAGTTCGCAAGAAGATTTAGAAAAAGCCGATCTAGCTCGCGAGATGAAAGAGCTAGAAGAAATGCCAGAAGAAGAACTTAAAGAACTCGCTTTAATTTATGAAGAGCGCGGTTTAGATTCAGGTTTGGCGTTACAAGTAGCTACACAGTTAACGGCACATGATGCCTTGGGTGCACATGCAAGAGATGAGCTGGGTATTAATGATATTACACAGGCAAATCCGTTATTGGCGGCATTATCGTCTGGTGCATCTTTCGTTTTCGGTGGATTACTTCCTGTTCTGGTAGCTTATTTTGGTCCGTTAGAACAAATGGAATATGTGCAATATGGTTTTGCTGTTCTGTTTCTAGCGGTGTTAGGTGCTATTGCAGCAAAGGCAGGCGGTTCAAATATTCTGACAGCCGTTTTAAGAATTAGCTTTTGGGGTACGGTAGCCATGGTTATCACTGCATTGATCGGGCATTTGTTCGAGGTAAATGTGGCGTAGTGTTATTTTTTTCTATCTATTGGGTGAAGTAATCGATTCAAAATCCTTCATAGTAGTTTCTCCATGTAAGATTGCCATTAAAAATTCATGAATCAAATCAGGAAATTTAAATCCGAGTGAGGCCCATTCGTGTCCGCCTTCTTCATTGTAATACACTTTGTAATTTCCATCTATCTCAGAAAGGCGTTCGGCAATAGCTTTGGGTCCGTTGATTTGTAGGAAACCAACATCTGTTGGCTTGCAAAACCGATGCGGATTCGTATCATAAGGGACAATGGAATCTTTAACTCCGTGAAAAAACAGGGCAGGAGTCTTATTGCTGGCATCAATATAATTCTCATCCAATACAGCACCAGAAAAACTTACTAATCCTGCAATTTTAGCATTAGGGTAGGGCAGTCTTTTAAAACGATAATCGTATCGCATAAATTGAAAATTCAAAACGGTTTCGGCACCCGCGCTGCTTCCTATTAAGAATATTTTTGTCGGGTCGGTTTTAAAGGGTAATGAATCTTTTGTTATGTAATTTATCGCCTTAGACAAATCGGCAACCGCCTCAACGTAGGTATCAATTTTTATAGATGTTGGGCAAACGCACCCAAAAGATTTCCCTTTTCTAGAAAGTCTGTAATTTATAGAAGCTACGTTAAATCCTTTTTTAGCTAGATAAGTACTCAATCTTTTTTCATCGCCACCATTCCGTTGTCCGGCTGTAAAGCCACCACCATGCACTAAAACAACTGTTGGTTTAAGTTCTATGCCATTAGATGGGATAGTATAAAAATCAAGTTGTAGTGTATCGGCATAATTATAGGTTCTCATCTGAACGGCATCCGGTTTGGAGTTTGAATCTTGTGCAAATGTGGGGCTACTGGTAGAAAAGAAACCAAATAATATAATGAAGTAACTAAATATATGCAATGTTGTTTTTGAGGTCATAAGCGTAATTATAGTGTTTTGGTGAGCATCTGAAATAAACAGAATACCATAAAAACGTTACATAACAAAGGTTGTCAGTTTTATAAAAATTTGAAATCGATAAAAACTTACAGTAATACGTCTTCACTAAAAATGCATAAAGCGTGCAAATGTACAGCGTAAGTGTCTTACTTATAGTAATTAAAGGTGAATTGGGTTAAAAAATGATTCACAGAATGTTTTCGAAAACCCTTTCGCAATAATATTTATGCGAAACTAGTGGTGTATGAGCGCTTATGACTTGAATTCTATAGAATTATGTTGGGCTAAATATTTTAATTAGCGCCTTATATAAAGTATCTTTGGGAGAGATTTTAGTAGATCATAAAATAAACACGAACCTGAAAAATAATCTAATAATATAATGAACAAGGAACTAGATCAATTAGCAGCCGATAATATAAGGGCATTGGCTGTAGCGATGGTAGAAAAGGCAAACTCTGGACATCCAGGTGGCCCAATGGGAGGCGCAGACTACATGCACATTTTATATTCTGAATTTTTCAACTACGATCCTTCTGATATGAAGTGGCCGTTTCGTGACCGTTTTTTCATGGATGCTGGGCACTTATCTACTTTAATGTACGCTCAGTATTATTTATTGGGTAATTATGAAAAAGACGATGTAGCTAATTTTAGACAATGGGGATCGGTAACACCGGGCCACCCAGAAGTTGATGTTGCAAGAGGTATAGAAAACACATCTGGACCATTAGGTCAAGGTCATACTATGGGTGTTGGTGCTGCAGTAGCGGCTAACTTTTTGAAAGCACGTTTTGGAGATTGGATGAACCATAAAATTTATGGTTTTATTTCTGATGGTGGTGTACAAGAAGAAATCTCTCAAGGTGCAGGTAGAATTGCAGGTCACTTAGGCTTGAGCAATTTTATTATGTTCTATGATTCTAATGATGTTCAATTATCATCTAAAACAGATGAGGTTACTTCAGAGAATACGGCAATGAAATATGAGGCATGGGGATGGAAAGTTGTAACTATCGACGGCCATGACCATGATCAAATAAGAAAAGCACTTACAGATGCTAATGCGGAAACAGAGAAGCCTACGTTGATTATCGGTCAAACGATAATGGGTAAAGGCTGTGTAACTGCAGACGGCACGCCTTATGAAGGGTATACAGAACTACACGGTAAGCCAATTGGCGATACAGGTGCAGATTATGAAAAGACCTTATTGAACTTAGGTGCAGACGTAGCAAATCCTTTTGATATCTATTCAAAAGTAGAAGAGTACTACGAAGGTATTATCAATAAGAAGAAAGACGAAGCACAAGCTAAGAAAAGAGAGATCGATGCATGGCGTTCAGAAAATGCTGAGCTTTCTGCAAAATTAGATGGTTTCTTAGAAGGTAAATTACCAGAATTAGATTTTAGTTCTGTAGCACAGAAAGAAGGTCAGGCAACTCGTGCAGCATCCTCTAACGTTTTAGCGTATTTAGCGCAAAATGTAGAGAATATGATTGTATCATCTGCAGATTTGTCGAACAGTGATAAAACAGACGGATTCTTAAAGAAAACACACATTTTAAAGAAAGGTGATTTCTCTGGCGCATTCTTACAAGCAGGTGTAGCGGAATTAACAATGGCAACTATGGCAAACGGTATCGCACTTCACGGTGGGGTAATGGCTGTAGTAGCAACATTCTTTGTATTCTCTGATTATATGAAACCAGCTATTCGTTTAAGCTGTATTCAAGAATTACCGGTTAAGTTTGTTTGGACACATGATGCTTTTAGAGTAGGTGAGGACGGACCAACACACCAACCAATAGAGCAAGAAGCTCAAATACGTTTGTTAGAGAAATTAAAGAATCACAGCCACGAGCAAAGTTTCGTAGCATTGCGTCCTGCAGATTCTCAAGAAACAAATGTAGCTTGGAAAATGGCAATGGAAAACCAAAAGACTCCGACCGGACTTATTTTATCTCGTCAAGGGATAAAAGATCTTCCTGCGAAAAGTGGTAACCGTTATCAGGAGGCTTTAGGAGCAGAAAAAGGAGGATACTTAATACAAGAAGTAGCCGATCCAGATGTTATTTTGATTGCTAATGGTTCTGAAGTTGCAACTTTGGTAGCGGCAACTAAATTATTGGAAGAGAAAGAAGGTTTAAAAGTGAACATTGCTTCTATACCATCTGAAGGTATTTTTAGACAACAGTCAGAAGCTTACCAAGAAAAAGTGATTCCGCCAAATAAACCAGTTTTTGGACTTACAGCAGGTCTTCCTGTAAACTTGGAAGGATTAGCAGGAGCAAACGGAAAAGTGTTCGGTTTAGAGCATTTTGGTTATTCTGCACCAGCAACGGTACTTAATGAAAAATTCGGATTCACCGGTGATCAAGTATACCAACAAGTAATAGATTTTTTAAAGTAAACGATTTTTAGGGTTTGCCCTAAAGACATTCATTATAAATTAAAAATTAGAAAAAGATGAAATTTTTTATAGATACAGCGAATTTAGACGAAATCAAAGAAGCTCAAGATATGGGTATTTTAGATGGTGTTACAACAAACCCGTCTTTAATGGCAAAGGAAGGCATTACTGGTGCAGATAACATTTTGGCGCATTACAAGAAAATATGTGATGTAGTTGACGGTGACGTAAGTGCTGAGGTTATTTCTACCGATTATGAAGGTATGATCGCGGAAGGCGAGAAGTTGGTTAAAATTAGCCCACAAATCGTAATTAAAGTACCTATGATCAAGGAAGGTGTAAAGGCAATTAAGTATTTCTCTGATAAAGGATACAGAACTAACTGTACATTGGTATTCTCTTCTGGTCAAGCATTATTGGCTGCTAAGGCAGGTGCAACTTACGTATCGCCATTCATTGGTCGTTTAGATGATATCTCAACAGACGGATTAGGATTGATCGCTGATATTCGTTTGATCTATGATAACTACGGTTACGAAACTCAAATTCTTGCAGCATCTGTACGTCACGTAATGCATATTATCGACTGTGCTAAAATTGGTGCTGATGTAATGACTGGTGGTTTAAGTTCAATTGTCGGACTTTTAAAGCACCCATTAACTGATAGCGGTTTAGCTAAGTTCTTAGCTGATTACCAAAAAGGAAACTAAGTCGTAAGATTTAAGCTATTGATATCGAGAACCATCACTGGAAAGTGATGGTTTTTTTGTTTTATATTAGTTGGCATATAAGATGGATATAGTAACTTGTTATCTTATACAGTTGTTGGCATGCATTATAAAAATCTAACCAAAATTGAAAATTATAACTTGGAATTGTAACGGTGCATTAAGAAATAAGTTCGAATCGTTGTTGGACTATAATGCTGATATTTACATAGTACAAGAATGTGAAAACCCAGCTGAAACTAAACATGCCGAATATAAAAATTGGGCTATAAACCATCTGTGGATTGGTGATACCAAAAACAAAGGAATAGGGATTTTTGCAAATACCAATGTAAAATTGGAAAAGCTAGATTGGTCTGATATTTATAAAAATCATAAAGTCAAACACTTTCTTCCTTGTTCAGTGAATGAAGACTTTAATCTTCTTGCTGTTTGGACTCACAATAACAAATCCCCTACTTTCGGTTATATTGGGCAATTGTGGAAATATCTACAACTTAACAAATCTCAATTACATAAAAGTTTAATAATCGGTGACCTAAATAGCAACAAAATCTGGGACAAATGGGACAGGTGGTGGAATCACTCAGATGTTGTGAAAGAACTAAGTGAAATTGGAATTAAAAGCTTATATCACAAATATTTTAAAGAAGAGCAAGGTGTAGAAACTCGACCGACTTTCTATCTGCAAAGGAAACTAGAAAAACCATATCATATCGATTATGTTTTTGCGAGTGTGGACTTTCAAAACGGATTACAGAAAATGGAAGTTGGGGATGTAAATCAATGGCTTAAGATTAGTGACCATTTACCAATAGTTTGCGAATTCGATATGAAAAAAAAATAACGCATGCCAACACAACCTATACGTAATGCGGACTTTAGGGCTAAAACGGAATGGTTTGTCTATATTTATAAAGTCGCTAAATCTTATGGATTTAGCTTTGGAAAAGAAAAAATAAAACTAAACAATAAGCTTTAGCTTAGTGCTAAGACGGAAACGAAAAGTTTCCTTATCTCCGCACTACGCTTAGCTAAACCGTTACCTGTAATTTAACGAGACATCGTAGACAATGACAAACATTCATGATTACATTACAATAGTTTTACAAAAAAATAAAATCGTAAATTTTGAATATGCTTTATTTCTTTTAACTGTAACGAATGACTTATTAAGACTTGAGTTAGCTTTAAGGGAATGTGAATCTCATTTATTAAATAAATTTGATAAAATTGACCAAGCTCACTTAAGAGAGTTAGGATTACCTAGTTACGAAGGATATGATATTGATATTATTGAAAATAAAAATATACGAATTGAGTTTATTTACGGAATTAATGCGCCTGAACCTGAAGTTTGTAATATACCACTCATCTTATATAAAGCACTTTTACAAGATTACTATTTACATTTAAAAGAAGATAATTTCTTTCAAAATGGACAGATTAAAGTTGAAGGGCAATCACATAATTATTTAAGACAAGGGATTTGGACAGAATATTATTCAAACGGACAAATTTTATCTCACGGAGAGTATAGCAATTCACAAAAAATTAATAGTTGGAAATATTTCTTTGAAAATGGAAATAAAAAAAGAATCGAAAACTATGATAAAAAAGGTTTTAGAGAAGGAATATGGAAAGAATGGCATCAGAATAAGAATTTAAAATCAAAAAATAGCTTTAAAAATAATGAGCATATTAGTGAAACTAAATTTTGGGCTTATGGAGCACATACCTACAAATCCTTTGAAATTTGGCTTGAAAATGTTTACAGCGAAGAAACACAACCTGGATTAAATATGAATTATGCTTCAATCAATTCCAATAATGAAAAATTCATAATACCTAAATTTCAATTAGGCATTAACTCAATTGCAAATTACTCTTTAGGATATAATAATTGGATTTTTATAGCAAAAACAAGAAATTATTACTTGCTAGATTTGGACAGCGGTGAAGTTTTTAATCAATTAGTCTGGTTTAGAGAAAATGGTATGAATCATTGTGATTCATTAGTGAAAAATTATTTTAAAGATGATAAATTGTACATTATAAATACAAGAAGTAAAATCATTTTTAACTTATTAACAAAGGAAAAAGAAATAAAAAAGGATTAATAAAAACTACAGGTAACACCGTATAAAACTAATTGCTAGTGATAGCCTACTTACGAAAGTCCTTGCGGACTTTCTATCTGTGATTTATTTGCTAACTTTAGTGCTTAAATCACGCAACTAATCTTATACAATTCCGTTGTAAGTAATTTGGCATCGCTAATGTTCTTTTTGCTTAGGATTACCTGAGATATATTGTGGATATAAAAATCGGA
>NZ_JAUOPN010000001.1 GCF_030547005.1 Maribacter sp. 1_MG-2023 | reverse complement strand
GCCGCTATGCTCAACACTCCCCGTGAACCTGCATACGCAGGGTTCACCGATATCGTATTGTACATGTACTGCGTGTATTGCGCGTCTTGTTGGGCATGGCCCATAAAGAGTCCCGCAACGGTAATTATAATGGTTAGAAAATATTTGTTCATCGTATCTATTTTAAGGGGAATTTTTTTATCTGTTTATGTATAGGTAACCCGACTTGTTCAGGTTGTCTCCATTGTTATCGTACTTGATGATATAGAAATAGACGCCGACCGGTAACTCCGAATCTTGGCTGATCGTAACCCTGCCGTTAGAAACTCCTTTAAAAGTGTTCGTAACATTGTCATAACCAATCATCTCGTATACTATGATACCCCAACGGTTGTAAATTTGAACCGTGTTATTAGGATAAGACTCGATATTATCGACCAAGAACTCATCATTGATACCATCGCCATCTGGAGTTATAATTTCATTGATAACAGAAATACCTGTCGCGACCAATTCTGGATCACAACCAGCTTCAAGTGTTGGAACTCCATTTAAAGAGTCACATGGATTTAAAGGGTCTGTACCATCCATTATCTCTTGACCGTCTACGATAGTATCTCCATCGGTATCTGCAACATCTGGATCCGTACCGATCGCCAATTCTTGAGAAGTGGTCAAACCATCTTCATCACAATCGGAAATCAAATAATCACCACCTTGTTCCAAGGTTATGCTACCTTCATCATAATCGCAAGGATCTTCCGGGTTGGTATCATCTTCAAGCTCTTGGCCATTGATTACTCCGTCACCATCACAATCGGCAACTAAGTAATCACCTGAGAAATCAAGCGTAATATTTTCTATTACGTAATCACAAGGGTCATTCTTATCTGTACCATCTGCTTCTTCTTGCGTATCAAGAACACCATCACCATCACTATCACCTATTTCTCTAAAGTTTACTTCTGGTGTAGTAGCGTCGTCATCATTATCAGTACCATCGGCACCCGTATCCAAATCATTGTTTACATCGTTACCAGGAGTCCTGTCAAAGCCGTCATCCAATCCATCATTATCAGAATCAACACCTGTAAAAGTACCCTCATCTGTTTCATCAATATCTAGCACACCGTCATCTTCAGAATCAAGGTCCAAATAATCTGGAGTTCCGTCTCCGTCCGTATCTTCTGGAACCAATCCACCTGGATAGTTGATATCCAACCCTACTTCATTAAAAGCATCGGCAGGAACAACATACGCCAAGGTAGGCTGTGCTTCTACGTTATCTGGAATACCGTCATCATCGGCATCGATATCCAAGAAGTTAGCTTCACCTGTACCATCGGTATTTGGTGGAGTCGTTCCTTCTGAACTATCTGCTTGACCATCAGTATTTGCATCAGCAAAACCAGAATCGTCAGCATCTATAACACCGTCATTGTTTGTATCAAGTGCACCGTTACCTGATTCCACTACATCTGTAATACCATCATTATCGGCATCAATATCAAAGTGGTTAGGAATTCCGTCACCATCAAAATCAAACGCTGGTTCTGTTGTTCCATTTACATCGCCAATTAATGGATCGTTAGGATCATCATCGGAATGGTTTGGAACACCATCATTATCATCATCTGCACTTGGATCGATTCCGTTGGTCTCCACTAAATCAGCTATACCATCGTTATCGTCATCCAAATCAATTGTATCAGGAATACCATCTTGATCGAAATCTAAGATATCTCTAAAATCTACCTGAGTTAAATCGGCATCATCCTCGTTATCCGTTGCGATTGCTCCAGTATCCAGATCATTGTTGACATCATTACCAACAGTATCATCATAGGCATCGTTTAGACCATCTCCGTCAGCATCGGCTAAAGGATCAGTTAACGTTCCTTGTCCCGCTTCAAGAGCATCAGAAACACCATCGGCATCTGAGTCGTCATCCAAATAATCAGGAATACCATCCATATCTGTATCTTCCGGCTCAATTCCACCTGGGTAATTGGTATCTAATCCGGTTGCATCAAAAGCATCTGCTGGTACGATATACGCATCAGTAGGTTGTGCTTCTACGTTATCTGGAATACCATCATCATCAGCATCGATATCCAAGAAGTTAGCTTCACCTGTACCATCGGTATTTGGTGGAGTCGTTCCTTCTGAATCATCAGCCTGACCGTTATCATCAGTATCAGCGAAACCAGTATCAAGACCATCAATAACACCATCATTATTTGTATCAAGGTCACCGTTACCAGCTTCCACAACATCTACGATACCATCATTATCAGCATCAATATCAAAGTGGTTAGGAATACCATCACCATCAAAATCGAACGCTGGTTCCGTTGTTCCGTTTACATCACCAACCAATGGATCGTTAGGATCGTCATCAGAATGGTTTGGAACACCATCATTATCATCATCTGCACTTGGGTCGATTCCGTTAGCCTCATCTAAATCTGAGATACTATCGTTATCATCATCAAGGTCAACCGTATCTGGTATACCATCTTGATCAGTATCTAGCATTGACCTAAAGTCTACCTCAACTACATCTGCATCATCTACGTTATCCGTTGCTATTGCTCCTGTATCCAAATCATTGTTTACATCATTACCCGGTGTATCATCAAAGGCATCATTTAATCCGTCATTATCAGCATCTGCCAAAGGATCTACAAGAGTTCCTTGTCCAGCTTCTAATGCATCACTAATACCATCGTTATCAGAATCATCATCCAAATAATCAGGAGTTAAATCTGTATCCGTATCCTCAGGTCTTAATCCGTTCGGGTAGTTTGTATCTACACCATTTAGACTAAAAGTATCGGCAGGAACAACATAACCTGTTGTAGGTTGTGCTTCTACGTTATCTGGAATACCATCGTCATCAGCATCGATATCCAAGAAATCTGCATTTCCGGTTGTATCGGTATTCAGTGGTGTTGTACCTTCTGAACTATCTGCCTGACCATCATTATTGTTGTCTTCAAAACCAGTATCAACACCATCAATAACTCCGTCATTGTTCGTATCTAAAGCATCATTACCCGCTTCATATACATCAAATATTCCGTCATTATCTGCATCGATATCAAAGTGATTAGGAATACCATCACCGTCAAAATCAAACGCTGGTTCCGTTGTTCCGTTTACATCACCTACTAATGGATCGTTAGGATCGTCATCAGAATGATTTGGAACACCATCATTATCATCATCTGCACTTGGATCGATTCCGTTAGCTTCATCTAAATCTGAGATACCATCGTTATCGTCATCAAGGTCTACCGTATCTGGAATACCATCTTGATCGAAATCCAATACCGATCTAAAATCAACTTCTGTCAAATCTGTATCATCTTCGTTATCCGTTGCTATTGCACCAGTATCCAAATCATTATTTACATCATTACCAGGGGTATCATCAAAAGCATCGTTCAATCCGTCACCATCAGCATCTGCTAAAGGATCTGTTAACGTACCTTGACCCGCTTCTAATACATCACTAATTCCGTCGTTTTCAGAATCCAAGTCTAAATAATCTGGAGTTAAATCTGTATCTGTATCCTCTGGTCTTAGACCATTAGGATAATTTGTATCAACACCATCTCTGTTGAATGCATCTGCAGGAACAATATAACCTGTTGTAGGTTGTGCCTCTACGTTATCTGGAATACCATCATCATCTGCATCGATATCCAAGAAATCTGCATTTCCGGTTGTATCGGTATTCAGTGGTGTTGTACCTTCTGAACTATCTGCCTGACCATCATTATTGTTGTCTTCAAAACCAGTATCAACACCATCAATAACTCCGTCATTGTTCGTATCTAAAGCATCATTACCAGCTTCATATACATCAAAGATTCCGTCATTATCTGCATCGATATCAAAATGGTTAGGAATACCGTCACCATCAAAATCGAATGCCGGCTCTACAGTTCCGTTCACATCACCAACTAATGGGTCTGCAGGATCGTCATCTAAATAATTTACGATGCCATCATTATCATCATCTGCACTTGGGTCAACCCCGTTAGACTCATCTAAGTCTGAGATACCATCATTGTCATCATCTAGATCAACAATATCCATAATACCATCTTGGTCACGATCTAATATAGATCTGAAATCCACCTCAGCGGTATCTAAATCATCTTCGTTATCCGTTGCTATTGCACCAGTATCCAAATCATTGTTTACATCATTACCAGGAGTATCATCATAAGCATCATTCAATCCGTCACCGTCGGCATCAGCCAATGGGTCTGTAATTGCACCTTGACCAGCTTCTATGACATCTGGCGTACCATCAGCATCAGAATCTGCATCTATATAATCAGGCGTTAAATCTGTATCTGTATCCTCTGGTCTTAGACCATTAGGATAATTTGTATCAACACCATCTCTGTTGAATGCATCTGCAGGAACAATATAACCTGTTGTAGGTTGTGCCTCTACGTTATCTGGAATACCATCATCATCGGCATCGATATCTAAGAAATCTGCATTCCCTGTAGTATCGGTATTCAGTGGCGTTGTACCTTCTGAACTATCTGCTTGACCATCATTATTATTGTCTTCAAAATTGTCATCAACACCATCAATAACTCCGTCATTGTTGGTATCTAATACATCATTACCAGCTTCATATACATCAAAGATTCCGTCATTATCCGCATCGATATCAAAGTGATTAGGTATACCGTCACCGTCAAAATCGAATGCCGGCTCTACAGTTCCGTTCACATCCCCAACTAGTTGATCAGCAGGATCGTCATCTAAATAATTTACGATACCATCATTATCATCATCTGCACTTGGGTCAACCCCGTTCGACTCATCTAAATCCGAGATACCATCATTGTCATCATCCAAATCAACGATATCCATAATACCATCTTGGTCGCGATCCAATATAGATCTGAAATCTACCTCGTCTGTATCCAAATCATCTTCGTTATCCGTAGTGATTGCACCTGTATCTAAATCATTGTTTACATCTGTACCCGGTGTATCATCAAAGGAATCGTTCAATCCGTCATTATCTGCATCGGCTAAAGGATCAGTCATAGTTCCTTGTCCGGCTTCAATAATATCTGGCGTACCATCATCGTCAGAATCAGGATCCAAGTAATCTGGAATTAAATCATTGTCCGTATCTTCTGGTGTTATACCACCTGCATATTGGGTATCTAAACCTTCAGCGTCAAAAGTATCATCTGGCTCAACATAAGCTGCCGTTGGTTGTGCTTCAACATTATCCGGAATACCATCATCATCTGCATCTATATCAATATAGTTTGCACCACCTGTTGTATCTGTATTTAATGGGGCTGTACCTTCTGTAGCATCAGCTTGACCATTATCATTTGCATCTAAAAATACATCATCAGTACTGTCAATAGCTCCATCATTATTGGTGTCTAAAGCACCTGTACCATTTTCAACTACATCTAGAATACCATCATTATCAGCATCTATATCTAAGTGGTTAGGATTAGCATCACCATCAAAATTATCTATTGGTAAAGCTGTACCTGGACCATCTGTAGTTGCAGGAGTTGTATTATCATCTGTATCCACGATATCTGAAAGTCCGTCACCATCTGCATCAGCAATAGTTCCTGTTCCGATAACACCATCGTTATCTGGATCTGAACCACCTGCTTCTGTTACATCTGGAATACCATCGTTATCAGAGTCTGTATCAATTCTATCATCAAATCCGTCACCATCAGTATCAGGATTCTCTAAAGGCGTACCAGGAGTTGTAGCATCTGCAGGATCTACACTATCGGCAAGTCCGTCATTATCCGTGTCGGTCATGAACGTGTCAATGATACCATCACCGTCACCATCCATACCACCAGCTTCTGTTACATCTGGAATACCATCGTTATCAGAATCTAAATCTATTCTATCCTCGATACCATCACCATCAGAATCCTCATCTGGTAAAGGAGTTGTTGCAATTTCATCTGCTAGACCATCATTATTGGTATCTGTCATAGATGTTGGGTCACCAGCTATTGGGTAGTCTATATGACCGTCACCATCATCATCAGTACCACCAGCTTCTATTGAATCTGGAATACCATCATTATCTGAATCTAAGTCAATACTATCTGGAATACCGTCTCCGTCTGTATCCTTTTCTACACAATATAAGAGTTCATATAATTGCATGGTTACGTTTCCAATATCTACAGTATTATTTTTAGCACAGGTGATTGTTAATTCAGTTATTGGACCATCTATGGTTATTGCTACGCTATTGTTTGGAGCATTTGATCCACTTGCCGAACTAATAGCAGTTTGCCCGCTAATGGTTAAATTAGTTCCTAGATTGATGTCATTAATTGTAACCGGTACATTGATTCCTTCATTCTTCGCTGAAAAATCGGCTCTATCATCGTTATCTAGGCCTCCCCATTTAAATTGTAAATTGTGTACGGGACCGTTAAGAAAAGTTATTGTATATACTGCAACATCTCCATTTGGAAAATCTGTATTGTTAGGTTGTACATTAATATATGCGCCAGAAATAGCACCATTACTTTGATTCCTTACTCCAGAATTCCAAGTTGTTGTACCTAAAAGGTCAAAGCCAAAATTAGTTGTAGCTCCACCATAACTATATACAGTATTGATTGCTCCAGGATCATCTGTACTCGCAAATGTCTGACCTAAATCTATGAATCCAGAAGCACAATTAAGTTCATCAACATCTAAGATTCCGTCATTATCATCATCAATATCAACAGTATCCATAATACCATCGTTATCAGAATCTAATATCGATCTAAAATCAACCTCTGCAGTATCTAAATCATCTACATTATCTGTTGCAATTGCACCAGTGTCTAAATCATTATTTACATCGTTACCTGGAGTATCATCAAAAGCATCGTTCAAGCCATCTGCATCAGCATCAGCTAAAGGATCTATGATTGTTCCTTGACCAGCTTCCTCTACATCACTAACACCATCATTATCAGAATCACTATCTAAATAATCTGGAATTAAATCACCATCTGTACTTACAGGAGTTAAACCAGTCGGGTAGTTGGTATCTAATCCGTTAGCAGCTTCAGCAGCTGCAGGGGCAATATACCCGGCAGTTGTCTGTGCTTCTACGTTATCTGGAATACCATCATCATCAGCATCGATATCTAAGTAGTTTACACCACCTGTACCATCTGTATTTGGTATTGGAAGTGGAGATAAAGCCGTAGCATCATCCCAACCATCTGTTGTAGCGGTATCATCGAAACCATCTACTAGACCATCACCATTAACATCAAGACCACCAGCTTCTGTAGTATCTGTAATACCATCATTATCTGAATCTATATCTAAATGATTTGGAACACTATCTCCATCAAAATTATCGATTGGTAAAGGTGTACCTGGACCATCTCCTAAGGCAGGATCTGTATTGTCATCTGGATCTACAATATCTGAAAGTCCGTCACCATCTGTATCTGTAATTGGACCTGTTCCAATTCTACCATCATTGTCTGGATCTTCACCCCCAGCTTCAATTACATCTGGAATACCATCGTTTTCTGAATCTAAATCTATCCTATCATCCAAGCCATCATTATCTGTATCTGGATTTGGAATTGGTGTACCAGGAGTCGTAGGACCAACTGGATCTACACTATCGGCAAGTCCGTCATTATCCGTATCGGTCATGAAAGTGTCAATAATACCATCACCGTCACCATCCATACCACCAGCTTCTATAGTATCTGTAATTCCGTCATTATCAGAATCTAAATCTAATCGGTCTAGAATTCCGTCATTATCAGAATCTTCATCTGGTAAAGGCGTAGCATCAACACTGTCGGCAACACCGTTACCATCTGCATCAATAAAACTATCTACAGCTCCATCGCCATCAGCATCTTCGCCGCCAGCTTCTAAAGTATCTGTAATACCATCGTTATCTGCATCTAAATCTAAGTAATCTGGATAACCGTCACCATCTGTATCAATTGGATCAATCCCATCTGTATCTGTACCAACAACAGGAATACCTGTTAATGGGTCTATAGCACCCGGGGTATTAAAGCCACTTGTAGTTTGTGCTTCTACCATATCTAAAATACCGTCATTATCACTATCTAAATCGTAAGCATTAAGTATACCGTCACCATCAAAATCTCCACTATGATCAGTAGTACCATCACCATCTGTATCAAAAACATTTGAAGTTGAATTTACTTGTACACAACCATTTTGTGGTGTACAAGGTGCACTACCTTCTGGACCATCTGTAGTATCATTATCCACTACATCTGCAAGTCCGTCATTATCTATATCCGTAATATTATCAAGAACACCATCACCGTCTGCATCTATATTACCAGAACCACTCTCAACAATATCAGTAATACCGTCATTGTCAGAATCTAGGTCTAATTGATTTGGAACACCATCGCCATCTGTATCAAAATTGATACATATACCATTTGCATTTAATCCGCCGCAAGTTGGAAAATCTGTGTCATAGTAGTTTGGAGTACCATCGCCATCTAAATCATCATCTGGATCAGGTAAGCCCATTGTTGCACAATCCCATCCGTTAACACCATCAAAAGTAGCGGCACAGAAATCTGGATCTTCATAATCTAAAGTTCCGTCACCATCAGCATCGCCATTATAAACCTCAATAACATCAGGTATACCATCATTATCATCATCTAAATCTAATGGAGCTCCTGAAGCTACAGAAACGGGAATCAAAATAGCCTCGCACTGACAATTGGTACTAGAAGGTAAAAACTCTACTATAAAGTTCGTACCTGAACAAGCGGCACCAACAGTAGTAAATATAATTTCATCTGTAATTGTAGACGAATTAGGGATAGCATCAGCTATTGTACCTGTTGAGATAGCAACACCATCAATATCTCCATTTACATCTGCACAGTATACACTATAAGCATAACCGGCATCTGCATCTACAAGCGCAGTATTTTCAATATCTAACGATAAATGATATTCGTAATTATTACTGGTATCAACAGAAAAGAAGCTATCATTTGCCGTACCAACCAAAATTGGTTTTTCTAAAGGCATTATTTCATATGAGAAACCTGTTGCTACTTGAAAATCTGCACAATTAGTTGTTGAACAAGTAATACCACCTACAGTTACATAATTTACTATCTGCACTTCTGCCGTATCATCACATATACCTTCATCGGTAGTTATAAAATCAAAGTCAAAAGCTATAGAATTTCCATCAACGACACCCGCCGGATATTCCAATATAAATTCTTGATGATCACCTACTGTAGCAATACTAACAAACGTTGCTCCATCTGCACTGGTGAAAGAACCGGCAACATATTCTATACCTGAACGTAAGGTTATCCTTCCGAAATCAGATATTCCTGTTGTGCCACCACTTATAGTAGTATTTACAGATATATTGTCTGTAACTCCACAACCTTGTATTGGCGCTCCAAAACCTGGAAGGTTTATTACACTAAAAGTTGTGTAAGGAGCGACTGCACCTAAAGCTTGTATAGAATTAGAAACTATTCTAGAACCGTTACCAGCAGCAATATCACCACATGGTTCTTCTCCATAAACTTTAAAGGTAAATTCAGAATTTGATATAAAATCGCACTCTAATTGAATTTCAAGATCAACATCTGCAGTTCTTTCATCTATAGAGTTGACTGCAGGGTTACCCGCTATACCATTCAACGCTAGTATATTGGTATGCTCTAATAAATTTACTTTAGCAATACCATTCTCTATAGTAACAGTTACCGGTTGAGTATCAAGTGGATCAGTAGAACCTTTAGGATAAGTAACATTAGTACTTACAATAGAAATACCACCATCACCACCAGGAATAGCAAACTGTAATGACGGAAAAACTAAATCTGCCAATTGCGCACTAATTACATCTACATTAATATGAAACGGCGTACACAAATCTTGTGGTGTATTTGGTTGATTTGTAATAGCTACCTGAACTTGTGAACCTTTAGGCTCTAAAGTTATAGAGGTAGAATTTTGATAACACGTTGCCCCTACCGATTGATAATCTGTTATATCTACATTGGTATCTGGATAGCCAGGATAACCTGAACAATCCCAACCATGCTCTACAAGTACTGTTAAATCCGTACAATCTTCAAAGTCTGCTTTAAATCGTAAAGATTTTGTAGCACCCGATGCAACAGTACCAGCTTCAATCCAAGTTTTATCTCCTGATTGGTAATAGTTAACTGGTGTTTCAACACCTGCAGCAACAGAAAATGCGCCTGTAATATTAATACCTACTGGTGAAGTAACCTGTAACCAATTATAGTCTACATCTTCTGGGCTAGTATTACTTATGTTAGTATCAAAATCTACCGTATACGCATCCCCGTTAACCGTTGGTGCCGGTGATTGTACAATAAAAGTTGGTTGAGTATAAGTAAAAGTATTAGTACCCGAAATGCTTGCCGCTTCTGGAGCATCGGTATACGCGAAATTTTCAAAATTTATCGTGTATTGATATTGAACTGAAGCAGGAGATTCACATGTACCCATAAACTCCACGAAAAATCTAGGTTGAATCAAAGAAGTCTGATCCAGATTAACAAAACCTGGTCCTGGGGTAATTATTATTTGTCCATTACTTTCGGTAGCTATGAACTCGCCTGTTGCTGTTGAATAAGTACTACTTTCAAACTGTACAGAAGTTATATTCCCTGTAAATCTTGCTCCTTCCGGAATATCAACTACGGTATTTGTCCAGATAGTTGTTGGTCTATATTCATCTGGGTGCATATCATCTGGTCCCATATTATGTGTCCAGTATAGCACACCGTTAGATGGGGTACAACCATTAGTTGATCTAGATTGATTACTATGGTTTATACGTGGTCTAGAATAAAATGCCCTATCTCCCCAAGTATCACAACCCACTCTATTTGCGGCTGTATTTGCAGGATGATCTGTGAATCCAAAGAACTCTCCCCTTAAATTAGTTAGTTCATAATAATCAATATCATCAAAATCTTTGCTGAACTCAAAGGTTAATACCAACTCAACTATATCTTGTTCACTTGCATCTCCTTCATAATTATATGCTCCTCCTATTAAAGTTCTATCATCTGAAAGATCAAAACTCAACATATGTTCCGTAGTACCATTAGTTGTTAAAACAGGAGCATTGGTAATAGTACCAGATTGTGATGAAGTTGGTGTATCGTTTATGGTTATCTGAGCATCTATAAGGGTAATAATGTCTGCCCCACCAGCAGCCAAACTTTGTGTATTATAGGTTAAATCAAAATATAAATTGTCTAAGGAAATATTATTAATAGAGGCTGTAGTAGTAATCTGCATTTGATCACCTGCCATATATTTGTTAAGACCGCCTGTGTTGTCATCTAAAACTACTTTTGTAGACATGGTTTCATCCGTCCATCCGGCTGTAATTCTTTTAGCATCAAAACCTTCAATTGCAGGACCAACACATGGACCTGGGCAATGGGTATATATATTAATTACGCCACAATGAATATCTTGATCCCAACATGTTCCACTAGAGCCGGTTGCTTTAAAATTTGTTGTGTAAGGTATTGCTTGTATACCGTTAGGACCACACGAAAAAGTTAATGGGAATTCTACCCAATCCTTAAATTCAACACTAACGTTATTGATGGTAGTAGTTGTATAGGTAATAGTATTACCTGTTTGTGTAAATTCTGAAGAAGCAGAAGGTTGCAATGACATACCCGTTGGCACTTCTATGGTAATACTCCATTCCGTATTACCATTATCTGCAAATATAGCATCTCCGTCGATCGTTGGTGTTCCCGTTCCATTAGCCTGCATTGATGGAGCAATTGCTATTGTAAAATCTTCATTATTTACAATATCTGTTGGCGCATCAATTTCTGTTACACTTCTATAATCCCTAATGATATTGAAGTAATTTAAGTCTATTCGTTCTGGAATTCGATCACTTTTACATTGGTCTTTAAAAAACACATCAAAATAGGTATGCTCCCATTCCAGATAATCAAACCTGCCGGTACCACAATTATCCTTAGGTGTCAATTCAAAATCAAAAGAAAGTTCTGTTGATTCACCAGGAGGTAAATCATCATAATACCCGTCATTATCTAAATCGTCAAAGCCACCGGCCCCATCAGGATCCGATGTGAAAAAGTTTGGAGGTATTACGTTCGTTGTAGTAGTTGCGTAAGAATCACTCGTGACATTATTAGGTGTGAAAGTAGGGTTTGTTCCAAATCTAAAATTTGAAAATTGTCGAGTTTCAAAGCGCTCATAGCCCCATAAAGGATTAGAATCCGCTGTTGAAACCGGACTTCCATTTGCACCTCTACCCAAATTAATACCAACATCCAAAGCCATTGAACCAGCAGTGGCATTTGTATTTTCGATTCTCACGGTATATGTAACCGCTTCGCATAAGTCAGGATTTGTAGACCCAACTTTGGTTACTTCAATATCCGGTACATTTGCACCAAAATTCAATGACCCGGTCTGTGGAGCTGCAGCCTGGCAAGTTTCGCCAGCATTACAACCCCAATAGGTATTATGGACTATAGCAGTATCTACACAATCATCTACTCTAAACTCTTCTTGAAATACAATAACCTCACCATTATCAAAGCAATTATCATTATTGCCGACAACTCCTGCAAAAGGAGCTGCGTTTAAATCAATTTCATAAGTCAATACTTGACCAACCGTTGAAACAGGAGTTAAAGGTGTTCCTCCATATGACAATTCATATATATCATCTACATCTTCACCTACATCTACATTATATGTAAATGTTTCTGTACAACCATTACCACCTTGCGCAATTGTAATATCTCTAGTATACGTTTCGCCAACATTTGCATTGACAGTAGCTATAGCTGAAATATTTAAAGAAGCAGCTAATAATGGATATGACGAAACAGTAATATCTGAATCTGAATCTGAATTTGCACCACCTTGATCTATAAAGTTAATGGTGTGGGCATCTTTAAATAAACCGCCCGAGTTTAAAAATTGAACAGCGTCGCAACTTGCGCTTCTATTGAACCTAAATACCACTTCATCACTAACCTGCCAAAAAGCATCTCCAGGCCGTAAAATTGTAAAAACAGGATCAGTGGGTGTGCCACCAACTGTAAGAACATAATCACCAGAACCTGATTGCGAAGTAATACTCGCCGAATTGGCAACGTACTCCACACCATCTGGTAAATCAAAAGTAATACTGAAATCTCTACAAGTTGGATTCTTACCGCTAACTGTCACCTCTTCAAAAGAAGCGCCATCTCCACAAGTTGGCAAATTATCTGGGGAGAGAAGTACGGTATATCGATTACTATCTATCTGCGCCTGTATATCATTAGAATATAACAGCATTAATAGCATGGACAAAAAGAAAATTTTAATGGAAAACTTCATACTCGGGGTTAGTGTTTACATTTTAAAGACTACCACCTAAGTAGGTATTAGACTACAAAACATTTGTTATAGAGACAAATGTAATTACGAATTTAGCCGTACTATATTTTTTGTTGTGAAATGAACTTTGTTGTATGAGAATCGACGAATTTTGTTGGTGAGATTATAGATTTTTATTGCTTTTTATCGATGAAGTCAACTACACCAGTCTTTTCGAGAGCACACTTTAAATAGGAAGACTCCTCTAAAAAGTGATTTTTAAGCAAAACCCAATATTTACGGGTATTACAAGCCTAAATATTCAAATTCTAATTTTACCTAAATCTTTGTTAACAAGTGTAAAAATCAGGCGCACCTTAAATTGGTTAACCAAAAAATTCCTACAAAACAAATCTTAAGAATATCTTAAAATTAAGATCAATTATAAATTCTCTTCTTACAGGTTAATAAATTATTAATACCTGTTCTATTTCCATATATGATTATTCGCTTTTAATGCTCTGTATTCGTTTTATATCAAGATGCATTTTATGAAAAAAAATGAATATTCACTATTTCCGTTCTTGCTAAATATTGTAGACCTTTATATATCGCAATTGAAATATAATAGATATGACATCAACAGAGGATAAACTAAAGGAACGTGTAAAAGAACTTACCTGTCTTTATGAGGTTACTTCTATTATAGTCAACTCTGATTATGATTAATTAGATGCCTCTCTTGAAGCTATCGTTTATTGTCTTAAAAGAGCGTGGCAGTTTGAAAATGTTACTGAAGTTTTTTTAAAAACAGGCGAATACCAAGTGCAGACAGATGATTTTATTCCTGATATGGTCACTTTAGTTTCTAAAATTAAAGTCTTTAATAAGATAGAAGGTGAAGTATTGGTCGGTTATCCTTCCGGTACTTATACCAAGCAAGATTTTTTAATTGAAGAACAGACCTTATTGAATAAATTTGTATGAGAAATACAAACTAAAAAGGAAAGTAGTACGATTGATAAACTCTTGATATTTAAAAAAATGTCCAATTCTGTTCCTTCCAACAAGGGTAGATTTTAATTACCTAAAAGAAATTGTGTTAAGTACTAATTTCAATACCAAAATTAAAGCGTCTGAAATAAAGTACCTGGTAGATATTGCCAAATTAAGTAATGCCAGCATACAAGTACTAAGTCTAACAGCTTCCCATAAATTAACCTTTAATCAAAAAAGAAATAAAGTTTTTATTCGCAATCAGCTTAAAGATGTAGCGCATAAGTTTAATTCGCTACGAAATGTAAATATGGCTATTGCCCTAAGCTGTTACGTAGAGATTAGGGAATCTAACATGATTAGTTATATAGATAAAAAACCTTCATTTTGGGAGCGACTTGGTTTTGGTAAACTATCGCTGAGCAAAATGGGTTACTATGCCCACCTACCAGTATTGGCACTAAACGCCAAATAAGCCATTTAAGTTTATATTCGTCGTTTCTAGCTGTTGTATATCGTACCTTTGTACCGCAAAAATGATCAAGGACTATGAACGACGATTTTCACAGATTATTATATAACTACCTTGTAGAAAGCGGCCTAAATGAAACCGCGGCATCGTATTTGAACCTTGCCATTTTATTAGTTATCGCCCTAGTAGTTGCTTATTTTTTAGATCTTATAATTTGGAAAATACTGCGGTCAGTATCGCTTAAACTAGCTCGAAAATCTAAAACTAATTTTGATAATTTTCTAGTAGCTAATAGAGTGCCAAGGTATGTTGCCCATATTATACCCTTAAGCATATTAGTAGAACTTGTGCCCTTTGGTTTTATTGGTTTTGATTATGCCGCACAAATGGTCTTAAAATTTTTAAATGTACTATTTGTAATTCTTGCCCTTTACCTAGTAAAAAATATATTTCGAAGTATAAATGATTTTTTAAAGACCAAATCAAGGTTTAGAGATAAACCTATGGATAGTTACATACAGGTATTCATGATTTTTGCATGGGTCGTAGGTATTTTTACCATATTCGCAATAATAACAGAAATACAGGTTTGGAAGTTTTTTACTGCTCTAGGAGCCGGATCTGCAGTGATATTGTTAATTTTTAAAGATTCTATTCTTGGTCTTGTGGCAAGTATACAAGTGAGCATCAATGATATGGTTCGTATTGGTGATTGGATCAGTTTTGACAAATTCGGTGCCGATGGTAATGTGGTCGAAATAACTCTTGCAACTGTAAAAGTCCAAAATTTTGATAATACGATTACCACAATACCAACCTATGCGTTGATATCAGATTCTTTTAAAAATTGGCGCGGAATGCAAGAATCTGGCGGAAGGCGTATAAAACGTGCCCTGATCATTAGTCAAAAGAGCATTCGATTTCTGTCGGATGCCGATATTGAAGAGTTTCAAAAGATTCAATTAATTCAGCCATATTTAAATACACGAGCAGAACAGATCAACACCTATAACACAGCAAATAACATTGACAAAGAGCTAGCTATAAACGGTAGAAATTTGACGAATATTGGCGTGTTCAGAAAATATGTAAACGACTATCTACAAAGTCATTCTGCTGTAAATAAAGGTATGACTTTAATGGTGCGTCAATTAGCACCAACACCTCAAGGTATTCCGTTAGAAGTATATGCCTTTAGCTCAGATAAACGTTGGGAGAACTACGAGTATGTAATGGCAGATATCTTTGATCATCTACTAGCTGCCCTACCCTATTTTCAATTGCAGGTTTATGAAATACCTGTACCTATTGCGACTTCATAACTAGTTGCCATTTGTTTTCTTCGATTGATTTTTAATCTACTAGCTATGTTGGCTTTAGATGAAAATTGTATCTTTCTTGGGTATATATGCTACTGTGCATGATTTTGTGCTGGGTGTTATTAAAGGACTCTAATGCTAAAAGAAACATTTATAGAACTTCTAAAAAATTATACAGACGATAAAAGTTTGATAAATGTACTATGGACAGAAATAGAGAAAAACTACTCTGGCAAAAAAAAACATTATCATACATTACAACATCTTGACAATTTATAATCTCAGCTAACTATTGTAAAGGGAGAGATAAAGAACTGGGAAACCACCTTATTTACACTCTATTACCACGACATAATTTACAATTCTACAAAGTCGGACAACGAAGAAAAAAGTGCTGAACTCGCCGAAAAACGTATGAAGGAAGTTTCTGTTTCTAGCAACCTTATTGAACAATGCAAAGAGCAAATTTTAGCTACCAAATCGCACCATAAATCAATCGACAGCGACACTAACTATTTTACAGATGCCGACCTTTCCGTATTAGGTCAAAGTTGGGAAACATACACTCTATACTACAAAAATGTTAAAAAGGAATATGCTATCTATCCCGCATTCATTTATAATCCTGGGCGTAAAAAAGTTCTCAATCATTTTTTGTCGATGGACAGAATTTTTAAAACCGACTTTTTTTACAATAAGTTTGAAACACAAGCTAAACAGAACTTACAACGAGAACTTAAATCACTTTAAAAGAATAAACAGATAAAATGGATACAATTTTTAAGTTTATCATTACCCAAAAGGATGAAAAAAGTAAAATATTTAAATTAATTTTTCCATTTAACATCCAAGTCAATTGAGCTACTCAACCAACAAAATACAATCTCCTTTTAACAGAAAAAATGAAAACCTTTACAGCCCTCTTATTCCTAATAGTAACCAGCTTCTCCTTTGCACAAAATAAAGAAAACAAAGAAAAATTTAGAACATTAGAACCAGATATTTGGTTGGGCATTTGGGATAAGGAGAACTCAAGCCAAAAAATAAAAATTGATAGCCTTAATTATAATGAAATTCCAAAATCATTAGATTTTAAAGGCACCGTTGTGGAAGCGTTAAAATGGAAAGATGCCAATGGTCAAAATATTCTAATACAAACGGTAACGGGCAATTTCACTTGGATGGACTATGAAAAGGATAGTACAGATTACATGCTTCAAGACAAAGCTGAATTATATGCTTATTTATTTGTGAAAAGCAAAACTCAACAAGAGTACAAGAGGCAATGGCGGGTATATGATTATATAGAATGTTTTGGGGTAGATTGGTTTATAGGCTTTGCACCAAAAGCAACCACCATTACAGATTTGGACCATGACGGCATTACTGAAATAGCTATGCCTTACGTATCTATGTGCCGTGGAGGAATGGATCCTGGTATCATGAAAATAATCATGTTCGAAGAAAATACAAAATATGCCTTTAGAGGCGAAACCATGCTTATGTGCGGTAATGAAAATGCCTATGGCGGCGAACTTGAAACCAGTTCAAATTTAGAACAAAAGCCAAGTTTTAATGCTTTTCTAAAACAACATTGGGATAGAAATAAATGTGAAGAAGGAAAATACTACTAGAGTTAAAGTATTATAATAACCAACTACAATACCAGTATAAATATCGGCAACACTCTTCTATTGCTCAACTTATAGCAATCAAAAGTATCGAATACAAACTAAACTACCACGTTTGTCAACTCGGTACAATCTTGGACATTACAATACGATATATTTATACAAATATGTCAAATCCTTTTAAAAAGATTGTAAAAAATGCTAACGAAACCCAAAAAGATTGGGGAACGAATGCTACTTCAGAAACCAGTTCTCGTAAATGCGAAAATTGTGGCGCTGCAAGACCTAAAGACACCAATTTAACTACTTGCGATTATTGTGACTTTAAGTTCATGGATTTAGACAACGAGATTAAAACCGATATATAATGTTTGGATTTTCTAAGAAAGATAGTAAAGAAGAAAGAAAAAACCAGCCAGAATACCTTGCCTTGGTTGAGAAGTGGGATGCATTTCTAGCAAAAATGGAAACACGTTTCAACGAGTCTTTAGTACATGCAGAAGAAGCTGTAATAGACAATTTAGAAGCAAATAACTATGACATGTCTGCAAATATGACTGCTTGGAGCGGAATTAAATCTCAGCTAGAAGGTTTAGGCGATAAAATAGAGAAAACGTTCGATGATAAAGTACAACCCCAAATTTTAGATTATGTTGAACGATGGGATATTATTGATCAAGACCAAAAAGGCTCAGAATTATCATATTCTTTTAGCAGACGAATAGAACGTTTTGAAATTGAACTAGAAGGTAAAATTGCGCAAGAATTTTACAACCATGCTATTCAATTATTAAATGAAGATTTTCATTGCTCGCAATGCAGTGGTAAGCTAGAAGTGAAGAAAGATATTTTTAGATCACATTATGTAAGCTGTGGCTATTGTAATACAGTAAACACTTTTGTACCAAGTGATAAGATTACAGAGATACGTTGGGTTGTCGATAATATAGCGAAACACAAAGTGTTGCAAGAGTGGGATGAAAAAAATACAGCCAAAGCGCATTGTCAAAGCTTTCGCGGTTTAAATAAAGGGGATGATAAAGCCCCATTGGCAAAAGCCTATGATAACTGGGAAATTAAAGAAAATGCATTCTGGACAAATTATTTTACAGAAAGAGCCACCTTTTTGCCAGAATACCAAGAAACGATTGAACACGATGTAAGCGTAAAAATGAACCTCTTTTTCTATGATAATAAAAAAAGGAGCGATTTAAATAACAATTAAAACTAACCAAATAATGGAAATTAACGGAGTAACTTTTAGAGACTATGCCTGTGCATCAGCAAATATGGCAGCAGGTATGCCTACAGAAAAAATTTGTGAAATTCTAGGTATAGAATTGCCAGTTTGGGAAGACACTAAAAACCAATGGAATGGTAAAATGGCAGAATTAAGCCATGACGATATGAAGTTTTTTGGTGAAGTCTTTATGAATCCGAAACAAGGTAAGTTTGCCAATGCTGAAGGCGGTGCCGAAGGTCCGGAAGTAGCACTTGCAAAATATCCAAAATGGAGCGACCACATTAAAATGGAAAGACATTTTGCTATTGCTCAAGATGTAGGTATCGATATTGATTTTCAAGAAGAGTACGGTATTTCTATTACAGAGTTTTCTCAACTAGGTATGCATTGGGGAGGGCGAATTCAAAAAGTCATGCAAGAAGATCTTAATTCTGGTAAAATTCAGAAACTTATGAAAAAACAAGGAAGATTAACTGAAAAGTGGGAGGCACACTTTAATGAAATGTACCAAGGTCAGAGCGCAAACTTAAGTGATGACATTGATTTTTAAGAAAATACATACTAACCATTTACTATAAGTAAGAATAAGGCTGAATAATTTTATTCAGCTTTATTTGTTATTGGTACATACCATTTTCAACACTATCAAGTTACAAACGCAAATTCAATTATTACATATACATGAATTACGTACTAGTTATATACTTCTTAAGTCTACAAATTATGGCTGGGCAACAGCTACAGGAAAAGGCTACCAATAACAACAAAACTTTAGAAGGTTTTTATGACTTATCTGAAATGGAAATGCCTACTAAACTATACCTGTTAGACAATAATCTATTTCATTACTACGCCATTTTTGGTAGCGTAGATTTAGAAGTTTATGGTACTTATAGCATTAATGGGAATGAACTAAAATTAATGCCCAGCAAAGAATTAGTGCAACCTTATGTTATATATGCAAGGCACAATGACCAATTAAAAGACACCATTTCATTTAATTACATTAGCCCAGAGCATCACAGAGAAAAAGTGTTTTTTAAGGTTGATGAAGAATGGGTTACAAACCCTCAAAGTACAGGTAGTTTTGACGAAATTTTACTTAAGTACAACATAGCAACCGTAAAAAATATAAAAGTAAATCTTACTGCCAGTCAAATACGTGAAACTCCTACTTATAATACAGTAGAACTATACTCAGGACCAGTCACAAAAGGGTATAATGAATTTTTAATGGATAATAATCGTTTTTATTATATGAGACAGCGTTTAGCTAAAGAACCATTAGTAGTCGAAGGAGATAAAATAATTAGTGAAGGAAAAGAAAGAATACGAGAACCTTTACATGAATCCGATAAAAAAGCAATAACCAGATACATTAGTACAGGTGGTTTTTTTAGGGATACGACAATTAATCGTGATAAAGAATTTTACAAAATCGATCTTATAAAAGAAAATGCTAAACCACTGCTACATATATTGAAAAATGGTAAAATAAAGGAAGAAAATTAAAAATCACTTTTTCAAAAAAGCCATTCTTAAGACCAAATAGTAATGAAATTATCCAAACTACTTTTTTTCTCGATATACTTTATCGTTCAAATATCAGTGTTTACTCAAGAGTCACCTACTCTTGAGCCTAAAATAGAAGCAGAATATAATTTTGAAGAGAAAAAAGAATTATGGTCTACATGTGAAGCATTATTCATAGATATTACCGTTTGGAACAATTATGATGAAGACGAAAGAAATAAATTGACAAGCAAATGTGAAGCCTTAGGTTACAGTGAAGCATGTGAAGACATGTGGAGTATTGTTTGCGGTGATAATTGGACGGATGAAGGTTATAACATTCACAAGCTAGATAAACAAATTCCATTCTGTAGTGTTTCTTCTGCCCTAAGTCCACAAGAAAATAACAACTACAATCATACCAGTATAAGCGACTTAAGTTATGCTACTGCTTGGGTAGAAGGTGTAAAAGGAGATGGCATTGGTGAATCTGTTGAATTTAACTTCCCTGCGCAGCATCCACGTATTACAACTATTAAGATTGCAAATGGATATATCAAAGACAAGACTACTTGGAAAAATAACTCTCGTGTAAGGCAATTAAAAGTATGTGTAAACAATACAGAGTTTGCCATTTTAAATCTTAAAGATGTGTATGCAGAGCAGGTTTTTGAAATACCAACAATAGGTTTTGAAATAACATACCGCGGCTCTAATGACGATGGAACAAGTTCGTATAAATACAAAGATGAGAATGGTAACACATTCAAATCTTATAATAAAGAAATAGAATCAGGAGATACAATAAGGTTTGAAATCATAAGTGTTTACAAAGGTGATAAATACGATGATACCGCTATAACAGAAATATATTTTTCGGGATTAGATGTGTATTAATATATGAGATTAATTAGTAGCTTATGAATAAGGAATTAGAGAACATACTAGGTAAGTTAGATAACTAAGATGCTAATCAGCAAGAACTAGGTTTTGAGGCTTTGGCAATTATAAAAGAAATATTAAAACAAAACCCTTTTGATATTGATATGCTAACGCTGCGTATGCGTTTAAATACTGATATTTTTGAAAACACATCTCAAATTTTAGAAGACGCAACTTTTATAATAGAAAACGACCAATTTAAACAAGATAAAATGGTTGGTTATGATTGGCTTTTCTGGGTATATAATGATTCACTTTCAATGCCAGATAAAGCTGCCGAAGTTATTGAGGAGCAATTGGTAGAAATCCAAACTCTTTATAAGAAACCTTATATAAAGGATGAAAAAGAAAGTGAGTTACTAGATAAATTAGCCCTTTTAAAGCATAATAATAATAATAATAATAATAAGCAAACAGTTGTTGCCTTAGACCTATGGTATAAAGCTTATAAAAAATATCCATTTTTTTATAACAATGGCTTTGTGGGCTTAAAACATTTAGAAAAAGAAAATTATAAGATTGCAGAAGAAATTCTACTAACACATTACACTTGGTCTTTTGATAGCGAAGATGGTTATCGATTGCAATACGGCATCAAACTAAAAGAAATGTATGATGCTAAAAAGCTAGATAAAAACCCACAATTACTAGGGCTGCTATTTAATATTATTAGAAATGAAAAAAATCATTTTAAAATAACGGATAAACTAGATTTTTACGAAAAGTATTACCCTGAAGTAGAAAAGTGGTTAGAAATTTATCCAAACAATGCTTTATTAGTAACGGCTATTGCCAATACACATTACTTTGATACAAAAAATTATGTAAAGGCATATGAAGCTTTTAGACTTCTTTTTAATTGCGAAAACCATACTGCTTATACCGATTTAGATAGAGTTAAAAAAGCGGCAAAAGAAAATCTATATGCTGACTTTAATTTTTCTAAGGAAGAGCTTGCAGAAATCAGAGCACAAGTAGCCGAAAAGAAAGAAGTTGATGTTATTAAAACCACGCAGCTCACCAATAAAGAGAAAACCCAAGTGTTTTGTGAGGTTAGAAAAACAATTTACATAGCTAACAAAGCGTATTTTAAAGAGAAGCGTAAGAAAAAACAAGTGGTTAGTGCTTAGTTGTTGGTTGTTGGTTGTTGGTTGTTGGTTGTTGGTTGTTGGTTAAGAAATTAAAAAAAATGAACGTACTCTTTACTTAGTATAATCAACTGAAATCGTGTTGCATAAATCTTATAAACTCTTGAAATTCTAGTTGAATTTTTAATGCAATACATATTCAAGCTCTATGAGTATTTGTAGAAATAGTATCTTTATTTTTTACTCCCTTTTATTCAGCAGTTCGATAACAAAAGTGGGTAATAAATCGATTAACAATATAAAATAGCGTACAAACATGAAAAATTTATTCTTCATATTACTAATGACAGTAAGCTTTATTAGCTACGGACAAACAATTACAGGTCAATGGGAAACCTTCGATGAGGAAACAAACGAGAAAAAAGCACTCATTGAAATCTATAAAACCAACGACACGTATTTCGCCAAAATAGTTAATAGCTATAAAAGTGATGCAGACAAAGTTTGCGATAATTGTAAAGGCTCTAAAAAAGGACAAAAGATAAGAGGTCTAGTTATCATCGAAGATATTAAGAAAGATGGTGATGAATATAACGACGGTACAATTCTAGATCCAGAAAATGGTAAAGAATATAAGTGTTATTTAGAGCTGGAAGAACCTAACAAATTGAAAGTGAGAGGTTATTTAGGTTTTTCGCTTTTAGGAAGAACCCAGTACTGGATCAGAAAGCAATAAATAGTTAGATGCAAACTATACTTGGTGCTAACGGTCAAATCGCAATTGAACTAGCGAAAGAATTAAAAAAAAATTATACTTCTAACATAAGGCTCGTTAGTCGAAATCCGAAGAAAGTAAACGATACCGACACGCTTTTTTCTGCCAATTTATTAGACAAGTAAAAAACCGAAGAAGCTGTAAAAGGAAGTGAAATTGCCTACCTAACTGTTGGTCTACCGATGAACTCTAAAATGTGGGTAGACCAATTCCCTATAATGATGCGTAATGTTATCGATGCTTGCAAAAAGCACCATACGAAATTGGTGTTCTTTGACAACACCTATATGTATGCGCAAAATGAAACTCCATTAACCGAAGAGAGCGAATTTGCACCTGTGGGACAAAAAGGAAAAGTAAGGGCTGAAATTACTACCATGCTTTTAGATGAAATGGCTGCAAATAATTTAGAAGCAGTCATTTGCAGAGCCCCAGAATTTTATGGTCCTGGAAAAACGCAGAGTATCACCAACGCCATCATTTTTGATAATATAAAGCAAGGCAAAAAATTAAAAGTATTTATTAGTGATGCGACTTTAAGAACATTAATATGGACACCAGATGCCAGCAAGGCAATGGCTCTAATAGGCAACACGCCAAATGCCTTTAATCAAACCTGGCACCTACCCTGCGATGATAACCGATTAACCTATGAGCAGCTTATAGCGTTGAGCTCTAAGATTTACGGCAAACAATTTTCATATACCGTTGTACCTAAAATTACTTTTAAAATAGGTGGTGTTTTCAAAACACAAATGAAAGAATTACAAGAATTGCTACCAAGGTATAAGAGCGATAACATTTTCGTTTCTACCAAGTTTAAAAATAGATTCCCAGATTTTTCGGTTACCACGTATCAAGAAGGTATTGAGCGAATTAAGAATGGGCAATAGCATTTTAAACTGAAAGCCAACAAAATAATATGAGGTAAGTAATTAGTCAGAAGCAAATTATAAGTAGTTTAGAAATAAATTAGTCAGCATTAATTTATTTTAAAAACCACCATTTATAATGCAAACCGAGCACTTCCTAAAAAATATATTCTCCCCTACTACTTTTTCAGAAAGCGAACTGAAAATCATTATTCCAAAATTCAAAAAGGTAAGCTTTCGTAAAAATGACTTTCTCTTAAAAGAAGGTAAAACTGAAAACCACTACTGGTTTATAGAAAGCGGTTTTGCGCGTTCCTTTGTCAATGACACCAAAGGCAACGATATTACTACAGATTTTTATGGGCAAGGCGAAATCGCAATAGACTGGTCTTCCTTTTTTCTTCGTAATCCTACGAGAGAAAATATTCAGGCCTTGACTGACGTTGTTTGCTGGCAATTAGACTTTGATACATTTCAACAACTATTTCATAGCATTGAACCTTTTAGGGAGCAAGGGCGTAAAAAATTGGTGGGTAGTTATTTTGCACTTAAAAATCAGCGGGTATCGTTCATTGCAGATGAAGCAAAAGAACGCTATTTACGATTGGTTCAAGAGAAACCTCATATAATAAAAAACGTTTCACTACAACATATTGCTACATATTTAGGCATTACCAAGTATTCATTAAGCCGCATTCGTAAAGAAATAGCATCATAAAGTCTGTTTTTGTCATAGGGCAACTTTTTAGTGGAAAGTGCCACATATATTTGTCTTTATAACCACAGCTATTCTATAGGCAAATACTATAAAACCACTTTATGAAAACAATATTTGATAAGAACACTAACAGCGAATTAATTCAGCGCGTTCAAACTTTGAAAGAATCTGACAATGCTCAATGGGGCAAAATGGACCCATATCAAATGCTAAAACATTGTACGCTGGGCGAAGAATTATTTCAAGGCAAAAAAGAGTATAAAAGGCTATTTATTGGCAGATTATTTGGTGGAATGGCATTGAAGGGAATTATGAAGAACGAACTTCCAATGAAAAAAAATCAGCCTACGCATCCGGAATTAAAAATATCTGGAACCGGAAATTTTAATAATGAGAAAGAAAAATGGATTGGTTTATTAAATGATTACAACGGTTATTCAAGCTCTAATTTTATTCATCCGTTCTTCGGAAAAATGACCAATGACGAAATTGGCATATTTGTTTACAAGCATACCGATCACCATTTAAAGCAATTTGGTAGATAATAGTATATGATGTTACGAGCAATATTCTTACTCATTACCCTTTTGACCTTATTCTTGTTTTATACCGGAACAGGAAAAAACTTAAGGGTAGTGACTATTTTTATTGCTTGGCAGATTGTAATAGGGCTTTTGTCATATTTTGAAGTCTTTAAAGAAAATCCACTATTATTCCCAGTAGCAATCATTGCCACTACCCTACTATCCATTTTGGGGTTCAAGATGGTTTCAATTAAAAATCTAAACACAAACTACTTGCTAGGAATACATATTGTAAGAATACCAGTAGAATTATGCCTGTATCAACTTTTTCTTAAAGGTCAAATTCCCGAAATAATGACTTTTACCGGTTGGAATTTTGATATTTTAATCGGGCTTTCTGCCGTTGTTATTTTAATTTATCAATCCGTAAAAAACAAGAATTTAGCAAAATCATATTTTTTATTTTGGAATGTAATTGGGCTATTGTTTCTTTCAGTCATAGTTATAATTGCCATATTATCTTCTCCGCTACCAATTCAGCAATTTGCGTTTTACCAACCAAATGTGGCACTTTTTCAATTTCCATATTGTTTTTTACCAATCTGTATTGTGCCCATCGTGTTTATTTCTCATTTCCTGCTTATTAAACACCTTAAGCAATTCTAAAATATTAATAATCAGTATTCCTGTTTTAACTTAATCTTTTCATTTTTTAAATAAAGGCGTAGTATTTTTAGCACAAACACAACCATTGCCTAAGCATTTAATATTCTTACTTGTAGCAGTACTAGCTTCCTTTTTAGGGTTTGGTCAAGACAATTCTACTCTAATAAAGGGTAAGGTTTCAAGTACTAAAAATGATGTCTCTAACGTATTAATCGTTAATCTCAATTCTAAAAGATCTACCATAACAGACTCCCTAGGTTTATTTTCTATTGAGGTGAAGTTAAAAGACACGGTACGTATTACTGCGGTGCAATACCTACCAAAAGAAATAGTAATTAGCGAATCTCACATGAATAGTAACTTAATTACCATACAACTCATTGATAATATTATTGATTTAAATGAAGTTACAGTTACCCCCTATAATTTAACCGGTGAGATTGACAGAGATATAGATAGGTTACAAATAGAACCCACGGTAACATCGTATTCCTTAGGGCTACAAAATGCAGATGTCACCAAAATGACCCAAAGTGAAAGGCTGTTACAAGAGGCTGATAGAGGAAAATATGTAAGTCTACGAACTATGGATGAGTTCGGTAAGCTAAATGAAATATTGAGTTACGTTGGTTTAAGTGTCAAGGTAAATACCCATAAAATCATGAATAAAGTTTCTGGCAGAACCAAATCATTAGAAGAAATGGTGAAGCGCGATGAAAACATGAATTTAGAAAAAGAAATCATTTATAAGTTTTCAAAACGAACAATAGCAGAAAATTTTGACATACCAGAATCGAACGTCAATGGTTTTCTTACCTATTGCCTTTCTCAATCTGATTTTAATGCATTATCTGACTCAGGAAATATGACAGAAATTTGGGTATATCTAGAAACTAAAAGTGTAGAATTTAAGAGTTCAGATGTTACTAAGGATTAGCATAGAATGCTTATCACCTTACAGACTTCTAAAATCAAATATTTAAAGGATAACATTTATTAACTTACAAATGTGATTAAAGATGGAAATCCAAATACCTACAAAATACATTTAATGACAGACTATTTAAAAAGATATTTTGAAGAAAAAACAACATTATCTAATGAACACTTATACGCTGTAGTAAATTGTTTTAGTTCTTTTGAAGCAAAAAAAAATGAAATAGTAATTCCGCAAAATAAAATTAGTAAAAATTTATTTTTTGTTAAAAAAGGATGTCTTCGTGTAGTGTGCACAAGGGATAATGGTCAAGAATGGACAAGACAAATTGCAATTGAAAATGATTTTATCACCATATTTCCAAGTTTTATAGAACAAAATATCAGTGCCTCTTATCTACAGGCGATTGAGCCTAGCTCATTATATTATATTTCACATACCGACTTTATAAAATTAAATGCTACCATACCTACTTGGAGAATGTTCTATTTAAATATTTTAGAAGCTACTTATGTGAACAGTATTAAGCGAATAGAACAACTCATAACAATGAGCGGCAAACATTTATACGACGATTTTAAAAACAACCAAACCGAACTTATAGAAAGATTGCCTAATAAAGTTTTAGCCAGTTATCTGGGGCTAACTCAAGAAACATTAAGTAGGTTAAAGGCTAAAAATCAAGAAAATTGACTTTTATCAATTTTTTCCTAATTGGTTGACATTAGTTTTGTTCTAAATAAAATTATAGATGTGCAACAAAGTAATACAGAACGTAGTTATAATCATTTTTTGTTCAATTCTTTTTTCTTGCAAAAATGACCATTACCTACAACCAACTTTCAAAACATATTTAAAAACACATACCTATGCCATAGGTCAATCAAAGTTGGTAATTACAGACGTAACCAGAAATAGACCTTTAAATACCGAATTTTGGTATCCTACTAATGATACTACCAAGGTAAATGTAACTGTAAATTATCGTTTTAAATTACCGCCTACGTCAAAAGATGCCACATTTATAGCTAAGAAATATCCACTTATACTTATTTCTCATGGTACGGGTGGTAATCGAATAAACCATTCGTGGTTAGCTAGCGAGTTGGCATCGAACGGATTTATTGTTGCGGCAGTTGATCATTACGGAAATACATTTGACAATAAAATTCCTGAAAATTTTGTAAAAGCGTGGGACAGACCTCTTGATATCAGTTTTATTTTAGATCATATTTTAAAACACTCCAAATTCAAAAATATCATCGAACCTTCAAAAATTGGTGTAGCAGGTTTTTCATTAGGTGGCTATACTACCATTGCTCTAGCTGGAGGAGAAATTGACTATATTGCATTATCTGATTTTTCAAAAACAGACGATGGCAAAAAGGAATTTAACACACCTGAATTTGGAGATGTATCTAAATATATGACCCCTAAAATTATTGATGAAGGTAATACTACATATAAACAGTTAAAAGATAATAGAATTACCGCTTTCGTAGCAATGGCACCTGCCATAGGTCAAGGCTTTGTCCATAAAAATCAGCTTGCAAAAATTAACGATTCCATTTTAATTGTTAGTGCAGAAAATGATTCCAGAGCCCCTGTCAAAACTAATGCGGTCCATTATCATAAAATGATCAAAAAGTCTCGGCAAATAATGTTAACAGGGGAAATTGACCATTATGTATTTATGAACGAAGCTAAATTGGAATTAGAAAAAGAAGCTCCTACCCTATTTAAAGATGATGCATCAATAAATCGTAGAAAAATACACAACAAGGTCTCAAAAAGCGTTCTAACATTTTTTAAAAATCAATTTGACTAATTTTAAAATTTCGATGTAAAAAGTAACGCTTTATTTTTATAACAGATGAAACTTAAGTAAAACAATAACAGTTGCTAAATATTATAATTAGGTCACAAACTTGAAGTCAACTTCATCATAGTAGAACTTAAGGAATATAACCAACGTAACTGTTCCCAAATAAGCTGTTCTTCTTGATGATTTCGTTTTAACGCACTGTTATCTTCTGCATTCAAATTCACATTTTCAGAATCGAACTTTGGCAATTGTTTTTCAAATGTAACTACCTCTTCAAAATTCGGCTCATCGCCAGTAGCAATGCTATTAGAAAGCGTTTGCATTACCAAACTAAGGTTTTCATCTATCTTAAAAACAATGCTATTAAAACGTTCTGAAGCTTCTGTGGTGGTATGATGCTGAATATAAATACTTAATGATGCCAGAGATGATAAAAAGTTGTGGTTCAACTCAACCAGCTCATATATTTTATTTAGATTTTTTTGTTTTGAATGTGGATCTTGCGTCATGCGCTGAAATGCCGAGCTTAGGTTCGAAGTTTCTAGAAAAGCACTTTTACGCGCCAATCTATAGCTGGTAGGTACGTTACCCTTGTGTCTATAAAAATCTGCAATTTCAGTTAGGTACATTCGGTTTGCCTCAACACTTTTGGTAACATCTTTTTGTATTTCTTGAAAGCTCCAGCTGGGCCATAAAAAAAGAAATCCTAAATATGATAATCCTGCACCAACAAGCGTATCTAAAATTCGGTATTGAATTACGGTCATTACATCGGGCTGTAAAATTCCGTAGATAAATACAATACTAAGGGTGACATAGATTGCCGACAATTTGTAATTTTTCTGTAGCATAGACAGCGCAACAACAAACGAAATCAATGCTAATACTGCATATACATACACATCTTGAACTAAATATACGATACCAGTAGCAATAACTCCACCGATAATAGTACCTATAGTCCGATCTTTAGATCGTGTTTTTGTAAGACCATAATTAGGTCTCATAATTAATATGATGGTTAAAAGTATCCAATACGGATTCTGGAATGCGAATACATTACCAACCACAAATCCGATCATTAAGGTAACCGCTAAACGTAAGGAGTGTCGAAATATGGTAGACCTAAAACTGAGGTTTCCTAATAATATACGCGGACTATAATCTTGAGATATCAAGAAACGTTTTAGAATTTCTTTATCAATAAATTCTTCTGATGCTACATCGTGATCACTAAGCAGCCACTTCATTCGTTTAAGTTTGTCGAATTGCTTTTCTTGATATTCCAACAAATTCTGAAACATAATAAAAGCTTCGTACGCCTTTGCGTCTTTTACCGTACCAAGCTCAGAAATCTTAATTCGTAATTCTTCAAAATGATTCGTTAGCGCATCATGCTTTGGCATTTGACTAGGCTTGTTACCAATTACAGAAATTAATTGCAATTGATTAGCCATCTCAAAAGTCAGATTTTGAAACAACTTGGTAAATTCTGGATATAATTTAAACTGCTCATCCATCTTCGTATAGTTTACCGGATTCGCACCTGCCGTTTCCAGCATTTCTATCAATTGCACCAATACCAAAACACGCTTACCATTATAGGTCGATCTACCCGAGTTTTTACGAGATAGAATAAGAATTTCACGCAGTGTATCATGTTGTTCTGTAAGTTCACTTTGCAGTAGGAACAACCGCTGCTGTAATTTCTTTCTATTAGATTGTTCATCTATTAGCTGCGCACGTTTCTTTAAAAGTTTACCGGTACGACCTATGGTATCATATAAAATTTCTTCCGTTTGCCCCTTCGGGTTTATTTTATGCCATAATAAAGACAATGCCAAATACCAGAGTCCGCCAAGCCCTACCAACAAAGCATATTCATAAATCTCCAATTTATTTGGAGTATGGGCAAAGCTTAGGATCAAAGCTAAAAGTCCTGAAAAACTAATTAGTGAAGCCCTAAATCCATAAGATGAAATCAAAGAAATTGCAAAACTTGCAACCCCTAAAATAATTAGGGCAAGCCAAGTAGCATAGTGTAAATACCCACCAATAAAGCTAACGACCATTACTAAAGCAGCCGAAAAAAGTATACCGTAAACTTTGTGTTTTTGACTACCGTTGACATCACTTGGGTTACACCAAAAAGCACCTAAACATATGGCAACGCCTATTTCTGTATGACCTGTAGAAATACCAATAGACAAGGGTGTTATAACCGCAACTACGGTAAGTACCGACTTTGAAAAATTAGTACTACCCAAATATTGTAGCAATTCTTTAAAAGAAACAGAAATAAAATTTTGAATTTTGCTCAACACCTATAGAATCAGTTACAAAGATACACTTTGGTAGTAAGACGCATTAACTACATAAAAGTAAAAGGTGCTGAGATAGTGAAATCTCAACACCTTTTACAAATCTTAAAAATTGTGAACCTAAATTTTAAATGTAATTATCTGTAGTGGACAGCAATTTTAGCTAGTTGACCTACAATTTTAACCGAGTCTTTCATAGACAGTTTAGAACCATCGGCATGTATCCATCTTTTTAAAGGTTGCTCGCAAATCATGCTTTTCACCTCACTTTTACCATAGTACTTTTTCATTCGCATGAATAGCTCTACATCGAACAGCCATTTAGTAACGAATTTCTTGTTGAACATTTTAGAGGCAATCTCACGATCCATCACTTTTGCACCACATTGGGTATCTTTAAAAGGCATACCTAAAATAGTTTGAATGATCAGATTAATTGTCATACTAATAATCTTACGAGCAGATTCTTTTGTAATGTTAGCGCCCATTCTTGCAATGCGAGAACCACTTACTATTTTAAAATCTGAGCTTTCAATTGTTTTCACCAAATCATCAAAATCTCTAAAATCTGTCGATAGATCGGCATCTAAAAATCCTATATAATCTAACTGTTGATCTTTTACAAGATGCAGAATCCCTTGCCTTACAGCTTCGGCTTTACCACCATTTTGCCTACAATTATAAATACTTATGTTATCGGGATTATCTTTTTTTAATTTCTGAAGAACAGCTAATGTATTATCTGTACTACCATCATTTACAAAGCACAAATGATACCCAAGATTTTTATGAGCAAACTCTTTAAATTGTTCACTTAAAAGTCGTTCCTCTTCATTATAACAAGGTATAACGACACCAACACAATTCTTCTGTAGAATACGTGTATCAGATTTTTTAGCAGTAACTACTCCCTTATTTTCAGGCGCACCGATTATTCTTTTTACTCTGGCAGCCATTTCATCTAGACTTACCGGTTTCTTCAAATAATCGTTCACCCCTAAAGCAAAATTTTCCATTATTAATTGCTCATCAGTGTTACCTGACATTACCAAGATAGGTGTATCTTTTTTCATAAATACACGAATATATTTTACCACTTCGGTACCCGTACACGAAACCAATTCAGCCCCAGACATTTCTGGCATATTCATATCAAGTAAAACCAGATCGGGTTTAAATGAGTTAAATAACTGAATCCCCGATTCAATTGATTTGGCAGTTTGCATTTCGTAACCTAATTCTGACAATCGTTTTTCAACAGAAAGTAAGATAAGTTTTTGGTCATCTATGGCTAGAATTTTCATGCGGTTGGTTTCCTTTAAGTATCGTTTGCATTGACAAATTTACTTACCAAGCCCTAAGATTTTAAATCAAACAAGGTGGGTAACAGTTTATTGTAGATGAGTGGTTAATAACATTCGATAATAACTCTTTTTTTAAACGTATGGTCTTTCGATTTTCACTATTTGATAATTAAAGAACAGCATATTGTAGGTATTCTATTATTAAAATTTCAACTATTCCCCTTTTATTGTATTGATCATCTCATATATTTAATACCTTTATATAGAATTTGATTCTAATCTAACCTTTGGAAAAAAAAACCAATACTCTCTTAATATTAGCTTTAATCGTAGGGCTTGCTTTTCACGGTTCTGCTATTTTCTTTACGTTAGAATCAACCTACGACGCACTAATTCATTTATTTTTCGCCGATCATTACGCCAATAGTTGGTTTGACCCGTGGGAATATCGCTGGTATACGGGCTTTACAGTACAATCCTATCCACCATTAGTACATCAACTCATTGGTATTCTCTCTTACATTGGTGGTTTAAAATTCGGCATGTACACCGTGGCATTAATTGCAATTGTCTTATTTATTACCGGTGCATATAGGTTTACACTTTTAATGACAGGCAGCCGGCGAATAGCTGGTTATGGTGCTGTAATGGCGGTTTTCTCATCCACTTTTATAGAGACTCTTCATATCTTCGGGCAATTACCAAGCATCTCGGCATTATCGATATTACTACATTCTTTGACCGAAATATACTTGTATATCAAAACAGGTAAAACACGGTATTTTATTACATCGGCGACTATGCTTGCGGTAACCGTTACTTCGCATCATGTAACTCCGCTTTTTGGTATGGTCTTTTTCATCGCACCTTTAATGGGCATGGCGGTTATGGATGCTGCTAGAGAAAAAGTAGCATCTTACAAAGCCCTTACTTTTAAGGTGTTTTGGGCTACTACTTTACAGCACTTTTGGCGTATAGCAAAGTTTGGCGGTACCGCAATATTTTTACTCATATTCTGTATTTTTCCTTATTGGTATAATTCTAAAAGAAACCCTATTACCCAGGTAGCAATACCGCATGGGTCAAGAGATAATTTCTTGGAAATAACTTCATCAGGACTCGTATTCTTTATAATTCCGTGGGGAGTATTTCTATTTATTCTACCCTATTTCTTTTACAGATATTTTAGTAAAAGGTATGTGTTCTTCGGATTGTCCTTTGCACTATTAACCATATTAGGAACCGGTGGTACTACGCCTATTCCGCGTATGATGTTGGGCGAAATGGCCTTTAATATTCTTACGTTAGACAGGTTTACGTTATGGGCAACCATTATGGCACTCCCCATATTCGCAGAGTTTGCCTACCGGATGGTCGAAGGAGATTTAAAAGTGCTAATTCAAGAAAGATTTGGCGGAGTGTATCATAGGGTCTTAGGCGGATTGATTGCTGGCGGAATGTTATTTATGGTGCTGTTTACCATGACCTTGGGCTATTTTAGACCCTCGCAACCGGCAAAAATAAAGATGCTACCCATTGTCAACTTTTTAGGGGCAGATTCACATGATTCTTGGCGCTATTTACCACTTGGTTTCGGAGATCAAATGGCTTGGCTTTCAGCACAAACGGGCGCAATGACCGTAGATGGTAATTACCACTCTGCAAGGCGATTGCCCGAATTGACCACCAGAGCGATCGAACGTATAGAAAACTCCAAATTTAGGGGTGTAGAGGGTATAGGATCACTACAG
Source organism: Maribacter sp. 1_MG-2023 (assembly GCF_030547005.1). GTDB lineage: Bacteria > Bacteroidota > Bacteroidia > Flavobacteriales > Flavobacteriaceae > Maribacter. The sequence goes on along the minus strand of NZ_JAUOPN010000001.1, from coordinate 637,333 downwards.
CAATTCTTGACTGTACCCGAAAAATATAATTTAAAGTACATTTTCTCGAACGATAAATTCTATGACCCTATTCTCTACTATTGTGGCTGGCAAAGGCTGCAGCAATTAGAAAACGGAATTATGGTTTGGGAGAAGCTGAATGTGGCACCCATACCGCAAATAATGCCGAAGCAAGATGTACCTACCATAATGAAAATTATGTGGGGTATCATTCCGCTATCGACAGTACTCATTGCCATTTTTGTAAATATTCAGATGATTTGGGTGCGGCTTTTAAAGTCTAAAAAAGTTCCGGTGCATTCATTTATGAAATTAGAACTTCCGTACAATAAATTCCCGTCAAAACTTTTGACCTTCTCACACTGGTGGGCATTGTTAATATTGATTTGTATGGGCTATGGCATGTATATATTCTACGTTAAAAATGTCACACAATTATCACCCAACAATGTCGTAGAATCTTATTATGACGCCTTAGATTTTAAAGAATTCTCTAGAGCACATTCATATATAGATCCAGAGCAAAATATTGACATCGCTCAGTATATGCTAGAAGTATCAGTGACCGACGGAATCTTAAGTTCATATGCAAAACTAGATTCTTTGGGTATTGAAATTTACGATGAAACCGAAAATGGCGCAAAAGCGAAGGTATCAACAAGGTGGATCACTCCATTAGAAAATGTATTCAACAACGACCACCACGAACTGGTAAAACGAAAAAATAAGTGGTACGTAAAATCATCAAAAGTAGATAATGACATTCCGCCAGATCAACTCTTTACAGCAAACGGCACCACCTATTACAACCACGGTAGACGAAAAATTACGACTCAAGAAACCTATCATGAAGATGTATTAAAACAACCCGTTCTAGAAATTTTATCGGCTAAACTGGTAAAATATAAAGGGCAATATAGCATTATAGGCGAGTTACAAAATGTCGACAATACCCCTGCAGATATTGTCATAAAAGCAACTTTGTATAATGATAATAACAAAGAGTTAGCGAATTACAATGCCAAGCATCAAATTAAACACAAGTTGATGCCGAAAGAAACGACCACGTTCAAAATTAACTTTGAAGGTATAGCATGGTCTTCTACCAAAGACACATTACCACCAACTTTTAATCCAGACGAGTTTACTCCTGTTAGTTTCGAAGAACAACCTACAAAATTCAACTTGCAATCTGCAGGTAACACAGCCAATACCGATTTGTATAAGCATGTCGCTTTACAAGATTTGGTATACACAGAGCAAGGTTTTAATGGTGTATTATTTAATTCGGGCGTGCAAGAAGTAACTATACCACAACTTATAATCTCGTATTACGATGCAGAGGGCAAGTTACTTTGGGTAGATCATAAGTTTGTAACCGAAGGGGTGCGAATACAGCGTAAACAGTTCTTTAATTACAAACCTTTAGATTTGGATAGTTTAGACGTTGTAAACAGTAGTTTAGAAAATTGCTTTGTAAACGGTTCGCCTAATAAAGCCATAGCCGATAAATTATTCCCCAATAGAAAATTGGAACATGGTATGCAGCAGGCACAACCTTTTATAGGAAAAGGATATGAGTACATAAAGTTTGAGATTAACAGTTATATCGGTAATCCTAAATAGTATGCGCATTAAAATTTTAATGATTTTAAGTATTGTACTACTTGGCTGTTCTAGCAAAAAGAAAGAACAACCAAAGGAAACGAACATCCCAAATGCAACCTTTATTACAGCAACAAATACCAGTGTAGCAGGAGAGGCTATTACCCTAGCTTTTAAAACAGATATGCCAACTTCAAACTATAAACTACATTTAAAAAATGCTTACGGTAATGTTTTATTGAATCCTGATAATTCAACTGCTGAAAACATCACTTTCAACATCCCTACAAACTTTACAAGAATTGCTGGTCCGTTTCGGTGGAAGTTATTATTAAATGGTGAAACTTTACGCATTGGCACCCATGAAATTGCAACGAATGCACCTAAAGCCACCTATGTAGAATCGTATTTTGGACCGCGTAGCATAACTGCTGGCAAAAACGATTTCTCTATGCTCACCATATCGCCTACAGATGCTTATGACAACCCCTTAGATGATGGCACTGAGGTAACGGTTAAATATCAATTTCTAGAGAATATTGACGAGCTAAAAATAACGACGGAAAGCTTTATAGCCTGGTACAATGTGGCATCTACTTTAAAATCAGGGAGAATATTAGTAACATCAGAATGTAACGGTACTACTTCAAAAGAACTGGCAACAATTGTTTATCCTTCGAATGCAGTTAACTTTAACATCAGTAGTTCTAGTGCGCATAACTTTGCAGATGGCAACCAAATTGTAACATTTAAATCTGATATTATAAAAGATGAATTTGGGAATATGGTCACCAATGGCACCTTGGTAACCTTTGTTATTAAAAATGAAAACGATTCTTACTTATACACTATTGGTACCACTATAAACGGTATTGCAGAGGCGAAAACATTACATCCAGATAAAGCCTCTTCATGGGAAATTCAGGCATTTGTAACTGGTGCCGCAGAGAGTAATACCGCAGAATTTGAGTTTAAAGCTGCCATAAAAGACTATCCCGTTCATTTCTCAAAAGGAAACAGAAATATAGACATCGGTCCTTTCGAGAGCTTCATGAAACAGCTTATTCCCGACGGGCTCCTATTACAACTAGAGATTTATGATACTGAAGGTAATTTTATAGAATCTAAAATAACAACTACTAAAAGTGGGGTTTGTAATATCTTCTTAGGCGAGTATTTTTTGCCTGATGGGGAGTATGTATTTAAAATAACGGCTGCAGGTATCACAAAAGAATTTACAAAAAGTATACATGGCGATACAGTTAAATAAAACATTATACAGAACCGTATTGATAGTCACCTTTTTGGCTATAAACGGACTTATTCTATACGGAATAGGGGCTGCATGGGCATTTATGAACACCGGTGCAGATAAAACTTCTATGCTGCATTTAGAAGTACCGATGGATGATGTGTATAAGCCAAATCTAGAATGGTCAAACTTAGATAACCCAGGGCGCCCAATGGAAGAGCAAGCTTTGGGCGAAATCACCAACGACTATATGAATGCATGGCACGTTCGTAATATCGCATTTAAGAAAAATGACCGTTACGGTATTGAAGATTTTTACACTGATAGCGCAAGAGCCAGACTTTACGATAACATTGACCTCAACAAAAAGAATAATCACTGGTACAAGCGAACAACCTTAAACCATAAATCTGCTTTAGATTTTTATACCGCAGATGGTACTATGGTCGTCTTTAAAGATTATAATGTTGAAGAGTATCAAGAAACGTACGAAGGCGAAACACTTATTCTCAAAGAAAAAGATACCACTAGCTACCAAGTCATGATGCTTTTAGAAGACGGATTTTGGCGTATTAGACACTTAAAAGAAATACCGACACCTGTAGATACTTCTGAAGTTGTAGAACGAAACATAGCGCCAAAACTTGAAAAAATAAAGAACCAGAAAGGGATTAATTACTACCCTAAAGATTCTCCTTGGGATACTTTTGGTAAAAGGTTCAATGACACTATTATCGATCAAGATTTTCAGATCATTCAAGATATGGGTTTAAATACGATTCGTGTATTTCTACAATATGAAGATTTTGGAAAAAACAGGGTCGATGCCAAAAAACTTGCACTTTTAAATACACTTTTAGATAAGGCACAAGACCATGAATTAGATGTTCTAATCACTTTATTTGATTTCTATGGGGATTATGATATTTCTAATTGGACATTAACCCACAGACATGCAGAAGCCATAGTTAATTCTGTTAAAGACCACCCTGCCCTTTTGGGTTGGGATATAAAAAATGAACCCGACTTAGATTTTGATTCTCGTGGAGAGAACACTGTCATTCAATGGTTGAATCAAATGATATTGGAAATTAGAAAATGGGATAAAAAAAATCCAATAACCATTGGTTGGTCTACACCAGAAGCGGCATTGAACTTATCAAAAGAAGTAGATTTTATTTCTTTTCATTATTATAAAAAACCTCAATATTTTATAGAATCATATAAGATTCTGCGGTACTTAACACCCAATAAACCTATTGTTTTACAGGAATATGGCGACTCTTCATATGATGGTATGTGGAGCTTATTCTCAGGCTCTGACGAAAAACAAGCAGCATATTATAAAGAAATGCAAGGCTATTTAGAAAAGGAGAACATTCCCTATTTATTTTGGACACTTTATGACTTTGAAAAAGTACCAAGTTCAGTTGCAGGTAGCTTACCCTGGAAAACTAAAAAACAACATTTCTTTGGTTGTATAGATTCTTTAGGAAATAAAAAACCATCATATTTTGAACTGGCTATAAAAAAATAAATAACCATTTTTTACTCTAGATACTTCAATAATAGGTTTCGAAAAAAATAGGCATAAAAAAAGGCTGGTAACCACACCAGCCCTCAAATACTAACCATATCGATTCTTAATGAACCAATTTCTTCTCCACAGTTGATATATCAATATTGAAACCGCTTTCTTTCGATTTCTGGATTGCCTTAAAGTAATCTATATACATTTGGGTAATAGTAGACATTGGTAATGAACATGCCGCTTTATAATTTTGTTTAGCCAATTGAACTCTATAAGCATCATCGGTAATAATTTTCTCTATAGCATTTGCAAGAGATGACGTATTGTGTGCATCAAAAAACTCGCCTACATACCCTTCTTCCTTTACCAAAACACTTAAGTCACCTAAATCTGGCAGGGCAACAGCGTTACCATAACTACCTGCTTGGTGCAATACACCAGAACTACCCGTTGTAGAAGTGTATGGAAAAACAGTTACAGCACTATCGCCGAATATTTTCGCCACATCTTCCTCTGCTACGTAACCCGTATACCTAATTTGAGGTACGTGGCTATATTTTTGTTTCATTTCTTCTAAATAACCAGGTGTATTTGGGCTATCTGTACCTGCAATAACTATTTCTATATCTTCATTGGTTCTTGCTCTAATTTCTTCTACGGCTTCAATAAGTATTTCTACTTTTTTGTACGTACCGAACTTACCGAATGCCATTACCTGTTTTGGACCAGCCGGAAGTTTAAAATCTGGCTCTGGCGGAGTTTCAAAAGCGCCATGCGGAATTAAAGCTACATTCTTAACCTTGTATTTATCTTCTAACGTAGTTACATATTTACTAATAGTAACGGCAAGTATATCTGACGCTAAAACAAACTTTGTCAATGTCGTACCTATAAAATTATAGATACTTTGTAACAGCTTGTTTTTAGTAAAACCTGCATTTTCTAAATCAACTTGTTCCAAAATATTATGCAAAAGTGATATCGTTGGTATCCCCTTAGACTTGCAAATAAATGGAAGCATTAGCCCAAGTGCAGCCGGTATTTTCTTATCTCCGAATTTCAAAAACTGAAGATTGAACAATACGGCATCTGGCTTTGTTTGAGAAATAGTCTTGCTAATACTAAAGATATTGCTGTAACTATTAAAACTCCAACATTCCTTCACCGTAATCTTACAGCCATTCTCTTCAAAGTTTAAATCTTTAGGTTCATCGGTTCGGTCGGTGATCAAAATTAATTCGGTCACTTCTTCTTGAAGTCTAAAGTGTTTTACCAAGTAATAACCGTACTCTGTTAAAGTTACTTTACTAGGCGGATAGGCGGTTACGATTGCTAATTTCATTTGAGGTAATTTTAATATACAGGGTTATTTTGTGTTGGCATAGTCGTGCTAAACCAAATTATTTTGTTTTTTTAAGGCTATTGAATCCTTTTTATTCTTGATGATGAAAAATAATAATTGTGCTATCAATAGTATGACCATGGCAATGATTTGCATGTGAACTACAGTTTCAAGATTATCATGATAAAGCATGATGAGTGCCACTTGAGAAAAGCCCAAAAGACCTGATAGAATTACAGGTGAATATTGATTTAATGACAGAAAGTAATATGCAAAAATATTAGACACTGCGAATAGTGATGTTGCCAAAGCATACTTCCAAAGTAAATGCGCAATAGATAAATATGCATCACCGAACATTAACGTAATAATCAAATTCGGAAACAGAAAGCATACAAAAACTATAAAGGTGGATAAGCCACCAATAAAGAATACATACTTAAAAAGTACCGGAGCCGTTGGCTCGCCATCTTTTTGTTTTTGAATGACTGTTGGCATTAATAACATTACGAACATCCAAGCAACAAAGTACACTACCCTACCGATCAATGCCAATGATGAATACAAGCCTGCTTGCTTATCGTCGAAATAATGCTTGACCAATAGAATATCACTATTGTTTATAATAATCTGGGTAAGTTCATAACCAGCCGTAAGACCAATAAAAATCCAGACTTGTTTTAAATCTACTGCAGCTAATTTATCTTTAGAAAAAACCTGAACACCTTTAAAATCTGAAGGAAAAAGTCCGAACACAAATGAAAGTGCAATACCTGCCGCAATTAACATTCCTGGTTCAAACGGTAACAATAATAGCAATGCAAAAGTGATCAATAACCTACTCCACATTTCTGTTTGGTAGGTACCTGCCAATTTACCAAAGTCATGCTTACCCTGAAACCTACCCCTATTAACACTCATAATAAAGTATAAAGGTATGGCAACAGCGAAAATCATGAACATGTAATGGTTTTGCGTATTAAAGAGTGCTTGTAAATTTTTAGAAAAAATGAGTACAAAAATACCGGTAAACACACCAAATACCAATGCATATCTATACATGGTATTTTTAAAAGTAATCCATGTATAATCTGAAAATAACACAGCAAATTTTGTAGTTGCCAATTGAAAAGTCATACCTACAAAAGACAACACTAAAAGTAATGTCACTAAAAGCGCGGCATCGGCAAAAGCCTCAGGACCAAGCAATCTACCTAAAAGTAAATTGTATAAATAGTTGCCACCATTTACCAGAACAGCACTACCCATAAACAAATGTTTAGGGGAAATCCGCTTTAAAGCCAATTTAATTGCTGTCATGATTTTGATAGGGTTTTTGGGGGTTCGGTAGTACTTATTTTATCTATATACAAAAGCGATTTTTGCCAACTGACCAACGATCTTGACAGAATCCTTCATTGATAGTTTAGAACCATCGGCATGTATCCATCTTTTTAATGGTTGCTCACAAATAAGTTTTTTCGCTTCAGTTTTACCAAAGTATTTTCTCATTCGTATAAACATTTCAACATCAAACAACCACTTCGTAATAAAAGGTTTACTAAAAAGTAAGGGAACTACTGAGCGATCCATCACTTTTGCTCCACATTGGGTATCATTGAACGGCATTCTTAAAATGGTTCTAATGATAAGATTAATGGTCATACTAATTATCTTACGAGCAGATTCTTTAGTAATATCTGCCCCCATTCTACTCATTCTAGAACCACTAACAATCTTAAATTCAGATTGATCTAAGGTTTCTACTAAATCGTCAAAATCTCTAAAATCGGTACTCAAATCGGCATCTAAAAATCCAATATAATCTAATTGAAGGTCTTTTGCCAAGTGTAGCATACCCAAGCGAACCGCTTCGGCCTTACCGCCATTTTTCTCACAATCGTATATACTAATATTACTTTCGTTGCCTTTCTTTAATTCTTCTAAAACTTCGAGTGTTTTATCTGTACTACCATCGTTTACAAAACAAAGATGGTACCCAAGGTTACTATGCGCAAAGTCTCTGAATTCTTTTCCTAAAAGGCGTTCTTCTTCATTATAACAGGGTATAACAACACCAACACAGTTTTTTTGAAGCATTCTTGCACTACTAGACTCTTGAGGGTTCAGTTCTATAACTGGCGCACCGATCAACCTTTTAATACGAGCCGCCATTTCAGACAAACTCACGGGTTTTTTCATATAATCGTCGATGCCTAAAGTAAAGCCATCGGTAATAATGGTTTCATCGGTATTACCCGACATTACTAATACCGGCGTAGTATTACGTTTGCCTTCTTTAATGTGTTTAACAACATCTAAACCAGACATATCTGGCATATTTATATCTACAAGAACCAAATCTGGTTCAAATGAATTATATACTTCTATTCCTTTTTTACCAGAATCAGCTGTTTTTACATCATAACCTAATTCAGTAAGTCTTTTCTCAACAGATAATAAAATAAGCTGTTGATCATCTATGGTTAGTATTTTCATGGTTTTAATAAGTAAGATTTAACTTACATATAACGCCAAATTTTGTAAAAATTGTAGTTTTAAAGTAAAAAACTATAATTTAATTTCCAAAAATAACCAAGCTAAACCCCTGACAGATACCTAATAAACAGGGCTATCGTTGAAATACACCCTTGTAATAATTTCAAAAAAAATATTAAAATGTGTTCTTTATAATAAAAATGTACAAATTGAAATAAAAAGGGAGTAGCTAACCATACTACCCCCTTTTACACAAAACCTAACCAAAAAATTTAAACCATTAATTCTTTTTCTAATATCGGAACGTCTAACGTGAAACCTTTAGATTTAGCCAATTCTAAAAATTTAAAGTACTCTATATATACTTGTGTAATATCTGACATAGGTATTGAACATGCAGCTCTATAATTTGCTTTTGCCAAATATGTTCTAAAGGAATCATGTACCAAAATATTTTCGATAGCATCTGCTAATGAGGCTGCACTTTCAGGTTCAAAAAACTCTCCTTTATAACCTTCTTCCTTTACCAATACACTAAGGTCTCCTAAATCTGGTAATGCAACCGCTTTTCCATAACTACCTGCTTGGTGAAGTACACCCGAACTACCCGTGGTAGATGTATAAGGAAAAACAACAACCGCGCTTTCACCAAATAATACCGGTACATCTTCTTCTTCAACATAACCTGTAAAAACTAATTGCTTTACATGAGTATATTTCTTTTTCATACTTTCTAAGTACCCAGGTGTATTTGGACTATCTGTACCAGCAACTACTATTTCGATATCTTCATTGGTACGTTTTCTAATTAACTCGATTGCCTCAATTAAAATTTCAACTTTTTTGTAGGTGCCGAATTTTCCAAAAGCCAATACTTTTTTTGGTCCTTCAGGTAAGTTATAATTAGGTTCTGGAGGCGTTTCAAAAGAACCATGCGGAATTAAAGCTACATTTCTAGATTGATATTTTCCTTCTAATATGGTTTGGTATTTGCTAATGGTTACCGCAACAATATCTGAAGCCAAAACAAATCTTGTTAATACATTGCCGATACCATTATAAACCTTCTGCAAGAGCTTATTAGAAGTGATACCCGCATTCTCCAAATCTACCTGCTCTAAAATATTATGCAATAATGATATAGTAGGTATTCCTTTTAACTTGCACACCATTGGTAACATTAAACCCAGTGCAGCAGGTATTTTTTTATCTCCGAATTTTAAAAACTGTAGATTGAAAAGAACGGCATCGGGTTTTGTTTCTTTAATAACACGATTAATCTTGAATATGTTTTTGTAATCATTAAAATTCCAACATTCTTTAACGGTAATCTTACACCCTTCTTCATTAAAATCAAGATCCTTAGCAGCTTCAGTCTTGTCTGTAATTAAAACAATTTCTGTTACTTCTTTTTGAAGTCTAAAATGCTTTACTAGATGATAACCGTATTCGGTCAATGTTACTTTACTTGGGGGATACGCGGTTACAATTGCAAGTCTCATAGGTTAAGGTTTAAAATACTATTGGGTTAATTCTTCTACAAATATCTAACTATGATGAAGTATTTTGAGGTGATTTTAGGTGGATGAAAGCTTACTGTAGACGAATGGAAGAAATTATTAGTTAAGCTTTATTTAATTTTCATACATCTTTAAATCAATCACTTACAAAAAAAATATGCACTTTTTACAATATGATAAATAAAAAAGCCCGAAGATGGGGGATTTCCTCGGGCTAGACTCACCTAATATTAAAGTATTACGAGGTCTTGTTCAGTATATTATTATGAGCAAAATAAAGTAGTTGCGCTACCAGCAAAGCAACCATGGCTATTATTTGAACTTGTACCACCATATATAAGGTACTATGAAAGAACATGATCATGACAATTTGCGATATACCCAACACACCAGACAGTATTACAGGTAGATATTTATCTAGTGACAAAAAGTAATAGGCAAATATATTTGAGATTGCGAATAAAGAAGTTGCCAAAGCATATTGCCATAATAACGGCGCCATCGAAACATAAGCTTCGCCAAACATTAATTGTATTATTAATTCAGGGAAAACAGCGCAGCAGAAAATTATAATGATAGCCAATACCCCCACATAACTTACATACTTTATTAATATAGGTGCAGTTGCCTCGCCATCTTTTTGTTTTTGAACAACAGTAGGTAGTAGCAACATTACAAACATCCAAGCGATAAAATATACAACTCGCCCAATCATGGCCAAAGAAGAATAGAGTCCGGCATTTAAGGTATCGAAATAGTGTTTTACTAAAAGAATATCACTATTATTTATGATAATCTGGGTTAGTTCATAACTGGCGGTCAGTGCTATAAAACTGATTACTTTTCTTTTATTTTCTTTGGATAAAGTAACTTTCTGGGTGATGCTCTTTAGATTAAAATTTGTGGGAATTAATCCGAATACGAAAGACAATCCAATACCTAATGCTACTAAAAAAGCAGGTTTAGAAGGCACCAACCAAAGTAACCAAAAGGTTATCAATAACCTACTCCACATTTCTGATTGGTACGTCAATGATAGTTTCTGATAATCTTGCTTGCCTTGATGCCTTCCCCTATTAACAGACATAAAAAAATACAAAGGCACCGATACGGCAAAGGTTTTAAATAGCAGTGAAGATTCTGTATGAAATAGTTCTTGTAAGCTACCGGCAAAAGCAAATAGCAGAATACCTATTAGCGTACCAAAACCAACAGCATACTTATATAGCAATTGTTTTAAAGCAACCCAATCATCATTGTTGAACAATATAGCAAATTTGGCTGTCGCCAATTGAAAGGTCATTCCTAAAAAAGAGAGCACGAGTAGTAATGTTATTAGTAAGGCAGCCTCACTATATGCTGCGGGACCAAGCAATCTACCCAGTATAAGATTATAAAGATAATTACCCCCATTTACTACAAGAACACTTCCCATAAATAATCTTTCTGCAGAAATTTTGTGAAGTACTAGTCTAATTGCTATCATAATCATGTTTTTTTTAAAGTCTCAACATTGACTTGGTTCTACATCAAATATCATTAAGGCTACCCTTATATTTTAAGAGGTTTAGGTCGTTAACCATTTACTGTAGATGAATGGCAATTATCGTACTTCCGTAGCGGTGAAGTCAATTTTATCTTTACAATATTGAAAAAGACAAATAAATCGCAATAATTACCGTTAGGTATTTGTAGTATTAATCTCACTTTAAATGATTCGTAAAGTAGTCTTCCTTATTCTGTTAACCTCATCCTTCTTAAAAGCTCAATCTGATATGACCAAAGGCTTTGGTTTATTGGAGAAAGGTGATTTTCAAGAAGCAGAACTTTTTTTTGGTGAATACCTTAAAACAGATCCCAATAATAAAACGGCACTACTCTGTTATGGGCGAGCGGTTGGGTTAAGTGGCCAACCACAAAAATCAACTGGTTTGTTCGCTGATCTTTTAGAAGATTACCCTGGTGATTTTGAAATTTTAATTAATTATAATGAATCGTTTCTATGGGCAAAAGAGTACGAACAAGCAAAACCTTTATATGCTGACTTAGTAGATAAGTTTCCAACAAAATTTGGTGCAGTATTAGGGTATGCCAATACCTTAAGTAATTTAAAAGAATATAAACTGGCCTTAAGTTGGGTAGAAAAAGCAATTGAGTTAGATCCGGACAATGCAAGTGCTAAGATTTCTAGAAAGTTTATGCGTTTAGGTTATGCCAACGAGTTTGTAAATAATCAGCAATACGGTAAAGGAGAGCAAACATTAAAGAAAATTTTTGAAGACTTCCCCGAAGACAAAGATGTTCTTATAAACTTGGCGAACTTATATCTCATTATCAAAGAGGCAGACAAGGCAAAGGATATTTATTTAAGATATGCAACTACCCCAAAAGATTCTATTACTGCATTAAACGGTATTGCATTAGCAGAACATATCGATGAAAATGATAAAGAAGCACTTATTATCGCCAAAGGAGCAACGGTTAAGGTTGATAAAATTGATGATGTAAAACTTACCGAAAGTACTTACGATCGGTATGTACAAGCCTTAATATGGAACAGAAAGTTCATTTCAGCTAAGAATAAGATTGATAGTTTAGAAGTTCATTACCCGAATAAGAATTGGATATTAGCCTTAAAAGCTACATTAGGTCTATATACCGGTGATGCTAAATCTAGTGTTGAAAGCTATGATAGAATTTTGGTTAATGACAGTTCCTCATTTGATGGTAATTTAGGTAAGGCAAATGCTTTATTTGCTTCTGACAAGATTATACCGGCATACAATATGGCCAACCAAACATTAAAATTCTATAAGAATCAAAAAGATGCCAAAGGTTTTATTGAGAAGCTGAACTTAATGCATACGCCTACAATTGAAGAGCATGCTGCTTATACTTTTGATAATGGTAACAATACAGCCTTTTTTACAAATACCACTGTAGACGTACCTTTCTCTACTAAATTTAGAACTACAATTTCATATTTCTTTCGATCTACAGAAAATACGGTAACCGATAATAAAGCAACTTCGCATGTAGCATTGGTTGGTTTGCAGTATAAATTATTTCCGAAAACGGTTTTAAAATCGGTATTCGGTATAAACAATTCTAGATTTTTAGACGAAGCATATACCCAGCCTGTTATTGACTTAAAACTAGATTTACAACCATTTAAATTACAGAATCTAACACTAGGTTACCAAAGAGAGGTTCAGAGTTTTAATGCCGAATTAATTGAAAGAGAAATTGTTCAAAATCATTACGGGTTAAATTATAATTTAGGTACGAATGTCAATTTTGGTTGGTATACACAATTAATGCGCACCCAACAGAGCGATGATAACGTTAGAAATTTATTGTTCACATCACTGTATTACAATGTACTACGAAAACCTGCTTTAAAAATGGGCGTCAATTACCAGTACATTACATTTAAAGACCAAGTGCCTACCATATATTTTAGTCCTGAGAAGTACCAGGCATTTGAACTGTTCGCCGATATACGTGGCAAAATTTCTGAAAAGAATACCTACATGACCAGTGCCGCAACAGGTATTCAAAAAGTCGAAGACGACCCTAATACCAATATTTTTAGAGCAGAAGCCTCAGTACAACATCATTTTTCTAAACGATTTAGTTTAAATGTGTATGGCAAGTATAGTAATATTGCCTCTGCCACTGCAGCTGGTTTTGAATTTACCGAAATTGGGTTAAAAGCAAAATGGTTGTTTTTAAAGAAACCATTATTCCACAAGGAATTGAACTTAGAGCAATAAGTTAAATCGAACATTTTAAACCTTTTTACACGCTATTATTTATCTAAAAAGTCATAGAAAGAACCTTACGGGTAATTTCTTGCAGTCCGCTGGGTTTTAGTAGGTAATAACACCATATTTCTTAGAAAAAAATATGAACATAATTTAAAAAATGTAAGAATTTTACTTATTTTATCGTAAGTAAAATATTTTCCTAATTGAGCACAAGTTTATGAAAATGAGATTCTAACTGAACTTATATGTGGAAAAGAGTTTTAAGAATGTTTATTGGCCTTTATGTACCACTTTTTGTGCTTACCCTTTTTTTATATTACTCCCAAAAGGCTAAACAAATTGAAAATATTACAGAGCGTCAGATTCGTGCAAACACGTTGAAAAAAATTTCCTTTGAAGAAAAATGCCATTCTTTTTTGCGTAATACCCATTATTGGGCAAGTTTAAAATATCCAAAGAATTTTGATCCTTTAGTAGAGCATTCCTCATTCTTAAGGTCTTATCTAGAATTTATTGAGGATGTTACTTTTTATGATCAATTTCGCTTCATAGATTTAGAAGGAAAAGAATTTTTTAGAGCCGAACGGGTTGGAACCGATTCTATTGTAATTAGCGCTTTACAAAATAAAAATTACCATCCTTATGTAAAATCAGGATTACAATTAAAAAAAAATCAAATATATCTTTCTCAAATAAGCTTAAATAAAGAAAATGGAAAAATTGAAAAACCTCATAAACCAGTAATTAGAACTGTGGCTCCTATTTTTGATGCTGAGCAAAATCAAATAGGTTTATTGGTCATCAATTTTAAAATGAAAAAAATTCTGGACCAAATAAAATCAAAAGTTGAGGACAAAAATGTTTATTTGTTAGATGAGGATTTCAGAGTTATAAGTTCAAGTACTATAAAAGAAGATTTGCCCTATGAATCTGGAAATGAAAATAGCACTATAGCCGGTATTTTACAAACAAAATTAATAAGCCATAATCGAGACAGTACTTTTGTTGAAAATGGTCATATATGGTCGCAGCAATCTATTAATTTAAATAGAGCAACATTTACGTTTGGTTCTAAATCAAACTTACCAACAGAAATAGTTACCCCATCTAATTGGCTTCTGGCCTTGGAAATACCACAAAAATTAGTAAAAGCCGAATTACAGCCTGTCTTTGAAAGCCTGTTAACCTTTAATATAATTTCAATTATTAGTCTATTAACGCTATGCTATATTTTTCAAAAAAATAGAATTGAAAAAGAACTATTCTATAAAGAACTAGAAAGTAAAAATATACTATTGACTAGAAGCAAAGACCAGCTAGAAGAGAATAATGTAATGGTCAATGAAATGAACAATAGCTTAGAAATTCGAAATAAGCAGTTAAGTGACTTCAACTATTTAATTTCTCATAACCTACGCTCACCAGTTACAAGTATGTCTGTAATTGTTGAGATGATACAGAAAGAAAAAAATCCTGAAGCATTACATCAGTTACTACCTAAACTAGATCAAGTAGCTAAAAGCATAACTAACCTAACCGAAGACATAAATGACTATGTAGCTATACTTGATACTAAAGAAATAAAAATAGTTGATATCGATTTAAAAGAATTGATACTTGAAGTTAAAAATGAATTTACAGAAACACTTTTAGATAATACTGGCTTTGAAGTTCAATTAAATTTAGAAGCTTGGGACCATATTTCATATTCTAAATTCTATTTACAAAGCATCGTTCACAATATTATTTCTAATGCGATTAAATACAAAAGAGATAATGTCTCTTCTTACATACAATTTGAGTCTGTCATAGAAAATATGCAAAGGGTGTTGTATGTACGAGATAATGGAATAGGATTAAATCTAGAAAGACACGGAGAAAATGTCTTTAAACTTTATAAAAGATTTCATAGAAATATATCAGGCAAGGGTATGGGATTATTCTTGGTAAAATCTCAACTAGAAGCACTTAACGCAACCATAACAATAGATAGTAAAATAGGAGTAGGCACAACGTTTAAATTAATATTCTAAAAATGAACACAAAACCAAACATATTGCTAGTCGATGACGATGAACTGTATTTGTATTTAATGCAAAAGACAATTCATCAAATTTCAAAAGAATTGGTAGTTTCAACATTTACCGATGGGGAACAAGCTGTTGAATATATTACAAAATGTACTGAGGAGAAAGTAGAACTACCCGAGGTTATATTTTTAGATATAAATATGCCATTTTTAGATGGCTGGGGCTTTTTAAACGAATTCAAAAAACTAAAACCTAAAATTATTAATAACATTAATATTTACATGGTCAGCTCATCTATGCGCGATAGCGATGTTAAAAGAGCTTCTAATTTTGAAGAGCTTACTGGGTACGTAGTAAAGCCGGTAAACAAAGTTCAGCTAGCAGAAATATTTAAAAAAATTTACCACGAAAATTGGTGATTATTACTTTAGAAAAAGCTTAAAGTAAATTCAAACGTCTCATTAATTCTGGGCGGTTAGAGCGGCTAATAGGCACCACATTTTTAGCAATAAGCACGCTATTATCTTCTATATCAATAATTTTGGTAAAGTTGATAATGTACGATCTGTGTATTTGCAGAAACAACTTTTCAGGTAATTTTTCTTTTATTTTTTTCAAGGTAGTATGTACCCTATGATCTTCTTTTTCTGTTTTAACGTCAATGTAATCGCCTTTGGCTTCGATAACCAAAATTTCATTGAGTTTCAACTTAATCAATCTTCGGTCAATATTGATATACAAATCTTCACCTTCAGATGAATTTTGTTGTGTTTCTACGTGTGTTTGTGGCTTTTTAGAAGAACTACTTTTAATTTTTTCAATACTTTTTTCAAAACGTTCTAGTGTAATCGGTTTCACCAAATAATCAACGATACATTCATATTCATAAGCGGCTATTGCGAAATCTGTATCAGAAGTAGTCATAACTACTTTTGGTGGATTTTTAAGTGTTTGTATAAAATCGACACCACTAAAACCAGGCATGTGAATATCTAGAAAAATAACATCAATATTCTGTTGATTTAAAAACTTGATTGCCGAAATGGCGTTGTCAAATTCTTCAATAACATCAAGCTCAGGTATCTTTGAACAAAGTTGCCTAACAACTAGTCTTGCCGTGGCTTCATCATCGATTATAATACAGTTCATTTAAATTGTTTTAATGTATTCTTCAATAGTTTCTAATACTTCAACGAATTTAGATTGACTATCGTGCTTTCCATCCAATAATTCCATTTCATAAGCTACTGCTAACTTATAAGAATTTTCCATTCCTAAGATATTAAACTTATGTTTTAGTTTATGAACAATTTCGGCAGTTTCTTTTACTCTTGTATTTTTTACATGACCAAAATATTCTTCTTTTTCTAACGGAAACTCGTTTTTAATAATATCAAGAAACTGATTTCTAAAAGAAATATCGTCACCAGCAAGCTCGTCTACGTAATTAAGATTAGGTTGTTCTATCATGAATTCTTTTTTAATGTGATATAAAACGTAGTACCAACGTTTTCTTCTGATTCTAACCGAACATCGCCTTCATAAAGTACCGCAATTTTCTTAACAATTGCAAGTCCGATGCCAGTGGCATTGTTAGCTGTCTCCAGCTTTTTAAACATTTCAAAAATTCCTTTTTGATGTTTCTCTGGTATTCCCTTGCCATTATCTGAAACACTAAATTTCCAGTAGGCGTCATCTGGCTCGTAACCAACTTTTATAATTCCTTTTTCAACATTTTCTGTTGCCGTAACCGCATTGGTAAATAAATTCATAAACAATTGCTCTAGTCGTGCTCTTTCAAAGAACAATTCTGGCAATTCTTCATCATACTCAAAAGTTATATTTTCAGGAACAAAAATAGTTTGTTCAATATCTTTTAGGCTCTCTTCTAAACTAAATGTAACCCTATGCTCTTCAGTTTCGCCCATGGTAGCATGGTTAAGAATACCTGAAATGAGCTTATCCATCTTAGTCAAGTTCTGCGACACCATTGAGAAATTGTCTTTACTGGCAGCAGAAAACTTTTCTTTCTCATCTTCCATTATCCAACTCATCAACGCATTGATGTTTCGGATGGGCGATTTTAAATCATGCGATACCATTTGCGCATAATTGTTTAAAGATTGATTTTGGCTTTCTAAACTCTTTAAAAGTCTGTCTTTTTCAACAGTCATTTCAGAAACCTTCGCTGCCAAATTACTTATGTATGCGGCTAAATCTTCTGCATTGAAGTCATCTTTGACATTCTCACCAAAAAGTTGTTCTTCATTTAAATTCTCTGTAAGACTACGGATGGTATTTTCTAGGGATACTAGAATCTTTTTTTGCTGTTTTGCTTCTTTCTGTAAACTCTTATTGGCTTCAAATAGTTCATCTGAACTTATCGTTGAAGCTCTATGAAGCATAGAAAATTTATCATCAAAATTCTCATAAGATTTTTCTACTGCTTCTAAAAAACTTTCCATTTCTGGGTTCGCCTTTAGATCTTCTGGTAAATATTTTCGGATTTGTCTTTTTAACAGGGAATGCATTATTCGCTAAATAAGGTTAATGTCATGGTCTGATTGTGCAATTTACAACTATCTTGACCGCTAAAAGGTGCCATTTCGCCATAGGAGTAAAATCCGCTTATTACCGTATTACCACCAATTACGGCTTTAACTTCTTCGATTTCTTCTTCAGTACGTTGATCCATTACCAACTTTCTACCAATACAACTAATCAATAACGCCAACTCAGGAGATTTCTTTCTGCCACCCATAGCGAGTTCTGCTGCATGAAAAGCTCCGTTTGCTATATCATCTACAGAAGACATCATTAACTGCACCCTTGCCCCTTCTGGAATGTCACCTGCAAGTGTCATTGTATTTTTTTTCTCATCTATATTAAGAATCGTTCTCACCAAAGGTTCAGCATCTTCGGTCACCTTAACACTTAACGGGTATAGCAATGCCGACTTCGGCAATTCATTTGCTTTTTCACCTAAATAGGTTTTGTAAAGATCCAATGCAGGTTTACCATCTAATTCAAAAAGTAGATTACCTTCAGATTTTGTAATAATACGTTCTGGCCCAAAAGTGGTCCAACCACCGTAATTAGAACTAGTAATTTCTAAGGTATCACCATAAAAACCTATAGCTATTATTTCACCTTCCTTGGGGTTTTCATTATAAGATGCCAATGTTCGTTCAAAACGATCATCATCACCACATAATCCACCAGAGAGTCCGAAATGTGTATTGCCTAAATGTTCTAAACCTTCTATAAGTGCACTGCCGTTTACGGTACTACCTTCAGATATTACAAATAGATGTTTTAAATTTTCTTTCGGAAACTCAGCTATTAAAACCTCTCCTAATTTTTTATCATCATTTTGAAAATCTGCAACATTGCTTCTTTTCACTAAAATTGAACTCTTTTCAAATTCTATAGCAGTTAAAACAATGCATCCGTCCAAAACATTATCATCTATAATTTCACCCGAAGTGGTGCCAAAAACGATATGCCCGTTCGGAAACAACTGTTTAACCTCATCATATATATGTTCACTTTCTAACATATATCGATTACCAAAAACCAATACTAACGGTTCTTTAAGTAGCGTAGAATCTTTAAGTACAAAAGATTCATTTGATTTTTTTATTCCTTGAACTATTTTCATTTAATGAATCTTTAGTTATGGTTTTTCTTTATTGTAAAATGAAATTGAGTTCCTTCCCCAACAACACTATCTACCCAAACGCTACCTTGGTAGCGATCAACTATTTTCTTAACTATTGAAAGCCCTATACCAGTAGACCTTTCATTATTACCTATAGATTGAAAAATGTCAAAAATCTTTTTATGATACTCTTCTGGTATACCTACTCCATTATCGCTAACGGTAAACTGCCAGAATTCGCCATCGTCTTTATAGAGAACTTCAACAAGCCCTACTTCTCTTTCAATATGTACAACCGCATTACCAATTATATTTTGAAAAACTTGATGCACTTTAATTCTATCTGCCATGATAATTGGCAACGTTTCAGGAATGACCAATTTTACATGTTCTGGAATAAAGATAGTCTCACCTATATCATTTATTACTTCATTTAGGTCTACTTTAGAATCATCTAAGGCTGAACTATTAGCTGTCGAATACTCAAGGATACCATGGATCAACTTATCCATAGAGGCTACTTTCTCTTGCATAAGCTCAAGATTCTGTCGACCACCTTCATCTAAAACATCTTTATAATCATCACTCAGCCAAGTTGCCAAAGCACTTATACTTCTAAGTGGCGATTTAAGGTCATGAGAGACAATATGGGCATACTCTTGTAACCCTTGGTTACTATTTTCTAATTCGCTAAGTAATTTTTCTTTCTGGATTTCTAATTGCTTTTGATCTGTAATATCTAAATGAATACCTATAGAACCTATAATAGCACCGGTATCATTATACCTAGGTGCACCACTAATAAGCCAGTGTTTTATATTCTTATTTTTATCGATTACTTCAACCTCGTAAGATTCAGACTTACCATTTAATCTATTCTGATTTTTCGTTTCAATAATATCTCCATCTTTGAACTTTACAACGTTAGAGGCTACTTTACCAATAAGTTCTTCTTTTTCAAAACCACTCATTGTACAAAAGCTTTGGTTGACCATTTGTATGACATCTTTATTATCGACCTCAACCAAGCCTAAATTCATATTTGCAATGATGCTACTATACTTTTCTCGTTGGTTTTCTAAGTTCTTTCTGTAATTCTTAGAGATGGTAATATCTTGATAAGCCCATAAGTGCCCCTTGTAATCACCATCATTATCTATAGGTATAAAATCTCTTGCTAAAATTCTACCGTCAATCATTTCAAGTTCATCTGCCAAAACAGTTTCTTTTTTAGCTAAAATTTCTTCTATTCTACTAACAAAGCTTTTTGGGTTTTTAAAATACTTTTTATATTCTTCTTCTGATTCTGCACAATCAACGCCAATTATTTTCTTAGGAGATTCTTTAATATGAAATAAATCACAGAATTTTTGATTGGTCAATGCAATTTTACCTTCCTCATCTTCTAAAAGAACACCAGACTGTAAATTAGAAATAAGAGCAGTCAATCTATTTTGAGATGCCTCTAGTTTTCTATCTGCCTCTAATTGGTGCGAAATATCTTCTACAATAGCCACCTGATAATCTTTTTTTCTATGATCATCATGTATCGCTGAAATTCTAGTTTTACCCATTATGGTAGAACCATCTTTTCTGGTGAACTTCCATATTTCAGTAAACTTTTCAAGTTTACCAGCACACATCTCATCAAGTTGATTTAGTGTATCTGCTGCATTTTCTGGTTCTGAGATTGATTTAAAAGAAATGTTTTTGAGTCCGCCTTCTTGATAACCAAGCATATCTACAAAAGTATTATTGGTCTTCAGAATTACACCGTCAACTGCTAAAACAATACCTAAAGGAGAATTCTCTACTATAATATCTAATTGCGCTTTTTGTTCGGCAACAAGTCTTTTTACTTCGGTTTCTTGGGTAATATCTCTGATAATACCCTGAGCAGCAATAGGTCTTTGATTTTTATCGTACACCAGACTTGCGTTAATCTGAATCCATTTTTCAGAACCGTCTTCAAGAATAATTTTTGCACGATAATTTTTTAAGCTACCTACCTCGATCATCGACCGCATCGATTCTTGGGTATATTCTAAAAAATCTGGATGTATAAATTGTGAAAGGTTTACTAGCTTATCATTATGATCAAACTGCAAAAATTCTTTGGCAGACCTATTCATATTAATAACATTGAATTGTAGATCCATTACCACGTAAGGATCGATAATATTTATAAAAATACCATCTAATTCAGATGTTTTTTCGCTTAGTAAATTTTCGAGTTTACTGTTAGATTCTCTTAAATGACTGGTGACATCATAGAGCTCCTTAGATTTTTTTTCTAAGATATTCTCTGCTTGTTTACGAGCCTTTTTCTGCCGTTCGAGCGCTTTTTTTAAGAGAAGAACTTCTTTGTTATCCATGTTGTACTACATCAAATTTCACTTCAGTACCATCTTCTTTAAGAAGTTCATAGGTAATATCCGCTTTACCGTTAAAGTGTTCAAATGCTTTTTCAATTAAACCATGAGCCAATCTATATAAACCTCTAGATGAAGAATATATCATAGAAATAGAATTATCGGTCTTGTCTAGTATTTTAAATGTAGGCAGTTCTGCTTCAGGATACAGCTTTTTTACATGAACATGTATATGATCCTCTATAGAATATAGCAACCCTATTGGGTTTCTGTAACTTTGAATAACTTCTGGATGTGCATTCTTTAAACTTGAGAACAAGTAGAGTCCGAATGCATAAATTAAATCTCCAGCCGGTAAATCTACCTCTTTACTTAGCTGGGTGATCAACGCTACCATTTCATTAAATTCGTAAGTAGCTACAGAGGTATAAATACCCTCTGATGGTAAATTTGATTTTTCAATAATATTATCAACAGTCTCTAAACCGAACTCAGATTCGACCATTTCTAAAAACTCGGTAAATACGATTCCTTTCATTTGATTTTTTTAAATACACTCAAACGTAGGAAAATTAATACGTAAATAGGAAAAAATGTTGTGAAATGAGCTTTTTTGTTAGCCTTTCACTAGTTGATTAACATTCCAGTACTCTAAAACAGCGTTTAGTTTGTACTCGTAATCTTCATATTTTAGTGGCTTAATTACATAACCTGCTATACCAGCTTGGTAACATTTCAACAAATCTGCTCTATTTTCTGAGGTTGTTAAAATAACTGTAGGTAAGTATTGAAGTAATTCATCTGCCTTTAAAATAGCTAGAAATTCAATACCGTTCATTCTTGGCATGTTCAAGTCTAGTAGAATAATATCAGGTAATTTTTCGCCAGACCTTAAATAGGTTAAAGCTTCTTCACCATTTTTTGCTTCTGTAATTGAATGCTTTAAGTTAAGTTTAGAAACTGTACGTTTCAACTTCATAACTTCTATTAAATCGTCTTCTATAAGTAATATGTCCATTGCTCATTTTTATTGATACGACAAATATTAAAGATTTATCATTCTTAAAATGACAGCTATAGGTGAATAACAGTTTACTGTCGGTGAATGGTAATTCTCTACCGACGAGTATTTTTCAACATTCGTTAAAATCTTCGATCAGGGCTAAATGCTGCGATGTTCATAGCCGTCTTAGTACCAGACAATAACTCTGAAACTAGTTTACCTGTGGCAGGTCCTAAACTCCAACCCATCATTGCATGCCCAGTGGCAATAGTCAAATTAATTATGTTAGACGATTTACCAATGTAAGGCAGCCCATCTGGTGAAACTGGTCGCAATCCGGTTTTTACATTTTTTATTTCAGTGTCATTAATTTTTATATTAGGGTAAAAGGCTTGAGCACCATTAGCTATTGCCGTTACTCTTTCTTTTCTTATAATGTCATTTAAACCAGAAAACTCCATCGTACCCGCGAATCTTGTAAATCCGTTCATTGGGGTAACCGCTATTTTAGATTCCATTAATATAGCCGGAATCGTAATACCCGTATCACGTTCTATATTTATTCTATACCCCTTACCACCTTGTAGTGGTAACTTCAACTGTAATTTTTTCGCCAGTTCACCGCTCCATGAGCCTGCAGCCAAAACAACTTCTTCTGGTTTATAAGAACCCTTATCGGTAACTACCTCTCTTATACTGTTACCAGAACTCTTAATATCTAAAACTTCTTCATTTGTTCTAATAGTAACACCTTGCCGCTTTAAATAAGCCACTAACTTGGGCATTATTTCTGTCGGAGTTGTATGCCCGTCACATTCATAATGTATAGCACCTTCTGCATCAATATTCACATTAGGTTCTAATTGCTGTAATTCTGCCTTGTTTAAATCAGATACCTCTAGCCCTTCAAAAGCTACTCTTTCAGCAACCTGTTTTTCATGTAAGTAACTTGCTTCGGTCTTATACAACATCAATAAACCTTTTCGTTCTAGTTGAAAATCTCCTAAATCGCCCGAATTTTTAATATCGGCAAATAGTTCTCTACTAATAAGGTTAATGTCCTTAATTAAAGGAATAGCCTTTTCTACCTTAGCTGATGTTGATGATTTATGAAAATACCATGACCATTTTAAAAAATCGGCGTCTAACCTAGGTTTCATATAAAACGGACTAGCAGAATTAAACATCATTTTTATTCCTTTCGCTATCATACCAGGCGATGCTAACGGAATTATATGACTTGGTGTTATATAACCTGCATTTACAAAAGATGCACCAGAGGTAATATCACCTTTATCAATAACGGTAACGGAAAAATCTTTCTTATTTAAGAAATATGCAGTGCTTAAACCTACAATACCACCGCCAATTATTAGTACATTCTTCATTTATAATTAATAGAATTTAAATTACTTGAAACCCGTATGCATACGGATCATCGTCATCTATAGTAATGGTGTTTTGACCATATACTTTTGCCCAACCTTTAATACTCGGTATTATCGCAGGTCTGTCAACTAAAACGGTTTCTTCTTCTACCCTACCCACAAATTGAGATCCTATATAGCTTTCATGAATAAAGTCTTCACCAGCATTTAACTTACCTTTTGCAAACCATTGTGCCATTCGTGCAGAAGTACCTGTACCACACGGCGAACGGTCAATGGCTTTATCACCATAAAACACGGCATTTCTTGCGGTAGCAGTATCAGAAATAGTGTTGCCTGTCCATAACATATGACTCACACTTCTAATTGTAGCATCTTCTGGATGGATAAATAAATTGGGATATTTCAGATTGATTCTCTCTCGTAGTTCTTGACTATACTGAATAAGCTGACTTGCAGAGAAATCTTGAATTCCGCTAAAATTCTTTTGGGGATCTACAATAGCATAAAAATTACCACCATAGGATACATCAAAAACAACCTCACCCAAATAAGATGATTCTATGGTTAAATCTGTCGCAGCCAAATAAGACTTTACATTGGTCAATTTTACCCAATCTACTTTATTGCCCGTTTGTTTATACGATATAAGTACTAAACCTGCCGGAGTTTCCATACGAACTTTCCCCAGTGTTTTAGGTATAATCAAACCTTTTTCAATACCAATGGTAATAGCACCAATGGTACCATGACCGCACATAGGTAGGCATCCGCTGGTTTCAATAAATAAAATTCCAAAATCATTATTAGGGTCGCTCGGTGCATAAAAAATACTACCACTCATCATATCATGACCACGAGGCTCGAACATGAGTCCTTTACGGATCCAGTCATATTCCTTTAAAAAATGCAGGCGTTTTTCACTCATGGTTGCGCCGACCAAATCAGGACCACCTTGTTTTACTACCCTCACAGGATTACCACAAGTATGCGCATCGATACAAACAAATGTGCTGCTGGCCATATTAATAGTTTGTTATTTGTTTCAGTTTTTAGTGTATTCGCCTTCAACAAGTCTTGTAATTTTCAGCGGATTATCGTTTTGCAATGCCGCTGGCAACAATTTATTAGGCCAATCTTGAAAAGAAACGGGACGTACCCATCTTTTTATAGCCGAGGTACCAACAGAAGTAAAACGAGCATCTGTAGAGGCAGGAAACGGACCACCATGAACCATAGAAGAATTTACTTCTACACCCGTTGGTACGCCATTGAACAATATACGCCCTACTCTACCTTTCAATGCATCTACTATAGCCGTATTTGAAGCCAAGTCTTCTTCAGAACCCAAAATAGTACCTGTCAACTGACCTTCTAAATAATTTAAAATAGCTTCTAATTCAGTAGTATTTTCACATTCAACTACTACAGAAAAAGGACCAAAAACCTCTTTGTGCAATTTTGTGTTCGCCAAGAAATCGGCACCGCTAACTTTTAAAATAGAAGGTTGTGCTGTATTCGGATTTGTAGCTTTTTTATAATCTGCCGTAATAGTTATTCCTTTTTGGGCAGATAGTTCTTTTTTACCTTCGTTGTATTTTGCATATATATTCGGGTGCAACATACATGTAGGCTCCAATTTTAGAATTTCTTCGGATAAGGTGTTGATGAAACTATCCAATTTAGCTCCCTTCAGCCCTAATACCAAACCCGGATTGGTACAAAATTGCCCTGCACCCATAGTTATTGAAGCAGCATATTTAGTTGCCCAAGCATCACCATCATTCTCTAAGGCAGAAGGAAGTAATACTACAGGATTAATACTGCCCATCTCTGCAAATACAGGTATAGGCTCATCTCTTTCGTTAGCTAATTTATAAAGCGCAGTACCACCATTTATACTACCTGTAAACCCAACAGCTTTTACTTTTGGATGCTTCACCAACTGCTGACCCACTTCTATACCGCTACTATTCAAATTTGAAAATACCCCATTAGGCATTCCTGTTTTTTCTACCGCTTTTATAATTGCCGATGAAACCAGTTCACCTGTCGCTGCATGCATTGGGTGACTCTTAACGATTACTGGGCAACCTGCTGCCAGTGCACTTGCCGTATCACCACCTGCTGTTGAAAATGCTAAAGGAAAGTTGCTTGCGCCAAATACTACTATAGGACCTAACGGAAATAACATTTTTCGAATATCTGACTTAGGCATTGGCTCTCTATTAGGCTGGGCTTTTTCAATTACCGCTTCTACCCAAGAACCCTCTTTCAATAAATTAGCAAAAGCTCGTAATTGGCCCATAGTACGACCACGTTCACCTCTTGCTCTACCTTCTGGCAAACCAGATTCTTTGCAATAGGTCTCAATAAGTTCATCACCAATAGCTTCAATTTCATCAGCAATCGTTTCCAGAAATACAGCCTTTTTAGCTCCTGAAAAATCTTTATAAACTTTAAAAGCATCAGTAGCTAAGGCTACAGCTTCATCAATTTCATTTGAAGATGCTTCGTAAAAAGTCCATTCTGTTTCTTTATTTTCTTTAGGATTAAAAGTCTTAAAAGTTTTATTTCCTTGCTTAGAAGATTTACTCCCGATTGCATTTGTACCGCTTATCATTTTTTATTTTTCTGATGTTACTCAAAAGTAAAGAAAGAAGCCGAAACAAATTTCGATTATTTCTTTACATTTCTGTATATACCCAGTAAACGTGTGGGGCATATAATAATGGTTCAATTAGTTAATACCTTTATAATCTGGCAATGTTGGCCTTGTAGCCATACCTTGTTTTATAACCGCTGCTACTCTTTCGCGTTCAGCACCAATTAACGGTAACCTTGGCGCACGAACATTCTCGGTACCAATACCAGTTGCAACTTCTGCCATTTTAATATTCTGTACTAATTGCGGACTAATATCAAGCTCCAATAATGGTAAAAACCATCTGTATATTTCTAATGCTTCTTTAATTCTACCGGCTCTTGCCAATTCGAAAACAGCACAAGTTTCAGCAGGGAAAGCACATACCAAACCAGCTACCCATCCATCAGCACCCATTAATGTGCTTTCTAAGCCTAAAGTATCTACACCAGTTAAAACATTTAGTCTATCTCCGAATCTTGTTTTTATACGCGTAATATTAGATATGTCTCTCGTCGATTCTTTTACCGCCTGTATATTATCGCAAACCATAAGTTCCTCTAACATATCTAGAGTCACCAAAATTCCGTAATCAATAGGGTTATTATAAATCATGATAGGCAAATCGGTACTATTCGCCGTTTCTTTAAAATACGTAACCGTTTCATGATCATTCGCTTTATAACGCATTGGTGGTAGCATCATTAACCCTGTTGCACCACATTCTTCGGCAACTTCAGCTGCATGAATAGCACCTTTCGTTGTTTGTTCAGCAATATTAATAATGACCGGCACCTTCCCTTTAACCAACTTTACGGTTTCTTTCATGAGAACCTTTTTCTCTTCATCGGTCAATGTACTCGCCTCCCCTAAGGTTCCGCCAAGTATAATTCCGCTTACTCCCGCATCTAATTGAACCCTTATATTGATAGAGAACATATCTAAATCAAGTTCGTCTTTATCTGTAAATTTTGTGGTAACCGCTGGCATAACGCCTGTCCATGAAATACTCATTATATATTGTTTTTGATGATACCCAAATCTACAGGTAGTATTAGAAATAAATTGTTTTCATATTACCTACACATGGTACTATTTTACCACCTTAATCATATAATTACAATATATACCGCTAAATTAGATGCATATGAAAGTATTTCCGTTTAAAATACCAAAACCAATAGATGAGCATTTAATTGTTCAAATAGATAAAGAACCTATCTTTTATAACAAGCTTCATCAACATGAAGAAATACAGATAAGCTACATTATAAACGGTAATGGCAAATTATTGGTGGGTGATAGTATACATCATTTTTCAACAGGAGATATTTATGTGATTGGTAGTAATTTACCTCACGTTTTTAAAAGTATTGCAAGTAATAAAGATGCCCATATGCTAACCGTTTTCTTTACCGATAGCACCTTTGGTGCGCACTTCTTTCAGCTACCCTATTTTAAAGATTTACAATCTTTCTTTACAAATGCCGCTTCTGGGTTTAAAGTAATGTCAAACAAAAAGCAACTAACACAGCAAATCCTAGCACTACAATCTCTACAAAAACTACAACGCTTTACATCGTTTTTAGAGCTATTAGAATTATTAAGCAAAGTAGCTACAGAGCCTTTAAGCAAGTTTATTTATGCTAAAATCTTAAGTTCTAATGAGGGGGAACGCTTGCAAGAAATATTTGATTTTGTTTTTAAGAACTTTCAGCAGCCTATATTATTAGATGACATTTCTAAAATGGCATACATGACCCCAAATGCCTTTTGTCGTTTTTTTAAACAACGTACCAATAAAACATTTTTTCAATTCTTAATAGAGCTTCGTGTAGAACATGCGTGCCAGCTATTAAATTCTAAAAAAGAACTAAATATTAATATGATTTCTGACCTATCTGGTTTCAACTCCATTTCTAATTTTAATAAGAAATTTAAAAAGATAAAAGGCTTAACACCAACCCAGTATCAAAAATCCCTAGTATTATAGAAAAGTTACCTTATTAATAATCATTAATATATTTTAAATTGAATGAGAGGTTTCTATATTTGCGCTTCATAATACTTCAAGTATGCCCACGTGGTGAAATTGGTAGACATGCTACCTTGAGGGGGTAGTGTTCGTAAGGACGTGCTGGTTCGAATCCAGTCGTGGGCACAAAAGGTTAGATTTAGGTCTAACCTTTTTTTATTTTGATAATTTTAACTATCAAGTACCCTAATACATTCTAATAAATTGTAGATTTGTTTAATTCTTTTTCAGAAAACATGAACAATGTAAAAAAACAGTTTAGTATTAGAGACCTTGAAAACCTCTCTGGCATTAAAGCACATACTATCAGAATTTGGGAAAAAAGATACAATCTTTTATCTCCTGAACGTACCGACACAAACATTAGAACCTATAGCCTTTCGAGCCTACAAAAGTTACTTAATGTTACATTGTTGTATAACAACGGACACAAAATATCTAAAATCGCCAAGATATCTGATAAAGACATTCCATATGTAGTTCGCGAAATAGTAGCAAAACACAGTCATAAGAGTCAAGCTATCAATGCTTTTAAATTAGCAATGGTCAATTTTGACCAAACTATGTTTTTTAATACATATAATGCGCTTTTGAGTGAAAACTCATTCCGAGAAATTTTCAAAGAAA
Source organism: Maribacter sp. 1_MG-2023 (assembly GCF_030547005.1). Taxonomy (GTDB): domain Bacteria; phylum Bacteroidota; class Bacteroidia; order Flavobacteriales; family Flavobacteriaceae; genus Maribacter. The sequence continues at coordinate 608,054 of NZ_JAUOPN010000001.1, read as the reverse complement.
CATTTGTACCACTGTTGAACGAATTAGGCCTTTTATGGCAAACGGACACTATAAGTCCCGCTCATGAACATTTTATGAGTAGTTTGATTAAACAAAAAATTCTTCTTAACACCGAAAAGCTTCAACATTTAGAGCCTACCAAAAAAGACAAAGTTTTTGTTGCATTTTTACCTGAAAATGAAATACACGATATAGGATTATTGTATATTAATTACGAGATTATCTTAAAAGGCTATAAGTGTATTTATTTAGGTCCAACAATACCTATGGAGAACTTAGAAGATGTATTAAAATATTTCGATGACATCTATTTTGTTTCCTACTTCACTGTTTTCCCAGAAAAAGATAAGATTAACAAGTACTTAGAAGATTTCTCTAAACTTGTTGCCGAATATAACGACCCTAATTTTTGGATTTTAGGACGACAAACAAATTTTATTGAAGAGGCTACAAAACCTAAATTTTGTAGAACATTTACTTCCATCGATAACCTGGTTAACAATTTATAATCTCTTTGATACAAATGAATAAAAGTTGCATAGTAATTGGTTCTGGTTTTTCTTCACTATCAGCGGCATGTTACTTGGCAAAAGCTGGCTGGGATGTTTCTATATATGAGAAAAATGACACTGTAGGTGGTAGAGCTTCTCAATTCATAAAAGACGGCTTTACGTTTGATATGGGCCCGAGTTGGTATTGGATGCCAGATATTTTTGATAAATTTTTTGCCGATTTCAATAAACAAACATCAGACTATTACCAACTAGATAAGCTGAGTCCTGCTTATAAAATCTTCTTTAGTGACGATATTATCACCATAGGTGATAGTATGGATAAAATTTGTGAGGAGTTTGAAAGAATAGAACCTGGTAGTTCAAAAGCATTAAGAAAGTTTATCGATAAAGCTCAAGAGAATTATGATATTGCTATCAACAAAGTAGTTCTAAGACCGGGGCTTTCCCCTTTAGAATTAGTAACTAAAGAAACCATTTTAAAAGTTGACCAATTTTTTAAAACTATTAGTTCACAAGTACGTAAGTCTTTTAAAAATCCGAAATTGGTATCAACGTTAGAATTTCCTGTACTGTTTCTTGGCGCTAAGCCTAGCAATACTCCATCGTTCTATAATTTCATGAATTTTGCAGATTTTGGCTTAGGTACATGGCATCCAAAGGGTGGTATGTATGAAGTAATTAAGGCTATGGAGAGTCTAGCAAAAGAACTTGGCGTTAAAGTACATACGAATTCGCCTATAGATAAAATCCAAGTGACCAATGGTAAAGCAATAGGAGTTTCGTGCAATGGAGAAACTCATCTCGCAGATGTAGTTTTAAGTGGAGCAGATTACCACCACTCAGAAAGCTTATTAGATGAACAATACCAGCAATATTCTCAAAATTATTGGGATAAAAAGGTATTTGCCCCATCTTCATTATTATTTTACTTAGGGCTTGATACTAAACTAAAAAACGTTGAGCATCACAACCTATTTTTTGATACAGATTTTGAGCTACACGCAAAAGAAATTTACGACAGTCCGAAATGGCCAACAAACCCGCTGTTCTATGCTAATTTTCCATCTCTAACAGATGAAAGTATGGCACCCGATGGTTGCGAAACAGCATTTTTTCTAGTACCAATTGCTACTGCTCTTGAAGATACCGAAGCATTGAGAAGTCAATATTTTGATTTAATAATGGATCGTTTTGAAAAAAGAACAGGACAAGACATTAGAAAAAATATTATATTCAAAGAAACATTCTGTGTAAACGATTTTGTAGAACGATATAATTCATACAAAGGTAATGCCTACGGTATGGCAAATACTTTAACACAAACTGCATTTTTGAGACCGAATTTAAGAAGTAAAAAAGTAGTTGATTTATATTTTACAGGACAACTGACTGTACCTGGTCCCGGTGTGCCACCCGCATTGATTTCCGGTAAGTTAGTGTCAGAATTAATTATAAAAGATAATTAGTTAACCTATGAAAGATACTTTTGATCAAGTTTCATATCAATGCAGTAAGATTGTTACCAAACGATACAGTACTTCCTTCGCATTAGCCACAAAAATGTTGCACTCTTCTATACGTGGTCATATTTATAATATTTACGGTTTTGTTCGTTTTGCAGATGAAATCGTAGACACCTTTCATGATTATGACAAAGAAATTCTTTTCGATAAATTCGAAGAAGAACTTGAAGCTACTGTACGAGATAAAATAAGTCTTAATCCTATTTTAAACTCTTTTCAACATACCTATCATACCTACAATATACCTAAGCATTTGGTAGATTCATTTATGAAAAGTATGCGAATGGATTTGGTGAAGAATATTTACCGAACCGATGCAGAATATAAAGAGTACATATATGGTTCTGCAGATGTTGTTGGTTTAATGTGTCTTCAGGTTTTTGTAAAGGGTGATGTTAAAGAGTATAACCGATTAAAAGAATCGGCAATGGCATTAGGCTCCGCTTTTCAAAAAGTAAATTTCTTACGAGATGTAAAAGCTGATTTTGAGGAACTGAATAGATCATATTTTCCAAACACGAACTTGAAGGAATTAGACGAAGCCTCTAAAAAACGTATCGTTGAAGAAATAAAGGCAGATTTCAAAAAAGGATATGAAGGAATTGTAAATTTGCCTACAGATGCAAAATTCGGAGTATATACAGCTTATAAATATTATTATAAACTGTTGAAAAAATTACAAAGTACACCATCTTTAGAAATAAAGAATGCACGAATTAGAGTGCCAAATTATCAGAAATTCGGACTACTTGCGCGTTCTTATGTTAAATTTAAAATGAACTTAGTATAATGAATATAGTTATTGGAATATTGATTTTTCTAGGAACATTCTTGTTCATGGAATTCATGGCGTGGTTTACGCATAAATATGTAATGCATGGTTTTCTTTGGAGTCTACATAGCGACCATCATAAAAAGGACCACGACTCGTGGTTTGAAAGAAATGACCTGTTCTTCATCTTTTACGCAATTGTAAGTATGTCTTTATTCTACTCAGGCACCACTGGTTTTTGGTACGGCTACCCGTTAGGATTTGGAATTTTAGCTTACGGTATAGCTTATTTCTTGGTACATGATATCTTTATACACCAACGCTTTAAACTATTCAGAAATGCAAATAACTGGTATAGTAGAGGTGTTAGAAGAGCACATAAAATGCATCACAAACATATTGGCAAAGGCGATGGCGAATGCTTCGGTATGCTGTTTGTACCTTTTAAGTATTTTAAGAAATAGTAATTAGTAAAACTACAAGTAGTTTATTCTGCTATAAGTTGATTTATAAGTTTATCAACTTTTTCATTATCCCAATCAGCAATAGCATTTTGGTGAATTACTATAGAACCCTTTTTATCAATTAGATAAGACCCTGGTGGCTTTAATAATGAAATCGGACTTGGCTCACCAATTATTTGATAGGTTACAGGGAAAGTATACCCTTGCTCATCCATAAAAAGTTCTACAGGAGCTCGTTCTTCGTTCGTAATTACGTAAAACTTCATCTTGTCACCATAAGTATCATAAAGGTATTGTACGTCTTTTAACTGCGCCTGAGAAGGCATATGCCATGAAGTCCAAAAAGTAATGAATACAACCATACCCTTTGCCTCATCAAAATTAAAAAACTTCCAATTCTGATCTTTTAACTTCCAATCATAATCTGCAATCTTACCTCGATTCTCAGATTTTATAATTGTCGGGGAAGTGGCAAAAACCCTGTTAAGAAAAATCTTGCTATAATCACCCAAAGGGGTAACAAAAAAAGAAATTACAAAAGCAATAATCAATAAGGTAAAAACCGTTTGTTTGGTCATAAAAGTTAAATAGGGGTCAAAACTAAAAAACTCCTGATTAATATCAGGAGTTTTCCTTACAAATTTTGAATTGTTGAATTATGAGGCGTTTTCTCTCTTAATAACGTTTAAAGCTGAACCTTCTCTATACCACCCAATTTGTGCGGCATTATAAGTATGGTTTACTTTGATTACATCTTTACTACCGTCTGCATGAACAACCTCAACGGTTAACTGCTTATCTGGTGCAAACTCTGCTATATCTATAAAATTAAATGTATCATCTTCTTGAATAAGGTCATAATCACTTTCGTTCGCAAAAGTCAAGCCTAACATACCTTGCTTTTTAAGGTTTGTTTCGTGTATACGTGCAAATGACTTTACAATTACTGCAGCAACACCTAAATGACGTGGCTCCATTGCAGCATGCTCACGTGAAGAACCTTCACCGTAATTATGATCACCAACAACGATAGTTCTAATACCTGCTGCTTTGTAAGCTCTTGCGGTATCTGGCACACCACCAAATTCACCGTTTAATTGATTTTTAACTAAGTTGGTCTTATGACCAAATGCATTAACAGCACCAATTAAACAGTTATTAGAAATATTATCTAAATGCCCACGGAAACGTAACCATGGTCCTGCCATAGAAATATGATCCGTTGTACACTTACCAAATGCCTTAATCAACAATTTAGCATCCATTAAACTTTCGTCTTTTATAGGAGTAAATGGCTCTAGCAATTGTAAACGTTCAGAATCTGAAGCCACTTTAACTTCTACACCAGATCCATCTTCATCGGGTGCAAGAAAACCAGCATCTTTAACTGCGAAACCTTTAGGAGGCAATTCCCATCCTGTAGGCTCATCGAACTTTACTTCTTCTCCCTTTTGGTTGATTAGTGTATCCGTCATCGGGTTAAAATCTAATCTACCTGCAATAGCAATTGCTGCTGTAATTTCTGGCGAAGCTACAAATGCGTGCGTATTAGGGTTACCATCTGCACGTTTTGCAAAGTTTCTATTGAAAGAGTGAACAATACTATTCTTTGGTGCATTTTTAGGATCGCTGTAACGCGCCCATTGACCAATACATGGTCCACATGCGTTTGTAAAAATCTTAGCATCCAATTTCTCAAATATTCCAAGAATACCATCACGGGCTGCTGTATACCGTACTTGTTCAGAACCAGGATTAATTCCTAATTCAGATTTCATTTTAATTCCTTTATCAATAGCTTGTTGTGCAATTGAAGAAGCTCTAGATAAATCTTCATAAGAAGAGTTGGTACAAGAACCAATTAATCCCCATTCAACAGCTAAGGGCCATTCGTGAGCAGTAGCCTTTTCAGTCATGTCTTTACCAACTTTCGTCGATAAATCTGGCGTAAAAGGACCATTCAACAATGGTGTTAATTCAGTCAAGTTAATTTCAATAACCTCATCAAAATATTGCTCAGGGTTTGCATAAACTTCATCATCTGCAGTTAAATACTCTTTTACCTTATTTGCAGCATCAGCAATATCAGCTCTATCGGTAGCTCTTAAATAACGCTCCATAGATTCATCGTAGCCAAAAGTAGAAGTTGTTGCCCCTATCTCTGCCCCCATGTTACAAATTGTACCCTTACCTGTACATGATAAAGATTTTGCACCTGAACCAAAGTATTCAACGATTGCTCCTGTTCCACCTTTAACGGTAAGAATTTCAGCAACTTTTAATATTACATCTTTTGGTGCTGTCCATCCAGAAATAGTTCCGGTTAACTTCACACCTATTAGTTTAGGGAATTTAAGTTCCCAAGCCATACCTGCCATAACATCAACAGCATCTGCACCACCAACGCCAATAGCAACCATACCTAGACCACCTGCATTAACAGTATGCGAATCGGTACCGATCATCATTCCACCAGGAAAAGCATAATTCTCCAATACAACTTGATGAATAATACCAGCACCTGGTTTCCAAAAACCAATTCCGTATTTATTAGAAACAGATTCTAAGAAATCAAAAACTTCTGCACTTGTAGTGTTCGCTGATTTTAAATCTGCAGTAGCACCATTTTTAGCCTGAATTAAGTGATCACAGTGTACTGTAGTTGGCACAGCAACCTTAGGCTTGCCTGCTTGCATAAATTGCAATAAAGCCATTTGAGCCGTAGCATCTTGGCAAGCGATACGATCCGGAGCAAAATCAACATAATCTTTACCTCTTGTAAATGGTTTATTAGGAATGCCATCCCATAAGTGAGAATATAAAATCTTTTCTGAAAGGGTAAGAGGCTTACCTACAATCTTTCTTGCCTTGTCTACACGTTCCGACATGGAAGCGTAAACTTTTTTAATCATATCTATGTCAAAAGCCATAAAATTTGTTTATAAAAATTGTTAATCTATCTTATCTGTACAAGATACGAAATGTACGATGATTTTAAAACCACATTTGAAATAAAGAATGACTATAAAAAATTGAGCCAAAGAAGTCTGATTATGAGCACTCAAGCTATTTAAACTGTATGAATATCCCTGAATTCACCTCAATAAGTGCTACATACTATACGTATACCTAATCAAAACAATACCTCAAGTGCAACTTCATATTCTGCCATAATACATGTTCTACCGAATATTGCAAATAAATTCACCTTACATTTTAGTGCTTTTTTTAAAACCAATTGGGTTACTTCATGTATTTTACACAAAATTAAAAACTTCATGAAATCACCTTTTCACTTATCAAAAGAAGAAATGCAATCTTATGGTTATAAAATTGTAGACTTAATTGTTGAGCATTATACAGAAATTGAGAATAAAAACCCTGTTAGTATTGCTTCTAGAAAAGAAATGGACACTATTTTTTTACAAGAAGCACCAGATAAAGGAATGCCTGCAGATAAAGTGTTAGACTTTGTTATGGATAATGTAATACCCAACTCTAATATTTCTGGTCATCCAAAATCATTTTCTTTTGTACCCGGGCCAAGTAATTTTATAAGTGCAATTTCAGATTCTTTAGCAACAGGTTTTAATATTTTTTCGGGAGGATGGATTGTTGCTCCTGCAGCTGCAGAATTAGAAATCGTCACTTTAAACTGGTTGTTGAAAATGTTTGATTTCCCCATAAAAAAAGGTGGCGGAATTTTCACAAGTGGTGGTTCTATGGCAAATTTAACGGCTTTAGTAACTGCAAGAAGAGTAAAATGTGGCGACGATTTTTCTAATGCCATCATTTATTTATCAGACCAAGCACATTCTTCAAACATTAAAGCAATTAGGGTCTTAGGTTTTAAGAAAGAACAGATTAAAATAATACCTACAGATTTAGAATTTAAAATAAGCATCAATAAACTCAAGAATGAAATTGCAAAAGATAAAATAGAAGGTAGAAAACCTTTTTGCATTATAGCATCTGCCGGAACCACAAATACGGGAACTGTAGACCCATTAGACACCTTAGCAGATATTTGTGAAAAAGAAAATCTTTGGTTTCATATTGATGGAGCATATGGCGCAGCTGCTATTTTATCAGATAAGGGCAGTAAAGCCTTACGAGGTATTGAGCGTGCAGATTCTTTAACGGTAGATCCTCATAAATGGTTTTTTCAACCTTATGAAATTGGATGTCTTTTGATAAAAGATGCATCTTGGCTAAGTAATACTTTTAGCGAAAAACCAGAATATTTACGAGATATTGAAGGTAACGAATCAGAAATTAACTTTTATGATTACGGTATTCAATTAACAAGAAGGTTTAGAGCTTTAAAGTTTTACATGTCTATAAAAACGTATGGCTTAGATGCCTTTAAACAAGCTATTACTTATAATATTGACTTAGCCGATAAAACAGAGGACCTGTTAAGAGAAAGCGGTAATTGGGAAATTGTTTCGTTAGCAACTTTAGCAATTATTAATTTCAGATACAATCCGTTAGAATCAAAATTATCTGAAAAACAATTAGATAAATTAAATCAACAAATTTCAGCGAGAGTTGTGGCATCAAAAGAAGCACTTTTAGTAACTACTATTTTACAAAACCAAGTGGTAATTAGAATGTGCTTAATTAACCCAGATACTACATTAGATCATATAAAAGACACTTTAAATCAATGCGAAACATTTGCTAAACAAATTCTTTTAAACTGGCAGAAGTCTGTTTAAAATAAGCTGTTAATCTGAACATACTATTGAAATCTATTTATTAGTATTAATAAATGAATTGTAACAAAAAATGCCTAAGTTAAAACTCAGGCATTTTGAATATAAAAAAATTATTTCTTTTAATTATACAACCAATAATTTACTCGAAGGCTTGAACTTAGTAAGTACAATACCATCAACTGCAGCTTGGTATTCTTCTAAAGTAGGAGTTCTACCTAAAATAGTAGACAATACTACTACTGGAGTAGATGACAATAAAGATTCTCCCTTTTTCTCACCTGTATCTTTTACAACTCTTCCTTGGAATAAACGTGTAGAAGTAGCCATTACCGTATCTCCTGGCTCAGCTTTTTCTTGGTTACCCATACATAAGTTACAACCTGGACGCTCTAAGTATAGCATGTTCTCATACTTCAAACGAGCTGCTCCTTTAGGTGCATCGTCATTAAATTCGAAACCAGCGTATTTTTCTAAAACTGCCCAGTCACCTTCTGCCTTTAACTCATCAACAATATTATATGTAGGAGGCGCAACAACTAAAGGAGCTTTAAACTCAACTTTTCCTTGTTGTTTCTCAATGTTCTTTAACATTTGAGCTAAAATCTGCATGTCTCCTTTATGAATCATACATGATCCAATAAATCCTAAATCCACTTGTTTAGTTCCTCCGTAATAAGATAAAGGTTTAATGTTATCGTGTGTATAACGTTTAGATACATCTTCGTTATTTACATCTGGATCAGCAATCATTGGCTCAACAATCATATCCAAATCGATAACTACTTTCGCAGAATATTTAGCGTCTGCGTCTGGTCTTAATGCTGATTTAATTCCCGTTTTAATTTCTGTGATACGGTTATTTGCCTTATCTACTAATCCTTTAAGATCTTGTTTAGGATTATCCATCCCTTTATCAATCATAATTTGAATACGATCTCTTGAGATTTCTAATGATTCAATCAAAGTATCGTCTTCCGAAATACAAATAGATGCTTTTGCTTTCATTTCAGCAGTCCAGTCTGTAAACGTAAACGCTTGATCTGAAGTTAAGGTACCAATATGAACTTCAATTATTTTCCCTTGAAAAACATTCTCTCCGTCAAATTGGGTTAGCATTTGTTGCTGTGTGGCGTGAACCACATCACGGAAATCCATATAAGCTTTCATTTCACCTTTAAAGGTAACTTTTACCGATTCTGGAATAGGCATTGTAGCCTCACCTGTAGCTAATGCTAAAGCAACTGTTCCTGAATCTGCACCAAAGGCAACACCTTTAGCCATACGTGTATGTGAATCTCCACCTATGATTACATCCCAATCATCAACAGCAAGGTCATTCAATACTTTATGAATAACGTCAGTCATTGCATGGTACTTCCCTTTAGGGTCACGTGCCGTAACTAACCCGAAGTCATTCATAAACCTCATTAATCTTGGAATATTAGCCTTTGACTTATCATCCCAAACGGAAGCTGTATGACACCCTGATTGGTAACCACAATCAACAATAGGAGAAATAACCGTTGCAGCCATCATCTCTAATTCTTGAGAGGTCATTAAACCTGTAGTATCTTGAGAACCTACAATGTTTACTTCAACTCTTACGTTTGAACCTGCATGTAATGTTTTACCCGGAGTAGAACCTACTGCATTTCTGTTAAATATTTTTTCGACAGCAGTTAAACCTTGTCCGTCAATAGAAACTTCTTTTGCTTCTGCATACACTTGAGGAACATCTATTCCTAAAACTTTACAAGCAAAAGTTTGTAATTTTTTACCGAAAACAACGGCATAAGATCCTCCTGCTTTTATAAATTCTTTTTTTGGTGGAGTTAAAGCCGTTGAGATATCTTTTACTGCTTTACCGTCTTTAAATAATTCTTTTGTTTTAGTGTTTATTGTAAACACTGTTCCTGTAGCTACAGAATATTCTTCTTTTAAGATGGCATCTCCTTCTTCATCTACAATAGTATTTCCGTCTGCATCTTGTTGCTTTACCCAGTTTTTCAAATCAATTCCAATACCACCCGTTACACCAACAGTCGTTAAGAAAATTGGAGCGATACCGTTAGTACCTGCAATTACTGGAGCATAATTAATAAATGGTACATATTTACTAAAAGGAATCCCTGTCCATAGCGCAACGTTATTTACACCTGACATTCTTGAAGACCCTACTCCCATAGTTCCTTTATCGGCAATTAACATCACTCTTTTATTAGGATGTTTCTTTTTTAATGCCAATAATTCGTTTTGCTGATCCTTATTATGCTCAAACATACATTGACCATGTAATTCACGATCTGATCTTGAATGTGCATCTGCGCCTGGAGATAATAAATCTGTAGAGATATCACCGATACCTGCAACAAAAGTTACGATTTCTATTTCTTCATCAATCTCTGGTAATTTTGTAAAGAATTCTGCTTGAGCATAACTCTCTATCAATTCTTTAGCGATTACATTTCCTTCTTTATATGCTTTTTCTAATTGCTCTGTATCTGCTTCGTACAAGAAAACTTGCGTTTTCAATACTTTTAAAGCCTCAGTAGCTATAGCTGTATCATTTCCCAACGCCAAATCTAACAACACTTCTACCGAAGGTCCGCCCTTCATATGAGATAATTGTTCGAATGCGAAAGTCGGAGTAATTCCTTTAACTAACTCTTCTCCTAAAATAATTTCTTTTAAAAACTTAGCTTTAACACCGGCAGCACTAGTGGTACCAGGTAATACGTTATAGATAAAAAAGTCAAGAGAATCTTCTCCATACTCATCATCTACATCTTTAATTTGCTCAATAATTTTGCTAAGTAATTCAGCACCATCAATTGGCTTTGGGTGAAGACCTTGACTTTTACGTTCTTCAATCTCCTTAAGGTAATCTTTATAAATGCTCATTAAAAAGTAATTTGTTTGTTAATTTGGATGTAGACAAGTAGTTCAATTTCTTATTTCTTTCTGAAGATTTGTCGATGAAATGAGAATCATTATAACCACAAATTAACAGATTGAATTGATTTTAAGAATATATTCTATTGAATAAGAACATTATATATTCTTCTAAACTTACCAATGTCAAATGTCATCTGTTAATTAATATTAAGTTAACGCAATTCGGTAAAATTACGTAATATAGAACGCATTTAAAATTAAATAAGTATGATTAGCTTCTTTTTCTCAAATGAGGCAAAAAGAGCATAGATATCAAACAATAATGATAGCCATTTCGTTTAATTCTTCAGAAAAATGTAGAAAAGTGGTTGATTTTTAGAGTAACCTATCAATAATATCCTCTTCACTGATACCTTCTGCCTCTGCTTTGTAGTTTTTAATGATACGATGACGTAGTATACCTTTAACAACGGCATGTACATCTTCTATGTCTGGAGAGAACTTACCATGAATAGCAGCATTTGCCTTTGCCCCTAAAATTAGATTTTGAGATGCTCTTGGTCCTGCTCCCCAATCTAAATATTGCTTTACGAAATCTGAAGCCGAGTCTAAGTTAGGTCTTGTACTATTTACCAATTTTACCGCATACTCTACAACATTATCTGCAACTGGTATTCTACGTACCAAGTCTTGAATAGCAATAATATCTTGAGAATTGAATAACGGATTAACCACTTGCTTTCTATCTGCAGTAGTATTTTTAACCACTTGAATTTCTTCGGCTATAGATGGGTATTTCAACTCTATAGCAAACATAAAACGGTCTAATTGTGCTTCAGGCAAAGGGTAGGTTCCCTCCTGCTCAATTGGGTTTTGTGTCGCCAATACAAAATATGGTAAATCTAATTTATGCTGATGACCGGCAATGGTTACCGCACGCTCTTGCATAGCTTCTAAAAGTGCTGCTTGAGTTTTTGGCGGAGTTCTATTAATCTCATCTGCCAAAACAATATTAGAAAATATCGGACCTTTTATAAACTTAAAGTTTCTGTTCTGATCTAAAACTTCGCTACCAAGAATATCACTTGGCATTAAATCTGGTGTAAATTGTATTCTTTTAAAGTCAAGACCTATTGCCTGAGCAATGGTATTTACCATTAAAGTTTTCGCCAAGCCCGGCACACCAATCAGCAATGAGTGACCACCTGTATAAATGGAAAGTAGTATCTGTTCAATAACCTCATCTTGACCTACAATGATCTTGGCTATTTCCTTTTTAAGCTCAGCATGTTTTACTACTAGGCGTTCTATTGCTGCAACGTCTGACATATATTTATTCTTTTACCCACTTATTAGCGAACTCACAATCTTTGTTCTCATCGTTTACACTAACATAGGTATCTTCAATATGCTTATCCATCCATTTCTTAATGGCGTTGTATTTCTTTTCGGTAAGCGCCAATTCTTGAATCTTCGTGTAATCCTTTGAAAAATCAGCAACATGCTCATCATACCTATTGGTAATTTTTAAAATTTTATATTTTGGTGCACCACCTCTTGGGTCCTCTTCTAATACAGGATAAGTAATTTCATTATCCTTTAAATTCTGAACTTGGTTGTACAAAGTAGGATCCATTTTTGTCAACTCAAACTTAGAATCAAAATTTATTGGGTTACGTAGCAATCCGCCATCAAACTTAGTTTCCTTCTCATCAGAGAAATTTAAAGCAGCCTCTGCAAAAGTAAATTCACCATCAATAATTTTCTTACGAATACTATCTAACTCGGCTTTAGCTTCATCCATTACATTTTGCGATATTTCTGGTATAACCAAAATGTGTCTTAAATCTAACTCTTGACCTCTAATCTTTTCGATAAAAATAATATGGTAACCAAAAGCGGTTTCAAAAGGTTCGGAAACTTCACCTTCTCTTAAACTAAATGCTACATCTTTAAATTTCTTATCAAAACCAGTCTCTTTAGTAATACTGTAGAAACCACCTTTTGATTTTGAACCAGGATCTTGAGAATATAAAATTGCTTTTACACTAAAACTAGCATCGTTGTCATCAACATCTGCCTTAATTTGATTAAGCTTATCAATTACCTTCTGCTTTTCTTCATCAGATGGTTTTGGCTCTTTAGTAATCTGAGCAATTTCTAACTCAGCACCAAATACCGGGCGCTCATCTTCAGGAATCCTATTAAAAAACTGACGAACCTCTTCAGGTGTAATTTCAATTTCTTTGATAATATCTTGTTGCATACGCTCAGATAGCATACGTAACTTATTGATCTTATAAAGTTCTTCTCTAAAACTAGTTTCGTCGGTTTTCTTATAGTACTTCAAAACCTTGTCCATAGAACCAATTTGTTGGACCAAAGATTGTAATTGACGATCACCAGTGGCATTTACCTCATCATCTGAAACCAAGATACTATCTTGAACCGCCTGGTTAGCATACAAACGATCTTCCATCAACTTACCTAAAAGTCCGCAATGGGTAATATCTTCTGTCGATGCACCTTGACTTTTAAGATCAATAAGTGTTTTTTCAATATCAGAATCTAAGATTACGTAATCACCAACAACTGCGGCAATACCATCTAGTTTAATTCTATTAAAATTGATTGAAGAGTCTTTCTTTACCGGCTCAGCTTCTGCAATAGCTTCCATTGGTTCAGCCACATCTACCGAAACACTTGGTATAGAATCTTGTGCTGTTGCAATACCTGAGAACAGTAAAACTGCGCCTATGTAAATACTATTTTTTGTTTTCGAAAACTTCAAATTCATTATCCTTGATTGCTTCATCTAATAATTCAGTTTCTAATTTGCGTAGGTAGTCCATCTTTCTACGACTTAATAATACTTGTTCAATTGTAGGCTTAATAAAGGACAAAGGTGCAATGTCGTTAACATCTTTAGTTTCCTCTATTTTTCCCAAATATACCCCGATTGAATCCTCCAATTCAAAAAATTGTGAATTTTTTAAGTACTTATTGGCATTGTCTGCCGTTATCGGCGGTATTTCTTCGAATATTCTATTATAACGCACCCAAATAGAATCATTAAAATTCAATTTAGTAAACTGAACACCAATAGAATCTAAATATCGAATGTCATCTTTTTTAAAACTTTTTAATCGTCTACCTACCTCATCTTGATCTAAAAATCCCTTCGGCAAAGCGACAAAACGTATTCTTGCAATTTTTTCTTTCAGTTTAAAATTCTCTTTGGCATTATTATAGAACGTATTTAATTGTTCATCTGTAATAACTGAATCAGTTGCCTGTGCTACCAATGCCTCTTTATAAACTCCGGTATACAATTCTGTTCGGTAGTCATCTACAAGTGCATTATATTCAGCTAATTTTTCTTCAGATAAGTTAATCTTAGCCTTAGACAACAACAATTGCTTAGATGCCCAATTATTTATATAATTGATAGCAAAAGAAGCACTATCGCCTTTAGTCATATTTTCAGTTAATAGCGGAGCTAAATCATCTTGATACAAAAAAGACTCACCCACTCTAGCAATGACCTTTTTCTCATCATCTTTCTTAAAGAGACCGTCGCATGAAACAAAGACAATAGAAAAAAGCCCTATCGTTACAATAGGATAAAATTTGCGGAGTAAAAACATTGATTTCTTAAAAAACATCGAGCAAAAATAGTAATAACCAAATCGTGTGCAAATACTTAACGATTTACTTAACACGTTTTTAGGGCTTACAAGATATAACAAATAGCCAATAATCAATTAAAAATAGCGATTCACAAAATAGTAATGTCATTAGAAACTGGTTATAAGCTGCCATTTTTTAGGTAAATTTGCCTACTTATTTTTATAATCTAATACTACATATTCTTGAACCGACAGATAAAATTAATATGGGATTTTAGAGGTCCTGCAGCATTAAAAACGGCAGAACATCATGTTAAGCACCTAAATGAATTCATTGCTTCTGAGAAAACTGCTTTGAATATTACAGGTTTTAAAGAACTAAATGATATGTACAGCATTGCATTCATGGTTGTTGAAGAAAAAGAGATGATTACAGTCAGAGATTTATTGAAACCTCATCGTGGCGAAGTCTACACTCCATAAAACAAAAATAGTAACATGAAGCATTCTCTTCTTTACATATGTTGTGTTCTATTATTTTCTTGCACTCAAGAAAAACAGAATTTAAATTTTCTTGAGGTTGCACTATCTTCTGATGACCCAAAAATAAAAAGGGTAATGGATAGCGTTGAAAACTATCAAGTACAAATTAGATACACACAAATTGATAGAAGAAATGATAGCGTCATTTTTACCGACTATGATTTTCAGGTAAACGGCAGCATGTATTTTTATCCTGCAAGTACGGTTAAATTCCCAACTGCCGTTTTAGCTTTAGACAAGCTCAATCAAATAGACAGCTTAACTATAAACACCAAATATTACATAGAAGGTGATACTATTGAAAGTACTGTAGCAAATGACATCTCTGAAATTTTTGCGGTTAGCGATAATTTAGCAAATAATAGATTGGTGGAGTTTTTAGGATTCGAAGCCATCAACGAGAGTTTAAATAATAAAGGAATAGCACCTGTTAGACTTAGTCATCGATTAGGATATCATTCAGATGACTTAAGAACCAAACCCTTAATCATTTATTTAAACGATTCAACAACGGGCATCACTAAATCTTTACTCAACAAAACACCTAAGAAGCTAGAACTACTAGACACTAAAAAGGGCATAGGTTATTATGAAGATGAAGAATTAATTGAAGACCCCTTTGATTTTAGCCTAAAAAACTATTATCCTATTCAATCGCAACACAACTTATTAAAACGAGTACTATTTCCAGAGAACTTTAAGGCATCAGAACGTTTTGATATTAGTACCGAACAAAGAGCACATTTGTTAAAAGCGATGCATACCGTACCGCAAAAAGTCGGTTATGACCCAACAACATATTACGATGGCTATTGTAAGTTTTTCATATATGGCGACACTAGGAAAGACATACCCGAGCATATTGAAATTTATAATAAAGTAGGATTTGCCTACGGTACGCTAACCGATTGCGCATATATAAAAGATACAGAAAAGAATATCGACTTTCTTTTAACTGCAACAATATTAGTAAACAAAGATGGTATCTTTAATGACGACGCTTATGAGTATGACGAAATAGGAATTCCTTTTTTAGCGCAATTAGGACGAGAGATATACCTACAAGAAGTGAATCGAAAATAACATTAGAAACAGCAAGCTGACTATGCAAGACAATGCCAATAAAACTAGAATAAACAAATACCTCAGTGAAGCAGGTTATTGCTCACGTAGGGCTGCAGATAAACTTATTGACCAAGGTAGAGTAACTATTAATGGAGAAGTTCCAGAAATGGGTACTAAAATTTCAGCTGGCGATGTGGTTAAAGTTGATGGCGAATTAATAAAAGAATCAAAAGGAAAATCTACCTATTTGGCATTCAACAAACCAGTAGGCATTGTTTGTACTACAGACACCGGAGTTGAAAAAGATAACATTATAGATTACATTAATTACCCGAAGCGTATTTTCCCTATTGGCAGATTAGATAAGCCTAGCGAAGGACTCATTTTCTTAACCGATGATGGAGATATTGTAAACAAGATACTTCGCGCTCGCAACAACCACGAAAAAGAATATCTGGTAACTGTGGATAAACCTATTACCATAGATTTTTTAAATAGGATGCGAAGAGGAATACCTGTGCTAGACCAAGTAACCAGAGAATGTGAAGTTTTTGAGGTGAGTACGTATCAATTCCGTATCATTCTTACGCAAGGTCTTAACCGACAAATTCGTAGAATGTGCGAATATTTAGATTATAGGGTTAAGAAATTGAAACGTATTAGAATAATGAACGTTAAGCTAGATGTACCCGTTGGTAAATGGAGAGATTTAACCGAAGAAGAATTAAAAGAAATAAATAGATTAGTGAGTACGTCATCAAAAACATTTGATAGTAATAAATAATCCATCTAAATTCCTTCATTCACAGCTGTAACGATTTAACACAAATTATCGCTGTAATTCTTTATAAATCACTATCTTAAAAAGAAAAGCTAACATCATGATACAAAAGAACATTTTTTCAACAAAATATTATGCTGTCAAGTATGTATTCGTATTTCTACTTTTTATAGGAATCGGAGTCAACACTATGTTTGCACAAACTACTAATTACACCGAATATGCTGGTGAAGTATTAGACGCTGACAGTAAGAGACCATTAATTTTCGCAACACTCACCGTAGACAATACCAATGTAACCACCATCACCAACTCTGAAGGTCAATTTTCTTTGAAAGTCCCCAATGAGTATACAGACAACAAACTAACAATTGCTTTTCTAGGTTATAAAACAAAACAGATTGTTATTACCGAATTGGACCTTGAGAAGAATAGAATCTTTATGAAGGAATTTGTCATGGCATTACCAGAAGCTCGTATCGATGCTCCCAATGATGCAGAAGCCCTCGTGAAAGAAACTCTAAACAGAAAAGGTGATAACTACCTAAATGAAAGTACCGTAATGACGGCATTTTACAGGGAAACCATTAAAAAAAGAAGAACTAATGTAAGCTTGTCTGAAGCGGTAGTAAATATTTACAAAACTCCCTATTCCTCTAAAAAGACAGATGCACTAGAACTTTACAAGGCACGTAAAAGCACAGACTACACTAAATTGGACACTGTAGCTTTAAAACTTCAAGGAGGTCCGTTTAACACTTTATTTGTGGATATGGTGAAATACCCTAATTACATTTTCACTGCGGAGACTTTGGCTTATTACGACTTTTCGTTTGATACTTCTACACGGGTAAATGACCAATTGATTTATGTTATCGATTTTAAGCAAAAGCCTGAAATAATCGACCCTCTATATAATGGTAAATTATATATTGATGCTGAAAACAAGATTTTAACCAGTGCTATTTACTCTCTTAACATTACAGATAAAAGATTGGCGTCTCAAATGTTTGTGAGAAGAAAGCCTAAGAATGCAGAAGTGTGGCCAACAGAAGTATCGTATCGCGTAGATTATAGAGAAAAAGATGGCAAATGGTATTATGGGTACAGCAATGTGCTATTAGAATTCAAAATCAATTGGGATAAGCGTTTGTTCAATTCAGTTTACAGCATGAACTGTGAAATGGCAATTACCGATTGGGAAAAGAATACAGACAATACCTTTCCAAAATATAAAGATAGAATGAAGTCTTCTATTATATTAAGTGATGAAGCTATCGGTTTTGCAGATCCAGATTTCTGGGGAGAGTATAATATTATAGAACCAGAAAAATCTATAGAATCTGCTATCAAAAAAATACAAAGACAATTACGAAAAGATAAATCTGTTATTGGCGGCACAGCTGCACGTTAGAAAATTTTCAAAGCTTTAAGTAGTGTTTAGAAAAAATCCCTTTGCTATTCTAGTATTAGAATTACAAAGGGATTTTTATATTATAACAACTACTACTTAGTTCGCCACCTCACTTATGAATTTTAAGCGGTATAATCTCAATTCTTCTTCTTCATATTCACCATCAAATTCAGACATCGCTTCTTCTAAATCATCAGTATCAGATTCTAAAAAGTAATCATGAATTTCTTCTTGCTGATCTTCATCTAAGATATCATCAATCCAATAATTAAGATTCAATTTAGTACCACTGTATACAATCTGCTCCATCTCTTTGATTAAATCCGGAATTTCTAATCCTTTAGAGGATGCAATATCAGACAATGGCAATTTTCTATCTACATTTTGTATCACATACAATTTCAAGGCAGAATTAGCTCCTGTACTTTTGACCACAAGGTCATCTGGTCTAATTATTTCATTTTCCTCTACATATGCATTAATATAGGCTAGAAAAGGTTTACCGTATTTCTTTGCCTTACCCTCACCTACACCATGTACATTTAATAATTCTTCATGCGATATAGGGTATTTCAATGCCATATCTTCTAAAGAAGGATCTTGAAAGACTACGAACGGAGGTACGCCTAATTTCTTAGCCTGCGCTTTTCGTAAATCTTTTAATTGCTTTAATAATTTCTCATCGGCAATACCACCAGACTTAGCGGCACCTACAATGGCATTATCATTTTCTGCATTATACACATGATCTTTCGTCATCATAAAAGATGATGGCTTACTTAAAAATTCCTTACCATTATCAGTTACGTGTAATACACCGTATTGCTCTATCTCTTTTCTAAGAAATCCTGCAACCAATGTCTGGCGAATCAACGCCATCCAATAACTTTTATCTTTATCAGAACCAATTCCGAAAAATTCTTTTTCGTTGGTTTTATGCGAAGATATGATAGCATTTGTTTTTCCACGCAAAGCATTTACAATCTCTTTAGATTTAAATTTCTCACTAGTACCCGTTACTACTTTAAGCAGCTTTTCAACATTATCTTGAGCTTCTTCTTTCTCTTTAGGGTTTCTGGTATTATCATCCATTTCGGCACCTTCGCCGTTAATGTCATCAAATTCTTCACCAAAATAGTGAAGCATAAACTTTCGTCTAGACATAGAAGTTTCTGCATATGCTACAACTTCTTGTAACAGCGCATTCCCTATTTCTTGTTCAGCAACCGGTTTGCCCGACATAAATTTTTCTAACTTCTCAATATCTTTATAAGAGTAATATGCCAAACAATGTCCTTCGCCACCATCACGACCAGCTCTACCTGTTTCTTGATAGTAACTTTCAATACTTTTAGGAATATCGTGGTGAATTACAAAACGTACATCTGGTTTATCGATACCCATACCAAAGGCAATGGTAGCAACTACAACATCTACGTCTTCCATCAAGAACATATCTTGATATTTTGATCTTGTTTTCGCATCAAATCCTGCATGATATGGCACGGCACTTACGCCGTTTACCTGTAAAACTTGCGCTAATTCCTCTACCTTTTTACGGCTTAGGCAATATATAATCCCTGATTTACCCGAATTTTGTTTTACAAAGCGAATAATATCAGCTTCAATATTTTCTGTCTTGGTACGTACTTCGTAAAATAGGTTTGGTCTGTTGAACGAAGCTTTAAATAACTTCGCACCACCAATACCAAGATTCTTAATAATATCTTCTTGTACCTTAGGCGTAGCAGTAGCTGTAAGACCAATAATCGGAATATTATCTCCTAATCGCTCTACTATCGATTTAAGGTTTCTGTATTCAGGTCTAAAATCATGACCCCATTCAGAAATACAATGCGCTTCATCTACCGCTACAAAAGAAACCGTAACTGAGCGTAAGAATTCTACATTCTCTTCTTTTGTCAGCGATTCTGGTGCAACGTATAACAATTTGGTTATACCATCGGTTATATCTTGTTTTACCTGTTTTATCTCCCCTTTATTCAAAGAGGAATTTAGTACATGTGCAACTCCTATTTCAGCAGACACACCACGAATGGCATCTACCTGGTTCTTCATTAGAGCAATCAATGGCGAAACTATAATTGCCGTACCCTCTTGCATAAGGGCAGGTAATTGATAGCACATTGATTTACCACCACCTGTAGGCATAATAACAAAAGTATTATTCTGCCGAAGAACATTCTTGATTACTTCCTCTTGAAGTCCTTTAAACTTAGAAAAACCAAAATATTTTTTTAATGAGGAATGTAAATCGATATTGTCAAATTCTTTACTGTCAGTCACATTTTACATTTAAGGGGACACTACTTACTTTAAAAATTTATAAGCGAGCAAAATTACAATTTGCCTAGCTAGGCGTTTCTAAATTATTATGCGATAATCGGCATTTAAAATTAAGTTTGTTTAATTTTGTCATCTTAAAGATAATACATTCTTTTAGGAATACAATCCATAATTTGAATAATAGATTGATATCAACGGACACCATTATTGGCTTAGCGAAAAAAACCATTGAAACTGAGCGTGATGCTATAGCACAACTTTCCTCTCTTTTAACTGATGATTTTGCTAGTATCGTAAACTGCATTATTGAAGCAAAAGGGCGCGTTATCATTTCAGGTATTGGAAAGAGTGCTATCATTGCCACAAAAATTGTAGCTACTATGAATTCTACGGGTACTCCCGCAATTTTCATGCATGCTGGCGATGCTATACACGGAGACCTAGGAACAGTACAAGATAATGATGTAGTTATCTGCATTTCTAACAGTGGTAATACACCCGAAATTAAGATGTTGGTTCCACTAATAAAGAGAGGTACGAACAAGTTAATTGCCATGACCGGTAACACCGATTCTTTTTTGGCAAAACAAGCAGATTTTATTTTAAATACACACGTTGATAAGGAAGCTTGCCCGAACGGATTGGCACCTACAACAAGTACAACGGCACAATTAGTTATGGGTGATGCCCTTGCAATTGTGCTTTTAGAAATCAAAGGATTTAGCAGTTCAGATTTTGCAAAATACCACCCAGGTGGATCTTTAGGCAAGAGATTATATTTAAGAGTTGCAGACTTGGTCAGCAAAAATCAAGTACCTCAAGTTCAAAAAGATGAAGAGGTAAAAAAAGTAATTGTAGAAATCTCTAAAAAAATGTTAGGGGTAACTGCTGTACTTGATGGCGAAAAAGTTGTTGGTATCGTAACGGATGGCGATATTAGACGCATGCTAAACAAGCATGATAATATTAAAGGCTTAACTGCCGAAGACATTATGACCAAAAACCCTAAAACCATACCTTCAAACACTTTGGCTATTAAAGCTTTAGAGCACATGCAGAAAAAGGGAATATCACAATTGTTGGCCATGGATGAGGATAACTATGTTGGGGTTATCCATTTACATAATTTAATAAACGAAGGTATTTTATAATGAGTTCCAAAACTACCACGCCACCAAACGAGATGTCATTTCTTGATCATTTAGAAGAATTAAGATGGCACTTAATTAGATCCGTTTTAGCTGTTGTCATCATTGGAAGTGTTGCATTTTTGATGAAAGGTTTCATTTTCGACACCATTATTTTCGGACCTAAGAATATGGATTTTCCGACGTATCGCTTTTTTTGTGATATCGCTACGTGGTTAAATAAAGTTCAATCTTTTACAGTAATAGATTCCTCTTTTTGTGGTGATGAATTTCCATTCTCTATACAGAGTCGTGAAATGGGCGGACAGTTTTCAGCTCACATCTGGACCTCTATTTGGGCAGGTGTTATTCTTGGCTTTCCATACATTTTATATGAAATGTGGAAGTTTATTAGTCCTGGTCTTCATGCGAACGAACGCAAGAATTCACGAGGATTTATTCTAATTGCCTCCATCTTATTCTTTATCGGTGTATTATTCGGTTACTATATCGTAGCACCACTTTCTATTAACTTCTTAGGATCTTACGTTGTAAGTGACTCCGTTTTAAACGAGTTCGATTTAGATTCGTACATAGGTACATTAAAAATATCTGTGCTTGCTTGTGGTATTTTATTTGAACTACCAATTATCATTTTCTTTTTGACCAAAGTAGGTTTGGTTACGCCAGAATTAATGAAAAAGTATCGAAAAATTGCATTGGTGGTTGTTTTGATACTCTCTGCGGTAATTACCCCACCAGACGTTACAAGTCAAATTATAGTTGCTATACCAGTAATATTTTTATACCAAATAAGTATTTATATTTCTGGAATGGTATTGAGAAAAGAAAGAAAAAAAGCTGAAAAAGAAAAAAAGAAAAATAGAAATGTCAAACCAAATTGAAGAATTTAATGCCTACCGTTCTAAGATGAACGATAAGTTATTGGCTGATAATAATAAAGTTGTAAAACGCATATTTAACTTAGACACCAATGCCTTTGCTGCAGGTACTTTAGACGTAAAAACTAAAGAGTTATTAGGTCTTGTAGCATCTACTGTACTTCGTTGCGACGATTGTGTAAAATATCATTTAGAGAGTTCTTATAACGAAGGGGTTTCTAAAGAAGAGATTATGGAAACGTTAAGTATTGCAACTTTGGTTGGCGGTACTATTGTTATACCACATTTAAGAAGAGCTTACGAGTATTGGGAAGAATTAGAAAACCAACAAGGTTAAATAATCCCTAATTACTTTTCTAACAGACCAATAACCAATAGATTTGAAAACATGAAGTTACGTGCCGACAATATAATGAAGTCCTACAGAGGTCGTAGGGTGGTTAAAGGAATTTCTCTTGAAGTTAATCAAGGTGAAATTGTAGGATTGCTAGGACCAAACGGTGCAGGTAAAACAACTTCCTTTTACATGATTGTTGGGCTTATAAAACCAAATGGCGGTAGCATCTATTTAGATGACATGGAGATTACAAAATTTCCTATGTATAAAAGAGCTCAAAATGGTATTGGGTACTTGGCTCAAGAAGCTTCGGTCTTTAGAAAGCTAAGTATTGAAAAAAATATTTTAAGCGTACTTCAATTGACAAAATTGAGCAAAAAAGAGCAACACATGAAAATGGAGTCGCTTATTGAAGAGTTCGGTTTAGGTCATATTCGTAAGAGTCGTGGTGATTTATTATCTGGTGGTGAGCGAAGAAGAACTGAAATCGCTAGGGCTTTGGCAACCGATCCAAAGTTTATTTTACTAGATGAACCTTTCGCAGGGGTTGATCCCGTGGCTGTAGAGGATATTCAACGTATTGTAGCGCAGTTAAAAGACAAAAACATTGGTATACTTATTACCGACCACAACGTTCAAGAAACGCTTGCTATTACAGAGCGTTCTTACCTAATGTTTGAGGGTGGTATTCTAAAATCGGGAGAACCCGAAGAATTAGCTGCAGATGAAATGGTACGTAAAGTTTATCTGGGTCAGAACTTTGAACTTCGTAAGAAAAAGTTAGATTTCTAAAGAACACTACACCTACTCTATATCCTTATACTTTTTAAGATTATATATTCCCCATCCGAAGAATAACAATTCTAAAAATAAGGCGGGAGTGAATAATGGCGATACTCCATCAAAGAGCGTACTTACTATTCTACCAAAAGAAATTCCACCCATAAAGAGCACATTACATAAAGTTGCAGCGTACCAAAGTTTTGGTTTAAGAGACCCCAATACCCAAAATAGTCCAACACCTACATAAATACCCATTACCGCACGTAGCATATTTTTTAACTCCAAATCAACCACTTCAAAACCCAAGAGTTCGGGCATAATATACGTTGGGTGACCACCATAGACTATACCGGCTATAATAACAATAACTCCTGATAATAATAAGTTAAGATTTTTATGATTCGTCATTGAATGGTTTTCCATAAAGTTGAAAATATCTAAATGCTGCTATTCCACCAATAAATGAAAATACGGCTAGCATCCAGAATACATGTTGATGTCCTTCTAAGCCAGGTGATGCATCTAATAAATAGCCCATTGCCGGACCAGCAAAAATATCGGGAGTATACCCTATCAACGAAATCAACCCAACCGCAGTACCAGTAAGCACCAACGGAATTTTACCACTCTGCATTACAGCAAAATATAAAGATCGAATTGCATACACCCCTAGTGCCACGATCATGATAGAAAATAAGAACATTAAATAAGAAACATCGGCAACCATGCCAGATGCAAATACTAAAGAACCGATCAGCGCAACTACAAAACCTATTAATAAAAATAAACTAGGCCTAGAACGGTCTGCTACCACACCTATTAAAACACCTACTACCGGTCTTGCGAATAATAAAAATGTACCTACTTCTGCAGATTCCACCTCATTGTACAACATTACATCTTGCGCATAAAGCGAAAAAATATCGGTGATTTTATAACCCACGTAAGCACATAGAATTATAATCATTAGTAGTAAAACCGAAGGTAAACGTAGTACTTCTTTAATTTGAGAAACGGTGATTCTTTCTACGACAATCTCATTTTCAAGGCTCTCAGGTAATCTCATAAAAAACCAGACAAGAACACCTACAATAGATACTATTGCTGAAGAGGTCAATATTACATAGCGAAAAGCAAACCTGCTTTCTTCTAAAGTGGCAACTTCTAGATCTGCCGACATAAAGTGAGAAAAAACAAGCACTCCCAGTGTTCCAAATAGTGCACCTACCAATCCCCTACCGCCATCTAAAAATCCAAAAGCTTTGCCTTGTGAACTTTGACCTCCCCACACTCGGGTAGCTTTGATCATAGGCGACCAAAACAAGAAAATTGTGGTAAAACCCCAAAAGCCGTAAAGTACTTGCAAGGTTAAATAGTCTGGGAATGTAGCAAAAACCAATCCGCCAAGAGCGGTCATCCAAAGCGCAATGGCTATTAATTTTCTTGGCTGAAATTTATCGGCTAAAGGTCCTCCTAATAAATAAGAAATCAATGCAACAAAGCCATACACGGAAAAACACAAACCCAACGAAACATTATCTAGTTCAAATACTTTTAAAACGGTAGGTCTAAAAACACGTTGCAATACAAAAGGCAAAATAAAGACACTTTCCCCTGCTAAAATCAATAACAACAGATAATACCAAGGCGCTTTTTCGGGGTCTTTCATTTTTCTCTTATCGGAATCCAAACCTCTTCTTCTGAGTTTGGATCATTGTTTTTGTATTTAGCTCCCAGTACTTCAAAATGAGGACGGTCATTTAAGATATAATCAGATTTGGGAATCCATTCCCCATAAATCAATTGAAAAAAAGCCTGTGCATTTTGTGCAGTTCCTTTGTAATTGAACACCGCAAACAAGCCAGTTTCTAAAATTAAACTATTCATTTTCTCTGGAATGAACTCTAAATTTTCAACCTCAACGCATGCCCATTTTACAAATCTATTTGCAGGAGAAAACTCTTTAAAATAATCTACTGGATATTCTTGTAGAGAGATAAAATCATCAGACGACCTATTTAGCACTTCCTTACTTCGCCCTCTGAAATTCTTCCACAGATCAAAAGTTTTATTATCTATCAAACTCATTTCCTGAGAAAGCCCAATCAATTTTCGTTCTTTACTTTTTACAATTCTAGCTTCCATCTACCCTAGTATAATAATCAAACATAACCAATTCATTTAAATTCTCGAAAAATAGCAGACTTGTAATCGCCTATAGTTTCAATAACCTAAACATAAAGTTCAACTAACATGCTTTAGTAAGAATTAGAACAATTTTGAGGAAACTAAATTACCAGATGAAAACGAAGAAAAACACAAGAAGAAATTTTATTCAAAAAGCATTAATGGCTTCGGGCGGACTTATTCTAGCTCCGAATTTTATTAGTTGTAGCGATGATGATGATTTACAGGTGTCCTATGATGAAGCTTTACTTACCGTTCAAAATTTCAATTACGGTGTAGCCAGTTTTGACCCAAGTAGCACAAGCGTAATAATTTGGACACGATTTATTAATAATGACGTTGAAATTATCTGGGAAGTTTCTACAGACAATAACTTCAACAGCATATTACGCACAGGAAAAATAACAACTGAGAGCTCAAGAGATAACACGTTAGCCATAGAGTTGACAGAATTAGAAGCTGATCTAAAGTTGTACTATAGATTTATAAGCACAACCGATAATTCCGTTTCCGTAATTGGTGAAACTATCACATTACCAACAGATGCCACACAAGCAAAATTAGCAGTTTGTTCTTGCTCCAATTACCAAGCTGGTTTATTCAATGTTTACGATGCCATGGCAAATTCCGATGCTGATATCATTGTACATTTAGGGGATTATTTCTACGAATATGGCGCTGGCGGATACGGATCTACAGCAGAAAACGCTTTCTTGAACCGTTTTCATGAACCTGCAGGAGAAATTATTTCTTTAGATGATTATAGAACAAGATACAAGCAATATAGATCAGATGCTTCTTTACAATTAGCCCACCAAAAGAAACCGTTCATTTGTGTTTGGGACGATCATGAAATTGCCAATGACACTTATAAAGAAGGAGCAGAAAACCATGATGAAGCCACAGAAGGTAGTTTTGAAGTAAGAAAACAAAATGCATTACAGGCATATAGCGAGTTTTTACCTTTCTCAAGAATATCAGCAGATGATAATAGCATTATTTATCGTTCAGTAAATATTGGAAACTTGGTCAACCTAATCTTAATGGACACCCGTTTAATTGGCAGAGACAAACAATTAAACATTACAGATTATGTAACGGCTACAGGTTTTGATGCAGTAGCATTTCAAACAGCATTGACCGACCCTTCACGCTCTATTTTAGGAGTAACACAAAGAGACTGGGTACTATCTGAATTAAATAGTAGTGCGGCAAAATGGCAAGTATTAGGTCAACAGGTATTAATGGGTCAAATGTATATACCTATAGAATTTTTAACCTCATTTGGCTTACCTGAATTCGGTACTATATTGACAGAGTTGGTGACCATAAAACTAAGATTGCTTAATAACGACCCAACACTGACCAACGAAGAAATAGCAAGGGTAACTACCGCTATACCTTACAATCTTGATGCTTGGGACGGATACCCTATAGACCGTGAGATTATTTACGCAGGATTAAACGGTAAAAAAATAGTCACTTTCGCAGGTGATACACATAATGCTTGGCAGAACACCTTAAAGGCACAAAACGGAACAGAAGTAGGTATTGAACTAGCCACATCTTCTATTAGTTCACCAGGCTTTGAAACCTATCTTGGCGCTAACTCTTCGCCAGAATTAATCGCCGGTTTTCAAGAAGCGTTGATAGCTTTAATAGATGGATTAAATTATTTTGATGCCTCAAAAAGAGGATATATGATGACAACATTCACGACTAGTGATGTTACATCTGAATGGATATTCGTTGACACACTTTTATCGGAATCGTATACTACAGAAACAGGGTATACGCTTACATACTCTTAAACCTCACCAATCATTAATATATTAAAGTCGTATTGCATTTGCAATGCGGCTTTTTTTATAGCACTAAAAGACCATGTTCACGAAGCCCAATAATTTGCTTTGAATACCAAAACAACTCAAAATCTTCTAATTGATATTCGTAATCTTTTTTCAACTGACCATAACTTAAAGGCTTATTCTCAGGTTTCAATTGTTCTAAAGTAGCAAGCAACCATTCTCCTTTATCCTTATCTACTATTATTTCATACATATCTGTCTTTGTATGAAAACCCAATTCTAACTGCTGCCAAGTCATGCCTTTTTTCTTCTTCACACGTTCATTGGCAATAGGCATTGGTCCTATCCATGCTATTTTAGCCGTAGATTTTGTATTCAGAACAAGTTCTTGTTGCAAGCAATTATAGATATAGTCTGCGGAAATCGTTGAAGGTGGAATCTTAAAATCGAACCATTCTTGCAAACTCATGTCGAAACCGATACCATGCATAAAATTGAACAGTGATTTTTTTAATCCGAAGCTGAACTTACTGTGGTCAACTCCCGTTTTATCTTTAAAATCTATATCGTTGTTAGCAAAAGTGATGGACTTCAAATCTGGCATTACTCCGTATTCCTCAGGATGCAAACCAACGGGACTATGAGCAGTTAATGCAAACTGGTGCCAAAAACCAGATTGTATGATTCCCAATTCAAACAACTGACGCACCATTTCTAAACTATCTACCGTTTCTTGAATGGTCTGTGTTGGGTAGCCGTACATTAAATACGAATGCACCATAATATTTGATTCGGTCAAATTTCGTGTCACTTGGGCCACTTGTTCTACCGTTACGCCTTTATCAATAAGTTTCAACAAACGATCAGATGCCACTTCCAATCCGCCTGACACCGCAATACAGCCCGATGCTTTTAGTAAAAAACACAAATCTTGGGTAAAGTTCTTTTCAAAACGAATATTCGTCCACCAGGTGATGGTCAAATTTCTTTTCAATATCTCCAATGCAAAAGCTTTCATTAATGATGGCGGTGCAGCTTCATCCACAAAATGAAATCCCGATTCTCCTGTTTGGGTCATTAATGTCTCTACGCGGTCAACCAATAGACTTGCCGCAACAGGTTCATATATTTTTATATAATCTAAAGAGATATCGCAAAAAGTACATTTACCCCAATAGCAGCCATGAGCCATGGTCAATTTGTTCCAACGACCATCACTCCATAAACTATGCATGGGGTTAGCAATTTCAATGACCGAAATGTAATTGCTTAATTGTAGGTCACCATAATCTGGTGTGCCAACATCTATTTGTTTATAATCTTGTCTTAGACTATCATTCTTGTAAACAACTTTATCATCTTCTAAAATGAATGCTCTTTTTAATTCCCCTATTCCGTTTACAACATATTTATGCACTAATTCTAACGGAAGCTCCCCGTCATCTAAGGTTATAAAATCAAAAAACTCAAACACACGGACATCGGTAAGGCTACGCAGTTCTGTATTTGGGAATCCGCCACCCATAGCAATTTTTACATCAGGATAATTAGCTTTTATAAATTGAGCACAACGAAAAGCACTATATAAATTACCAGGAAAAGGAACCGAAAAACATACCAATTTAGGTTGTATAGTTTTCAATTGTTCCGCTAACAACTCAAGCGTTAATTCATCAATAAAAGTGGGTTCTTCGTTAAGATGATTATAAAGCTCATCGAATGAATTGGCACTTCGCCCCAATCTTTCTGCATACCTACTGAACCCAAAATTTGGGTCAATACATTCTACAATAAAATCTGATAAATCTTCAAGATATAAGGTTGCCAGATGTTTGGCTTTATCTTGCATACCCATATTACCAAAAGCCCATTCTAAATCATCTAACTGTTCAAAACGAGAAGCTTGCGGCAAAAAATTATCGGTACATAATTGTCTAGCCAAGGTGTCATTTTTACCTTGTAAAAAAAGAATAACGGCATCTAGCGTTTTCAAATAATCATTTCGCAGCGCATATATTCTTTGGCAATTTTCAGACACAATAGCATCCGAAGAAATAGCCATGTCAAAAAGTTGCTGAAATGTATTTTTATTGAAAAGTGATAAAATAACCTCAATCCCTAAATCGGACTGAAAAGAAGAAATATGTTTCGTATTCAAAAACCCTTTAATGTAAGCCGTTGCCGGATACGGAGTATTTAATTGGGTAAAAGGAGGAGTTATTAAAAGAAGGTCTTTCACAAAGTTATTTTAGAACAATGCTGCAAAGATAATGGTTACTCTACTCATTATTCAATATCTCACGCACCGCCTGCTGATATGCTTTGGGATTATTAGCCTTTTTTATCTTTTTGAATGCCTTATGCGGATTGGAAGTTGAAAGTGCAAAGTATTCCCAGAAACCACGCATTTTCATTTTTATAGGTGTTGGCCCTGATAATGCTTCATCATATTGCTGATAAATGGTGTCGTGAAATTCGGAAAAAATCTTCCAGCGGTCTTTTGGATATTCCGTCGTATTGTTTTTAATCATACTTGGCAGAAATGGGTCGGCAATTAAACCTCTTCCCATCATAAAGTTTTCAATTGTAGGGAAG
This sequence comes from Maribacter sp. 1_MG-2023, assembly GCF_030547005.1. Classification (GTDB taxonomy): domain Bacteria; phylum Bacteroidota; class Bacteroidia; order Flavobacteriales; family Flavobacteriaceae; genus Maribacter. The sequence goes on along the minus strand of NZ_JAUOPN010000001.1, from coordinate 577,686 downwards.
CGCTCTTTCATTTCTTGAAACTTCGCTACTGTAGTAATATCGCCGTTATAATATAATGTATGTTTGGTACTTTCAACACACTTCTGAAAAGCATCAAGATCTACTCCGCCCTTATACAATTGTTTTCCAATACGTGCGTGAATAGCAATATTCTTTAACGGATAGGTATCCAAAACAGGAAAAACATCTAATATCTCTTCTGCATTTTCATACCCCATTCTCATTTTCATAGAAACCACCACATCGGTTTCTTCATGAGCTCGTTTTAAAATATGATCTATTTTTTCGGGGTTACAAATGAGTCCGCTACCCATACCTTGTTTTGTTACCATTGGGTAAGGGCAACCTAAATTCCAGTTCAATTCTTTATATCCTAAACTTTGAATATACTTTACAACGAAAAGAAATTCATCAGCATCGCCCGTCATTACTTGTGGAATAACTTCTAGGGTGGTATTATTTTCTGGCTGTAAATCTTTCTGATACGAGTTTTTAATCACCATTTTACCATTCAAACGAATGTATGGCGCGTAGAACGTATCGATGCCTCCAAAATATTTATGGAATGCATTACGGAATCTAAAATCGGTAAAGCCCTGTAATGGGGATGATAATAAGGTAACTGACATGTATGTATTACTGCGTTAGGTGCAAATTCTTCAATTTTACAACAACAGATTCAGCTGCAAAAATAGCGCCTTCCATGTAACCAGAGTGATGTTTTGATGTTTCTGTACCAGAAATAAATAATTTATTATCGAATAAGGGTGCTTGATATAGTGCATGACCGCCATTTTGATGTGGAAATAAGTTATCTTCTTGCCTATTCGATTTGGTAAACTCTTCATTGTACCAAGTCGTCTCGTGATACGATTCGTATTGCAAAGCCTCATCACCAAAAACCATTTTCAATTGTGCTTCAATTTTCTCAATGCGTTGCTCTTTAGTAAAACGCGCACAGCTACCAGAAGCGAAACCAACAAGGGCATATGACTCCTTCTCTACATTCGACTGATCATAAAATTCGCTAAGCGGACCAACATTGCTAAATATAGTACCCGATTTACCTTCTTCTCGCCAAAATGGTTTTTTATAAGTCAATGCAACTTTAATAGAATCTTGCATCCAAGTGTGGGTTTGTTCTGCTAAAGAAACCAATTCATTTGGTAACTGAGGCGTAAATGTTATTTGATCTATTAATGTTGCTGGTGGCAACGTAGTAATAACAATACCAGCATTTAATGTGCGAGAATTGGTTTTCACTTCAACATCATCATCAATAACATTTACCTCATTAACCTCTTCATTTAAAAAGATAGTATTTGGTTTCAGTTTAGCAGCTATTGAATTGAGCAAATCAACAGTCCCGTTTTTAAATCGGTAACTCGGACTATCATTTGGAACTGCAATTTCTTGGGGTGGTACATTTGAAAATGTTTGAAAATAAGATGTACCGGTCATAAATTGTTCGAAATAAGGAACTTTAAATTCCTCTATAACATCTAATAAATGGTAGTGACTTTCATTAAACCAAGTAGCACCCATTTCAACTTTTGCCTTCCCAGATACTAAAGTGTTAATTCTACCTCCAATTCTTTCTCGTGCTTCTAAAACCTTGACATCAAAACCTAGTTCTTGTAAACGATTTGCAGTTAACAAACCCGTTAATCCTGCGCCGATAATTACTACCGATGTATTCATGCTATAAAGTTATTCTGATTAAATGACGGACTAAGATATTTTAGATTGCAGTACACTGGCAGTTACTAATAATTGCCCAATATGCCTTTGACTATGCTCTGCAGTATGAAATAAAAGTCCGATTACGGTAGATGGCAACTTCTTTCTACCTACAGTTCTTTTTTCTGTAAGTGAAGATTCTGGTATCGTTTTGAAATATGCTAGCGCTTCAGAAACTTTAGTTGAAAATTGCTCTTGTAAGTCGCCAACTTCAGTAGTTAAATTAAAGGCACCTTCTTTTTTTAGAAATTGAAATTGCGCATCAGATAGCGATTCACCTTTGGCATAAGTCATCATTCTATCTAACACTCCCGTAATATGGTTCATATGAAAACCAATAGAAGCTCTACCTGATGTTTTAGCCCAAAGTAATTCTTTAGGAAAATCTTGAGTATACTTTTTAAGCTCTCTTTCTGACTGTAATAAGGCATGCACTGCTGGTTGCAGCAAATCTGGCACACCTTGAATAGGTCCGCTTAACCAAAACTCATATTCTTCATTTTCCATAATCATTCTTCCTAAATAATTCTAAATTTAAAGTCTCTCTTGTATGACAGAACTTACTACATAAAACAGAATAATTAAGGGAATAGCCATGAACTTCATGGTAACGATTAGCACAAGACTAATGATAAGAAAGATATAACGCATGGCATTATCCTTGAAGCTTGTATTCTTGAATTTTAAAGCAAAGAGCGGCAAATTAGCATTTAATAAATATGCACTCACCAATGTTAAGATGATCAAGAACCATTGATTAAGAATGATACTATTTAAAAAATCATTGTTCTGATATAAAAGGATAAGTGGTAATGAAAGTATTAAAAGTGCATTAGCGGGTGTTGGCAAACCAATAAACGAAGACGTCTGATTTTCATCTATATTGAATTTCGCCAATCGATAACCCGATGCCATGGTGATGATAAAGCCTAAAAAAGGTATTAAGTGTATGTATTGAAATTTACCGGCTTCCATAAAAAAGTGAGCACCATCTCCCCATCCACTGGTTTGAGACATTGCCAATAATTGAAACATTACAATACCAGGTACTAGTCCGCTAGTAATCATATCTGCCAAAGAATCTAACTGTAGGCCTAATTCGCTTTTTACATCTAAAACACGAGCCGCTAATCCGTCAAAAAAATCAAAGAAAATACCTAGTGCAACAAATATTGCGGCAAACTCTAATCTATTCATGACAGCAAACATAGTAGCCACACAGCCACAGAAAACATTTAATAGAGTAATAAAATTAGGAATGTGCTTTTTCATGATAGTCGGTGTAATGTCAATATGTTCAGCGGGGCAAAATGCCCTGCTCAATTATTGCTCTAAATTAATATAATTATATGGTGGTAGTGGTATTCCGTTATAAAAAGCTCCAAGCTCATCTATATTTTGCAAGGCATCAAAAACTATTCTAACAAATTAAAGGTGGACAACCATCAAATTCACAACCACTTAGGCTTATCGTATTAAAATATAAACTACCTTCTCTGAGATGATATCACAAATTAGTTCCTAAATGAAAAATACTATGCATGCATAGTATTGTTTAGTTGATATTTTAGAATTAAATTATAGCCTTTGTAACAATTTCAGATAAAAAATGAAGTTTTATAACAAATACAGATAAACACTAACCATTAAATACAGTACCAAAAAATGAAAATTAAAAAGGTTTTAGTAGCCAATCGAAGTGAAATTGCAATTCGTATATTGCGCGCCTGTTCTGAACTGAACATTAAAACAGTTGCCATTTACACCTATGAAGACCGCTATTCACAACACCGAAATAAAGCAGATGAATCTTATCAAATTGGTGAAGACAATCAGCCTTTAAAACCTTATTTAGACATTCCGCAGATTATAGCTTTGGCAAAGGCTAAAAACGTAGATGCCATTCACCCAGGTTATGGTTTCTTATCTGAAAATTCTGAATTCGCAAGACAGTGTGCCGCCAATGATATTATTTTCATTGGTCCTGACCCAAAAGTAATGGATGCTCTGGGCGATAAAATTACCGCTAAGAAAGTTGCCGTAAAATGTAATGTTCCAATCATTGAGAGTAATAAAAAGAAATTAACTTCTTTAAAAGTTGCATTGACCCAAGCCGCAACTATAGGTTATCCCATAATGTTGAAAGCTGCTTCTGGTGGTGGTGGGCGTGGAATGCGTATCATTAGAAAAGATGAGGATCTAGAAATGAATTTCGATTCTGCTAGAAACGAAGCATTAAACGCATTTGGCGATGACACCATGTTTCTAGAAAAGTATGTCGAAAATCCTAAACATATAGAAGTACAAATTGTTGCCGATAACCACGGAAATATCCGCCATTTACATGAGCGCGATTGTTCAGTTCAACGTCGTCACCAAAAAGTGGTAGAGATAGCACCGTCACACAATGTTAGTGAAGATGTAAAACAGAATCTTTACAAATATGCCGTTGACATTGCCCAAGAAGTCAACTATAACAATATTGGTACGGTAGAGTTTTTAGTAGACCCAGATGATAACATATATTTCATTGAGGTAAACCCAAGAATACAAGTGGAACATACGGTTACAGAAATGGTTACTGGAATCGACTTGGTAAAAACTCAAATTTTCATTGCCGGAAATTATAAACTAGATAGTCAACAGATTAAAATATATGGTCAAGAAACCATTGCTACCTATGGTTTTGCATTACAATGTCGTTTAACCACAGAAGATCCAGGAAATAATTTCACTCCAGATTACGGTACGGTAACTACATATAGAAGTGCCTCTGGTATGGGAATTCGCTTAGATGCCGGTAGTATCTACCAAGGGTATCAAGTGAGTCCGTTTTTTGATTCGATGTTGGTAAAGGTCTCATCTCACGGTAGAACTCTAGATGGCGCTACACGTAAAATGGTACGAGCTTTAAAAGAATTTAGAATTAGAGGAGTTAAAACCAATATTCATTTTCTTCAAAATGTTATACAACACCCTACTTTTAAAGATGGTAAGGTTACTGTCAATTTTATACAGAACACCCCTGCCCTATTCAAGATAAAACTACCACAAGATAGAACATCCAAAGTTGTCAACTTCCTTGCCGAAGTTATTGTCAATGGTAATTCTGATGTTAAGTATATCGACGAAAACAAGGTCTTTAGAAATGCAAAGGTTCCAAAATTCAATCCGCTAGAAGCACATCCGAAAGGAACAAAAGATATGCTAACAGAAATGGGTCCCGAGAAATTTTGTGCTTGGTTAATGGATGAAAAGAAGATTCATTATACAGATACCACAATGCGCGATGCGCACCAATCGCTATTAGCAACAAGAATGCGAACGTATGATATGTTGCGAGTTGCAGAGAGTTATGCAAAGAATCACCCAAATACCTTTAGTATGGAAGTTTGGGGTGGTGCAACCTTCGATGTAAGTATGCGCTTTTTACACGAAAGTCCGTGGACACGTTTACGCGAATTACGTAAAGCAGTACCGAATATATTATTTCAAATGCTACTTCGTGGATCTAACGGAGTTGGGTACAAAGCATATCCTGATAATTTAATTGAAAAATTCGTTGAGAAATCTTGGGAAAACGGCGTGGATATTTTTAGAATTTTCGATTCATTGAACTGGGTAAAGGCGATGGAACCAAGTATTAATTATGTTCGTAATAAAACTGGTGGTATCGCAGAAGCTGCTATAAGTTATACTGGTGATATTTTAGATATCAACGAAACCAAGTATACTTTAAAATATTACACACAGCTGGCAAAAGATCTAGAAAATGCCGGTGCACATATGATTGCTATAAAAGATATGGCAGGTCTACTGAAGCCTTATGCTGCTACTGAATTGGTTTTAGCATTAAAAGACACGGTTAAGCTGCCGATACATTTACATACGCACGATACCTCTTCTTTACAGACGACAACGTATCTAAAAGCTATTGAGGCTGGTGTTGATGTGGTCGATGTAGCATTAGGCGGATTATCTGGATTAACATCTCAGCCAAACTTTAACTCTGTAGTTGAGATGATGAAGGGTCAGCCAAGAGCGCATGAGTTTGATATGCCGAAACTAAATCAGTTCTCTAATTTCTGGGAAGATACAAGAGAGCTTTATTATCCTTTTGAGTCTGGATTAAAAGCGGGTACTGCAGAGGTGTATTCACATGAAATACCTGGCGGACAGTATTCTAATTTGCGTCCGCAAGCAACTGCTTTAGGTTTAGGTGACCGATTTGAAGAAGTAAAAACAATGTATGCCGAGGTAAATAAACTATTTGGCAACCTTATTAAGGTAACACCCAGTTCAAAAGTGGTTGGTGACATGGCAATTTTCATGGTGACTAATAATCTTACTACAGAAGATGTTATGACACGTGGTGAGGAAATATCTTTCCCAGATTCTGTAATTAGTTTCTTTATGGGAGACTTAGGTCAGCCCGTTGGCGGATTCCCTAAGAAGCTTCAGAAAATCATTCTTAAAAACAAAAAACCATATACGAACAGACCAAATGCACATTTAGCACCAACTGATTTTGACAAGGAATTTAAAGCCTTTAAAAAGAAGTTTCAAAAAGGGTTTACACGTGGTATTGAAATGGAAGATTTTCTTTCGTACACCTTATACCCAAAAGTGTTTGAAAAAGCACATGAAAACTATAAGCTGTATGGCAATTTAGCGCTGGTACAAACAAAGCATTTCTTCTACGGTATGAAACTTCGTGAAGAAACCTTAATAGAGTTAGAACCGGGTAAAACGGTAATCGTAAGGTTACTCTCTGTCGGCATACCTAACGAACTAGGCTTGCGAACTGTATTCTTTCAAGTAAACGGAGAAAACAGATTTGTTGATGTTTTAGATACTTCTTTAAATCTTAAGATCGAATCGAATGAAAAGATAGATTTAGAAAACCCGAACCAAATTGGTGCTCCTCTACAAGGTTCTTTATACAAGGTATTGGTCAAAAAAGGTCAAACCATAAAAGAGAACGATCCTTTATTTGTAATTGAAGCCATGAAAATGGAGACTACCGTAACTTCTTTTAAAGCAGGTACGGTTACATCGGTTAGTCTAAAAGAAGGTAGCATGGTAAAACAAGACGATTTAATTGTATCTATTGAATAGCCATTAAAATCTAAATAATGTATTTAAAAAAGCCACCTCTAGAGGTGGCTTTTAGATTTGTATAAAACAGCACTTTACGGAAATAGTTAATTGACATAAAATTATAAAAAACCAATATCTATGAAGTCTGTTATTATTCGCATCTTTGCACCTGCTATGAGCTAGTAAAAGTATGTTCAGAAAAATCACGTTTTTAATTCTACTTTTTACTGCATTTTGGGGACATTCTCAAAATGCACAACTATCTCCATTATCAAAAATCAGTTTATTGACCGTAGGCACAGGTGAAGACTTAGCTGCCAAATTCGGGCATAGTGCCATACGACTACAAGACCCAACTTTAGGTATAGATGAAGTTTACGGTTACGGTACGTATGATTTTGAGGACCCTAATTTCTATTTAAATTTTACTAGAGGTAAGTTATCATACACCATTTCTAGAATTCCGTTTAAGTACTTCGATTATTCTTACCAACAAGAAAAACGTTGGATAAAAGAGCAAGTTTTAGATGTCAATTTAGAACAACGCAACCAGATTGTCACTTTTCTAGAGCACAACTTACTGCCAGAAAACAAGAAATATAAGTACGACTTTTTGTTTGATAACTGTGCCACTAGAATACCTATGGTATTTGAAAAAACTTTAGGGAGCACATTTAATTTTGATTATAATTATTTAGAAGATCAACTGACATTTCGCGAGTTAATCCGTTTGAAGTTAAATCCGAACTCGTGGTCTAATTTCGGTATTGACCTTGCATTAGGTTCTGTAATTGACAGAGAAGCAACGCCATACGAACATTTGTTCTTACCAATTTATGTGTACGAGCAAATGAAACATACCACGCTAAATGGCAAGCCGATAGTTAAAAGTGAGTCTGTTATTTTAGATATTCCTGAACAAGAATACCGCTCTCTTATATTTTTAACTCCTTTATTCTGGCTAAGTATTCTGCTTTTTTTAGTATGCTATATCACCTATACCGATTTTAAAAACTTACGAAGAAACAAATGGTTAGACTTCGGGCTGCTCGCAGTTACGGGGTTAGCAGGTGTTCTAATTTTATTCCTTTGGTTTGGTACAGACCATTTGGCTACCAAGGCAAATTTTAATTCGCTGTGGGCATTTGCCCCAAATATCATAATCGCATTTATGATGATAAAAAAGCAGATTCCGTCATGGATGATCACTTACATCATATTTTTAACCATATTACTAGGCATTACTTGTATGCTGTGGCTGTTTAAAATTCAAGTGTTTTCCATATTACTAATTATCGTTTTACTAGCATTGGCTATTCGTTATTTATATCTCATCTATTACTTTAAGAGTAAACAACTAGCTAAAAAATAAAATTAAGTTACCCTACATGAATCTACTTACCGTTGAAAATATTTCGAAATCCTATGGCGAAAATGTTCTTTTTGAGAACCTATCTTTTGGGATCAACAAAGACCAAAAAATTGCTTTAATCGCTAAAAACGGTACAGGAAAAACTTCTATACTAAATATATTGTCAGGGGCTGACTCCCCCGATTCAGGTCAGGTGAACTACCGTAAATCTACACGTGTTTCCTTTTTGGCTCAAGAGCCGGTAATGGATCCAAACTTAACTGTAGAAGAAACTATTTTCGCTTCAGATAATGAGGTACTGACAGTATTGGCTAATTACGAAAAGGCATTACTAAACCCCGAAGATGCAGACGCCTACCAAAAAGCCTTTGATGCGATGGATCGTTTTGAAGCTTGGGATTTTGAAACCCAATACAAACAGATTCTTTCTAAGTTAAAACTTGACGATTTAGATGCCAAAGTAGGCAAGCTCTCTGGTGGACAAAAGAAACGTTTGGCACTTGCCAATGCTCTAATCAATAAACCAGATCTTTTAGTATTAGATGAACCTACCAACCATTTAGATTTAGAAATGATAGAATGGTTAGAAGAGTTTTTTGCGAAAGAAAACATGACCTTGTTTATGGTAACACACGACCGTTATTTTTTGGAACGTGTTTGTAATGAAATCATTGAACTAGAAAACGGAAAACTATATCCATATAAAGGGAATTATAGTTACTATTTAGAAAAGAAAGAAGCCCGTATTGAGCAAGAAGCTGTAGAGCAGCATAAAACAGAGCTTCTTTTCAAAAAGGAATTGGATTGGATGCGCAGGCAACCTAAAGCCCGTACTACCAAGTCTAAATCTAGAATAGATGATTTTGCAGTTATTAAAGATAAAGCAAGTCAACGCAGAAAAGACCATCAAGTTCAGTTAGAATTGAATATGGAACGTGTTGGTAGCAAAATTCTTGAACTTCATAAGATTTCTAAATCCTTCCCTGGTAAGCCAATTCTAGATAAGTTTGAATATGTTTTTCAAAAAGGAGAACGTATTGGTATCATTGGTAAGAATGGTACCGGTAAATCTACCTTCTTAAATATTTTAAGTGGACGCGACCAACCGGACAGCGGAAAAGTAATTGTAGGTGAAACAATCAAGTTCGGTTACTACACTCAAAAAGGTATTGAAATAAAAGAAGGTCAGAAAGTAATCGATGTTATTCGCGAATTCGGAGATTACATTCCTTTAATGAAAGGGAGACAGATTTCTGCTCAGCAGCTATTAGAACGTTTTCTTTTCGACAGAAAAAAGCAATATGATTTCGTTGATAAACTAAGTGGTGGTGAGCGAAAGCGACTATACCTATGTACTATATTAATTCAGAATCCGAACTTCTTAATATTAGATGAGCCAACAAACGATTTAGATATTGTAACGCTAAATGTTTTGGAAAGCTTCTTAATGGATTTCCAAGGGTGCTTAATGGTGGTATCTCACGATCGTTATTTTATGGATAAAATTGTAGACCACCTATTTGTGTTTAGAGGCGATGCAGTTGTAGAAGATTTCCCAGGTAACTATTCTGACTACAGAGCATACGAAGACAGTCAGGTATTAGAGAAACGCGAACAGAAAGAAGTTCAAAGCGCTCCTAAAACTAGTTGGAAAGAACCAGATACTTCACCTAAAATATCTTACGCAGACCAACAGGAGTTCAAAAAACTAGAACGCGAAATTCAAAAATTAGAAAAAAAGAAGGTTACGCTACAAGAGAAGTTTACCGATGGCTCATTAAGTGGTGATGAAATTAAAGACCTAGGTATAGAACTAAAAGAAGTAACCGATACTATTGAGAGTAAGACCGAGCGTTGGTTTGAGCTTTCAGCAATAATAGAAGGTTAGACCTCATTAACACGTTAATTTCCGAATACATTTTAAAACTACAATAACTGTAGACGAATGATTTTTACCATTCGTCTACAGTTAAATGCTGCCCAACTATGAGCGGTAAAATATGTTTGTTCATCCCTGTACTTTAGCAGTGTAAAACAAATAGTATGAAATCAATTATTCTTTTAACCGCTCTTTTCTTCTCTACTTTCTTAGTACAAGCGCAAGCTAACAACGAGAATGTTTCTTTAGAGATCGAAACTGTACAAGTAGAGATGGTTCAAACAATTGAAAGTAATGATATTACTGTTCCAACAATCGAAACTGAAAACACAATAGAAGTTGCAAGATTGTACAAGAATAAAAACAACAGGGTAATCAAGGCTTTAAAATTCTCAACAAAATTAAATAGAGCTAAACTTTCTTAATACAATTTTAAATATCCTTTTCGCCCCAAATCTAGACCTACCCCATTTCTTACCAAAACCTACTATTAAGTTCAATCTCATAAATCAAGTTCAAAATTCATTCTCAAGTCAAAATGACCATTCAACCTTATTTCATATATTTCTGTAATAGTTAGTTTCGGTATAATTTAAAAGCAGATAACATCAAAACTTACACTTATTGAGCGCACTATTAAATTCTCGGTCCGCCTCCTATTTTACCTCCTTTGAATTTAATAACCGAATCTAAATTACCATTCGTCTATAGATAAATGACGCCCAACGACGAGCGGTAAAATATGTTTGTTCATCCCTGTACTTTAGCAGTGTAAAACAAATATTATGAAATCAATTATTCTTTTAACCGCTCTTTTCTTCTCTACTTTCTTAGTACAAGCGCAAGCTAACAACGAGAATGTTTCTTTAGAAATCGAAACTTTACAAGTAGAGATGGTTCAAACAATTCAAAGTAATTATATTACTGTTCCAACAATAGAAACTGAAAACATAATGGAAGTTGCAAGATTATACAAGAATAAAAACAACAGAGTAATAAAGGCTTTAGAATTCACAACAAAAGTGAACAACGCTAAACTTTCTTAATACAATTTTAAATATCCTTTTCGCCCCAAATCTATACCTACCCCATTTCTTTCCAAAACCTACTTTTTAATTCATTACAATTCTAAGTTCAACCACTATCTTTACTTTTTAAATCCATTGAAAAAGTAAATCGTGTTCCGTTTTATATCCTTCATTAAATTTATACTTACTTCTACCAATCAACATGGGGTTCATTCACCTTTTGTTTATGATTACATTACCAAATGCCTTTACAAGAAAAAGCAACTTAAGCTTCCGACAACCCTAAAGGTGCTTGTTAAAAGTATTACCTATTTTAAATACGATTCTATATGTTTAATAGGAGATTATAAAACATCCGAAGAAAAAATAAAACAACATTTCCCAACTATTTCAATTACAGAAAATAATGCCGACATTATCGTTTACAACATATCTGACCTTAGCGACACCAATTTAGATATCAACAATTTATCTAATGATTGCATGCTATTCTTAGATGGTATACACACCAGTAAAAAAAACTTTAAAACCTGGAAACATCTTACAGAATTAAAGCACGTTCGTGTTTCTATAGATATGTTTTATTGCGGAGCCCTATTTTTTAGGAAAGAACAAGTAAAGGAACATTTTAAAATACGGATATAAACCAGTAATTTTAGACTAAAGCAAATTTTTAATGAGCAGTAATACTATTTATATTACCCTGGGTGTTGTTTTCGCTATTTACTTAGCCATTCGCATTACTAGTAAAGGTAAATCTAGCGAGCGAAAATCAAGAAAGTTCATGGGAGATTATGAACGTAAAGACAAGAAAGAGAATTAATTGTTCAAAGTTTTCACTGTAATAATTCTCACTATTTATTATTAAATAACCTACATCATTACTTTCTACAATTTATAAAATGAAAATATATACCAAAACAGGAGATGACGGCACTACCGGACTTTTTGGAGGAACACGTGTACCTAAACATCATATTCGTATTGATAGCTATGGTACGGTCGATGAATTGAATTCGTGGCTAGGTCTTATTAGAGATCAAGACATCTCCCCTATTTACAAGCAACAACTTACATCCATTCAAGAGCATTTATTTGCTGTAGGCGCTATTTTAGCTACAGATCCAGAAAAAGAAATACTCAAAAATGGTCAAGAGCGATTAAAAATAACAAAGGTAGGTACTACTGAAATTAATTTTTTAGAACAGGTTATAGATGAAATGGATAGCGAATTACCGCCTATGACCCATTTTATTCTTCCAGGTGGTCATGCAACAGTGTCATACTGTCATATTGCCCGTACTGTTTGTAGAAGAGCCGAACGAATTTCAACTTTATTATTTCAAACTGAGCCATTTGACAAAAATGTGTTATCTTTTATAAATAGGCTTTCAGATTATCTTTTTGTATTGGCACGAAAATTGTCTTATGATTTACAGGCGGATGAAATAAAATGGATTCCTAAAAAAAAGGACTAATAATTCTGTAATTTATTCGTTATCAATAAACAAATGCAAAAAAAGTACGAGATAAATATGAAATTTATTATTAATTTCTTTGCTGTCTCAATTTAAAAATTACTTTTGCAAAAAATTAAAATTAAATAATTACTATGTATTGGACATTAGAATTAGCATCTTATTTAAGTGATGCACCTTGGCCGGCAAGTAAAGATGAGTTAATAGATTACTCCATCAGAACTGGAGCCCCTCTTGAAGTCGTAGAAAATTTACAATCTATGGAAGAAGAAGGTGGCGAAATATATGAATCTATCGAAGAGATCTGGCCTGACTATCCAACGGAAGAAGACTACCTCTGGAACGAGGACGAATATTAATATTCGATATCATAATAACTACAAAAAAGTCTCTTCGGAGGCTTTTTTTTTATGTAATTTTGGCAGGTTATTAGGTTAAACTGTCCAAATATCAAGACTGGAATACCTTTTGCTCTTAAATAGCATCGATTATAATTGTCGAATATAAAATATTTTGAAAGCTATTCTTACTAGAATAATAGTCAGAAAAGCTTCAATTCTAATAGTTTAAAATATATGAGTTTCATTAATTCCATCCTAAAGGCATTCGTTGGTGACAAATCACAGAAAGATGTAAAGGAATTACAGCCTTTAGTAGACCAAATAAAGTCATTCGAATCGAAGTTAGAATCCCTTAGTCATGATAAACTTAGGCAGAAAACAATAGAGTTCAAGAAGGCTATTCAAGAATCTATCAAAGAGAAAACAGATCAAATAAGTGCTTTAGAAGAAGAGGTTAAAAACTCTACCGATATTGACAAAAACGAAGATCTTTACACAGAAATAGATAGATTAAAAGAAGAATCTTATACCATTTCTGAAGAGACCTTAAATAACATACTTCCTGAAGCTTTTGCTGTTGTGAAGGAAACTGCAAAGCGTTTTGCAAATAATGAAACTTTAGAAGTGACAGCTTCTGAATATGACAGAACCTTGTCAGGTTCTAAAGAATATGTCACTCTTGAAGGTGCCAATGCTATTTGGAAAAACTCTTGGGATGCCGCAGGTAAAGAGGTTACTTGGGATATGGTACATTATGATGTACAACTTATTGGTGGTATTGCCATGCACCAAGGTAAAATTGCAGAGATGCATACTGGTGAAGGTAAAACCCTTGTTGCTACCCTACCTTTATATTTAAATGCTTTAAGCGGTAATGGTGCACATTTAGTAACCGTTAATGATTATTTAGCAAAAAGGGATAGTGCTTGGATGGCACCTATATTTCAATTTCATGGGCTATCTGTAGATTGTATCGATTACCACAGACCAAATTCTGATGGTAGACGTGCTGCCTACAATGCCGATATCACCTACGGAACCAATAATGAATTCGGATTCGACTACCTGAGAGATAATATGGCGCATACACCAAAAGATTTGGTACAACGCCCACATAATTATGCCATGGTAGATGAGGTTGATTCAGTTTTGGTCGATGATGCTCGTACACCATTGATTATATCTGGTCCAGTACCTGAAGGTGATCGTCATGAATTTAATGAACTAAAACCAAAGGTTGACGAAATTGTAAGAAAGCAACGTCAACATTTAACTGGTGTTTTGGCAGAAGCCAAAAAATTAATCGTAGAAGGTGATACAAAAGAAGGTGGTTTCCTTTTACTTCGCGTATACCGTGGGTTACCTAAAAATAAAGCATTAATAAAATTCTTAAGTGAAGAGGGAGTAAAACAATTGCTTCAAAAAACAGAGAATTATTACATGCAAGACAACAACAGGGAAATGCCAGTTGTTGATGAAGATTTGTTGTTTGTAATCGACGAAAAGAACAACCAAATAGAATTGACCGACAAAGGAGTTAATTATATTTCTGGAGAAAACGATAAAGATTTCTTCGTGATGCCAGATATTGGTGGAGAGATTGCCAAAATTGAAAATCAAAATCTTGAAATTGAAAAAGAAGCTGAACTTAAAGAAGAGCTTTTTAAAGATTTCACTATTAAAAGTGAACGTATACATACCATGAGCCAATTATTAAAGGCTTATACCCTATTCGAAAAGGATACGGAATATGTGGTAATGGAAAACAAGGTTATGATTGTTGATGAGCAGACCGGTCGTATTATGGACGGTCGTAGATACTCTGACGGTTTACACCAAGCAATTGAAGCAAAAGAGAATGTAAAGATCGAAGCATTAACACAAACTTTTGCAACGGTTACATTACAGAACTACTTTAGAATGTACAGCAAACTTGCTGGTATGACAGGTACTGCTGTTACCGAAGCTGGCGAATTCTGGGAAATCTACAAGTTAGATGTAATGGAAATTCCGACCAACAGACCTATTGCTAGAGCAGATAAAAATGATCTTATCTACAAAACGAAAAGAGAAAAATACAATGCAATTATTGAGGAAGTAACCAAAATAAGTCAATCAGGTAGACCTGTATTGATTGGTACAACCTCGGTAGAAATATCAGAATTGCTATCTAAATTATTGAGTGTTCGTAAAGTACCTCATAATGTACTGAACGCGAAACTTCACAAGAAAGAAGCAGATGTAGTTGCTGAAGCTGGTAACGCAGGTATTGTAACTATTGCAACTAACATGGCTGGTCGTGGTACCGATATTAAGTTGTCTGATGCTGTTAAGAAAGCAGGCGGACTAGCAATTATAGGTACAGAAAGACATGATTCTCGTCGTGTAGATAGACAGTTAAGAGGTCGTTCTGGTCGTCAAGGAGATCCAGGAAGCTCTCAATTCTATGTTTCGTTAGAAGATAACCTAATGCGTTTATTCGGTTCTGATAGGGTTGCTAAGATGATGGATAAAATGGGCTTAGAAGATGGTGAAGTCATTCAGCATAGCATGATGACCAAATCTATTGAGCGTGCTCAGAAAAAAGTGGAAGAAAACAACTTCGGTGTACGTAAACGTCTTTTAGAATATGATGATGTAATGAACGCGCAACGTGAAGTTGTGTATAAAAGAAGACGTCATGCATTACAAGGCGAGCGTTTAAAGCTTGATATTGCCAATATGGTCTATGATACCTGTGAGGTCATCGTAGAAAGCAATAAAGCTGCAAGTGATTTTAAGAATTTAGAATTTGAATTGATCAAATACTTCTCAATTACATCACCTGTAGATGAAGCTGAGTTTGGTAAAATGACAGCTCAAGAAATTACCGGTAAAATTTATAAGGCTGCATACGAGTATTATAATAATAAAATGGAGCGTAATGCTGCAGCGGCTTTCCCAGTAATAAAAAAGGTACATGAAGATAATGCCAATAACTTTGAGCGTATCGTAGTTCCTTTTACTGACGGAATTAAAAGCTTAAATGTAGTAACTAACCTTCAAGAAGCATATGACAGTAACGGTAAGCAATTGGTTACCGACTTTGAAAAAAATATCTCATTGGCTATTATAGATGATTCGTGGAAAACACATCTTCGTAAAATGGATGAGTTGAAGCAATCGGTACAATTAGCTGTTCACGAACAAAAAGATCCTCTATTAATTTATAAGTTCGAAGCATTTGAACTTTTTAAGTCGATGATCGAACAAGTTAATAAAGATGTTGTCTCTTTCTTATTTAAAGGTGAATTACCTTCTGAAAACCCTAATGCTATTCAAGAGGAAAGAAACGTTCAACGTAAAGAGAATTTACAAACGTCAAAAGAGGAAATTCCTAATAGTGATGAATTAGCGGCACGAAGTAGAGCGGTTAGTCAAAATCAGGCAGAACGACCTGCGGTTACCGAAACCATTACTAGAGAACAACCAAAAATTGGTCGAAACGAACGCGTAACCATTAAAAATGTAATGAGCGGTGAGAGTAAGACGGTAAAGTTCAAACAAGCTGAGCCACTTTTACAAAATGGTTCGTGGGTGTTGACTCAAGATTAAGTTATATAGAAATTATAAGTTTTAAAAAGGCATCCAATCGGGTGCCTTTTTTGTTTTCTGATGCTAACCAGCTATAAATAAACCTTATAGAAAACTATTAATAATTGAATCCTATTTACAAGATTATTTACTGAATTACCTAATTAACAATTGATTTAATATTTTTAACCATTATTTAGGTAAAAAAAAATATGTAATTCAGAAAAATAATAATTGCTTTTATCATACTAAAGCAGAAAATACTAGTATAATGATAAAAACATAATTAGATTTACATTACGTAATTCGTATATTTTATAGTACCTAAATAATATCTATGCCCGGATTTACCATTGACAAAGAACGTCTTCAGGATAAAACCAAACTTTTCTTAAGGGTAAATTATACCACTAGCATTATCTCCATCTTTTTTGGAGCTTTATGCTATTTCATATTGAACATAACCCAAGTAATACCTTTTTTACTTGTTGGCTTTGCTGTTTTGAATATTATAAATCTTTTATATTTCAAAGTTCATAAAAACATAGTTCCAACTTTTAATTTTTCATCTATCATAGGTTTAATTACCGCTGTAATAGTAACCGTTTATAGTGGCGGAATTAATAGTCCGTTTATATTCATGATTCCGTTAATCGCCTTTGGCGGATTCATAAATAGCACTAAGTACGGCAGGGTATATTTTAATATAATAACTGTACTAATCCTTTTAGTTTTTACACAGTCCATACCTGAATTACGTATTACAGAAAATTTAGTTCCAAAAGAATCAAGTTCAGTATTTAGTCTTGTATCGATACTGTTTGCTGTATTCATATTAGGAAACATCTTAGGTAAAACACTTCTAAAAACCTATAATGCCATGTACAGTTCAAAAAAAGAATTGTCAAATCAAGTGCATGAAAAAGAAAATCTATTAAAAGAAGTACATCATAGGGTAAAAAACAATCTACAAACCGTTTCTAGCTTATTAAGCCTACAATCTAGAAATATAGAGACAGGACCAATGAAAGGGCTTTTAAAGAGTACTCAAAATAGAGTAATCGCCATGGCTATGGTACATGAAATGCTATATATGCGTAATGATATAAGCCACATTGAATACAAATCTTACGTACAAGATTTAGGCGAATATTTAATTCGTTCCATAAAAGGGAATGATAATAACGTAGATTTAATAATTGATATTCCTGATATAAAATTAGGCATAGATACCGCAATCCCATTAGGTCTCTTAATTAATGAAACTTTGACCAATGCCTTAAAATATGGCATTGAAAGTGATAAAGAAGGAGCAATCAGTATTAAGTTACAAAAAGATCTGGAGCAAGAAAATTGCTATATTTTAGAGATTGGCGATAATGGAATCGGCTTTCCAGAAACCACTAATTACAAAAACACTAAATCTTTAGGTTTAAAATTAATACATAATCTTACCAGACAATTAAGAGGAACAATACAACGTGATGATGCTAAAAAAGGAACTAACTACATTATACAGTTTCAAGAAATAAAGCAACAATTATCTCCGACAGTTTAAATTAATTAATCAATTTTTATCACTATCATAATAATAAAAGCGAAGCATAGTAATGCTAGCTAATCTTTATAGTAATACCTATATTTAAGCGACTAACATTCAAACCACGCTTAATGATCAAAAAATTACTACTATTGGTATTCCTTTATGGCAGTACCATTTCAGCACAAGATTATTTCTACCAAAAGTTTCAACCTTTCAATTCCGAAATACCAACTCCCGAGGCATTCTTAGGTTACGGTATAGGTGAACACCATACAAGACATGACCTTATTGTTGCATACCTTGAAAAAATAGCAGAAGTTTCAGACAGAGCATCTATAGCAGAGTACGGTAGAACGCATGAGGGACGCAAACTGGTTATGTTAACCCTAACTACGCCAGAAAATCTAAGCAACTTGGATCAACTACAAGAAGATCATTTAGCTTTTACAAATCCTACAAAGTCAGTGACCAATTATAATGAAGTTCCCATCTTCATTAATCTAGCATACAACGTGCATGGTAATGAACCTTCTAGTTCAGAAGCCGCATTGCTTACAGCATATACATTTGCCGCTTCAGAAAATCCTGAAATATTAAATTATTTAAAAAACGCTGTAATCTTTATTGACCCAACCATTAATCCTGATGGTCGGGACAGGCACACACAATGGGCTAACACATACCAAGGAAGTCCTGAAGTTGCGGATCCACAAGATGTTGAACATAATGAGTACTGGCCAATGGGAAGAACAAACCACTATTGGTTTGACTTAAACCGAGATTGGTTATTAGCAATAAATCCAGAGAGTAGAGGAAAATTAAACTGGTACCATAACTGGTATCCAAACGTAATTACAGATTTTCATGAAATGGGTACGCGAAGCACCTATTTTTTTGAACCTATGAAAACAAATGCCTCGTATGACCCTATAATGCCAAAAGAGAATTACGAAGATTTGAATACGCTATTTGGAAACGAATTTTCTAAAAGTTTAGATAGTATTGGATCACTATATTTTACAAAAGAAGTATTTGACGGTACCTATCCAGGGTATGGATCTTCATATCCAGACCTTCAAGGTGGTCTTGGATTGTTATTTGAACAAGCCAGTTCTAGAGGACATAAACAAACTACAGCATTTGGAGAAATTACATTTGCTTTTACCATTAGAAACCAATATGTCTCTGGTATTACAACTGTAAAAACAGCAGTGAACAATAAAGAATATATGCGCAAGTATCAGCAGAGATTCTTTAAGAGTGCCTTAACCAATGCTGCTAAAAGTAAAGTTAAGGGCTATACTTTTGGAGATGTTCATGACAAAAACAGAACAAGGGCATTCATAGATAAGTTATTGCTACATAAGATAGATGTTTATCGTTCTGGAGATGTATTTACAGTACCTACACAACAGCCGCAATACAGAATGGTACAGACTATGTTTGAAACGTATGAAAAATATAGAGATAGTGTTTATTATGATGCTTCGGCATGGTCGGTAGCCAACTTTTATAATATGAAGTACAAGTCGACAAACACACTTAACCTTGGCGATAAAATTACTGAAACAGAAAATTTGATTTCAATAAGTCCCGTTCAAAAATCTGAGTATGCCTATGTAATGGATTGGGATGATTACAATGCACCTGCCGCACTTGTCTATTTACAGAAAAAAGGTATCGTTGCATCTTCTGCTGCAAAGCTGTTTAGTATAAAAACTAAAAAGGATACCAAAAAGTTCAATTATGGTGCAGTATTAGTTCCTGTAAGCCTCCAAAAAGAAGATGCTGCTGCAGTTTATAAAAGCATTAAAGAAGCGCAAGAAAAATTTGATGTACCCATTTACGCTGTAGATTCTGGACTTAGTTTAGAAGGAGTCGATTTAGGAAGTGGCAATATTTCGCCAATCAAAAAAACAAAGGCCGTAATGCTGATTGGAGATGGTGTAAGTTCTTATGAAGCAGGAGAGGTTTGGCATTTGCTAGATACTCGTGTTCATATGCCTATCACTAAAATACCAATGCGCAATTTTAACAAGGTAAGTTTAGACAAGTACAACACCTTGGTTATGGTTTCTGGAAAATATAACCTTACTGAAAAGCAAATGTCCAAAATTAAAGATTGGACTAATAAGGGTAATACCCTTATAACCATAGGTACAGCAAGTAAATGGGCAATTGAGAAAAAGTTAGTAAAGGAAAAACTCATCAAAACTGAAAAAGATTCAACCGAACTTGCTGTAAGAAAACCATACGGAGATGCTCGCGAAAATATTGGTAAAGGAAGTCTTGGCGGGGTCATTTTAAAAGTTGATTTAGATATTACCCACCCACTAGCTTATGGATATAGAGATAGCAACATACCTGTTTATAAAAATAATTCGGTATGGCTGGCACCAAGTAAAAATTCATATGCCACAATAGCAAAATATGCCAAAAAACCGCATATAGATGGATTTATAACCGAGAAGAATATGCAAGAAAACATATTAAATTCAGCATCTCTTATCGTCAGTAAATTAGGTAGTGGAAGAGTAGTTCTTTTTGCAGACAATCCCAATTTTAGAGGATCATGGTATGGTACCAATAGATTGTTTTTAAATGCACTTTTTCTTGGAGACAAGATAAAAGTACCTTCTGAAGATTAACATCAATTCACTAATAATTAATTCATACGGCAAAATGATAAAAATAAAAACAGTATTAATATTAGGGATTGCCTTTTTAATGACAACCCCTTTATTATCTCAATCACTACAAGGCGATGGTCCACATTTACAATTAATAATTAGGGGCGTTATGCTCATTAACGGTAATGGAGCACCACCACAAGGGCCCATTGATATTGTAGTTGAGAATAATATTATTAAAGAAATTTCAGTTGTGGGTTATCCTGGGGTTGCCATTGATGACTCAAAAAGACCGCAATTAAAGGCGGGTGGTAAAGAATTAGACTGCACTGGTATGTATTTAATGCCGGGCTTTATAGATATGCACACGCATATTGGTGGAGATGCCCAAGGCGCAGATCCAGATTATGTATTTAAACTTTGGATGGCACATGGTGTTACCACTGTTCGCGAAGTTGCAGGTAGGGGTATTGATTTTACGTTAGATCTAAAGCACAAGAGTGAAAAAAACGAGATCATAGCACCACGAATTATCTCCTACACTGCATTTGGGCAAACAAGTAAATCATTCAATCCGCTAAACGATATTCCGATTTCTACTCCCGAGCAAGCAAGAGAATGGGTTCGTGCCAATGCAAAAAAGGGAGCAGATGGTATTAAGTTCTTCGGAGCCGAACCGTCGATTATGGCCGCAGCACTTAATGAAAATAAAAAATTAGGTCTAGGCTCTGCCTGCCACCATGCACAAATGAGCGTTGCCCGTTGGAATGTTCTGCATTCAGCCAGAGCAGGTCTAACCTCAATGGAACACTGGTATGGTTTACCTGAAGCTTTGTTTGATGATAGAACAGTTCAAGATTTTCCGTTGGACTACAACTACCAAAACGAACAACACCGTTTTGAGAATGCCGGTAAATTATGGGCACAAGCCGCAGAGCCCTATTCTGAACATTGGAATAATGTTATGAATGAATTATTAGCATTGGATTTTACGATGGATCCAACTTTCAATATTTATGAAGCTAGTAGAGATTTACAGCGTGCTAGACGAGCTGAATGGCATGAAGATTATACATTGCCTTCTTTATGGGAGTTCTATCAACCTAGTAAAGTTTCACACGGTTCTTACTGGCATGATTGGGGTACTGAGCAAGAAGTTGCTTGGAGAAACAATTATAAACTTTGGATGACCTTTATCAATGAATATAAAAATAGAGGTGGTAGAGTAACAACGGGATCAGATTCTGGATTCATTTTCCAACTGTACGGCTTTGCTTATATACGAGAATTAGAACTTATGCGTGAAGCAGGATTTCATCCTTTAGAAATTATACAATCAGCAACCTTAAATGGAGCTGAAGCATTAGGAATGGATGACAAATTAGGTTCGGTAACAATAGGCAAATTGGCAGACTTCGTCATTGTTGAGGAAAATCCGCTTCAAAATTTCAAAGTACTTTATGGTACGGGAGCTATAAAACTGACCGATGATAATGAGGTGGTTCGTGTTGGTGGCGTAAAATATACCGTCAAAGATGGAATCGTTTATGATTCCAAAGCATTATTGGCAGATGTTAAAAGACAAGTAGATGAAGCTAAAGCTAAAAGTAACTATACTATTAAGCAACCTGGAATAAAGAATTAAAACTTACGTTTGTTTACCGGCACTTTAATTGGACGTACTTTTTTTTCGTTTTTTGAAGTAAAAGCTATAGTTGCAATAACAATAAGTGCTGGTATTATAATAGAAAGTAACATCATAATTAAAAATTTATAAAGTGCTTAATTGCACCGTACTATATAAAGCAAAGATTATGCCAACTTACCGTATGACTTCTTGGTAGCAAATGCTAATTCTTTGTTAACCCTAGCATTTTTGTATCTGTACAAACGTGCTATTGACGTTTCATCAGTAATTGTAATCGTTTTCTCGTTGCTAATATCGTCATGGCTATCAACCAAAACAATACCCACTTCAGTAGCGTTAACTTTATCATCTGTTTGGGGTGTTTGTGCCAATGCAAATGCGCCAGCGAATATTATTAGTAAGGTTACAAGTGCTTTCATATCGTAATGTTGAACAATGTAAAAGTACTTTGAGGTATACGATTAAGCATCTTGACCTCGCTAAACTGCTATAATTTTCGGCTAGTGTAAAAATCTGAGATGAATCGACAAAAAGTGTCGACGAACGGTTTTCGGTCTAAAAACACCACACCGATTCGGTATGCATTTAATCGATGATTTAAATATGTGAAGTTTAAAATACCTCTGAAATTGGGGTCCAAGAGACTAACCTATATGTAGGAAATAGAATGAATTAAAATGAAGTAAATGAAACTTACTTTTTGTGTCTTCCGCGTTTACCGTAGTTCTTATCGCCGCGTGTTTTCGATTTTGTGTATTTCTTTTTAATGATACGCTTATACGAACCTCCTTGATTTTCCTTTTTATTCTTATCAGACTTTTCGTGAAAACTAGCTCCACGTTCATCTTCATTAATATTTAAAGGATTCTCGTGCTCTCTATGTTTAGGCTGCTCGTCGAAAGTAAGTTGCGTTGCAATTTTCACATCATTAGGTAATGGCAATAAATTGACTTTATGCGACATTAAATCTTCTATGGCATCTTTAGCCTCTTCTTCTTTCTCTGTAAATAAAAGAATAGAAGTCCCCTCTTTCTCTGCCCTACCCGTTCTACCTATTCGGTGCATGTAGTTTTCAGGGTATGTCGGAGTATCAAAATTTATAACATGAGATATCTCTTGTAAATCTAATCCACGAGCCATAACGTCGGTAGTTACCAAAATACGATTCTTACCCTCGTCAAATTGATTAATGGAACGTAGTCTATAATTCTGTGTTTTGTTGGAGTGTATAATACAGATTTCTTCACTGAAAAATTCTGCCAATTCTTTAAAGAGTAAATCGGCACTACGCTTGCTTGAAACAAATACTAGTACCTTGTGGTACGTTTCTTCGTTTTGCAATAAATTGACCAACAAATTTACTTTGGTATAAAAGTTAGGTGTAGCATACCCGTATTGGGTAATATTCTCTAGCGGAGTTCCACTAACTGCGATCGCAATTTTCTGAACACCGGTAAAAAAATCGGTAATAAACAATTCAATATCATCGGTCATCGTAGCCGAAAACATAATATTTTGTCTCTTCTGTGGTAAAAGCTCAAAAATATTTACCAGCTGAAACCGGAAGCCTAAGTCCAGCATTACATCGACCTCATCAATAACAAGTTTCTTTACTTGTTTTAACTGAACGGCTTTTGTTAAGATCAAATCATACAATCTCGCTGGCGTTGCGACTAGAACATCCGTACCTAATGCCAAAGCCTCTTTTTGACGCAACATACTTTTACCACCAAATACACCCAGCACACGAATGCCTGCATATTTAGCTAGTTTTTCTGCCTCTTCCACTACTTGCACAACTAGTTCACGCGTAGGTACTAGAATAATAACCTTTGGATGAATTTCTTTAGAAAACTTCATCGTATTTAAAATAGGAAGCAGATAAGCAAATGTTTTACCGGTGCCTGTTTGAGCAATACCAACAACATCGCTACCACTCATTACAATAGGGAAAGCTTTCTCTTGAATTGGGGTTGTATTTTCGAAACCTAAATCAGTCAAGGCTTTCTCTAAATTTCTAGAAATCTTCAAATCGGTAAACAACGCCATAACAATTACTTTTGTAATTAAAGCGCAAAGCTATGTCGATTAGTTGACAAATCACGATAAGTGAGGTATTTATCAGTAATTAAGTCAAAAATGACTTAATTACTAGCATCTTAATTAGATAAGAACATACTTTTACCTCCAACATAGGTCTCCAAGACTTTCACATCTTTTAATGTTTTTGGTTCAACTTGAAGTACATTTTCGCTCAAAATAACAAAATCAGCCAACTTGCCTGGTTCTAATGTTCCTTTTACATCTTCGTCAAAAGAACTATAAGCAGCATCTTTTGTATACGCAATTAATGCTTGTTCGACATTAATTTTCTGCTCAGGAACCCAACCATCAGGATTGTTATCATCTAAGGTTCTTCTAGTAACCGCTGCGTACATACCATATAATGCAGATGCAGGTGCCACAGGCCAATCACTACTAAACACTAAAGTCGTATTTGCATCTAATAGAGACTTAAAAGCATAGGTAGTTTTAATTCGCTGATGTCCGATAAGCTCTTCTGCCCATCTACCATCATCAATAGCATGATATGGCTGCATGCTGGTAATAACATCTAGTTTAGAAAATCTATTGATATCTTCTACATTCAAATGTTGCGCATGTTCTATTCTTAATCGTCGCTCATTTTTACCATTATTTTGAACTACACTATCATATATGTTTAGAATAGTACTGTTTGCTCGATCACCAATAGCATGAACGGTAATTTGCAATTGCTTTTTATCGGCATTAGAAATCCAGCTACCTAAACTATCTAAATCGACAATAAATAGACCCTTATCATCTTGTTTATCTGAATACTGTTCATCAAAAGCTGCCGTATGCGAACCTAGAGACCCATCTACAAAACCTTTAATGAGACCATTTTTCAACCATTTTGAATCTTTTGTATCCTTAGTAACTGCTTTCCAATACTTCAACGGATCGGCAGCATACACTCTCACCTTCAGTTGTTTATTAGAATTCATCTTATCTAAAATCTCGTAACCACCTAAACTATCTACATCATGTACGGTGGTTACGCCCTGAGAAACTAAATAATCTTGGGCTGCACTTAGGGCTTCTTCTTTTTCCGAATCAGTAAGCTTTGGTATTTCATTTAAAACTAAATACATAGCTTCACTTTTAAGAATACCGGTTGGAGTACCAACAGGATTTTTAACAATTTCTCCGTTTTCTACATCGGGACTATTTTCATCTATACCTGCAATTTTGAGTGCTGCTGAATTGGCTAAAATCATATGACCGTCCATTCTATAAATAGCCACAGGGTTATCACCCGTATATTCATCTATCCAATCTTTATTGGGTAATTCACCTCCCCACAAGGTATGATCCCAATTACCCTCAACTATCCATTGACCCGGTTCTATTTCTTTAGTAAAGGCGGAAATTCTATCAATAAATTCTTGCTTTGTACTGGCGTCTCTTAATTGCACACTTAAAAGGCTATTACCTCCCATTAACAGGTGCACATGAGTATCAATAAACCCTGGTGTAATAAATTTTCCTCCTACATCTTTAATCTCAGTACTTAATCCTTTAAACTTTTGAATATCAACTAAAGAGCCAATAGCCAAAATGGTATCTGCCTTTATTGCCATAGCCTCGGCTTTTGGAGAATTAGTATTACCTGTCCAAATATTGGCATTAGTAATTATCAAATCTGCCTTTACACTATCAGTACCACAAGAGCATACCAATAATGTAGTCACCAATAAAAAGAATAGTTGCTTTTTCATAATATTAAAGGTAGAAAAGTAAAAATGCAATTGTTCGCATTTCCGCTAAAAACACTATATTAATTACCCTCTTTCCGTAACACCTGCAATGGCGGACTATTTAATACTCCTCTACTATTCATTAATCCGATAGCTAAAACCAATAACGTAATACCTGGCAATACCACCAAAAATGGAACCCATGAAGGCACAAATGGCGTATCGAAAATAAAATATGCGAGTAGAAAGCTACTCATTAACGAAAGCATCACTCCTACTCCGCTTCCTAAAACACCAAGAAATAAATACTCTAAGGCATTAATTTTTAATATTTGTTTACTTTGAGCACCAAGTGTTCTTAGTAAAACACTTTCACGAATACGCTGGTATTTACTGTTACGAACAGATCCTATCAACACAATGATACCGGTAAGAATACTAAAGAAAGCCATAAAAGATATGACCCATGAAATCTTATCTAAAATGTCTTCAACTAAGGTTACTACCTGTCGTAAATCAATTATAGATACATTGGGGAATTTCTTAACCAACTCTCGCTGCAGATCAGCTGAAGACTTTTTATCTGGTGCATTGGTGGTTATCACATGAAACTGAGGTGCATTTTCCAATACTCCTTTAGGGAATACAACAGAGAAATTGAGTTGCATACGTGCCCAATCTACTTGGCGAATATTACCGACTACCGTAGTCATAAGTTTCCCTTGAACATTGAACACCAATGTATCACCGATAGTTACTAATGCATCATTTGCCACATTATCTGACAATGAAATAGGTATTACTTTGGCATTAGGATCAACAGAAGGTATCCATGCCCCTTCCAACAACTTTTCAGAACCAATCATTGAATCTCTATACGTTGTTCTAAACTCGTGGTTTAGAATCCATTTGTTCATCCGGGTGGTAGTATCTAATCGAATATCATTAACATCTCGATCTTTTATACGCTCTAAACGCATGGTTACAATCGGAATATTATCTATAACAGGAAGTCTCTTTGGCGTAATTGTATTTGCTACAGCATCCCGTTGATCCGTCTGAACATCGAATAAGATCAAATTCGGACTCTCAGCACTCGCTTCGAACGAGGTTTTGGCAAGTAGAAAATCTTTTGTAAAATATAATGTACTGATTAAAAATGTACCTATCCCAATAGCTAAAATCAATACTAAGGTCTGGTTATTCGGTCGGAATAAATTCAACAAACTTTGTCTGGCAGCAAAACTCCATGATTTTGGGAAGTATCTTTTTATCAATCGCATAAATAGAACTGATACTCCCGCTAAAATGGAAAATGTCACTAAAATTCCTGCTACGAAACTCAATGCGAACTCCCATCTGCCCAATAACCAAAAAGCGAATAACAATACAAAAAGAACAATGGCAACCACAACCCATATTTGATAAGGTCTAGCCTTTTTACTCGTATCTTCTTGCACGCGTAATACCTGTAAAGGAGAAACAAACCATGTATTTACTAATGGCGATAATGCAAATAAAACCGACATACAAACTCCCAGTAATAAGCCGACAAATATTGCTTGAAAAGAAGTAGATATTTCTACCTGAAAAGGTAAAAACTCTTGTAGTATAAGCGGAAATGTCTGTTGTAACAACAAGCCTATCACTGTGCCAATGAGTCCGCCCAACAAGCCCATTCCTGCAATTTGAATCAGATATATTAAAAAGGTTTGTTTACGTGTGGCACCCAAACATTTAAGAACCGCTACCGCTTTTAGTTTCTCTTTTATATAAATATGAACAGAGCTAGCAATACCAACGCACCCCAAAAGAAGTGCAATAAATGCCACCAAATTTAAAAATCGACCTACATTTTCATACCTACGACCTAACCGCTCACTAGTATCGGTATGGGTATCCATATCTGCATTTTCGGCATCTAATAATGGATCTACATTTTTACTCAGTGCTTCTAAATCTGCCTTATCATTATTGAAATAGTAATTGTACCCCAAACGGCTACCACGTTGCAATAGTCCGCTTTGTTCCATAAAACGAAATGGCACAACAATAGGTGGTGCAGCTGTCGCACCAATACCTGTACTACCCGGTGCCGTGATCAAAGATCCAATAATGACAAAGGTGGTTGTCCCCAACTTTACACTATCACCTGGTTTTAAATTATATTGAAGCATTGCGGTGGCATCAACCAATGCACCGCCTTTCTCTAAATATTCTTTTGCTGCTGAGGCAGGTTCAGTTTCCAGCTCACCATAAAAAGGAAAATTACCTTCAATAGCACGTACCTGTACCAATTTTGTAGCTAGACTTTTTGGGAATGCTGCCATTGAAGCAAAATTGACCTCTCTAGCATCATAACCACCTAAAGAATCCATTAATTCAGTTACACGTTCATTTGCAGGCTGATTGCTATCAATAAGAAAATCTGCCCCCATAAGGGCTTTTGATTGCAAACCAATATTATCTTTAAGATTATCGCTAAAAGATTGAATAGATACCACTGCTGCGATACCTAAAACAATAGATGATATGAACAATGACAGGCGTTTACCACTATCTTTGCCATCTCGCCAAGCCATTTTCAATAACCAATTAAATGATGCTTTTGATGTTCTTTGTGTTTGATTCAAGATATAGAAGTGGTTTCGTTGATTACTATTTTACCACCCTTAAGTCGTAATACATGTTTATTTAGATTAGCCAATTCTAGATCATGGGTAACAATTACCAAGGTAGTGCCCATTTCTTTATTTAGATCAAATAATAATTTGATGACTTTTTCGCCAGTTTCCTCATCTAAATTACCGGTTGGCTCATCGGCAAAAAGTATGGAAGGCTTATTAGAAAACGCTCTTGCCAAAGCAACTCGTTGCTGTTCACCGCCAGATAATTGAGATGGATAATGATCATGACGATCACCCAAACCAACTTTATTTAAAAGTTCCATAGCATCTTTAGAAGCATTGGCAGTACCCTGTAATTCTAGTGGTACACTTACATTTTCTAAAGCCGTTAAAGTGGGTAGCAATTGAAAGTCTTGAAAAATGAATCCTACCTTTTCATTTCTTAAGAGTGCACGTTGATCTTCATTTAATACACTTAAATCTTCCCCACATAGTTCTATGGTTCCTTCGTTTATTTCATCTAATCCGGCACATAGTCCTAATAGAGTGGTTTTTCCACTACCAGACGGACCAACTATTGCAAAAGTGTCACCTTCTTCAATTGAAAAAGAAATATCATCAATAACTGTCAAATTCTTAGATCCGCTGGTATACGTTTTCTTTAGATTACGTACGTTTAATATCTTTGTCATAAATCATTTTAGTACAAGACAACAAAATAAACAAATGATTTGGAATCTAATAAGTTAAGACTATGTTGAAAGTATTAAATTTTCGTTATTTTTTATTAGTGTTGTTGTTCATTGGATGTGGAGAAACACCAGAAAAAAAGCAAACTGACACCCAAACCGAAGAAGTTAGTAGCCCGGAAAAAGAAGCTATTTCTGCCGATGACAAAGTGATTTTGTTCTACGGAAACAGTCTTACCGCTGCCTATGGCTTAGATACCAAGGAAGGGTTCCCAAATAGAATTCAATTAAAGTTAGACTCTTTGGGACTAGATTATAAAGTTATCAACTCCGGATTAAGCGGAGAAACCACCTCTGGAGGATTAAACCGTTTGGATTGGGTACTAAATCAGCCCGTAGATATTTTTGTATTGGAGTTAGGCGCAAATGACGGATTGCGAGGTATACCGATTACAGAATCGATGAATAATTTACAATCGATGATCGATATGGTCAAAGAAAAAAATCCTGAAACACAAATTATATTGGCAGGTATGCAAATACCACCAAATATGGGTGCAGATTATGCATCTCAATTTAAGATGATGTATCCTGCCTTGGCAAAATCCAATGATATACTATTGATTCCGTTTTTATTGGAAGGTGTTGCTGGTATTCCGAAATTGAATTTAGAAGATGGGATTCACCCAACTGCAGAAGGACAGCGAATAGTAACCGAAAATGTTTGGGAAATTTTAAAAACTATCGTGTTACCTAAAGGGGGAACAGAGGTAACCGAAGAACTTATAGAAGAATTAAACTAGGCGAAATAAACTGTTCGTACTCTTGCTTTAAAAAGTAAGGCTTGTTTAACTCGTGCATTTTTGACTTTGTAAAACCTTGCAGCTGTTTGAAAACCCTGAGCGTTTACGTCAGACTTTATTGCTACATCAGCCATGGGCATAACAATAGTCTGTACTTTCGTATCTGGTGACTTCGATTGTGCTTGGGACTTGGTTCCCAAACAGATAACAAGGAATAAAAAAATAATTGTACGCATAATAAAGTAGGTAAATTTGGTTTATAGATAACCATTTACTTGTAAGTAAACGTATTTCGAATTCGACAAGAGGTACGGTTTTTACGATGAAAAGTTTACTTTTCGATGTATCACTTCTTTTTGTAGTCCTTTTTCCTACAAAATAATCTTCCGCTAGACCCCTAATTTGTGCAGTTCATCGAATTATTATGTTTTTTCCTACAAAATATAATTTTATGGGCTGGAGAGACTACAGTAAGGAGTTTAAAAATGAGAAGTGTGCATATAGAATTGAGAGAATAGATTAGGGCTGATGGTTGTTAGAAATAAAATCAAATTAGCTTTGCTAAATCTATTCTTGAAAAAACTTGTCATCAAGTCAATTCTCTAACCTCTGTTTTCTAATAACTGATATGGACCATTTTCTTAATACTCTATACCTAATACTTATGTCAAAAAAACTAAGCCATTTTAGGCTTATTCGCTTTAGTTAAAAAGTTTAAATCTCTTTTGATTCTAGAGTTTTTGAATTTGTATAATCTAGCTACTTCTGTAGTAGTGTTAGCTTCTACTTCATATGTTGTTTCAGTAACGATGCTCATCTCAATAGTTTCAACCCTTACTTCTTCAGTAGAGTTCTGTGCTTGAGCAGTGAAGCTTAAAAAGATGATGAAGATTGTTGCTATTATTGTTTTCATGACTTGCGTTTGTTACAATAATAGAACGCAGCAGACCTTGTTTTACTAGGTGATGAATCGCTGAAAAACCCCTAATTCTCGTTACTTGACACAACTTCAGATGAAGTGTGAAATCGCATCGACAAACGACAACACCTCTAAAAACACCTTACCGATAATTGATGTATTTAAACGATACCAGAAGAGAAAGTACAAGCTCAAATAATCAAGTTCAAGTTCAAAAAACAGAAAAGAGAGTAAAGAATATAGATTTCAATGGTTGGTTGATGTTTCCAACAATGGTACCGTTAAAAGTCTATACTCTAATTTCAATATTTCCAATTTCAGAATAATTACTTAATACTCTTTACTCAGTACTTTACCTCATCTCATCAAACTACTCCTAACTTTAATAGCACATTCGGATCAGGGCAGTTCTCTTTATAAAAGGATAGTTGCCCTTCAGCACATACACCTGGGTAATCACCTTCGTTACCTTCTAAATCGTATATAATTTGAAAATGAAGGTGTGGCGCGTAGTTTACATTAATATCGGGTGTACCTAAAGTTGCGAGAACATCTCCTACTTTAAAGATCTTACCTATATAGAGACCTGATAATGAATCTATAGCTAAGTGACCATATAAAGTATAGAAGGTAATATCATTTAAAACGTGTTCAAGAATTATGGTTGGTCCGTAATCACCAATAGTATTATTGTTTTTAAAACTATGAACCTTTCCGTCTAACGGAACAATTACTTTAGTACCGGCATCACACCAAAAGTCAATTCCTAAATGAATATTTCGAACAGGTTTACTGGTAGAGGTAAAACCTTCCTTATCATTATATAAGTTTCTTTGTTCTAAATATCCGCCGTACGCGATAACACCTTGTTTAGTTTTTAGCACACTATCGATATAAGTTTGACAAACGGCATGATCGGTAATGTCTAAATCAATCAAATCATCATTATGTTTAGAGAGATCTAAAGGCACATATGCCTCTGAAGAAATAGTGGAGTCTAATATATAGATAGGTTCTGTCGAGTAAGATTTAAGGGCTAGAGCTAGTGTATTCATTTCTCAAAAATATAGCATCCATTAATGTCCTTAACATTTTTTAACCCTTTTCCTCGTAAGGTCTTTGTAAATTACCTACAAATTGCTAAAAGAAAATTGTTATGAAATTATTACAAATCACTTTATTGGCCTGCGCGACCTTGATTGCGACCAGTTGCCAATCTAAAGTCAAGAAAAATACCATTTCTGAAAACACAGAAATGGCAGAAACGGATCACGAAGATATTGAGGAAGAAGTAAAATTGAGTCCGCAACAATTAAGTAAATACGAAACCGCCTATTTTGCCAGCGGATGCTTTTGGTGTGTAGAGGCTATTTTTGAGAGTGTAAAAGGTGTAAAAGAAGTAGTTTCTGGCTATGCAGGCGGGGAACAAAAGAACCCAACATACGAAGAAGTAGGTTACGGTAAAACCGATCATGCAGAGGCTGTTGAAGTATATTATGACCCGAATGAAATATCATTCACCCAATTGGTTCAAGTGTTCTTTGGTTCTCATGACCCGACTCAATTAAATAGACAGGGTCCGGATCGTGGTAGACAATATCGCTCCATCGCTTTTTATAAGAACGATGAGCAAAAGAATATCATTGAAAGTTATATTCAGGCACTTACAGATAAAAAAGTGTATGATAATGATCCAATTACCACAGAAGTCGTACCTTATACTATATTTTACAAGGCAGAGTCATATCATCAAGATTATGAAAAGAATAATCCTAACAACTCATATATAAGAAACGTTTCTATACCGAGATTAAATAGATTTAAAGAGAACTTTGGAGATTATCTGAAGAAGAGTGCCCATTAAAAGATCTCCCAAAAATTTTTATATAAAAGCATTCCATTCGGGATGCTTTTTTTTGTGCAACAGACTGTACAATAATTACAAAGCACATCAGTTAACCTAAGAATAAGTAGGTTCTTTTTATTTTATTATATCTTGTCGCCACTTAAATAAGTACTATTAATCTTACATACCCTAAGAAAATAGTATTTTTGAACCATAGATTCCAAAGCAGTATTATGAAATGGACTATTTACCTGTTACTTCTTTTAGGCTTATTTTCATGTGCAGAAGTTAAGAACAAGAAAAATTCTCAAGCTACCCCAGTTTCTTATATTAAAGATGCCCCTACCCTAGATGGCAGAGCTATAGAAAACTATTGGAATTTATTAGATTGGAAACCTATTGATCAAAATTGGATCGGTGGTCCTTTTGATCACGATGATTATAATGGTAGATATAAAATTGCTTGGAACGAAGACGGACTCTATCTTCTACTAGAAATAGTTGATAATACTATTCTAGACAAAACCGAAGACCCCTTAAAACTTTGGTGGAACGATGATTGTGTTATTGTTTATGTAGATGAAGACAATTCTGGCGGGCAGCACCGCTTTAATCACAATGCTTTTACCTATCATGTAGCTTTAGACGGTAATGTAGTTGACTTAGGTGTTGATGAAAAACCGACAATATACAACGATCATATTACATCTAAACATCAAACAGAAGGTAATACGACTTATTGGGAAATGTTTGTAAAAGTGTACCCTGGTATATATAATGATGACCCGAATATAAAGCCTGTTGTGCTTACCGAAAATAAGAAAATTGGTTTTGCTTTAGCTTATGCAGATAATGATAGTAGCGAGGAACGAGAGAACTTAATAGGTTCTGTATTTGTAGCAGGTGAGAATAAAAACAAGGGATGGATAGATGCCAATGTGTTTGGAACCTTACAATTGGTAAAATAACTATTGCAGTACCACCTCACTATAATCTGATGTAATTATAATAGATCGATTACTATTATTTTTTAAGTGATGCCCTTTATGAATAGTTGTAGTTCCGTTTTTAGTTTCCACAATCTGTAAACCTGTTGGTAATTTCAATGTCGATGAATTGCCTTTTACATAAACATTGGTAGCCACCTTTGGCATTGTTACCGTTAACTCTCCATTTCTTACGCTTATATCCAATTCTTCAAAATCATTACCCATTTCAAGAATGTGCACTGCGCCAAAATCATTCTTTACAAAGGCATTTTTAAATAACTTATCGATAGTTACCTCTGACGAGGTTGCTTGTAATTGCAATTGAACCACCTCTGACAATGATATTTCTTCTGAATATGATGTACTTAATTGTCCGTAATTCCATTTCTGAACAGTAACCGGAGAATATGAGGCAGAAACAGTAGTTTCTTCTCCATCTATAGTAACTGCCCAAAGGCTTGAATGCGAAAGCTTCGCATTTAAGTTTTTGGTATTCTCAGCTAGTTTAACCTCCCCATGGCGTACATCCATTTTTATTCTGGTTGACTTTGGTAAGCTAATTTTTATGGTCTTTTTTATTTTAAAATTCTTTTGTTCTCCTTCATTGGAGTAATAAAATATATTCGGCGAATTTTCATTAGATTGAATATAGATTCTACGCTCTTCTCTTTCTTCTTGATTTTTTTCTTGTCTTTCTTGCAACTCCTCTTGTCTTTGCTCCATTTTTTCATGACGCTGCTCCATTAATTCAGCTCGTTTCTCATTATGTGCCTCCATTCTTTGTTCCATAGCCTTAGCTTTTTCTTCCATACGCTCAGCCCATTCTTCTAATCGCTTTTGATGTTTTTTATCAAAACTCTTTTCAAAATTCTTTTGCCATTTCTTCATATACTTATCACCATTTTCTTGATATTCCTCATAATCAAATGTATAAGCTTCGGTTAATGGTAGTGGCGGCATTTCTGGAAAAGGAGCTATCTGAGGTACACTTACTACGAAAGATGCAATCTCTGGCACCTCTATTCGCATACCACCATGATTAAAGATATTTTCAGAATTAAAACTTGAGAAGAAATCATTATTCTTAGATTTTGAATATACTTTAATCTCTTTACTATTACCCAATATTTCAATAGGGCTATTCTTAAAGTAGTTCTCAGCTTCCTCTTTTGTAGCTCCTTCTAGGGTGATGGTGGCTGTAATAGCCACCTCATTCTTATCCCAAGTTTCAAATTCAATATCGGCATAACTGGTATTGATATTTACCACTGCATCTCCTGCCACAATAAATCTTTCTTGAAATGTTTTACTCTCTTCTTGCGCCAAAAGCGTTGAAGAAGCTAAAAGCCCTAATACAATGATGAGTTGCTTAGATACTGTTGTCAATAATCTGTTCATTTTTTGATAATTTTAATTCGTTTAACTTTCTTTTTAATTTCTGTAATAATTGTAATCGTAACTGTAAATTCTCTATCAGTGCTGTTATCGTTTGGTCATTAGGTCCTAATTCTTTTAACTCTATGTTTAACGTCTTGTATTCAATATTTAAATTATTGAGCTGTTCCATAAAACTGTCGATCAACTCTTTAGTATCTGGCGACACCTCTAGTTTTGCCAGTTCCATATTAATATTGGCAACATAATAGCTTTCTACCTTCTTTAAGTCTGGCGAAAGATCTCCGAAAGTAAATTCAGATTTCTGTTCCCCTATACTATCATTATCAACCACAGTTGTCGTGTTATCCACATTTTCATTGAAATACAAGAAACCCAAACCGATGCTTACAATTACCGCAACAGATGCCGCTATTTTCAACCAACTCTTATCAGTATTCTTTTGTGCCGGTATTGATTCTTCTAACTTCTTTAAAAAGCGCTCTTCATGACCATGTGTAATAGTATGCTTTTGCTCTTCTCGATCCTTTTTGAACATTTCTCTAAGATCCTGTTCCATATTTTTTTCCTTTTAATAGTTCTTTCAAATGGCCTTTACCACGTGATAATCTTGTTCTGCAGGCAGATTCTGAAATATTCAACACTTCTGCTATTTCTTGATGGTCATAACCTTCAACCAAAAACATAAGCATTACGTATTTGTATTTATCCTGCAACTTATCAATGGCACTTTTAACTTGTTCAATACTAATCGCTGCAGGTACATTCCAATTATCATCTTCTGCAACAACTTGCATATAACCTTCGTCTAGCGAAACCTCTTTATCCTTTTTTGATTTGAGAAAATCGATACTCTTATTTACCACTATGCGTTTTAACCATGCTCCAAAAGTTACATCGCCACTAAACTGATGTATTTTTTGAAAAGCCTTAATAAACGACTCCTGTAAAACATCTTCTGCATCGTCTCCATTTTTAACAAAACGCATTGCTACAATGTACATGCCGTCACAATACTTCCTGTACAGCTGTATTTGTGCCGCACGGTCATTTGCCTTACATTTCTCTACAATACTGCTTTGAAACATGAATTAATTAGATTGGTTTTAGTTTGTTGCTATAATAAGGACGATATAAAAAATAGAATGTTGCAAAAATTTTTATTTTTACAACACACTATTAAATATTTCCTTTGAAACAAGTTACAATTTCCAATGCCTATTTAACACTCATGGTGCTTGATTATGGCGCTACCATTCAAAAGTTACTTGTAAAAGTTGCAGATGGCGAGTACACAAATGTAGTAGTTGGGTACAACCACCCAAGTAGATATCGTTTAGATGATAATGTTTTAGGTGCCAGTGTAGGTCGATATGCAGGAAGAATTTCTAATGGCGGATTTGTAATCGATAGAGCTCGTTACGATGTGTTTCAAGAAGATGGTGTACACCTACATGGCGGCAAAGAAGGTTTTCATCAAAAATATTGGACGATAGATGAAGTAGATCAAAGCGATAAACCTTTCGTAAAACTTAGCTATATCAGTAAACATTTAGAAGAAGGCTACCCCGGAAATTTATCTGTTAGCGTTACCTATAAATTAATGGATAACGCATTACAAATTATTTATGAAGGAATAACTGATAGAAGTACGGTTATTAATCTTACCAATCATTCTTATTTTAAACTAGATGATAACCCGTATATAGATGATTATGAATTACAATTGAATTGCCCTTACAAATTAGAAACCAAAGAAAACTTATTGCCAACTGGCGATATAATACCTGTGCGTAAAACGGAATACGATTTTCTTTTACCTAGAAAAATAGGTGTACAAAGGTTAGACTCTATTTTTGTTAAGGATATTGGTAATGAGAAAGTTGTAGAAATACAATCAAAGACTTCTGGTATTAATATGAAAGTATATACCAACCAACCAGCTTTGGTAGTGTATACTCCACCAGATTTTCCCGGAATTTGTTTTGAGGCACAGAACTACCCAGATGCACCTAATCAACCAGATTTTCCTAAAAGCCTCTTAAGACCTGGCGATATCTACAATAACATATCTATCTTTAAATTTGATATTATAACTCCAAGCTAAATATAACATGGAACGCTTCTAATATTATATTCCCCAATTACAAATAGCACCTTTTACTTTCAATGAAATAAGTAGTTACAATGAATTTAGCCAATATTACTATATCAGAATTTCTTGAAGGTATCTATGCCAATAATGTTGCCATAGTAAGCAAGGCTATTACCATAGTTGAAAGTACTAAACCAGAGCATCGCATAATCGCTAATGAAATTATTGCTGGTTGTATTTCAAAAAAGCATGATTCTATAAGAATTGGTATTACTGGTGTACCAGGTGCCGGAAAAAGCACCTTTATAGAACAATTTGGTGGCATACTAACCAGTTTAGGCAAAAAGGTGGCCGTGCTTACCGTAGACCCTTCTAGTAGTAGAACAAAAGGTAGCATACTTGGCGATAAAACTCGTATGGAAGAATTGGTTAAAAACCCCAATGCCTACATAAGACCTTCAGCTTCGGGTTCTTCATTAGGTGGTGTAACCCGTAAAACAAGAGAAAGCATTCATATTTTAGAAGCGGCAGGTTTCAATTGTATTCTAATAGAAACTATTGGTGTTGGGCAAAGCGAAACAGCTGTTCATGATATGGTAGATTTCTTTTTATTATTAAAATTGGCTGGTGCTGGTGATGAGTTACAGGGGATAAAAAGAGGAATTATTGAAATGGCA
The DNA here is from genome assembly GCF_030547005.1 of Maribacter sp. 1_MG-2023. GTDB lineage: Bacteria > Bacteroidota > Bacteroidia > Flavobacteriales > Flavobacteriaceae > Maribacter. Next base: position 539,532 of record NZ_JAUOPN010000001.1, on the reverse strand, counting down.
GATGCTATTGTTATTACAAAAGCAGACGGAGATAATATAAAACGAACAGATTTTGCGAGGATGGAATTTACCCGAGCATTACATATGTTTCCGCCCAAAGAAAATGGTTGGACTCCGGAAGTGCTGACCTGTTCTGCAATTGAAAATAGAGGCCTAGACGAAATTTGGCAGTTAATAGATACCTATTGTACAAGCATGAAGGCATCCGGATATTTTAATGCTAATAGACAACAACAAAATGAAAATTGGTTGATTCAATACCTAGAGCAAGAACTATTAACTGAATTCTACCATCATCCGAAAACCAAAGAAATGCTACCAAAATTAAAAAAAGAAGTTATTAGCGGTAATATCTCTCCTTTTTTAGCTGCAGAAAAGCTCTTAAAGGCTATAAAACAGCACTAAATCCTTTATAATGTAACTACCGTTCCTGTACATTATCTTAAGGATAAAAAACATAACTTTGCACCTATTCAAAAAACAACCCAATGCAACCTGTTACCACTTCCCTACTTTCGGTAGTTGTTCCTTTATATAACGAACAAGACAATGCGGCTCTTTTAACACAAAAGATACACGAAAGCTTGGTTGGCTACGATTATCAAATTATTTACATAGATGATTTTTCAACCGACAAAACCAAAAAAGTAGTCAAAGGTCTTAAAGATGAAAAGGTTCATTTAATTGAGTTGAAGAAAAATTACGGTCAGAGTTTAGCCTTGGCGGCAGGTCTTGACTATGCAGAAGGAGAGTATATTATTACCATGGACGGCGATTTACAAAATGACCCGTCTGATATTCCACAAATGCTAACCTATGCCGTTAGTGGAGAATATGATGTTGTCACTGGTATTCGTCAAAAACGAAAAGATTCTCTTGTTAAAAAAATACCTTCTAAAATTGCTAATTTTCTGGTACGCCGAGTTACCAAATTAGATATTAAAGATAATGGTTGTGCCTTAAAAGTTTTTACAAAAGATATAGCCAAAGACTTAAATCTATATGGTGAAATGCACAGGTTTATTACCCTTCTCGCATTTCTTGAAGGCGGACAAATAAAGCAAGTTCCTGTAAAACACCATGCTCGTCATGCAGGGGTTTCTAAATACGGATTAGAGCGCGTGTTTAAAGTAGTTGCAGACATGATGCTATTACTTTTTATTCGTAAATACTTTCAACGCCCAATTCACCTATTCGGTATCTCTGGTTTTTTAATGATTTCGGCAGGTGTTCTTATCAATCTTTATTTATTGATTGTAAAGCTCGGTTTTGGTGAAGATATTGGAACAAGACCTTTATTGACATTTGGTATGATGTTGATATTTGCAGGTATTCAACTATTCACAATAGGTATTGTAATGGAATTATTAATACGTACTTATTATGAATCTCAGAACAAAAGACCATATCGCATTAAAAAAGTTAGTGTAGGTGGCGAAGTTAAATAAGAAAGTAACCACCGGATTAAAAGTACTGATCAGTGCCGTTTTAATTTATTTCATTTTCACTAAAATAAATGTAAGTGAGATAAAAGACATACTGATGAAGAGTAATCCGCTTTACTTAGTCTTAGCTGCCATATTCTTTATACTTTCTAAATTCATTGGGGCAATACGTTTAAATCTATATTTTCATAGGCTTAACATCATGCTTACAAATGCAAGCAATTTTAAGTTGTATCTGTTAGGTATGTTCTACAATTTATTCTTGCCTGGTGGTATTGGCGGCGATGCATACAAAGGCTATATTCTTAAGAAAACCTTTGATGTCAAAACCAAAAAAATGGTGAGTGTGCTAGTCTTAGATCGTCTGGGCGGACTATTATTATTGTTTATTTACGCCTGCGGATTATTGGCTTTTCATAATGCTGAAATTTTAGATGGATATCGTTGGATATTACTTTCTGCAATACCAATATCAGTTATTGTATTTTGGTTATTGAATAAGAAATTTTTCAATTATGTATTAACTATATTCTGGAAAACCACAGCATTATCTGCTTTGGTACAATTGGCACAATTAATTTGTATTTGGTTTATTCTACTTGCCCTGAATATTGAAATGAATCAAATTTCATACCTCATCATTTTCTTAATTTCATCTATAGTAGCGGTAGTACCGTTAACATTAGGAGGCATAGGAAGCCGCGAAGTAACCTTCTTCTACGGCGCAAAACTATTGGGACTAGACCAAAATATATCTGTTGGCGTAAGTGTGCTATTCTTCTTAATAACAGCTATAGTTTCATTTATTGGCGTATGGTATCACTTTAAGAAAATTAAATTGGAATTGGCGCATACTTCAAATCAATCAGCCAACGAGTAGTGTTCAATAAATATGTAACAAGTGCATTTTACGAGTTACTTTCTTACGTGTATTCGGGTTTAAGAATTTGGCTTGCAATCGTGTTATTCTAAATTGATCTACCGAGAGTTGAGAGTCCCAATCAAAGCCTTTTTCTTCAAGTATAGCCATCTCATCATCATTGACATATACCCAAATATCTTTTTTGTCTTTTAAATCCTCTGCGGTCGTAATTTGAACAGGAAATTGATTGTAAAAATCTAAAGACCACGTATAGTCTTTACCAACTTTATAAACTCGATCTACCGGAATATTTTTTTCTGCAATGACTTTAGACATTGAAGACCCACCTTGGTAGTCTAATAAATTAGGATAAAAATGTAAGTTTAAAACAGCATTTAAAAGTAGTGATGCACAAACTGAAATCGTAACCAATTTCATATATACCCCTTCCCTTTTTAAAGCATAATAGATGATTAGTATTGCCGCTCCAATTAAAAACACATATGCCACTACACTTCTTAATTTGAAGACGTAAAAACATATTAAAGCAGAAGCGATGAATACTATGCTAAGCACAAAGTATTGCCCTATCATTAAATACTTCAACGTTTTTTCTTTATTTGCCGTATATAAATTATAGATATAAGCAGCGGTTATAACTGCAAATAATGGAATAGTAATGTTCAAATAATGTGGCAATTTGAACTGGGCAAAACTGATGATGATAAATATTAATGCGATACCACCAACAGTTAAAAATTCAGAATCTTGAACGTTCTTAAATTTATGCTTTATAAATGCCTGTATTTTAGTGTAAAATGCCGTAATCCCTAAAATAGTCCAAGGAAGAAAAACCCATAAGAATGTATGAAAGAAGAAAAAGTAATCGCTACTATTCTTACCGATACCTTCACCGCTTAAACGTTCAAAGCTTTGTTCCCAAAAAATGAAAAATATACCACTACGGTGGTCTTTACCACGAATCACCTTTTCTGGATGCAGATCAAATTGTAAATAATAAGCATATAACATTGGTGTTATTGTCACTGCAAATACTAATAATGCCAATAGCACTTTCCAGCTTAAAAAAGCTTTCCATTTACCGGTATAAAATAAATGACAAAGTATGGGCAATCCTATTACCAAAAGAGCAATTTGCCCTTTGGTAGAGAATGCAATACCTGCTGCAAAAGCACCAATTGCAATTGCAGACAAACTGCCTTTCTCTATATATTTTGCCAGTTGCCAAATCGCTAAAATACTGAAGCCTGTTAACACAGCATCTGTACGAACATCAATAGCACCCAAAACAATAGTCTGCGCAGTCATAAAAACCAATGCAGCTAGTTTACCAACATGTTTATTATAAAGTAGACTACCCAGACCATAACAACTATAAGCAGCCAATAAGGTGGCTAATATACCTGGAATACGATAAGACCAATCATGAATACCAAAAATTTTATACGATAGGGCTGCCAGCCAGTAATGCATGTGCGGCTTATCTAAATACTCTTCAGGACCTTTAAAGAGGCTGAAAAAATCATTCTCTTGCACCATTCTCATGGCCATCACAGAAAACTGTGCAGAATCATTTTCAAACAACGTTACAAACATACCTGCAACGTATACCAAGAAAATTAAAAGAATTAAAAACCAGTACCTTAGATTAGATATCATAGGGAGAATTTGCGAAGTGCAAATATAAATAACTTTACAAACAACCAGCCGAATAGCGAGCCTATTACAGCACCGGTAATAATATCAAGTGGAAAATGAACTCCAATATACACGCGACTAAATGCTACCAAGGCTGCCCACAGTACTAAGAATACCCCTAAATACTTAATGCTAGATTTTAAAATACTGCCAAAAAACACTGCTATTGCAAATGAGTTTGACGCATGGGCCGAAAAATAACCGAATTTACCGCCGCAGTAACTTTTTACTAAACGCATGTATGGTTCAACCTCTAGGTCATGGCAAGGTCGTAATCGAGCAACACCGTACTTAAAAAAATTACCTAATTGATCTGTAACTGTTATTAAAAGAGCAATAGAAACTAAGAGTACCATGGTTTTCTTACCTCCATATTTCTGAAACGAAAGTATCAGCAAGAATATATATAGAGGTACGGCACTCAGTTTGTTGGTGATGAACTGAAAAAAAGTATCCCATTTTGGTGTACCCAATCCGTTGAGGTATAAAAAAAACTCTTTATCTAACTGTAAAAGCGCTTCAAGCATAATCGTTAATCTTCGTATCTAGACACTTCTCGATCGTAAAATGCAGTTGCGTCTTTAATTAAGTTTTCGGCTTCTTCTTCCAATTCCTTTTCATCTTCCTTAGAGAATTCTTCAAGCCATTCTACCTCATCATCTTCTAGGTTGATTATAAACCTTGGAAACTCGGTGTGTACTACAAATATTGCTGTAGGGTAATCTGTATTATCACCCAATAAAAATTTCGGAAATTCCATAAAAATTATAATCTATAAGTTGAAATATAATTGTTGTTAACGACCATAAATAGATCGTTATGCGGCAATTAATTTTTTAGTTAAATAATTAAATCGAAGATACAACATAATAGCCGATGCCGTTAGTCCGGTCAGTAAGCCAATCCAAATTCCGGTACTCTTTAAATCTGTATGAAGACATAAATAATAACTGACAGGGAAACCGATTAACCAATACGAAATAAACGTTATTAGGGTAGGTATTTTTACATCTTGCAACCCACGTAGAGCGCCCAAAACAACTACCTGAACTCCGTCTGATATTTGAAAGAAAGCTGCAACCAATAATAGTTCTGCGGCGATGACCAATACCTCTGTATTATCGGCAAAATTAGTAATGTCTTCTATATCTAAATATAACGACGGAAACCAATGCCTACCGATTAAGAAAAGCGCGGCAAAAACAATTTCGAGTAAGAAAGTTAATAGGAATATGGACTGTGCTATTCGTCTTAACTCTTTAAAGTTTGATAAACCCTTTTGATTACCTACCCTTATCATTGCCGTAACACCAAGACCCATACCGAACATAAAGGTCATACTACTTAAATTAAGTGCTATTTGGTTTGCGGCTTGGGCATTTTTACCAAGAACACCACTTAACCATACTGCCGATGTAAAAATACCAACCTCAAAAAACATCTGTAAAGCAGAAGGAAACCCTAACTCTACAATCTTTTTCATCACCGTTTTTTCAATTTTAGAAAAATTGAATCCGGTTACGTAGTACTTAAACTTTTCTTTCGTTTTTAAAATAAACCAAAGATAAAGTACCATGAAAACTCTTGATACCAAGGTACCAATAGCAGCACCAACTATACCCATTTCGGGAAATCCGAAATTACCAAAAATCAAAAGGTAGTTTAAAACAATATTAATGACGTTAGCAACGATAGTTGCATACATGGGGTATTTGGTCTGAGACAAGCCTTCGGAAAACTGCTTAAATGCTTGAAAAATTATTAAAGGTACCAATGAGAAAGCTACCAAATCTAAATATGGCAATGCTAATTCAACTACCTCAATAGGTTGTTTCATTGCATACATGATAGGTTTCGCCAATAAAATGAGTGCAAATAATGTTAAACCTAAAACAGTACATAATAGCAGACCATGCTTTAAGGCGCTTTTAGCATTTTCTTTGGCACCAGCTCCATCTGCCTCGGCAACCAATGGTGTAATTGCTGTAGAAAAACCGATACCTAAAGACATAGCAATAAAAACAAAACTATTACCTAGAGATACCGCAGCTAGTTCTGCAGTACCTAATTGACCGACCATAATATTATCAGCCAATTGTACAAAGGTGTGACCCAACATTCCTAAAATAACAGGAACAGAAAGCTTAATATTATAACGAAATTCTTTGGTGTAATTCTGTAACAAAACCTAAACTAAATTTTTGGCAAAGGTACCGTTAATTGAACAATTAACATTCGCTAAATTGTGGTTAAATAAGTGATTATGTTATAGTATAAAAATGGATTCACCTAAGGTATTTTGAGCAAAACTCAACTATTAAGCACATAGTTACCAAAAAGATATTGAGCAAATAAACAAGGCAAACAAAAATATAAAACACTGTAAATCAATTTGATATTAAATAAAAAAGAATAATTACACACATAAATACCAACTATTTATACTTGTAAATTGCTCATCTATACATTTTACGAATACTATTATATTACAACTGGCCGTTATTAATACAAAGACACCAAGTACCATTAATTACAATTATTATGAACCAAGAACCATTGGTTTGGGTTATCGACGATGACGATATCTCCAAATATGTAATGAAACGATATCTTAAACAATTGTCGATTTCTAGAATTATCGATTTTCCAGATTCGGTACAACCATTAAAACTGATTCAAGATAAGTATGCTTCTTTAGACGAATTACCAGATATTATTTTCCTTGATTTAAATATGCCCATTTTAAACGGCTTTGATTTTGTTAAAGATTTTCAAACAGTGGCAACAAAGATTGAGAAGAAAATAAAAATTATTATGCTAACCTCTTCTATAAATGGCGAAGATGTTGATCACGCCAAAACCTATCCAGAAATAACAGATTATTTTATAAAACCAATTAAGTATAGAGATTTGGAGAGAATTATGAATGTTGAACTTAAGAAATAAAATTACTCTTTAGTTTTTGCCTCATTCCAATACACATCCATTTCTTCTAAAGACATATCATTCATTTCTTTACCGATTTCTTTTGCCTTGACTTCAAGGTATTGAAAACGTTTTATAAATTTTTTATTGGTTCGTTCTAGAGCATTTTCAGGGTTGACACCTAGAAATCTAGCATAATTAATCATTGAGAAAAGTACATCGCCGAATTCCGCCTCAATTTTCTCTATATCACCCGCCACTACTTCTACTTGTAGTTCACCAAGCTCTTCTTGCACTTTCTCAAAAACTTGCTGTGGCTCTTCCCAATCAAAACCGACACCAGAAACTTTATCTTGAATTCGATTAGCTTTCACCAATGCAGGCAAACTTTTTGGTACGCCTTCGAGAACACTCTTCTTACCTTCTTTTAATTTAATCTGTTCCCAATTTCTTTTTACGTCTTCAGCATCTATAACCTTTACATCACCATAAATATGCGGATGTCTATTTATGAGCTTGTCACAAATAGCATTTGCTACATCGGCAATATCAAAATCATTGGTTTCTGATCCTATTTTTGAATAGAAAAGAATATGTAGAAGCACATCACCCAATTCCATCTTAACCTCATTAAGGTCATTATCTAAAATAGCATCACCTAACTCGTAGGTTTCTTCTATAGTTAAATGTCTTAACGATTGCATGGTTTGTTTTTTATCCCACGGGCACTGCTCACGCAACTCGTCCATAATGGTCAATAGCCTATCTAACGCCTCCAATTGTTCTTTTCTACTATTCATGCCTAATCTTTTTACAAAAATACACAACCACTAACTGCCGTACTAAAAATGCTGTTTAGTTTTCGTACATTTAAAATCACAATCTTATTTAAGACTATCAGCATTACTCAAGCTAATTTCAGGTAGCTTAAAAATTCAAAAAACAACATTATACCAATGAACGCAAGACGAGAATTCATAAAAAATACCGGTCTATTAAGTGCAGCCACAGTTTTACTGCCGCAAATAACAATGGCGACTACTAGAAATTCAAGCTATGGCGTTCAATTATATTCTTTTAGAGATGACATGCTTGCAGACCCAATGAAAACTTTAGAAAAAATTGCAAGCCTAGGTTTTAAAGAAATTGAAAGTGCCGGATCGTCAAAAGGGTCTTACTACGGGTTGACTCCCGCTCAAATGGGTGAAACCTGTAAAGCACTAGGTATGTCACTCACTAGTGGTCATGTACATTTAGATGATAAATTTGAGCAAACCATGGCAGATGCCGTTGCTTCTGGTCAAGAATATTTAATATGTTCTTCATTACCATCTGACGGACAAACGGTAGATAATTACAAGAAAGTAGCAGAGCAGTTTAATAGAGCTGGCGAAGCTTGTAGAAAGCATGGTTTAAAATTTGGCTACCACAACCATGAGTACGAATTTGAGTCTGAAAACGGAGAAGTACTTTATGATGTGCTTATGGACAATACCCAAAAAAAATTAGTGCATATGGAACTAGATTTAGGCTGGGTAGTAGTTGCTGGAAAAGACCCGTTGCATTACTTTAAAAAATACCCAGGCAGATTTCCGCTTTGGCATTTAAAAGATATGGATATAAATGAAAAAGTAAGTACAGAATTTGGTAAGGGTATACTTGATGTTCCGTTAATGCTTGAAATGAAAGAACTATCTGGTGTTCAACATATTTATATAGAACAAGAAGAATACGCAAGTACCCCTTTTGATAGCATGATGCATAACATGAACTACTTAAAGAACTTATAGTCGAATATATGAAATTTTATAACCGATTAATTTTTACTTCTATACTGTTTGCAGCAATAGTTTCTTGTAAATCTCAACAGAAGACACTGGTTACCGATGGCTCTGAACTAGAGCAAGTTGCTAATAATTTCAGTTTTACCGAAGGTCCGGCATCAGACAAAAATGGTAATGTATATTTTACCGATCAGCCGAATAATAAGATTCTAAAATGGAACCACGCCGACAATTCTATAAGTACTTTTATGGAATCATCAGGTAGGGCAAATGGTTTGTATTTCGACAATGATGAAAATTTATTGGCAGCTGCCGATAATGAAAATGAATTATGGAGAATTCATAAAAATGATAAAATTGATACGCTGATTACCGATTTTAAAGGCAAAAAATTAAACGGACCTAATGATATTTGGGTCGATATAAAAGGCGGAATCTATTTTACAGACCCTTATTACCAAAGAGAATACTGGACAAGAACTGAAGCTGATATAAAAGAAAAAAATGTCTATTATATTTCACCAGATTTAAAAAACATCTCTATAGTAGCGAAAGGATTAGCTCAACCTAATGGAATAATTGGCACACCAAATGGAAAAACACTCTACGTTGCAGATATAGGTGATAAAAAAACATACTCCTACTCCATTCAAGAAGATGGTACTTTAAGTGACCGTAAACTTTTTACAAACATGGGCTCAGATGGCATGACGATTGACAACCTAGGTAATATCTATTTAACAGGCGAAGGTGTTACTATTTTCAATTCAAAAGGTGAACAGCTAAAGAATATACCAATCAATGAGAATTGGACAGCCAACGTTACCTTTGGCGGTAAAAATCAAGATGTACTATTCATTACTGCAATGGGCTCGGTGTATACCTTGCAAATGAATGTACATGGTGTTAGATATTAGATTTATTGCATTGTAAATTTTCTATTTAAAACTCCTGGCAAATCTTCATTTACACCTTCAGTTAAAACAGATGAATTTAAAACCATAGTACTAAAATTAGTTGCGTTTAAATCAAGCACACTACTTTGAAAAGTCCACTTACCGGTGAAGTTATCAGTTCTACCACAGCGAATAGCATAAAAATCACCGGTAACGCTGGTAATATCTAGTGCTACCAAATCAAGATCCCATGTACCGTCGGCATTAATTTCTAATCTGCCGCTTAAGCAGTCGAGTTCATCTAACATATTATTTGAAGCAGTACCGTCTTCATCAACATCTTGGGCGATATTCACATTTATTTCGGTCAAACTATAGGTACCTATAACCAAGGCACTATCGTCAGTTGTAGAAGTATCATCATCAGATGAGCAACTTACAAAAAGTAGCACTAGACAAGTAAAAAGAGAATAAGTATATTTTTTCATGAGCATAATAAAATGGGTTAGATCTACATTGAAGGTAGGCAAAACAATTTATAATATGTCGTTTGCATCACGCATCTGATTTTTAAAAACCTCTCCAAATCTCGATTCTTATGGAAGTTTCCGAATATAATTCTTAAAGACATTATATTGAAATTCACACAATTACATAGCAAAAATTATCAATTACTCAACAAAGGGTTTTATTTCTTATTAATTCCTTGATTTTAATTATCTTAAACGACTTAAAATCCAACCAAACTATGATTACATACATTTTTGAATTTATCGGTACTGCAATGTTAATTCTTATAGGGAACGGCATTGTAGCCAACATTGTATTAAAAGGAACAAAAGGAGCCGATGCCGGGTGGACGGGCATTTCTCTTTCATGGGGTATTGCCGTATTTATCGGTGTGTACATTTCAGCCGACGGTAGTGGTGCTCACCTTAACCCTGCAGTAACCGTAGCGCTTGCCGTTGCCGGAAAATTTTCTTGGGCAGCAGTACCAGGTTATATAGTCGCACAAATTTTAGGTGCCATGATGGGTAATCTTTTAGTATGGCTGAATTATAAAAAACAATACGAAGCCACAGAAGATACCGATTCAATTTTAGCCACCTTCTCCACTTCACCAGCTATTAAGAGTCCGTTTTGGAATTTGATGACCGAAATTATTGGAGCCTTCGCCCTTGTATTCGGCATATTCTATATTGCCGGCGGCACCATGGGTGACAGTCCAGTTTCACTAGGGTCCTTAGACGCGCTACCAGTTGCACTATTGGTAATGGGTATAGGTTTTGGCTTAGGCGGCCCAACTGGTTACGCCATTAACCCAGCACGTGATTTTGGTCCGCGTTTATTACATTCAATTCTTCCTATAAAAAATAAAGGAAATAGTAATTGGGGTTACGCATGGGTACCAATAGTAGGCCCAATAATTGGCGGAGTTTTAGCTGCCTTAGTATTTATGCTCATTGAAACAATTCAATAAAATTTACAACTATGAAAAGTCTTATTTTACTTACCTGCATCTTTACTTCTATGACTGTACTTGCCCAAAAAAAGGTAGACTTACCATACGAAACAAATTCCAATGTAAATTGGTCGACAGCTGAAAAAGAATATTACTCAGATATATGGGAAACAAATGTGGTAACCAACGTGGCTATACCTCGATTAGAAGTTTTTGAGGCAGATCAGCCAAATGGCACCAGTGTTATTGTTGCCCCTGGTGGCGGACTTTACGGTTTAAGTATTAATAGTGAAGGTAGAGATGTTGCGAAATGGTTGAATAATCATGGTATTACAGCCTTTGTTCTTAAATATAGGTTAGTGCCCACCCTTGAAGATGGTATTAAAGAAATTACAGAAGAGGGCACTAACAACCCGGCGAAAATTGGAGAAAGAGTTGCTCCCGTTTTACCACTTTCAATTGCAGATGGTCTTGCTGCTATTACTTACATAAGAACTAATGCTAAGGCTATGAAATTAGACCCAAACAAAATTGGATTCATGGGCTTTTCTGCGGGCGGCGCTGTAACCATGGGCGTAACGTTCAACTATACCAAGGCTACTAGACCAGATTTCATAGTACCTGTTTACCCTTGGATGAACGTTATTGGTGAATATAAAATTCCTGAAGATGCACCGCCAATGTTAGTAATATGTGCTTCAGATGATCCACTTGGGCTAGCCAGACCAAGTACTATATTGTATACCGATTGGGTAACTAGTGGTAAAAATGCAGGTATACATATGTATTCTAAAGGAGGACATGGGTTTGGAATGAAAAAACAACAATTAGCTTCTGATAACTGGATCGAACAATTTTATGCTTGGGCACTTACAGAAGGTTTAACAAAACCAACACTTAATTAGTAAGCTAATCTATCATATTCACATTTATGAGTAATTTCAAGATTTCATTTTTAATAACAGTTTTTCTACTTTCAACAAGTAATTATTGTATTTCTCAAACAGAGAATATCTTCACCGAAGATGTAAAGAATATTACTCAGAAATACGACAGCATTTGGGACTCAAGCATAGAGACTATTGTCTTCACTGGCAGTTCTAGTGTTCGATTATGGAAAAAGCTAGAGCAAGAATTTCCGAACCATCAAATTGTAAATAGTGGTTTTGGAGGATCACAAGCATCAGACTTATTATTATTTACCGAGGAATTGATCTTATCCTACAACCCTAAAAAAGTATTTATTTACGAGGGTGATAATGACTTATGGGCAGATAAAAGACCTGCAGATGTTCTTGATACGACTGCAGAGATCATCCGTCGAATAAAATCTAAAAATCCTGCAACTGAGGTTATCTTAATAGCGGCAAAACCAAGTATCAGCAGATGGAAGATTCGAGGAAAATATAAGCGGTTAAATCGAAAAATGGAACGTTTTACTAAAAACGACCCACAATTGTATTACGTAGATGTTTGGAAACCTATGCTGAACAAGCGAAAGTTAAAAACCGATATATTTATTGAAGACGGCCTGCACATGAACCAAAAAGGTTACGATATTTGGTATGAAGCCATGAAAGATTTAGTAAACCAACCCTAATTACACTACACAATGAAGATCTTTTGTATTCGAAGTCTATTTTTTGCAAGCTTAACACTCTTATTAATCGCTTGTAGTGAAGAGAAGAAAGAGCGTATTGCAATGCCAACGACAGATTTATCTAAGGCTAGCTTAATACCTAAGCCTTTAAAGACCATACCCACAAACTCCGCTTTTGCTTTAGATCAGTTTACAGCAATTTACACTTCTAAAGATGCTACAGGTTTTGAAGAAGTAGGTACTTTTTTAGCAGATAAACTAAAAGATAAAATTAACCTGACCATACCTGTAAATACTGAAGGCGCGAATACTGTAGAACGAGTTATTTATATTAACCAAAGCGATAGTACAGATTTGGCAGCGCCAGAGGCTTATCAGTTGTATATTAATCAAGATTCTATCATTATAAACTCAAACACAGCAGAAGGTGCTTTTAGAGGTATACAAACCTTAAGACAATTAGTACCGTTAGAAAGCAATGATACTTTGGCATTGCAGAAAATATGGGCTGTACCATCTGGGAAAATTATCGACAACCCTAATTTTGCATATAGAGGTTCTATGTTAGATGTTGCACGACACTTTTTTAGTGTTGACGATGTTAAAAAATATATTGACCTACTATCTTACTACAAAATAAATGTGCTGCATTTGCACCTTAGTGATGACCAAGGTTGGAGAATTGAAATAAAATCGTGGCCTAAACTTACAGAGGTTGGCGGCAGTACCGAAGTTGGCGGCGAATCTGGCGGGTTCTACACACAAGAAGATTACAAAGAAATTGTACGTTATGCCGCTGAAAAATATATGACCATTATACCAGAAATTGATATGCCCGGCCATACCAATGCGGCATCTGTATCATATCCGTTCTTGAACGGTAATGGTAAAACGCCTAAACTATATGAAGGTATGCGTGTTGGTTTTAGCACCTTTGATACTCATAAGGATACTGTTTATTCTTTTATAGATGATGTGGTTAGAGAGATTTCTGCTATCACTCCGGGTCCATATTTTCATGTTGGTGGCGATGAAAGTCACGTTACTAAAAAGAAAGATTACATCTACTTCATTAATAAGGTAGAGAAAATAGTACAGAAGCACGGTAAGCGTATGATCGGTTGGGATGAAGTTGCCATTGCCGATGTAGATTCCACTTCAATTTCTCAATGGTGGGCAAGCGAAGAGAATGCTAAAAAAGCAGTTGATAAGGGAATGCAAATTATCGTCTCTCCGGCTAAGAAGGCATATTTAGATATGGAATATGACACCCTATCTAAATTCGGATTACACTGGGCGGCTTACATACCTGTAGATACTGCATACATTTGGACTCCTGAAGAATACGGGATTCCTATGGAAAATATCTTAGGCGTAGAAGCACCACTTTGGTCAGAAACCATAAGTAATATAGATGAGCTTGAATACTTAGCTTTTCCAAGAATTATAGGGTATTCTGAATTAAGCTGGAGTATTAAAGAAAATAGAGATTGGGAAAACTACAAAGTACGATTAGCAGACCAAGCACCATTTCTTGACAGGATGGATGTGAAGTACTACCCTTCTAAATTAATAGATTGGAAGAAGAGCGACTACACTTACGAGGTCATAAAAAAAGACTAACAACATCATACACTGGAGAATAAAAAGCCTTGATTTAAAAATCAAGGCTTTTTAATTACAACTCAACTTTTTTCGATTTTAACTTAGCTAGAACAGTATTTAAATGCTGAAAATTTATAGGTTTTTCTAAATAATCTATAATATTATGATAACCATCTGCTTTTAATTTATCATCATTTCTAAACGACGATGTAGTTATAACAACAGGTATATCTGAACATAGGTTCAATTCGTTTAGCTTATCAAGAAAATCCCATCCGTCTAAAACAGGCATATTGATGTCTAGTAAAATTATGTCAGGACAGGCATTTGTTTTTAAATGATCAAGCCCTAGTTGACCGTTTAAGGCTATAGTAATATTTTTATATCCAAATTTCTCGAGATTTGTTTTAGCTATAAAATTCGTTACCTCATCGTCTTCAATTATTAATATTCGTATCATTTTGTAGGGTTTTAATTATGGTTTTGATTATATATTTTAAAAAATTACTATAAACTCTGTCCCTTTATTTACTTGACTTTTTACATCAATTGCGCCATCGTTTTCACTAATAATAATTTTCATGATGTACAGCGCAACACCCAAACCATCAACATGGGTATGTAGACGTTTAAACAAGGCAAATATTTTATCAGAAAACTCCTGGTCAAAGCCTAGTCCATTATCCTTAAACGATAATTGAACTTTACCATTGACTTCTTTTGTTTCAATTTTTATACTAAGTTTTCTTTTAGGGTGCCTATACTTAAGAGAATTCGACATAAGAGTTTGAAGAATAGTCTCTAATTGTAACTTGTTATAATTGATTGAAGGGCATGCTGAATAATCTTCTTTTATGATTGTTCTACCTTCTATAATTTCTTTAGAATAACTAGCTTTTAATTTACTTACAACCTCAGAAAACTCTAATTCTAATTTAGGTGTTCCAAAATTAGACTTTGTATCAATCACCATATTTAATGCGGTAATTTTATCGCACATTACTTTGGTAACCACATTCATTTTTTCAACGATTGGCATAACTTCATTAGGGCTAATATTAGTCTCTAAAGCCATTCGCAATAGACTCTTTAAATTGGTAAGCGGGGCTCTTAAATCATGTGCTGCTACATATGAAAAATCTTCTAACTCTTGATTTTTCTTTTTCAAATTTTCATTGACTTCAATTAATGAAGTTTTGGTACTTTTTAATTTCTGAACTGTATCAATAACATTAGTTACATCTAGGGTGGTAATACCTAGGTAATCTCCAATTTTAAATGCCCTAGACATAAATGTCATTTCAGTAAATTCACCTTTGAACAACAGCTCATCAAAACCTATTGGCACACCTGTTTCTATTACATTCTTATAAGCATTATACCGTTCTGTCCCCTCTAAATAAGGAAATATATCTAGCATGTTTTTACCTACGAAATTTTCTTTCTCAATACCAATGGTATCTACACTAGCTTGATTTACATCGACAAAATTCATATCTCTATCTAAAATCACAAAAGGCGAATATGCATTTTCAAAAAAAGCACTTTTTAATTCACAATTAATTTCAAAATCATTTACAATCATATCACTCAAATTTTGTTAAAGCTATTTAGCTACACCACAAATTTGCAGCATTTAATTTCTTAACTCATTTGATATATGATGGATAAAAGAAAGGTATAGATGAATAGTAAAGATCAATAGATGAACAGTTTAATAACACACATAACCTTAAGTATAAAACAAAAAAAAGCCCCATAGGGCTTTTTTTATTCAAATTATGTAAGAAAGACTACTCCTCTTCAGAAGCTTCTTCACTTGCTACTTCTTCACTAGAAAAGTCTGTAATCTTGTTTTCTGTTAAAATGTTATACCATTGAATAACCTTTTTAATATCACTAACATACACACGGTCTTCATCATAATCAGGTAGTACTTCAAAAAAGTATTCTTCTAATTTAATTTTCTCCTCTTTATGACCTATAGATGTTTTACCTCCATTTTCCTTCTCTTGTATTTTCTTGAACACATCTCTTAAAGGCACTTCTTCCTCAAGCGTATAAATAGCTATTTCAGACAATACACTAACGCTACTGCGTAAGCTTACTGTTATTCTTTTTCCATCTAACAAAGACTCAGCCACAAAACCTGTTCTGGTTTGTGTAATCAATTTATATAAACCTGGTTTTCCTGCAACTGATAAAATTTTCTCTAACCTCATAAACTATTTTAAAATTTTAAGTGGACAAATATTACACTTTTCTATTAATAATAAAGGCATTTTAACGTCCTTTTTTCATCGCAGGAAATTTCATACGATAATCAACATTAATCTTTCCTTTAGAAATATTGGTTAATCTTCCTTTTAACATTCTCTTTTTTAGTGCAGATAATTTATCGGTAAACAACACCCCTTCAATATGGTCATATTCATGCTGAATTACACGAGCCAACAAACCATCAAAGGTTTTTTCATGCTCTTTAAAGTTCTCATCTAAATAGGTGATTTTAATGGTACCCTTTCTGCTTACATCTTCACGAACATCTGGTATACTAAGGCAACCTTCATTGAAAGCCCATTCATCACCAGTTTCTTCTTCGATAGTTGCATTGATAAATACTTGTTTGAAACCGTCTAACTGTTTTTGTTCCTCTTCAGTTAAATCTTCATCCCCTGAAAAAGGAGTGGTATCAACCAAAAATATACGAATTGGCAATCCTATTTGTGGTGCTGCAAGACCTACACCACTAGCGTTATACATGGTCTCCCACATGTTAGCCAACAAATCATTCAGTTTTGGATGGTCTTTATCAATATCATCCGCTACTTTTCTTAATACGGGATCACCGTATGCAATAATGGGTAAAATCATTTATAATGTCTTTAAAAAATCTTGTAATATAATAGTTGCACTAATCTCATCGATTAGTGCTTTGTTTTTTCTTTGCTTCTTCTTTAACCCGCTATCTATCATGGTCTGGAAAGCCATTTTAGATGTAAAGCGTTCATCATGTCTTTTAATAGGAACAGTTGGAAATTTCTCTGCCAACTTTACCAAAAATGGAGCAATATGCACTTCAGATTCAGATGCAGTATTGTCCATTTGTTTTGGCTCACCTACCACAATGGTCTCTACGTTTTCTTTGGAAATATAATCAGATAAATATTCAAATATTTCGGCAGTAGCAATAGTCGTTAATCCGAATGCTATCATTTTCATATCATCGGTAACAGCTAAGCCAATACGTTTTTCTCCGTAATCAATTGCAAGAATCTTTCCCAAACTTAATTTTTGGCAAAAATAAAGGATAATTTGTTATATGTGCCCTTGTGCATGGGGAATTACTGTACTTCAACTTATATTTGAGAAAATTTTATGAAAATGACAGAATTAAGAGCACAAATAGAAAAAGCATGGGACAATAGAGACCTTTTAAAGGAATCTGCAACCCAAGATAGCATTAGAGAGGTTATTAACCTTTTAGATTTAGGAAAATTAAGATGTGCCGAGCCAACAGCAGACGGATGGCAGATCAATGAATGGGTAAAGAAAGCAGTAGTTATGTATTTCCCTATTCAGAAAATGGAAACTTTAGAAGCAGGTATTTTTGAGTACCACGATAAAATGCCTTTAAAAAGAGGATACAAAGAAAAAGGAATTCGTGTTGTACCAAATGCGGTAGCAAGACATGGTGCTTATATTTCTGCAGGAACCATTTTAATGCCTAGTTATGTAAACATAGGTGCTTATGTTGATGAAGGTACTATGGTAGATACTTGGGCTACTGTTGGTAGTTGTGCACAGATCGGTAAAAATGTACATTTAAGTGGTGGTGTTGGTATTGGTGGCGTTCTTGAACCTTTACAAGCTTCACCGGTTATTATAGAAGACGGTGCCTTTATTGGTTCTCGTTGTATTGTAGTTGAAGGTGTTAGAGTTGAAAAAGAAGCAGTACTTGGAGCGAATGTTGTTTTAACAATGAGTACCAAAATTATTGATGTTACCGGTGAAACTCCTGTAGAAACAAAAGGTGTTGTACCTGCTCGTTCAGTAGTGATACCTGGTAGTTATACCAAAAAATTTCCGGCAGGCGAATTTCAAGTACCGTGTGCATTAATTATTGGAAAAAGAAAAGAAAGCACAAACAAAAAGACATCATTGAACGATGCACTTAGAGAGTATGATGTAGCGGTTTAATTTTTAAACCAATTCAACTACTTTAGTAATAGCTTGAGAAAGGTAATGACCAGAGGCAACTTTGGTTTTTACCTTTTCTACATTAGAAACCATAGTTGCATAATCTTTTGGGTCAAGGTTTGCCAAAATAGCATCAAGTTCATCTAAAGAATTTAAGGTGATACCAATTTGTTCTTTTTCAATGAATTTGGCAATAGCTGCTTTTTTCCAGACAATAACCGGTAGACCACACAAGAGATATAAAGATGTTTTATGCGGAGTATTATATAATAGATACTTTCCGAAATCTCCTAAACATTCATTTAGTGCGTTGCCATTCCAAATTAATCCAAACGAACCCTGTATTACATCAATTACCTCGTCTGGTGAAAAAACACCTTGGTAGTCTAAAATAGAATTATCCCTTTCAGCATCAGCCGCATTAAAACCGTTACCATATAACTTGAGTTTATAATTAGACGGATTTAGACTGTCCATACTATATAAAAATTCGCTTTTCTCTTTCCCCAATCCGCCGGCAAAAACTACATCATATGGATTGTTAAGTGTTGCATGTTTATTACTTGCATGTATATAATCGAACAATTCTAAACTTACCAATTGTGCTGTACACCCATTTTCTTGAAACCACTTTTCCATAGATTCGTTATGAACGATGATAAAATCGGCTTTATTGAATTTTGCCATCTCACCTTTCAAATCAGTTGATTTTCCCATTAAAAACTTTACATCATGTATAATAATGATAAGGGTACATTTCTTTAAAGAAACAATACTGGTAATATATCCGAAAAATTTACTCAACGGATATTGCATAAAGAAAACAGATTTTCTTGGTAGTAGAAATAACCCTTTTGTTATTCCAAAAAAACTGATAACAGCGCCTATTGCCGAACTGGGGTGATTACTTTGTTTAAACCCTAAGTTTTTAAATCCATTCTTTTCTAGAACCGTCTCGCAGTCCATTTTTGGTTTGGAAGCTGCGTTCTTTGAAAATTTATAATTCCTAGAAATAAAATAGAGATTATCAGAATTCATTCAATTATTATTTGGGGTTTAAGAATTGCAATTTTAACGATATAAAACTACATATGAAATATTAAATTTCAATTATAGTAACCCTTTTCGTGTTAACCAATTTCCATCACAAACTGTATCTTTGGTCTTTTAATATTGAAAAATGGTATCAACTAAAAAGTATGATTTTCTTATTGTAGGCGCCGGTTTATACGGAGCAGTTTTTGCCAATGAGGCAAAAAAAAGAGGAAAAACCTGTTTAGTAGTAGACAAAAGAGAACATATTGGTGGAAATACCTTTTGTAAAAAAATAGAAGATATTAATGTGCACGCCTACGGAGCGCATATTTTTCATACCAATGACAAGAAAATTTGGGACTATGTAAATGACTTTGTTCCGTTTAATAGATACACCAATTCACCGGTTGCCAATCACAAAGGTTCATTGTACAATTTACCTTTTAACATGAATACCTTCTATCAATTATGGGGTATTAAAACTCCCGAAGAGGCTAAATCTATCATTGACGAACAAAGTAAGAAGTATCAAAAAAAACAACCACAAAATCTCGAAGAGCAAGCACTTTCGCTTGTTGGCGAGGATATTTATTTCAAGCTGATCAAAGGATACACCGAAAAACAGTGGGGAAGAAAAGCTACAGAATTACCTGCATTCATAATTAAACGCCTACCCTTAAGATACACCTTCGACAATAATTATTTCAATGATAGCTACCAAGGCATACCTATTGGAGGCTATAACGAATTAAGTGGTGGACTTTTAGAAGGTATCGACGTACAACTTGGCGTCAACTATTTTAAAGATAAAATAGCTCTTGACAACATGGCTCATAAAACTGTTTTTACAGGTAAAATTGACGAATATTACAACTACGAATTTGGTAAATTAGAATATCGAGGCTTGCGTTTTGACCATGAAATTTTAGACATTGAAAATTACCAAGGTAATGCGGTAATAAATTATACCGAGGCAGAAATACCATATACAAGAATTTTAGAGCACAAGCATTTTGAATTCGGGCAACAAAAGAAAACAGTTATCACCAAAGAATATCCGTTAGAAGCTTCAACCGATTCTGAACCGTATTACCCAATCAACGATGACAAGAATAATAATAGGTATTTACAGTATAAGAACAAGGCTTCCAAAGACTTAGTGATATTTGGTGGTAGGCTAGCAGAATACAAGTATTACGATATGCACCAGGTTATTGGCGCAGCGTTAGCAAAAACTAAAAAACTTTTTGACAATTGAACGCAACCATTCTAAAATACGCCCTCTTATAAACTGAACCATGCTATAACATTGGATTTCAATTGTGTAAGAATTTTACTGCTTAACACAATTTTTTAATACTTTTTTTGTTATAACTTTGTTCGCTCCGATTAGAGCAAACCTATCAAATTGGAAAGTATGATTACCAAAAAAGAACAACTTACCGCATTAATAATTACGTATAACGAAATTGGGTACATTGAAAAGTGTATCGAATCAGTTTCTTTTGCCGATGAAATTATTGTAGTAGATTCTTTTAGTACCGACGGAACCTATGAATATTTAAAGGATAACCCGAAAGTAAAAGTCATTCAAAAACCGTTTGAGAATTTTACCGCTCAAAAATCATTTGCCTTAAAACAAGCCACTAATGACTGGGTTTTATTTTTAGATGCTGACGAAATTGTTTCTGATGCCTTACAAAATGAAATTTCAGAAACAGTTTCTAGTGATACTGAAATCGCAGCTTTTTGGTTTTATCGCCAATTTATGTTCAAGAATGAAGAATTGAATTTCAGCGGATGGCAAACTGATAAAAACTACAGACTTTTTAGAAAAAGTAAAGCTGTATTTTCTGACTGCAAAATCGTACACGAAACATTAGATGTTGATGGTACTTCTGGCATTTTGAAAGAAAAACTGACCCATTACTGTTACAAGAATTACGAAGATTACAAAGGTAAAATGCTGAAATATGGTCGTTTAAAGGCTATTGAATCGTTTTACAAAGAAAAGAATTTTAGCTATGTAATTATGGTTTTAAAAACTGGCTGGAAATTTTTCAACCATTATATCTTACGTCTTGGTATACTAGATGGAAAAAAAGGTTTTATTATTTGCTACCTTAATTCATTAGGTGTTTTAGAACGTTATAATGAACTTAAAAGACTGGAACAAAAAAATGAGCTTGCGTATTACTTAGTAATGCCGTAAAAAGTCCACACGCTTTTTTCCTTTTTAGTAGCATTTCTTATCCCCACATTCTTAGCAATAGATTCCGGTATCTTATACCCTCTTTTATGGTCTAAATGAACACAAACTGCACTATAGCGTAGTTGCTTAGACTTTAATCCGAAATTGAATAAACGCTCACCTAGCTCTCTATCTTGACCGCCATATTGCATGCGCTCATCGAATCCGTTTACATTCTCAATATCTTTTTTCCAACCAGAAGAGTTATGTCCGTTCCAACTTGCATTGGTCGGTGTTACCCAATTTAAAATTTTAGAAATAAATCCTTTAGCAGTAAGCTTGTTATTTTTAAAAGTTTGCGGTATTCCTTTATCCTTCAACCATTGAATATTGAAGCATCGTTGATTTTCAATATCGTCAAGAGTAATTAGTTTAGAAATATTCATGGGTAACATATAATATCCGCCAGAAATAAAATAACCTGATTCTTTATTGATGTAATGCACCTGAACAAAATCTTCTCGAGGTATACAATCACCATCGGTCATGATAATATAATCTGCAGAACAGGCAGTTACTGCTTTATTTAATATTCTAGATTTTTGAAAGCCATCATCTTCTTGCCATACATGCACAATTGGGTAATGCACCTTCTCTGCGATCTCTGCCAATAGTTCTTTAGTAGGTGCCTTTGATCCATCATCAGCAATAACAACTTCAAAATCTTTAAAGATTTGTTGCTCAAAACCCCAAAGTACCTTCTTTAGCCACTCTTCGGCATTATATGTACTAACGATGATACTTATTTTAGGAATCTCCATACTACGTTTCAAATTACTGCAAAAATATAAAACTCTTATCTATCTTTGTTTAGATTATTAAAATTTCATAATGGTAAAAAAATTAGCTTATGGTATTCTTAAAAAACTTAAGTTTTTACCGCAAGAATTTTACGTAAAAATCTATTACGAATATTACTCAGGCAACAAACTTGACTACAATAACCTAAAAGATTTCAATGAAAAAATCTCATGGTATAAAGTATTTTACAGACCAAAGATATTAAATCAATTAGTAGATAAATACAATGTCAAAAAGTATGTTGAAAATAAGGTAGGTAAGCATATTCTCAATGAAACAATTGGTGTTTTTGATAAAGTTTCTAAAATTGATTTTGACTCACTTCCAAAACAATTTGTTATAAAAGGTGTGCACGGTTTTCACTTTAATTTAATCGTGAAAGATAAAACTAAGCTTAACCTTGCTAAATCGAAGTATTTACTTCATAAGTGGATGAGCAAAAATCAGTATTATCGTGGAGGTATGGAATGGGCTTATAAAGATGTAAAACCATTACTACTTGTCGAAAAATACTTAGAAGAAATGGGACAAGAAATTATAAATGATTATAAATTTTTTTGTTTTAATGGTGTTCCAAAATTTGTTCAAATTGATTTAGATCATGGAAAAAATTCTTACCGTTGTTTTTACGATATGGAGTGGAGAAAACAAGATTTCTCTAAAGGAAATATAAAACATTACAAAGGTGAGATTGAAAAACCATCTAACTTTAATGAAATGAAGGAGGTTGCCTTAAAATTAGCAAATAATTTACCTTTTGTTAGAATAGATTTATATGCAATAGAAGGTAGAACAATATTTGGCGAAATGACTTTTTATCCCTCGGATGCTAGAAGCAGATTTGTACCCGAAGAATACAATAAAATAATTGGAGATTATTTTATATTACCAAAAATACCTAAAGGTCAAAAATATATTACAGACATTATTCAATGAAAGTCATTAAAGAATTACCGTTATCGCTTTTTTATAGTTTGAAATACAGCATAACACCTGCTAGTTTTTTTCTAAAAAACTCTAAACCTTCAGTACCTATTATTATTTCATTAACCTCAATTCCTTCAAGGTTTAGCACTCTCAATTTTGTAATAAAGAGTATACTTAACCAAAATACTTTACCAAAAAAAATCGTTTTATGGATTAATGAAGACATGAAAAATAAATTACCAATGAAGGTTAAAAAAATGGAATCAGATATTTTTGAAATCCGTTTTTCACCTTTACATTGTTCTCATAAAAAGTTGATTCATACCTTAGAAACTTTTTCTAAAGATTGTATTGTTACTTGCGACGATGATTTAATGTATAGAAAAGAATGGCTATCAAAAATTTATAACCAACATTTACTAGATCCTAAATCCATAATAGGAGTAAAAACTTCTCATATTAATTTTGATGACAAAAACAATTCTCTTCCCTTTAAAAAATGGAGAAGTCAATACATCACCAATAAAAACCCTAAAGCATTTGTACCTATAGGTGCGTGGGGAATATTATACCCTCCTAGATCACTACATAAAGAGGTTTTAAATGTCCAAAAATTATTAGAATTAGCTCCTAAAGCTGATGATTTATGGTTCAAGGCTATGTCACTATTAAATAAAACAATATCTATACAGGCAAAAGACACCCCAAAAGAACCTATTCCTATTATAGGGACTCAAAAATTTGCCTTAAAAAAGGATAATTTGGCAAAAGACAAAAATACCGAGCAATGGTTGTCCTTAGACAAAGAATATAATTTAAATGAAATTGTTTTATCAAAATGACAGAGGAAATCAACAAATGCATAGAAGTTCTAGAAAATGGCGGACTCATACTCTACCCTACCGATACGGTTTGGGGTATTGGTTGTGATGCTACAAATGAAAAAGCTGTAGAAAAAATATATAAATTAAAACAGCGCGATGATAGTAAGGCAATGATATGTTTGGTTGCCAATGATGCTATGCTTGAAAAGCATGTTGAGAAAGTATCTGATCTTGCTTATGATATTATTGACCTTTCTACAAAGCCAACGACGATAATATTCGACAAACCCCGTGGTGTGGCTAAAAACTTAATAGCAGAAGACAATACTTTAGCCGTAAGAGTAGCATCAGATAAATTCTGCCAATACCTGATCGGTAAGTTTAAAAAGCCAATTGTATCCACATCTGCCAACGTATCTGGACAACCTACTCCAAAATCTTTCCAAAATATAGATTCAGCCATTTTAAAAGGTGTAGACTATGTGGTAAATTTGCATCGTGAGAAACAGAATAGCTCTGCCTCGTCAATTATTAGATTAGCTAATGATGGTACGGTGAAGATTATTCGAGATTAAGAACATGCAAGAGAGCTATACAGACGCTTTAAACAACCCAATTTTCAAAATTATTTCAGATGCCGCAGAAGAACTTTCTGTAGATTGTTATGTTATTGGAGGTTTTGTAAGAGATTATTTTTTAAAACGTAATATACCTAAAGATATAGATGTCGTTGTCATTGGCAGCGGTATCAAACTTGCCGAAAAAGTTGCTTCTAAATTAGAAGGCAAACCCCAAGTATCTGTTTTTAAGAATTTTGGAACTGCCATGATCAAAAGTGATGGCATAGAACTTGAATTTGTTGGTGCTCGTAAAGAAAGTTATCAACGCGATAGTCGCAAACCTATAGTAGAAGATGGCACTTTAGAAGATGACCAAAAAAGACGCGATTTCACCATAAATGCTTTGGCGCTTTCGCTGAACAAATCGAATTACGGAGCCCTTCTTGACCCTTTTGGCGGTATTGCTGACTTAGAGAGCAAGATTATAAAAACTCCGCTAGAACCAGGCATTACCTATTCAGACGACCCTTTACGTATGATGCGGGCCATTCGTTTTGCTACACAATTAGATTTTCAAATAGCACTACCCTCTTTACAGGCGATTACCGAAAATAAAGACCGCCTAAAAATTGTTTCTAATGAGCGAATTTTAGATGAGCTTCATAAAATTATGTTATGCAAAAAACCTTCTTTGGGCTTTTCGTTACTACATAAAACAGAATTACTAGAGCTAATTTTACCTGAGCTTACCGCATTACAAGGTATAGAAGAAATTGAAGGTCAAAAACATAAGGACAACTTTTGGCATACTTTAGAGGTAGTCGATAATATATCTGAAGCTACAGATGACCTTTGGTTACGTTGGGCTGCTTTGTTACACGATATAGGTAAAGCACCTACCAAAAGATTCCATAAAAAAATTGGTTGGACATTTCACGGGCATGAATTTGTAGGATCAAAGATGGTCTATAAATTATTCAAACGTTTACGTATGCCATTGAACGAGAAAATGAAATTCGTTCAGAAGATGGTTTTAATGAGTTCAAGACCTATTATACTATCTGAAGATTATGTAACAGATTCAGCTGTTCGTAGGTTGGTTTTTGATGCCGGTGATAATGTAGAAGACTTAATGACTTTATGCGAAGCAGATATCACTACTAAAAATCCGAAGAAGCAACGTAAATACCATCAAAACTTTAAAATTGTCCGCCAAAAGATTGAAGAAGTAGAAGCTCGTGATCATGTTAGAAATTTTCAACCACCTATTAGTGGAGAAGAAATAATGGAAACTTTTTCATTAAAACCTTCGAAAGAAATCGGAATTATAAAAGAAGCGATTAAAGAAGCGATTTTAGAGGGAGAAATTCCAAATGAATATAAAGCAGCACAAGATTTTATGTATCTTAAGGGTGCTGAATTAGGTCTACAGAGTACAAAATAGAATGGATATTACATTTAGAAAAATTGCCAAAACATCATTGGTATTAGTTTATTTAGTGATTGTCGCTGGTGCCGTAGTTAGAATGACAGGTAGCGGAATGGGTTGCCCAGATTGGCCCAAATGTTTTGGTTACTATATACCACCAACAGAGGTAACCGAAATACAATGGCAACCAGATAGATTATTTGAAAAGGGTCAAGTAATTATTTATCGTGAAACCTTACAGGTTTCTAAAGAGTCATTTACTACAAAAGATTGGTTCAATTCTGCAAATTGGGAAGCGTATACCAAACATGACTACGCAGAGTTTAACCCATGGCATACGTGGATCGAATATATAAATAGGCTTTTTGGTGCCTTAGCGGGTCTTGCCACCCTTTTACTGGCAATAATGTCTATTAAATTTTGGAAGAAGAAAAAGCGTATACCTATACTATCATGGTTAGTGGTTGTAGGCATGGTTTTTCAAGCTTGGTTAGGCGCAACGGTTGTATACTCAGTTTTAGAGCCTGCAAAAATTACTGTTCACATGCTTATGGCATTAGTAATCGTAGCGATATTACTTTATGTTATCTATTTAGCAAATGAAGAGAACAAACGTATTAAGTACGATAAACTAGTATTGAATATCAGTATTGTAGCAATAGTATTGACACTTGTTCAAATTGCTATGGGCACCCAAGTACGACAATTTATAGACGAGCAAATAGACATTTTCGGTTACGATGCTAGAGATCATTGGTTGAGAAACCCTGAACTACTATTTTATATACACCGTTCATTTTCTATTATTGTCATATTAGTAAACGCTTTCTTAGCATATAGAATTACAAAGTTAGATTTAGGGCACTTTAAAATTTACTGGGTCTTGTTTTTACTGGTAGTTGAAGTATTTACGGGTATTGCCATGAACTATTTAGATTTTCCGTTTGCTAGTCAGCCGTTACATCTTGTTTTAGCTTCTATCTTATTCGGAGTTCAATTCTACATACTTTTAGATGCATTAATGCCTAGAAAAGATTCCAAAACTTCGTAACTTTGCCGACCCACAAAAATTAAGGTATGATTTATAAAATTCGTATAATTCTAGACGCTGAAGAAGATATTTTCAGAGATTTAGAGATTGAGTCCCACAATTCATTAGAAGAATTTCATAATGCCATTACTCAAGCATTTGGTTTTTTAGGTAATGAAATGGCGTCTTTTTACACCTGTGATGAAGAGTGGAAACAAGACGAGGAGATTGCACTTTTTGATATGAGCGAATCTGGTTCTGATGTACGGTTAATGAATGAAACCTTTTTAGAGGATATCATGACCGAGAACAACCCTAAACTGATTTATGTTTATGATTTCATGAACATGTGGACGTTTTTCGTTGAGCTTGCAGATATTCAAGAAAATGAAGATGGCCGCTCTTACCCTAATGTACTTTTTACATTTGGTGAATTACCAGAAACTCCACCAGAAAAGAATTTTGAAGCAGAGAAAAACAATTTCGATTTCGATGATACTTTTGAAAATTACGACGATTTAGATTTCGATGAAAATTGGAACTAAATTTCAGTAAATGACCTCAGGGCAAACCCGTGAGGTATCGAATTGAAAACATAAATTATACTTCGACACAAGAGTCGGAGGATTCATATATCAATTATCGAGTTAAAAATACATTTCCGCTTACTAACCATTTAATTTAGAACATTTTATGATTAATCTTTATGCTACCCAAATTGAAAGTATTTCTATACATAGAGTTGGTAACAAAAATAAGAATGAAGGTGTTTTTCTTTCAGAAGAACCATTTAGACTTAACGATGAAACAACTGGTTTACTAAAAGAATACTTTTTTAAACCTTTTAGAGAAAAAGAAGAGAACTATTATAAACTAGCTAATGAAGTTGATGTTGAATTCAACGAATTATACAAAATAGTAAGTGAAGTTTTTGAAGACCCTTCAAAAGCTCATTTGAATTCTAAAAAAGTAGCTTCTTTATTATTCGAGCAATCTAACCACCCACATATTAAAAGTGGTGAAGTATATGTTGCTTTCCTTTCTGGGTTACTTTTAGACAACAAAAAAGTAGATGCCATTGGTATTTTTAAGAGTGAGTTAAAACACGATTTTATTCAGTTCGAAGAAAAGAACAGCAATTTAGATATCGTAATTCAACAAGGTATCAATATCAATAAATTAGATAAAGGGTGTTTAATCTTCAACGTTGAAAAAGAAGAGGGTTACAAAGTACTTTCTGTAGATAGTAATAAGTACGACACCAAGTATTGGATAGAAAATTTTTTAGGTGTTGAACCACTTTCAGATGATAACTTTAAGACAAAAAACTACTTGAAATTTTGTCAAGACTTTGCCAAAGAGGTTGTTTTACCAGCAGAAGACAAGCAACAAGAGGTTTTATTCATGAACCGTGCTGTAAACCACTTTGCAAAAAATGATGCTTTTGAAGAGACTACTTTCTTAAACGAGGTAATGGAAAATCCAGAGTTGATTCCTGAATTTAAACATTACAAAGCAGAGAAAGGTCCGAAATTCAGTATTGAAGATGTTTCTACGTTCGACATTGCCAACAAGGCGGTATCAGATGCTCGTAAAAAGATTAAGAATGTTATTAATTTGGATACCAATATTCAAATTAAAATGGACTTCATAAACCCAGAATCTGCAGAGAAATTTGTTGAAAAAGGCTGGGATGAAGAAAGACAGATGTATTACTACTTAGTATACTTTAACAAAGAACAAAAGAGCTAGTTTTCTTTAAGATTACTGAGCTTAAAACAGTTAAAAAGCCCATTATTTTCTTAAGAAAATAATGGGCTTTTTAAATAATTAACTAGTAAATTATACTTTAGTTATTGATTTTAATATTGTGTTCTATAATTTGTTTTACACTTACATCTTCATAATTTCTACGAACAAAATTCAATGCTAAATCTAGTACTTCGCCCATAGTTTTACAGGTCTGAAAATCCATATCCATCGTAAGAACTTCTATTTGTTCTCTTAACATCGCTATATTTTCTGGAGTAGAAATTTCATCGGTTTTACATATCGCTCGTAATTTTTTAATTCTATTTCCAGAGCTCAAAATTCTCTTGGCGACCATTGAACGTTCTTCTAATTTATATTGATCTACAGAATCATGAGTCAACTTATTACGCACCAACTCAACCATTTTATAGTTCTCTTTAAAAAATTGAGGCCTATATACCTTCAATTTCCCTTCAAAACACTGCTGATCAAAATCGATGGCACGTATTTTATAAACCACGTGGTCAAAATCATGCGTAGGTACAATTACATAGTTATATGAACGCATATCGCCAAGTAATCGAATCATACAACGTTCATTGAATTTTACGAATTCTTTTGCCAGTTGCGCTTTTTCTCTAGGGGTACATTTAGGCAAATTATGCTTTATAAACTCATCGCCAGGTATACCTGCAATATGCTCTTCAATTAAAGTGTCTTTATACACCAAAAAATTTAGGTTGTATGGCGAAAGCATATGTTCTAATTCTAAGCCATAAATACGAGATGCATCCGTCTTTTTAATGTAGAAATAGGTGAAATTATCATTCAATATATTTCTTACTTTAATTCTAAAAGGTTTAGAGTTACCAAACGTGCAAAAATCAACGGCATCTACATTTAAATATTGATGAATATTATCACTACCATCAGAATGTAAAATAGAATAAACTTTCTTTAAACTATCATCAATTTCCTTCCTATCAAATTCGGAATAATACGCACGTACCCAAAGGGTGTCCTCGTCATTTTTATCATAGACGACCACCGACCCTGAAAATCGTAACAAATCGTCGTAAAAAATAGGTATTTCAATCTTTCTGCTATAATGTTCCAAATAGCCATCCAAGGCCTCACTTACAGGGTAAGCGGGTTTTTTCTTCGACATCAATCTTTCTTCTGACATGCTACAAATTTACTTCCAAAATAAACAATTAAGCCCAATATAATTCAACAAGCATATAGAATTTGTGCCTACAGTAACATAAATCCCACTTATACAACATTTTTTTAGCCAAGAGCTAAAAGGGTGCTTTATTTGTTTTAGTACTACTTGAAACCATACCGATGATTACTAAGAATAACACGAACATTAAATTCTTACTGTTTCTTCTAATTGCATTAAGCTCCTTTTTAGGAACTGCACAATTGAGCGACCTTCATTATTTACCCCCAATGAAGCAAGGTCAAAATAATGCAGCTATACAGAACCAAGCCATTCATTTATCTACTCCAGAAACAACACCTTTCAACGTTTACGCGTATCAAGGTACTTCTAACACAATTGTACAAACATTTACCATTGACAGGCTTAACCCTGCTTTATGGACTTTACCAAACGGTGATAACAATATTACCCTTGTAACCAATGCAAATACCGGAACGGTACTTTCTAATAGTGGTTTACGTTTTATTTCTGCAGGTGGAGAAAAATTTTATGTCAATTACAGAGGTAATTCTAGTGCACAAGCTGCATCACTGACAGCAAAGGGTAGACAAGCAATGGGTACTAATTTCAAATGGGGCGGTGTGCCTAACAAAGGTGCTCAAGTATCTAAATCTAATACATTGGGTATTATGGCAACCGAAGACAACACTACCGTTGTCTTATCTGGTTATGACCCTGGTTGCGAATTTAGAGTAGGTAATGACAGAGCGGGTATCACCGCCAACTCTCATACGATAACATTAAACGCCAATGAATCTTTTGTATATGAAACCTATATAGGTACTTCACCAACACAAGCTCATGAAGATGGTTGGATCGGTGCTTCTATTGTAGCTACAAAAGATATAGTAATTAGTAATGGATCAATGAACTTTGGTAGTCAAGATGGTCAAAGTCATAGAGATGCCGGTATAGATCAGCCAGTACCTATCAATAAATTAGGAAAAGATTACGTATTTATTAGAGGTAATGGTTCTAGTAGCGGACTAACAGAATTCCCTTTAGTAATTGCTACGGCAGACAACACACAAGTATTTGTAAATGGTAATGCAACAGCGATTGCAACCATTGACAATGGCGAATACTTCAAAATACCAAGTACTTATTACTCCAGTAATTCGGCAGGTGCGAATATGTTCGTACAGACCTCTAAAGATGTTTATGCCTATCAAAGTTTAGCGGGTGCAACTGCAAATTACACACAAGGTCTAAACTTTGTAGCACCGGTAAACTGTTTATTACCAGATGTAATGGACAATATACCAGATATTAGAAACATGGCAGGTACAACTGTTACCGGTGGCCTAACTATTATTGCTTCTGTTAATACCCCAGATGCCAATGTAAAGGTATTTGAAAATGGTGTAGAGATTTCTAAACCAGCTTCTGACGCTGTTGCAGGATCAGATGATTGGAAAACGTTCTACATTCCAAACTTAGATGGTGATATTAACGTGACATCAACCGGACCAATGGCTATTGGTTTTTTCGGGTTTAATGGCGCTCGTGGTGTTGCAGGATATTTTTCTGGGTTTGATACTGTACCAGAAGTAGTACTAAAAATTAATGGTGGTACCGCGGGAGATTGTTTTGCAGGCTCAAGTATTTTTGAAGCATCAGATGACAATTTTGATGCCTACCAATGGTTTTTTGATGGAGTAGCGATTCCTGGAGCAAATGCATATGATTATGCAGCTACTGTTGCTGGTGATTACTACGTAAGAGGAACAAAAGGACCATGTACATACGATTCTCAAACTCTTAAAATTTTCTATTGTGAGCCAGATCTTCAAGTTGAAAAAACAGTTGATCAATCTGAAATAACAGAAGGCGAAACCGCCACTTTTACCATTAGAGCAGAAAACTTATGGTATTTACCCATTACTAATATTCAAATCACAGATAATATTCCAGCAGGGTTGACCTTGAAAGAGGCTTCTACTATTACAGGATCTTGGAGCGGTAGCATTTGGAACATCGGCACTTTAGAACCTGGTGAAGTTGCCTTTTTAACATTAGAAGTAACTGCAGACGAAATCAACACATTGCCTTTACTTAGCTTGACGAATACAGCAACTAACACTCAAGATCAAATAGATGCAAATATCACAGAAGACAGTCAATCTGCACATATTCTAGTTCATAATGATTTTGACAATGATGGTGTAATTGATATCGTTGATTTAGATGATGACAATGACGGTATTTATGACCAAGTTGAGTGCGATATGCTATCGGTAAATATTAGTAACGGAGATTCGGTTACAAGCGATTTAATGAGTGTCAATAATTATCTTATTCTTGATATTTACGAATTAGACAATTCGTTCACATTAGATATTAATGGTAACGATGTAGCTGGTGAGGTACAGTTTGAAAATGGCGTTACCGGCAATTCAGCACGCTACCTTGATGGCTCTATGCACGGTACAAATGGTAACCCAAGCGTTTGGACCATTAGCGGATCGATTAGTGATCCTGTATTAAGAATCATAATAAATCAAAATGGAGATTTCGAATTGTTCGGTAAAAGAACTACTGGTAGTCCTTTAGAAGCCATGGTTCTAGACACCCCAGCGAACACAACTTCTTGGAATACATCTGGTGCTAATACCGTTACTATTGGTCAAGTACTTAAGGGTCCGACAATATTACGAGGTACATTATTAACTGCAGGTTGTGATAGCGATAGCGATGGCTACCCCGATTCTTTAGACTTAGATAGCGATGATGACGGGTGTAGTGATGCCAACGAATATTATAAAGATGATGCAACTGATGGTGGTGATGGTGGTGAATATGGAACAGGAGTTCCTGCAGTTAATCCAATCGATGGTACCGTAAATGCAGCATCTTATACACAAGTATTTGCACCGGTAATTGTTTTAGGTAACACCTCTGAATTATTAGGTGGTACAGATATTAATGGAGATGATGTAGATTTAGGTGACACTTACAATTATGTATTAAGACTTCAAAATATAGGCGATGATCATGCAACCGGTTTTACTATCAAAAATGTATTACCAGACAATATAAGCTTAGATGATATAAATATTGACGATGCCCCTGGTGTAACCAGTAGTTATGTAGAAAATACTAGAACCATAACATTTACTATACCAGATGCTTTGGTTGAAATCGATGATCCTGAGTATAAGATAAAAATAACGGTTTCCATTGCCGGCGACTGTTCTGAATTTGTATCGGCATGTGCATCTCAATTAGAGAATCATGCGTATGCAAATTATTCGGGTACTTTAAATACCAACACTTTTTCTGATGAAGATGGTAGTAACCCTGCAGGTGCTTGTACTACTACTTTAGAGGTAGCGACCAACAATGTTTCTGATGCTTTGGCAAATTGTAGCGTTGCACGTACGGTAGAACTTTGCGGTGCTAGCGGTACACTTTCTGCTGGTATAGGTTTTGATACCTACACTTGGGCAATTGACACAAATAATAATGGTGCTATAGATGCTGGAGATACAATTTTAGATGACGGCACTTCAAATACATTAACAGTAACAACTATAGGAAACTACATTGTTGAGAAAACATCAACTTCTGGCTGTGCCAACCATACTGAACTAATTACTGTTGAGCGTTATGGTGAAACACAGACCAATCCTATCATTAGTTATTTAAACCAAGTGAATAGTGACAGTAATCCTGATAATGATATTCAGGGAGAGACCGTTACCTGTTCCAATGATAACAACTCAATGCCACATATTTTCCTTTGTGGTGAAACCGATAGTGCATTTATTCAATTAGGTATAACCGATGCTTTAACCATAAAGTGGGAGAAACTTGATGAAAATAGTTGTACCACTGAAACATGCGGTGATATAAGCGATAATTGTGCGAATACAGCTAGTGGATGGACATGGAACGAAGAAACAGATACCGATAATTTTACAGTTACCGAAAGTGGTAAATATAGAGTTGTTATAGGTTATGAAGGCGGATGTTTCAGTAGATTCTATTTCAACGCATACCAAAACACATTAGATATTCCTGAACCAGCTTCTTCTGATATCATTTGTGATACCGAAGGTTCTATAAGAGTAATAGATTTAGGTAGCGGTTACGGTTATCAGTTATATGATGTTGAGAATAATTCAATCGCAGTACCATTTAGTGCTGGTCAAGGTCCAAATTTTGCTATAGCAACTAGCGGAACCTACATAGTACAAATTACACAATTGAATCCTTCAACGGGTGCACCAATTGAGAACAGTTGTGTATTTGAAACCGAAGAAATAGGTATTGCAGAAAGAATTTTTGAAACAACAATAGCTTCAACTCCATTTGATTGTACAGATGCAGGAACAATTTCTATACAGGCATTGAACGTTTCACCAGAATATAGCTATGAGCTTTACTTCGATAACGGTAGCGGTGGTAAAGGAGCCTTGGTAGCTAATAATTTACTTTCTTCTGACAACACACATACATTTACAGGGCTTTCAGCAGATGATTATGTTATTGTAACAACCACTACAGATGGTTGTAGCGATGAACGTACTATTACGGTAGACGAAATTCCCGAGCTAAGATTAACAGCAACGAATCAAGATAATATAACATGTACTTCCGGCGTAATTAATTTAACGGCAACAGGTGGTACATCAGGTTATGAATATGCTATCTATAGTAAAGATGGTGTTGCTCCATATACTGACGAAACTACAATTCCTGATTCTGATTTTACATCAAATTCAACATTTTTATTCGGATATGAAGGTACTCCTGCAACATACATCCCGAATGAAGATGGAGAGTATGTATTCGTAATCAGAGATGATAATGGATGCTACGGATTCTCGAATGTAGTAACGATGGAAGATTTGGGCACTATCACTATAGGTGCAACAAATACAGATATTACATGTGCAGATTCTTCTACATCTGTATTGACGATTACCGCTTCTGGTGGTAATGCACCATATCAATATAGTCTTGATGATGGAACAACTTACCAAACAGAAAATTTCTTTAATAATATTTCGGCTGGTAATTATACGATTACTGTTATGGATTCTAGTGGTACTGCCGGTAATGGTTGTACAGAGACTTACGAATATGAAGTTACCCAACCATTCACGTTAACGGCATCACCTTCTATTATAGAAGATGCTTCTTGCGATACATCTGGTGCAACAATACCAACAGCCTTGGTTAAAATATTAAATGGTAGTGGTGGTCAAGCTCCGTATCAATATAGTTTTGATGGTGGAAACACTTTCTCTTCAATTGATGAAAGACGTTTAACACCTGGCAACTATCAATTAGCGATAACAGATGCTTTGGGTTGTGAGACACCTTTAGAAATCACGGTACCTACAGCAGCTATAGACCCTACTTTTACGAATGATATTACTTATGAGTGCGATGGGGACGGCGCAGTAACAATTACCCCTTCTAACACTACAGACTTTACATATACCTATAAATTAAACGGTACCGACAACACACCATTAGATAGTAATATTTTCAATAATGTCGCATCTGGTACACAGACTATTACTGTTGGCTATACAAGTTTAATAGCTGCTGATCAAAGTACACTTTTCCTTGAAGATTTTGGAGCCGGTGTAACTACGCAGATTGCTGAAATAGGTACAGGATATTGCTACGAACCACAAGATGGTACAGATACCGATTGTAATTTAGGTCCTGCAGGGATTCTTGTAAATGCAGAATATGCAGTAACGAACAGAATAACCAACCCAAATGCATCTTGGAGAAGTCCTAACGATCATTCTGGATTAACAGATGGTAGGTTTATGGCAATTGGGGTAAGTACCTCAGCCGGAGATAATAATATTTTATGGTCAAGAACAGGGTTAGAAGCTTTACCAAATCAAGAAATAACGATATCATTCTACGCTTACAACATATTAATTGACAATGCTTCGGGTAACGATCCAGAGATATTGGTAGAATTAGTTGACGGTTCAGGCACTGTAATCAGTAGTCAGGCAACAGCAGCTATTCCTCAAAACAACAATGCAGACGACTGGCACCTAAGAACGGTTACTTTTAACCCAGGTGCAAACACGGCAGTTGGTGTTGTATTACGTACCAACCTTAATAGTGATAATGGTAACTTCTTGGTATTAGATGATATTCAAGCTTCACAGACTCCTGAGCTATGTGAGCAAACAGAAGATATTACAGTTGTTGTAGAAACAGGAAAAACTTTTGAAGTAGCTATTTTAAGTAGTACTGACCCAACTTGTAATGGAAGTGACAATGGTAGTATCCGTTTTGAAGTTTCTAATTTTGATCCTATCGCAGGTTATCAATATTCAATTGATAATGGAGCAACTTGGGTTACGGAAACAACATCTCCGATTACTACACCAACAACTCTTGCCGATGGCACGTATAGTGTTATGGTCGAAAAAATAAACGATAATACATGTACGGCAACCTCAGCGACTTCGGTTACGTTGACATCACCAAATGCATTAACTGCAAATCTTGAACAAAAAGCAGAATTCACATGTTTTAATACAGGTGCTACTTTGCAAGCATCTGCAGATGAAGGCACACCTGGTTATGAATATCAATTAGAATTAACGGATAATACTGTTATACGAGTCTTTAGTACATCAGCACAATTCTTGAATGTACCTGCAGGCGATTATCATGTTAGAGTAAGAGATCAAAATAATTGTGAAGTAATCTCAACAACAACTGTAACTGTGGTTCAGCCAGATACAATTGCTTTTGACTTAACCGCAACGCAATGTTATGACGGTCAAAACAATGGTACTGTTACAGCAACAGTAACCGATGGTAATGGTAATTACTCTTTTAGAATTAACGGTGGAGCTTGGCAAACGCCTTCAACAATTACAGACGTAACATATACATTCAGTAATTTAACTGAAGGTACATATGATGTTGAGGTCAATGATGAGTTTGGTTGTGCTTCAGCGATACAATCAATAACAATAGCTCCGACTATTTCATTAAGCGTAGTACCTGTAAATGCAAGTTTATGTGGCGATGGTAGTTTAACGGCAACTGCATCAGGTGGTGACAATAATTTCATGTATGCCTTTGTTCCTACTGGAAATACAGTAACTGACGCTGATTTCTCAATTAGTAATTCAACAACAGTTGCACTAGCTAATATTGGAGATTATGATATTTACGTAAGAGACAAAGCTAATGGTACCGATGCTTGCCAAACTATGGTAACCGAAACCATTGCTACCAACCCAGTATTGGATATATCAGCTGTGGCAACAGACCCAGATTGTCATGATGGCACTGGTAATATTGAAGTTACTATTAACGACGGACTATCTCCTTACGATTACCGATTGGTAGATATTACTAACGGTACACCAGATCAAGTACAAAATAATGTTGTAGGAACTACTAAAACATACTATAACCTGGCTCCAGGTGATTACGATGTAATTATTACCGATGAAGGCGGATGTTCTGAAACGGAATCTGTGACGATAACCGCACCTGATGAACTTACTGCAGATATTGTATTGGCTTATGCAAGTGATTGTAGCGGATTGGATACCGATTTTGGTTTCGACTTTACAAACGTAACTACAGGTTTAACCGGTACTATAGAATATAGTCAAGATGGTGGTAGTACATGGCAAACAGGAACTAGTTTTAGAACCGGATTGTCTTCTGGAGATGAAGTGTTCCCATCAATTAGAACAATTGACGGTAGCGGCAATTTAATTTGTCAAACAGATTTACCAAGAGAAATCATTCCTTATCCATTAGATGATTTAGATATTACGACTTCATCCGTAGTTGAAAATTGCGATGAATTAAAAGTAAAAGTACAAGGTGGTGAAGGAGTACCAGGATACGAATATACTTTTTCAAGTGACCCTTCAAATTTCGATGAAAGTACCGCTACATGGTACGCCGGTGGATCTATTGCTTTAGATGGCAGTACAGTAACCGCAGGCCATGGTATGTATGAATTTACCAATTTAATACCTGGTAGAACCTATGTTTTCTATGTTAGAGATAACAATACACCAGTAACTTGTATTAGGCAAAGTACGGTTAACGTAAATGATATTGCAGGTGGTTTACCGATGACCATTACTCCAGAAATAAACCCTTCTTGTAGTTCTGCAAACAATGGTGAAATCACTTATACAATAGTTGATGAAGATGGACTGACCGAACCTAGCATGCAATGGACTTTATTTGATACCGATGATAATATAGTTGATCAAAGTACAGGGGTAATAGCCTACAGCAACACCATTACCGTAACAGGACTTTCTCCAAATGAATACTATATTCAAGTAACACAAATAGACAGCGGTGGTGCACAACAATGTATTAGTGCAAGTGAAAATGCTATTTTAGATGAGTTAGAAATAATTACAGGAGTCGCAAAATCCGAACAAGATATTTCTTGTGAAAACCCTGGATTAATATTAATAGAAAATGTGCAAGGCGGTGGAGGTGATTACTTCTATACCATTACGGGTCCTGCAACTTTTACTACTATTACAGCAACAGGTGATAACCCTATAGAAATACCAGCAGGTTCTCCTGCAGGAACATATACCGTAAACGTCGAAGATCAATATGGTTGTTCGTATCCGCTTAATGCTGTTACCATGAGTTTTACGGCTGCACCGGTTATTGATGACGTAGTAATTTCAAATTGCGATACCAATGCATCGGTTACCATAAATGCTACAGGAACAGGCACTATTCTTTATTCTATTGATGGTGGTAGTACGTATCAAAACAACGGCGGCATATACAATACCGTAGCTGCTGGCAGCTATACTGTATTTATAAAAGATGCTACAGGTTGTACAGAAGATACCAATATAGTGGTACACCCTACCCTACAAGCATCGGCTACCTTAGATAAACAATTAGGTTGTGGTGCTGGTTTTGAGGCTGAAATAGCTATTGAAGGTATTTCAGGTTCTGGAAATTATGAGTTTGAAATTCTTGACAGCTCATCAGCAGATGTTGAAACAAGACAGACACTTACTGGTGGGGCCATGAACGTAGCAGTTAGCGTACCTGACAACACTGTAGATACCATTTACACAATTAATGTTTATGATATTGGTACCGCATCACCAAATTGTTTTAGAACTATTGATGTAACCATACCTGCGGCCATTCTTCCAGATTTCACGGCAACTCCTATTGAGGTTAGCTGTTCAGGTGCTGATGACGGTAGCATAGAGTTGGTTCAAGTAAATAACGGTAACAATCCGTTGACCTATGTATTAGATCCAATGCCTGCTAGCGCATCTTGGGATGCTGGGACACAATCTTTCACCGGGCTTCCAGGTGGATCATATGATGTAACCGCAAGAGGTCCGAATAACTGTCCGACATTAAAAACTGTGGTTGTAGCTGAAAATACAGCCGTAACATTTACAGCTCCTGTTCCTGATCAATTTGGTTGTGCTAACGGAAATGATGGTGATAATGCCACAATAACAATAGACGCAAGTTTAATTAATGGTGGAAGCGGAACATATGATCGTTTTGAATTCATTGATGATGCCACTTCAACTGTGCTACAAAACAGTATTGCATTAACCTATACGCACACAAATGCGGCTGGTGGTGATATTATTGTTCGTGTATATGATGACGAAGGTTGTTCTGCAGA
Source organism: Maribacter sp. 1_MG-2023 (assembly GCF_030547005.1). GTDB lineage: Bacteria > Bacteroidota > Bacteroidia > Flavobacteriales > Flavobacteriaceae > Maribacter. The sequence continues at coordinate 499,539 of NZ_JAUOPN010000001.1, read as the reverse complement.
ACATATTGTTACCATAGACCCTTATGATACATTTATTGATGCAACTGTAAATGTAGATAGAGATTTAGATTGTGTAAACAGTGGTGAAAACATTACTATTAATGTAAATAGTACAGTTACCAATACCACGGCAAATCTTGCTAACTATGAGTTTAGAATATTACCATCTGCAACATACCAAACAGGTGATAATGTATTTACGAATTTGGCAATTGGCACGTACACGATTGGTATTAAAAATGTAACTACAGGTTGTGAAATAACACGAACTCATATCGTAGAAAACCCTAATACATTTAGTATTGAGGTTAATAAGCTTTCTGATGTAGTATGTTTTGGAACCGATGGTGCTATAGAGGTAACGTTTACCGACGCTACCTATACGGGTGATTTCAACTGGGAAGTTGTAAATGCAGATGGCACAGCTACAACACGTACAGATGATGCCGCTACTTTTGCAGGAACAGGAACAACAGCTTCTATTCCGGTAGCAGCAGGTAGCTATGTTTTAAGAGCTTCACAAGTTGGAACTCCGGAATGTGTACAAGAAAGATCATTTACGATAACATCACCTAGTGCCGCAATAACTTTAGCGACCATTGCAACTACAGATGTAGGTTGTAATAATGACATGGGTACTGCAAATATTACACCTAATGGTGGTGAAGCGCCCTTCGATATTGTTTTAACACATGTTAGTTCAACAACAACTTATACGGCAAATCAAGTAAACGGTAATTTATTTACAGGTTTAAGTGACGGTCAATATACCGTAGAAGTAACCGATAGTTTAGGTTGTACAGAAACCTTTACCAATGCATTTACGTTGACGCCTCCAGAACCAATTGCTGCTAATATTCAAACAGTTGTAGGTTTAGAATGCGAAGGTGATACGGACGGAATAATTACAGCGGCGTTTACACCAAGAACAGTATCCACAAATTACAGATACATTCTTAACACCTATGATGGTGACGGAGCTGGAGCTAACCTTTTACAGACATCTAGTTCTCAGACTACAGCAACATTTATGAATTTAAGATCAGGCTATTACAGTGTTACTGTTCTAGATGACTTAAATTGTTCTGATGAAACGAATATTGTTGAAATTGCTGAACCAGTAGAAGTTAGAGGCCAATTAGTTACTGAGCAAAGAGCAACTTGCCTAGATGATGCACAACTTTTATTAACCGCTTCTGGTGGTACAGGTCCATATATGTGGAGTATAGATGGTACGTCTGCATTCAATGCCATGAACGAAACCAATGGTCCTAACTCCCATTTATTCACAGGTGTTCAACCAAATTCATATCAGTACTATATTCAAGATAGTTTTGGTTGTGTATCGGTTATAAGTAATAGCGTTACTATAAACCCGATTGTTCCTTTAACTGTTACCTTAGATAACGACAACCCTACCATTAGCTGTAACGGTGATGATAGCGGGGTTATCAATGCAGAAGCACAAGGTGGATTAGGTAATTATCAATATGCATTATTTTCTGATGCAGGTTTTACCAATGAGGTTAGTCCAAATCAAGCAACTGGTTTGTTCACCGATTTATTGGCAGGACCATATTATGTAAGGGTTCAAAGTGATGATTGTGAAGAGTCATCTGCATTGATCAATATCACAGAACCTGAAGCATTGGTTATCGACACGGCCAATACGACTATCAACGATGTTACCTGTAATGGACAAGAAGATGGTAGCATTACGGTTAATATGCTTGGTGGATCAGGAATATATCAATATGCAATCTCGCCAAACTTAGATCGTTTTAGCGATGACAATACATTCGACGAATTAGCACCAGGCGATTATATTATTATCGCTCAAGATTCTAACGGTTGTTTTGAGCTAATTGAAGCTACCATTGTAGAACCAGAAGTGTTAGAAATAACAACAGAAAGCACTCCTGAAATTTGTGTAGATGAAGAAGACGGAACTATTGATTTAACCATAATAGGTGGTACCGCTCCATATAGCACTCGTTTAGAGAGTGAAACAGATTTTGTTCTAGACAGAATGAGTTTTACAAACTTAGCTGCTGGTGATTACATCATTTACATAGAAGATGCTCAAGGTTGTGAAGAAACAATAATCGTTACTATAGATGCCGGTGTTGATTTAGGTGCCGTTGTTGAACCAGTCTATGAATGTGATGGTAATAATAGTCCTACTAATTATGTGAGCATTACTTTGAACGATCCAAGTATTGAAAATGATATTCTATTTGGTTTGGACACCGTAGATCCATTAGAAATGCAATTAAATGGTAGTTTCAGTAATTTAACTCCTGGTAATCATTATATCAGTATTTCTCATGCAAATGGATGTATTGCTACTTATGATGTCGTTATAGAAGCTTTTGATCCGTTAGAGCTTACGGTTGTAGAAAGTAATATTAACCAAATTACTGCTACTGCTGTAGGAGGAAAAGAAAACTATACGTTCTATATAGGTGGTGTTGAACAAGGTTCAGAAAATATATTCTATATAACCGAAACAGACACCTATGACATTACTGTTATTGATGAAAATGGATGTGAGGTTACAGAAAGTATTTTCATTGAATTCATTGATATAGAAATTCCGAATTTCTTTACTCCGAATGGCGATGGTCAAAACGATTTTTGGATGCCAGAAAACATAGAGGTTTATCCAGAAATATTCATCAGCATCTATGACAGATACGGTCGTTCAGTCTTCACCTTCAAGGATAATGAAGATGGATGGGACGGATTCTATCAGGAAAATGAGCTACCGACAGGAGATTACTGGTACGTCATTAAATTAAATGGTGCTGCCGACACTAGGGAGTTTGTAGGTAATTTCACATTATATAGATAAAAAAATAATAAGAGGTGGAATTATAGCCACCTCTTATTTCTCACAGATAACAACTTAAAACTAGGGTTTTACAACTAAATATTGTGGTTTTATCACTATTTAAGTTTATTTGAAATGTAGAATCCCCCTACAAGCTGATAATGAAGCAAAAAACAGTCTTATTTATTTTATTTATGATGGTTACCATAACTGGCTTTTCCCAGTTGAGTGACCTTCATTATTTACCACCATTAAAACAAGGAGGAAATAATCAGGCTGTAACACAACAGAGTATTTATTTATCTACCCCAGAAACTACCGCATTTTCGGTAAATGTTTACCAAGGTACATCTACTACCGTATATAGTACTGCGTCTATTTCCAAAACTACACCGCAAGAAATTACACTATCAAATGGCGACAATAATATAACCATGATGACCAACGCCAATACCGGTATTGTTCTTACCAGTGGAGGTTTAAGATTAGAAGCTCCGGGGGGAGAAAAATTCTATGCGAATTATAGAGGTAGATCTGGCGCACAAGCAACTTCCCTGACCAGTAAAGGAAGGCAAGCAATGGGAACACATTTTAAATGGGGAGGAACACCAAACAAGGGAACTCAAACCAGTTTAACGAATTCCTTAGGTATAATGGCAACAGAAGACGGTACTACGGTAACGCTTTCAGGTTATGACCCAGATTGTGAATTTAGATTAGGAGCCGACCGAGATGGAATTCTAGACGATAGCTATACTATAAATTTAGATGCAAATGAATCTTTTGTATTTGAAGCATATGTTGCTGAAACGCCTGCAAATGCAGATGGTTGGTTAGGAGCCGATGTCATTTCCAACAACCCAATCGTTATTAGTAATGGTGGTCTAAATACAGGTGCAAGGGTAGGTTACTCTGGTAGAGATGCTGCTATTGATCAACCTGTACCCCAAAACAAACTTGGTAAAGAATACGTTTTTATAAGAGGAAACGGAACAAGTGAAACAGAAATACCAATTATTATAGGTACACAAAACGGAACAGCAATTTATGTCAATGGTTCTACCACGCCAATAGCAACGATTAACGATGGTGATTATTTTGAGATACCTGAGAGTAATTACTCTGTTTCCTCAGCTGGCGGAAATATGTATGTTACCACCTCTAAAGATGCGTATGCCTATCAATTAATGGCAGGTGCAAGTGCTATTTATACACAAGGACTAAACTTTATTGCTCCCGTAAACTGCTTGTTACCAGATACGGTAGATAATATTACACATATAGAAGATGCAGCCGGGATTACAATGACAGGCGGCGTAACTTTAATTGCCTCGACCTCAACACCAGATGCAAATATTACAGTTGAGGATGGCAGCGGTCCCGTAACCCTCCCCGCCTCTTCTGCAGTAGCAGGTACCACTTTATGGAAAACATACTATGTCCCAAATTTAACAGGAGATGTTACGGTAGAATCAACAGGTCCTATAGCCGTAGGCTTCATAGGCTTTAGTGGCGCAAGAGGTATTGCCGGTTATTTTTCAGGTTTTGATACCGTACCAGAAGTTGATCTTCAGGTTACTGGCGGTGGATGTCTACCAACCGCTGAAGTCGAAGTAATTAATCCAAATTTTGATGATTACCAATGGTTTGAAAATGGATTGTTAATTGCTGGAGCAAATAGTGCAACATATACACCAACACAAGCTGGCGATTATTATGTAAGAGTTACAAAAGGTGGTTGTACTTATGATTCTCAACCCTTGACCGCTTATTATTGTGACCCAGATGTGGTCATCAAAAAAGTGGCTGACCAGAATACCGTTAGCGATGGCGAAACGGTAACCTTTACCATTACGGTAGAAAGTTATGGGATAAATTCAGTTTCTAATCTTGTAATCACAGATGTTTTACCTGACGGTATTTCATTGATATCATCATCAGTTTCAAAAGGGAGTTTTTCTTATCCAGACTGGTCTGTAGGTGGTATGGACAGCGGAGATTTAGAAACTTTGACTTTAGTAACAAGGGTTACTTTACCAGATGTTAATACGCAAACTGCAACATACACCAATAATATTAGTAATTCTCAAGATCAAACCGATACTAATATTACTACAGATGACCCGTCAGAGACGGTTACTGTAAATTTTAATACCCCAACAACAGTAATCACTAACAGACGAATTACCTTCAGGGCAACAAGAAATTAATTTCTTTTGTAACATTCCGTCAAGTTTATCGTCAAGTATACGTAACCAATCAAAAAACACTTGACGTGAGTACTATTCTAACAGTCAATCATCTTACCAAAAAATTCGGGCACCTTACCGCTGTAAAAGATTTATCGTTTACTATAGAAAAAGGTAATGTTTACGGAATTCTAGGTCCTAACGGTAGCGGCAAATCAACTACCCTTGGCATTGTATTAAACGTCGTCAATAAAACCAGCGGAGACTTCGCTTGGTTTGGCGGTGAATCTTCAACGCACGAAGCACTAAAAAAAGTGGGCGCCATTATCGAACGCCCAAACTTCTACCCATACATGACGGCTTTACAAAACTTAAAACTAGTTTGTAAAATCAAAGATGTATCAGAAGATAAAATTGAAGAAAAGCTAGATTTAGTCGGACTCCTAGATAGAAAAAATAGCAAATTCCGGACTTTTTCCCTTGGGATGAAGCAGCGCCTAGCTATTGCCTCTGCCCTATTAAACGATCCAGAAATATTAATTCTTGATGAACCAACTAACGGATTAGATCCTCAAGGTATTCATCAGATTCGAGAAATCATAAAGACAATTGCTGCAAAAGGAACTACGATTCTTCTAGCATCGCATTTATTGGATGAGGTTGAGAAAGTATGTTCTCATGTTGTTATTTTAAGAAAAGGAGAAAAATTGTACGCTGGCAGAGTAGATAGCTTGCAAGCTAGTTTTGGCTTTTTTGAATTAAAATCTGATGACTTAGAAAAACTAACATCGTACTTGAGCACAAATGAACATTTTGGAAGCATAAAACAAGAAAATGGTTTGGTCACAGCAATCTTAACTTTAGAACTAGATGCACAAGCACTGAACAAACTACTTTTTGACAAAGGCATTATCGTATCTCATTTAGTAAAACGAAAAGAAAGTTTAGAAGAGCAGTTTCTTGCCTTAACTAAAAATGCTAACGCCTAACACACCACCAACATGATACGATTACTTCAAATAGAATTCATAAAACTTTGGAACAACAGAGCTAGCAAAGTGCTAATTATTTCATACTTCGCACTTTTAACCTCTATCGCATTGGTAGCGGCTATAAAATTCGATATAGGCCCCATAAAGTTTCATTTAGCAGATCAGGGTATTTTTAACTTTCCTTATATCTGGCATTTCAACACATTTATCACCGCGTTCTTCAAACTATTCTTAGCTATTGTTATTGTTTCAATGATGTCTAATGAATACAGTAACAAGACGATAAAACAGAATCTAATTGACGGACTCTCAAAGAAGGAATTTATCCTTTCAAAATTCCTGACCGTCATTACTTTTTCACTAGTTTCTACCATATTCGTTTTTATAGTTTCTTTAATTTTGGGGCTTGTTTACTCCGATTTTAATGAATTATCTATCATTTTTACCGATTTAGAGTTCCTTTTAGCCTTTTTCATAAAACTAACAGGTTTCTTTTCTTTCTGTCTTTTCTTAGGTGTTTTAGTAAAAAGGTCAGCCTTTGCACTTGGTTTTCTAATTCTATGGCAAGTATTCGAAGGTATTTTCAGAGGTATCATTCGATGGAAGTTTTTTGATGGTGAAACTACAGATGTTATCATGGGCTTTTTTCCATTACAGGCAATGTTCAATCTTATAAAAGAACCATTCTCTAGATTAGGTGCCGTACAATCTGTTGCCAATCAAATGGGCGAAAAGCTTGCGTTAGACTATTACATACATTGGTATGAAATTGTGATTGTTATGGCATGGATAGTCATTTTCATTTATGGATCTTATGCAATTCTTAAAAAACGCGACCTTTAATTCATCGCGCGTATCAGACAATTAATCCTATTTAACAGGGTTCTGAAAGTGTAGATTTTCAATTTGTAGTATATTGTATTGTTTACCAATATGCTATGAAAAAGAAATGGGACATAAGAATACCCCAAATATTGGCTGTGCCAATATTTTTCATAGTCCTGTTATTTGCTGTTTTTAAAACCTCGGCACAAGAATGTCCCGCTTTAGTTAGTCCTGTTGATGGCACCACCTTGGTTCCCGCAGATACTTCAATTAGTTGGGAAGCTGTAACAGGGGTGCCTGGTTATATTATTTCTCTAGGAACAACTACTGGAGGCAATGATATTTTAAACGAAAGAAATGTTGGTACAGCCACCACTTTTACCCTAGAGACAGGTTTACCAGAGAGCACAGAAATATTTATAACCATAACTTTATTCTTTTTCAATCAGCCCAATATTGTATGTGACAGTCAAAGTTTTACGACAGCTGCTTTGAGCGAAGTACCCCAATGTGTACTATCTACTTTTCCGGCAAATGATGCTTTAGACGTCAATTCAACCACAAATATTTCTTGGAGTGCCGCACCAAGTGCAACCGGGTATTTTTTATCCCTTGGAACAACATTAAACGGAAGTGAAATTCTTACGAGTACAGATGTTGGAAACTCCCTTAACTACAATCCACCAATAGATCTACCGTCAGAAGCAGAAATTTACGTTACTATAATTCCATATAACAGAATAGGCGTAGCTTCTAATTGTAGCACATTTATGTTCACCACGGCACCAGAAGCTGTTCTACCAATATGTACCACTATGATTTCTCCTGTAGACGGAGAAACAAACGTACAGCTGAGTCCAACACTTGATTGGAACCCAGTTCCCAATGCAACAGGTTATAGAGTATCGATAGGCACTTCTCCGTTTGAGACAAATATTTTAGAGGACGCCATCTTTTTTAAAACATCTACGGTAATTATAGATTTTGAACCCAACCGAACCTTCTTTATCTCCATATTCCCGTTTAATGACGCGGGTGAAGCAATCGGCTGTGCACAAGAAACTTTTTCTACAGCATTAGGTTGCGGACCATATTTTGACCCTTTAAGTGGCGAATTGTTGGTTTTAAATCCTATTTTGACCTTTCCAGATTCCGTATCAATTTGTATCGGCAATGAATTCGATGTTATTACGGCAACCGATGAAGCAGATGGCTACAGGTGGTTTCAATTAGATGAAAGAGGCAATGAAACTTTAATTTCTACATCCTCAGAAGTATCTATTAATGAAGAAGGTGAATATATTTATGAAGCCTATTTAAACATAGAAGATTCGGAGCAAACATTCGAATGTGCCAGTTCAAAAACATTTCAAGTAGAAATATCACAAGCACCAGAAATAGAAGATGTAAAAGTTCAAATTAGTGCCAACTCACTCAACTATGAAGTAATTACAACTACAAATGGCAATTATGAATATGCTTTAGATAATGAAAACGGACCGTTTCAAAATTCTAATCGTTTCAACAACATATCCTTACAAAATCACACCGTATATGTTCGCGATAAAGCAGGCTGCGGCATTGCCGAACGTTTGATCGAACAAGATTTGACAGTGAACGGATTCCCAAATTTCTTCACACCCAATGGTGACGGTATAAATGATTTTTGGCAATTTATACCACCTGTTGAAACGGGTGAAAACAATGTATCGGTAATCTTTATATTTGATAAATTCGGATCACTTTTAGCACAAATAGCACCAAATACAACTGGTTGGAACGGAAACTTAAATGGCAAAGCACTTCCGGAATCTAATTATTGGTTCAAAGCAATTGCTACCAATAATAAAATTATCAAAGGTCATTTTAATTTGAAACGATAAATTAATTTATACAACATGAATATTAAAAAAATGTCTTTCTTCTTGAGGTTGTTATGCCTCTTTTTGACAAGTGCATTTTTACATGGTCAAGATTGTACAGAATTTACTTTCCCAAACAACGGTGCAGATAACATTGAAGTAAACACAACACTAACCTGGACCGAAGTATTAGGTTATAACGGATATATACTTTCTATTGGCACCACTCCGCAAGGCACTGACATTTTAGATAGAAAACCTATTGGCACTAACCCTTATTATACTCTGCCGTTAGGTTTACCAGACGGCACCACAATGTACGCGACATTAAGTTTAGTTCCGTATGACGGTCCGCCAATCAGCTGCGACGAACTAGTGTTTACAACAGCTGAAGTCACCACAGCCCCTACTTGCTCTGTATTGATTACACCAGATAATAATGCGGGAAGTGTAACTATTATCACAGATATTGAATGGGAATATAGCCCTACAGCAACGGGTTACTATTTATCTATTGGCACGACACCGAATGGTCATGAAATAGTAAATAATTTGGATATCAAAAACGAACTGAGTTACGACCCCCCTGAAGATTTACCACAAAACGCAAATATTTATGTAAAAATAGAACCCTATAATGATATCGGTATTGCAACATCTTGTACCGAAGAAATATTCACTACTAGTTTTGCCGTTTATGTTTGTGACCCCTATGTTTCTGAAACTACCGGGGAATTAATATATAGGGCTCCAATTATCAATTTACCTAACATAGTAGGTATATGCAGTGACGAACTACCCTACACTATTTCATCGAACGATGTTGCCGATGGTTTTAGGTGGTTTTTAACAAATAGTGGTAGCGAAGAAACGTTACTATCAGAAACACAAAGTGTTGCTATTTCTGCACCAGGTAAATATCGGTTTGAAGCATATAATAATATTACTACCGACACGGGCGATATTGAATGCATAAGTTCTAAACTTATAGACGTAGTAGCATCGGAAGAAGCTACAATTACAGCAATAAATGTCACCAACTTACCTTTAGGAAAAACAATATTAATTTCCGTAACCGGTGGCGGACAATATGAGTATTCATTAACCGGTCGAGATGGTCCTTTTCAAGATTCTTCAATGTTCGTAGAAATGCCAACTCGTAATTACACTGCTTATGTTCGAGATAAAAACGGTTGCGGAACAACAGAAAGATTGGTAGATAGAGATATTTCCAAAAAAGATTTTCCGTCATTTTTTTCGCCTAACGGAGATGGAGTTAACGACTATTGGCAGTATGTGCCGCCCATTGAAAACTTTGAAGCTGTCATAGACGTAATACATATTTATAATCAATTTGGCAGTTTAATACAACAAATCAACCCAAATAGCATTGGATGGGACGGTACTTTTAATACTAAACAAATGCCACAATCTGACTATTGGTATAAAGCTAGCTTTCTTAATCAGCAACCAATAATGGGTCATTTTTCACTAATTCGATAGACTTAATGATTATTGTTATTGAACTCTTTTAAATGGTCCTTCTTTCGTAATTTTATAGCATGAAATTCAAAGTAGTATCAGACTTCAAACCCACTGGGGATCAACCAAATGCCATTAAAGAATTGGTAAAAGGTATAAATGATAAGGAAAAGTTTCAGACATTATTGGGTGTAACCGGTTCAGGTAAAACGTTTACAGTAGCCAATGTCATCGAAGAAGTACAAAAACCGACATTATTATTGGCGCACAACAAAACCTTGGCTGCCCAGTTATATTCAGAGTTCAAGCAGTTTTTTCCAGATAATGCGGTAGAGTATTTTGTATCCTACTACGACTACTACCAACCCGAGGCATTTATACCAACAAGTGGTGTGTACATTGAAAAAGATCTTTCGATTAATGAAGATATTGAGAAATTACGTCTAAGTACTACCTCTTCGCTACTTTCAGGAAGGCGAGATGTAATTGTTATTGCATCAGTTTCTTGTTTATATGGTATTGGTAACCCCGTTGAATTTCAGAAAAATGTCATTTCCATAAAAAAAGATCAAGTTATTGCTAGAACCAAGCTAATGCACCTATTAGTGCAATCGCTATATTCTAGAACTATGGCGGATTTTAAAAACGGTAATTTTAGGGTAAAAGGTGACGTTGTAGATGTATTTCCTAGTTATGCTGACCATGCCTATAGAATTCATTTTTTCGGGGATGAAATTGAAGAAATAGAAGCTTTTGACCCGTTCAATAATAATATTATAGAAGTATACGAGACACTTACTATTTACCCAGCAAATATGTTCGTTACCTCTAAAGATGTTTTACAAAATGCCATTCATAGTATACAAGATGATTTGGTTAAACAGATAGATTACTTTAAAGAAATTGGAAAGCCACTAGAAGCAAAAAGATTAGAAGAGCGTACCAATTTCGATTTAGAAATGATACGTGAACTTGGATATTGCTCAGGTATAGAAAACTATTCTAGATATTTAGATGGTCGAAAACCGGGCACCAGACCTTTCTGTTTGTTAGATTACTTTCCTGATGATTATTTAATGGTGATTGATGAAAGTCACGTGACCATACCTCAGGTACATGCCATGTATGGCGGTGACCGTTCTAGAAAAGTAAACTTGGTAGATTATGGTTTTCGATTACCTGCCGCAATGGACAATAGACCATTAAAGTTTGAAGAGTTCGAAGCGTTACAAAATCAAGTTTTATATGTAAGTGCTACGCCCGCAGATTACGAAATGCAATTGAGTCAAGGTGTGTATGTTGAGCAGGTGATTAGACCAACCGGACTTCTAGATCCCATAATTGAGGTAAGACCAAGCTTAAACCAAATTGATGATTTAGTAGAAGAAATTCAAATTCGTGTTGAGAAAGATGAGCGGACTTTAGTTACAACTTTGACAAAAAGGATGGCAGAAGAGTTAGCTAAATATATGGACAGAATCAATATTAGATGTAGATATATTCATAGTGATGTTGACACTTTAGAGCGTGTAGAAATCATGCAAGATTTACGAAAGGGAATTTTTGATGTGCTTATAGGAGTCAATTTATTACGAGAAGGATTAGATTTACCAGAGGTTTCTTTAGTGGTAATTTTAGATGCCGATAAAGAAGGTTTTTTACGTAGTAATAGATCATTAACACAGACCGTTGGTAGAGCTGCAAGAAACCTAAATGGACTTGCAATTATGTACGCAGATAAGATAACTGCAAGCATGCAAAAAACGATTGACGAAACAAATTACAGAAGGCAAAAACAGATACAATATAATACGGATAATAACGTAACGCCAACTGCCTTGAACAAAAGTTTGGACAGTGTGCTTTCTAAAAATTCCGTCTCCACATATCACTTCATAAAAGAGGAGTTGAGAGCTGCCGAACCAGACATGGATTACCTTACAAAAGAACAAATAGAAAAGCTCATAAAAGACAAAAGAAAAGCGATGGAAAAAGCTGCAAAAGAATTAGATTTTATGCAAGCAGCGAAATTACGAGACGAAATAAAGTCATTACAAGAGCAAGAATAGGTAACGTTTAGGCAGAATTAACCAAAATAGAAGTTGTATATATTTAAACTTTACTTAACATTACATAAAAAACTGGTTACTAATTATTTAATTAAAATTTTTAGACAAGACTAAATCTTATAATTTCTATACAAAATGAAAAATTTGTTGAATTTATTGCTTATTGCAATATGTATAAGCAGTAGCTTAAATAGCTTTTCACAGAAGTTAAAAAGCGAAGACATTAAATTAATGGTCGATGAAAATTTCATGACCGCTTCTACGAATTTACATCATTTTTTAAGATTACCAAATGACGGTAATTTTCCCGAACAAATTGAAAATAATAAAGCATGGTGCGATAGTGTTTTTAAGAGTTTAAAATTCAAAACACAGACCATAATTACCGAAGGTGCACCCCTACTCTTTGCCGAGAAAATTTTTCATAAAAACAGAAAAAGTATTTTATTTTATTTACAAATTGACGGGCAACCTGTCGACCGTTCTGAGTGGTCTCAAAACAATCCTTTTGAACCAGTTTTCAAGACCTTAAAAAATGGATTATGGACAACGGAAGAATTTAATTCTAATCAAAAAAATATACCGGATGATATTAGAATTTTTGCAAGATCCGCATCTGATTCTAAGGGTCCGGCGATGTCATTAATTTCAGCGCTGAATATTTTAGAAGAACAACGTATCACTCCAGAATACAACATAAAAGTAATCATGGATTTTCAAGAAGAACTTGGCTCACCAGATTTACCAAAAGCTGTTCTTAAAAACAAAAGCCTCTTACAATCGGAAATGCTTTTGATAATGGACGGTACTAGACATCTTTCTAATTTACCAACTTTGACATATGGCGCTAGAGGTATTACTACAGCAACAATTACAGTTTTTGGTTCGACCGATGCATTGCATAGCGGTCAGTATGGAAATTATGCACCAAACCCAGTTTTTAAGGCAGCACAATTAATAAGTAGTTTTAAAGATGAAAAAGGCATAGTTCAAATTCCTGGGTTTTATGATGGTGTTCATTTATCTGAACGCGATAAAGAACTACTTAATTCTGTACCAGAAAATATGGACAGTCTAAATTTGAGACTAGGCATTGCCAACTCTGAAGAAGTTGCAGACACGTATCAAGAAGCGTTACAGTTTCCTTCTTTAAATATTAGAGGCTTAAAAGCAGGATGGACAGGTAAGGAAGTCCGCACATTAATACCTGAAGAAGTAATCATTGAAATAGATATGCGATTAGTACCTGAAACGCCCGGGGATAGACAAATAGAATTACTACGGGCACATATAAAAGAAGAGGGGTTTTACATCGTGGACTCTATACCAACCAAAGAAGAAAGAGCAACTTACCCTAAACTCGTGTCTCTCGATTACAGAATTGGCTCAAAACCATTTAGAACAGAAATGGATAGTTCAATCGGTAAGTTTTTAAATTCGGCTTTAACTAAAGTGTTTGGTAATACAATAATAAATATGAGAACTACCGGTGGATCCCAACCCATGGCTCCATTTTTAGAAGCATTGAATATACCCGCAGTATCTATTCGAATTCCTAACCCAGATAATAACATACATGCCCCTAATGAAAATCTAAGAATGGGGAATTATAAGGAGGGTATAATTTCATGCATTGCGGTATTGACCGAAAAACTACCATAAAAAAAGTGCTTTGATTTCTCAAAGCACTTAACTAAACAACTCAAACCAACCTAAAAAAACTTACTAACCAAAACTTACTTTAACTCAATCAATCTTTTTGGCTTTGGCAAAGCCTCTTCTTTTTTCGGAATATTAAATTTTAAAATTCCGCCTTCATACGTTGCTTCTATTTTATCTGTTGCAACTGTATCAGGTAATGTAAATGCTCTTTTAAAAGATGAAATACTGAACTCTTTTCGAGTAAAGTTTTCTTTCACCTCTTCACTCTCCTGTTTAATTTCTGCTGAAATGGATAATACCGTATCGTCAATTTCAATCTTAAAATCATCCTTCACCCTACCCGGCACAAAAAGCTCTAATTCAAAATTTGAATCGCTTTCTTTAATATTCACAGCCGGTACTGCAGCACGTGCATTTTCTGTTCCACCAAACCAATCTGGTTTAAAAATTTCATTCATAAAAGCCGGGAACAATACTTCATTTTTCTTTGTTAAACTCATAATCTTATTTTTTAAATAAATTAATTTTATAGTCGATATGAATAGAACAAATCATGTACCACTCAAATAAATACGCCATAATGACATATTTACTACTTATAATAATGTCATTTTGTCACTTTTAATCTATACGAGCCTGTAATTTTAGCATATCAGCCGTTTTTCCATAACCACAATCACTAGATTTATGGATAGAATTTTTAAAATGGACAGATTAACCAACTTTATAGACCACATTCAATCTAGAATTGCTTTTTTTCCCACAGTAATCTCCTTAGGCGGATTGCTAACGGCTTTTTTAATGATTTATCTGGAACAAAAAGACATTTCCGCACATATCATGGAAATTACTCCAGCTTTGGTTATTGATGACACAGATACGGCTAAGACAATTCTAAGCACTCTTATAGGTGGTTTAATTTCATTGACCGTATTTAGTTTTTCAATGGTAATGGTATTACTAAATCAAGCATCAAGTAATTTTTCACCAAGAGTGTTACCTGGTATTGTATCAGACCAAAAACATCAAATTGTATTAGGTCTCTATATCGGCACAATTCTATATAATATTTTCATATTTATCTCCATAGAACCTACCAAAAACAACTATCAAACACCAGGTTTCTCGGTACTGGCAGGAATTATTTTAGTAGTAGGCTGTTTAGCAGCATTTATCTATTTTATTCATCATATCTCTCAAGCGATACAAGTAGGCAATATTTTGACCGCAATTCATTCTAGAACAAAATCTGAAATAAGATCAATTGTAAAAGACGAAGAAAAAAAATCCTTAGAATTTCCTAATCAAGAACATTGGGAAGCATATGAAATTACCGAAACCGGATATTTCTACGGAATTTTAAACGATAATTTACTCGAGATATGTAAAGAGAACTCGATGAAAATAAAAATTCAATTACATAAGGGACAATTTATTTTAGATGGCACTATTGGATTTAAAACTGAAAAACCTTTAGATAATGATTTAAAAGAAAAAATAATAAGCAACTTACTTTTTAGTCACGAAGAGCTCATTGGAGAAAATTACATCTATGGTTTTAGACAAATTTCAGAAATTGGGGTGAAAGCTATGTCTCCGGGAATAAACGACCCTGGAACAGCTTTAAACACTATTGACTACCTAACTTCGCTTTTTATGGATTTAATGCATAAGGCGGACTTTGAATACCTTGCCAATGATGACGGAAATGGAGAAAATTGGGTACTTATTAGAAGTTCTAAATTTTCAGAATTGCTATTCAATGTAATGGCAACATACAGACTTTATTGCAAGCATGATATTACGGTTATGAGAAAACTTATGCACATGCTAAAGACACTTACAAACCACGTAATAAATTCTAATCAACTTGAAATAATAGAAGCGGAAATCAATGAATTAAAAACAGATGCTGATAACAACATCGAAAATAAAAGAGATCGTAGTATATTAAATTCTGATTTTATCTCTTGGTCTTAATTGTAGTGTGATTTAAAAATTGAGATTAATACCTCTGGAGGCACAACTTTATTAGGGTATTTATGCATTATAGCAAGTACCTGTTGTATTGCACCTGGTGGCAAACCCATCTTTAATCCGATATCGTAAATTCTTTTGACCTCAATTATATCTTGTTTATCATCTACGTTCATTAATAACACCAATCTGTGAAATTGCAAAAGTCGTTCTGATTGAGATTTGGGTATTACATGCTCAACATTAGCAGTAAATAGACTATCAAAGGTTTTTTTGCTTACTTCTAATTGCTGGGCAACCGAAAATAGAAAGTCATATTCTGATTCTTTTACCTCGTTATTGACTTTGGCAAAAGAAATCATTTCTGATAAAATACTCAATTTTTCTTTAGTAGTAGGC
This sequence comes from Maribacter sp. 1_MG-2023, assembly GCF_030547005.1. Classification (GTDB taxonomy): domain Bacteria; phylum Bacteroidota; class Bacteroidia; order Flavobacteriales; family Flavobacteriaceae; genus Maribacter. The sequence continues at coordinate 483,249 of NZ_JAUOPN010000001.1, read as the reverse complement.
ATATTCTTACGTAACAAATTGATATTCAGCTGCTACATATTTTTAACGTAAAAGTCAGCTGTTTTATTTCATATAAGTCAATTTAACTATAGTAAAAAGTTACACCCGTTAAAAAAATCAATATAAATGTTAACTATTAGTATAAGTTTAGTTTTTACTATGGTGTCACGTAGAATTAGTCTGCTAAAATTTTTACCTCATAAACTATACTAGTAAGATGCATATATTCTGCATCGAAATTGGAATTTAATAACTTAGATTCAGATAAAACCAACCTATTAACAAGGTATATCAACCAACAGGTCATATTTTTATAATAACTTGCAGTCCTTAAATTTGTGGTATGACAAATAATGATATATTTAAAAAACTAAGAGTAGCCTTAAAATTCCGTGATGACCAAATCGTTGATATTTTACAGCTTGTAGATTTTAAAATTTCTAAAAGTGAATTAGGTGCATTCTTTAGAAATGAAGACCACCCTAACTATATGGAATGTGGTGATCAAGTGTTGCGTAACTTTTTAAATGGATTGGTTCTTCATCTGCGTGGCACAAAAGATGCCCCTAAAATACCAGGAGAAGTTCTATTAGCTATGTCTACCAGCACCAAAAGACCTACTCAACAAAACAATGAAAGAAAAGATTTTAAAACAAAACAGATGAATAAGGTAGATAATGCCGTTAGCTCTGTGAAGTATAAAAACAAGAAAAAATCTTAATACACTTCTGTGTATTAAGATTTTAATGGCATAATTCAATAATTAAGCCTCTATTCGTACAGGAATGGTATACACTTTACCTTCCTCTACGTTTGTCAAATTAACTTTTTGATAGTTTAATTTGGCTTTGACAAAACTTTCCATTTTATCAAATTCAGAATTCACAGATAACACTACGATTTCCCCATCTGCATTCAAAGTAAATCGAACCTGGGCTGTTAAATCATCATGTTCTTCAGAGAAATTATTCTCCGTTAACATTTGTGAAATCTGTGTTGAAAGATTTTTAGAAGGGTTTTCACCTTTAACATCGTTCGCTAATACATTACCTGTTGCAAGTAGCATTGCAGCTACGACTACTAAACTTAATTTTCTCATGACTTTTTGTTTTTACTCCAGTTTTTCTGAAGTATGATTAATAATTGATTGATGATGAATTACTAAAAAGACGATTGTAAAATAAGAATGTTACAATTTAATCTCATTTTAACATCTCTTTAATACTAATTCCTCAATTATACATCCCAAATTTAGAAATAGAAGTCATGCGAAAAACATGATTACAGAGTCTTAACCATTATTTCATTTCGGTAACATAAAATATAGATTTGCTCCTTTTATAATTACGATTGCTTAAAACAAAAAACACAATAAATACCTAATAACCTGATATTTCAATATTAATTCACAAAAAAAAGAACGCTAAATAAGCGTTCTTTAAAAATGGTAAGTAGTAATTCTACTAGTCTGCTATTTCTATTGGAATAACGTAAACTAAATCTGTATTGCCTGGTTCAAGATTTTTAAAATCGATACCGTTCTTCAAAAATTCTTTTAATTGACTATTGGTAGATTTAATTGATAATAACCTGTACATGCCATCTTCTGCAAAGGCAATTTTAATTTTGGCTTTAGCACCTCTTATTTGATCAGGTATATCCTCATCGGCTAACATGTCATGAATTTGAGCAGTTATCCACTTTGTTCCTTTATCATCTTTAGACTCGGTATCATGAGCCGTAACAGTTCCAATCCCAAATGCTAACATTGCGATTAAAATAATTTTGACTTTTTTCATACTATATATTTTAAAGGTCCGAAATTACACGCCCATATTACGTATACCACAAAATAACGGATTTAAAATATTAATATGATAATTTTAACATCTATTTAATATTATATTGACAAAATATGCAGATTTTCATACTATAAACTACATTTTCAATAATACCAAAATGTGAAAGGGTAAAAAAAAAGACCATTCTATATGAATGGTCTTTATATACTATCAAAAGCAAACTTGTTTAAGCCAATACAGCTTTTACTTTATCTGCAGCCTCTTGGAACTGTACAGCAGATTGTACTGCTAGTCCTGAGTTATCTATAATCTCTTTTGCTAATTCAGCATTAGTACCTTGTAATCTTACAATAATCGGCACTTTCATTGAATCGCCCATATTCTTGTATGCGTCAACAACACCCTGTGCAACACGATCACAACGAACGATACCACCGAATATGTTAATTAGAATTGCCTTAACGTTAGGATCCTTTAATATAATTCTAAACGCCTCTTCAACTCTTTTAGCATCTGCAGTACCACCAACATCTAAGAAGTTAGCTGGCTCACCACCTGCCATTTTAATCAAATCCATAGTTGCCATTGCAAGACCTGCACCATTAACCATACACCCAACGTTACCATCAAGATCAACATAGTTAAGACCAACTTCTCTTGCTTCTACTTCAATAGCATTCTCTTCTCTAAGATCACGCATATCAGCATATTGCTTTCTACGGTATAGTGCATTGTCATCAATAGAAACCTTTGCATCAACAGCCATGATCAAATCATCAGATGTTTTTAATACAGGGTTAATTTCGAACATATTAGAATCACTTTCTACATATGCTTTATATAATGATGCAACGAATTTTGTCATCTCTTTGAACGCAGTACCAGAAAGACCTAAGTTAAAAGCAATTTTCCGTGCTTGAAAACCTAACAATCCTGTAGCTGGGTCAATTTCTTCTGTAAAGATTAAATGCGGAGTACTTTCAGCAACCTCTTCAATGTCCATACCACCTTCTGTAGAATACATAATCATATTCTTACCAGTAGCTCTGTTTAACACAACAGACATATAGAATTCACTAGTTTCGCTTTCGCCTGGGTAGTAAACATCTTCGGCAACCAATACTTGGTGTACTTTTTTACCTTCCGCAGAAGTTTGCGGTGTAATTAAGTTCATACCAATAATCTGGTTTGCTATCTCTTCTACTTCTTTAAGGTTTTTGGCTAATTTTACACCACCACCTTTACCACGACCACCTGCGTGTACTTGCGCTTTAATAACGTGCCATCCAGTTCCGGTTTCAGCAGTTAATTGCTTTGCAGCCTCAACAGCCTCTTTTGCATTTTGGGCAACTATTCCTCTTTGGATGCGCACCCCAAAACTTGCTAATATCTCTTTTCCTTGATATTCGTGAAGGTTCATATATATGGTGAATTTAATTGTTAAGCAAAAATAGGAAACAGGAAGTAATAATCTAAAAATACTGGTGATTAATTAGAATAACTAGTAGAATTAACCTGATAAAAACACAAATTCCTTATTATGTGATTGAATTTTGTAGCTAAAAAACGACCTAAATCTCTAAATCTTTAAAATCTAACGGATCAAAATTTTTGAAATGTCCGTTAAGTTCAATTGTTTTCTTGGTTCTATTTACCTCTGACAATACAGTTATTGTAGAAGTTAGATGCAGACTTATAAAGTTAAGTCGATCATTTTCTGTAGGTATCTGTAATAGTTGATACTCTTGCTCAAAAGACAATCCTATTTTGTGAGCTAGCGTAAAACTATTGAATTCTTTTACATTGAGTTTGGTATATGGCACATCCATGATAGCATATAATTGTTCTATACCATTAATAATAGTTTGTTTTTTTTCATCGGATGCTTCATAATCATACTCCAACAACTTTACAATACCACCAGCATAAAGCTTATTATCCATAATATTATCAAAAGCGAGTAATTTAAAGACTTGCCTAGCTACGCAGACCACATCCATTTCTCCGGTTTCATACGTTGTTACCACTTCTACCAATTGTACCTCAACACCATATTCCATCTTATTATTTATGAAAACAGGTATACCAAAAGTGATGGCTTCTTCTCTACAATCTTGAATTAATTGTTTGTAGCGATCTTCAAAAACATGAAGTGGAACCGTCTCCCCCGGAAAGAATATGGACTGTAATGGAAATAAAGGTAATTTCATTTGCTAAATGTACAAAGGAGTTTATTTAGCGCCAAAATAAATAGAATTCTCAAGTGTTACAAATATCACAATTTGTTATTTTTAGCGATTTTATGTTATTATTTTTGTTCTTAATAAATTAGAAAAGTAAATTCGCTTAAAATTAGATAGTATGAGAAATGAGGATTTATTGCAAATCGCAAAAACCTATGGTGATCCGGTGTACGTTTATGACTCGGAAAAAATAGTTTCACAGTTCAATAGATTAACCAAAGCTTTTGGTTCTGTAAAAAAATTGAAACTTAACTATGCAGCCAAGGCACTTTCTAATATTACTATTTTAAGATTGATGAATAGTCTTGGTAGCGGTCTTGATACCGTTTCTATACAAGAAGTTCAACTAGGTTTATTAGCAGGTTTTAAACCAGAATCAATCATTTTCACCCCTAACGGAGTTTCTTTAGAAGAAATTGAACAAGCTGCCAAATTGGGAGTACGCATTAACATAGACAACCTTTCTATATTAGAACAATTCGGTAGTAAGCATCCAAATATTCCGGTATGTATTCGTATTAATCCTCATGTAATGGCAGGTGGAAATTCTAATATATCTGTTGGTCATATAGATTCTAAATTCGGAATCAGTATTCATCAAATTCCGCATTTACTTCGTATTGTAGAATTGACTAAAATGAATATCAACGGTATACATATGCATACCGGTAGTGATATTTTAGATATCGACGTATTCTTATATGCTTCTGAAATTCTTTTTGATACTGCTCGAAATTTTAAAAATCTAGATTTTATCGATTTTGGTAGCGGCTTCAAAGTACCTTATAAAGAAGGTGATATTGAAACTAATGTTGAAGAACTAGGTAAAAAACTAAGTACTCGTTTTAATGAGTTCTGTAAAGAATATGGTAAAGATTTGACATTGGCTTTTGAGCCTGGTAAGTTTTTAGTGAGTGAAGCAGGTGTTTTTCTTGCAAAAGTAAATGTGGTTAAACAAACTACATCAACAGTATTTGCAAGCGTAGATTCTGGTTTCAATCACTTAATTAGACCAATGCTTTATGGCGCTACTCATACAATAAACAACATTTCTAACCCAACTGGTAGAGAGCGTTATTACTCTGTAGTAGGGTATATCTGTGAGACCGATACTTTTGCCAGCAATAAAAGAATAAACGAGATTACCGAAGGTGATATTCTTTGCTTTAAAAATGCAGGCGCGTATTGCTTTACTATGGCAAGTAACTACAACTCAAGATTTAGACCACCAGAAGTTCTTTGGCATAAAGGGAAAGCAATTCTTATACGCGAAAGAGAAACTTTTGAAGATTTAATTCGTAACCAAGTAGATGTAAAAGATTTGTTCGCTGTTAAAGAAACGGCAAAAGTGAAATAAAGCGTTTAAAAATACGTTAGTTTTGGTATAATAGTTGGACTAAACACTCAAATAAAACTCATGAAGACGTATTCTTTATCTTATTCCAAATCATTTTTATTTTTAGCCGTACTTTTTGTTTCGGCTGCTAGTTATGCACAAGAGGTAAATTGGATTTCTTGGGAAGAGGCTGCTGAATTAACGGCAACCGATACAAACCCAAAGAAAGTCTTTATTGATGTGTACACCGATTGGTGTGGATGGTGCAAGAAAATGGATAAGGACACTTTTCAAAATCCAGAAGTAGCTGCTTATATGGCAGAGAACTACTATATGGTGAAGTTTGATGGCGAAGGTAAAGACCCAATCGAATATAAAGGAAAGACTTACAAATTTGTTCCTTCTGGCAGAAAGGGTTATCATGAATTTGCAGCCGCTTTAATGCAAGGCCGTTTAAGCTACCCAACTACTATTTTCTTAGACGAAGAATTAAACATGCTTTCTCCAATACCTGGTTATCAGAAGCCAGAGCCATTCTTAGAAATTGCCCGCTATTTTGGTAGTGACATTTACAAAGAAAAAGACTGGAAAGCTTATACTGGTGAAGCTGGTAAATAAGAATTTACACTTACCTTCTATAGTCATTACAAATATGCAATGGCTCATTTATAAATTTACTTTTCTTTAGAGTTATACGTTGTTGAAAAATTGGAAAGCAATTTCCATTAAAGTACTTTCACAACAACGTATAACTCTAACTTATGAAGAACCTATTTTACGCTAGTTTTTTAGTCATATTTTTAATATCGTGTGCTAACGAAAATGACAATTCTAAACAAGTTGAATCTGGAGTGTCAGAAGCTATGGCAACCCAAAGAGCTTCTCTAATCTCAAATGTACATTATAACTTAAGTTTTGATATTCCCAAAGAACAAGAAGCCCCTATAGCATCTAAGCTATTATTAGAATTCAACTTAACCCAACTTCAAGAACCAGTCTACTTAGATTTTAAAGAGGAAACTTCAAAAATAAAATCGGTATCCATTAACGAAACTGATGTAGCTATTCTTCATAAAAATGAACATATAGTTCTACATGAAGACTACTTGGTTAAAGGAAATAACACCATTATAATTGAGTTTGATGCTGGTGAGCTTTCTCTTAATAGAAATGAAGATTACTTGTATACTTTATTAGTACCTGATCGTGCAAGAACACTATTCCCTTGTTTTGATCAACCTAATATAAAAGGTATTTATACGCTGAATATTACAGCACCAAATGATTGGAAAGTTTTATGCGGTTCCAAAGAAGTAAAGCAAACTCAGAAAGGGGAATACACACAGCATATTTTTAGTGCTTCTAACCAAATGAGTACCTATCTATTTTCATTTGTAGCCGGTAAATTTGAATCAGTAACTCAAAAACCAGCGAATATGGATATGACCATGTTATACCGAGAAACAGATACCACTAAAATTAAGTATAGCTTAGATTCCATTTTTATTCTACATCAGCAATCCTTATCATTTTTAGAGAAGTATACCGCATATCCTTTTCCTTTTCAAAAAATGGATTTCGCTGCAATACCCGGATTTCAATACGGCGGAATGGAGCATGTCGGCGCAATTCAGTACCGAGAGAGTTCGTTGTTTTTAGATGAAAGTGCTACAGCGAACAGAAAATTAAGTCGTGCAAAACTAATTGCCCACGAAACATCACATATGTGGTTCGGCGATTTAGTAACTATGAATTGGTTTAATGATGTTTGGATGAAAGAGGTATTTGCCAATTTCATGGCAGATAAAATTATGAATCCTGCCTTTCCAGATATAGACCATCAATTGGCTTTTATGATTACCCACTACCCTAATGCTTACGGAGAGGATAGAACATTGGGTACGAACCCTATTCGGCAAGATTTAGAAAACCTCAACAACGCAGGTTCACTTTACGGTAGTATTATTTACAATAAAGCCCCAATAATGATGCGTCAATTAGAAACCGTTTTAGGTAAAGAGGCATTTCAAACAGGTATTCAAGAATACATTAAAGCCTTTGCATTCAAAAATGCTGTTTGGGGTGAGCTAATTGATATTCTTGATAAAAAATCTACTACAGATATGGTTGGTTGGAGCGATGTTTGGATCAATAATTCTAGTAGACCCATTTTTAGTGATGCTACCGAATATGATAGTGACGACAACATCACATCTTTTAAACTATCTCAAAAAGCAGAAGACAAATCAAATCATTCGTGGCCTCAGACATTTGAAGTACTGTTTCTTTATCCTGATAAAACAAAAACGTTAACCATCAATATGATTGATAGCGAATTGGTTTTAGAGGGGGCTATTGGTTTACCTAGACCAACTTCAATACTTTATAATTCAAATGCTGAAGGTTACGGAGTATTTCCTATTCAAGAAAAAGATCTAAATATCATACCGACGATAGAGGATCAAGTGGCTCGTGGTTACGCCTATATTAATGTGTATGAGAATATGCTCAACGGAAGCATTGCTCCCGCTGCTGTCATAAAACTATACTCAAAAGGGTTAATTAATGAAAAGAATGAATTATTAATTAATCTCAACTCTAGATACACTACTTCTGTATTTTGGAAATATCTAACCGCAGAACAACGCCTATTTTATCAGAAAGAAATTAGCGAGCAAGTATGGTCTAAATTACAAGAAGAATTACCTGCTAGTATTAAAAAGACGCTATACTCCGCCTACACATCAATTGGATACACTGGTATTTCGTTAGACCATTTATACAAAATTTGGAACAAAGAATTAGTGATTAACAATCTAAAACTCAACGATGACAACTTTACTGAATTGGCGATGGATTTAGCCTTGTACGGACATGCTGAAAGTGAGAGCATCCTTAAAACAGCTGAACAAGCAATAAGCAATAATGACAAATTAAATCGCTTTACCTTTTTACTACCCTCTTTATCAAAAGATCAGCAGACTAGAAATGACTTTTTTGAATCACTTCAACAAGAAGAAAACCGTGCTAAAGAATCATGGGTGGCTAATGCAATGAATAATTTAAATCACCCTTTACATCAAAAAGAATCTATTACCTATCTAAGAGCAAGTTTAGACTTAGTTAATCAAATACAAAAAACAGGTGATATTTTTTTTCCAAAAAGATGGTTAAGTAGTACTATAGGCAACTACACTTCACCGGAAGCTTATGAAATTTTACAGCGTTTTCTTGAAGAAAATCCTGATTTAAATTCTTCACTAAAATCAAAAGTATTACAAGCTTCAGATAATTTGAGAAGGGTTCAACTTCTGCAGAAACAGATTGATACCTCATTAGATTAATATTAAGACATAAAAAAAGAGGTCTAAAAGACCTCTTTTTTTATACACTTCTATATTTTCTATCTACTATAATTAGGACTCTCTTTTGTAATGGTTACATCATGTGGGTGACTTTCATTAATACCACTAGCTGTAATTTTAACAAATCTTCCATTGTCCTGTAAAGTAGCAATATCTTTTGCTCCACAGTATCCCATACCAGCTTTTAAACCACCTATAAACTGGTGAATGCTTTCGTATAATTCACCTTTATAAGGCACACGACCTACAATACCTTCAGGCACTAATTTCTTGATATCATCTTCAACATCTTGAAAGTAACGATCCTTACTACCTTGCTTCATTGCCTCTACAGACCCCATACCTCGGTAAGATTTAAACTTTCTACCTTCATAGATAATCGTTTCTCCTGGAGATTCCTTGGTTCCTGCCAAAAGTGATCCTAACATAACTGTATCTGCACCTGCAGCAATAGCTTTAGGAATATCACCCGTGTACCGAATACCACCATCTGCGATAACCGGAACACCAGAACCTTTTATAGCTGCTGCAACTTCTAATACCGCAGAAAATTGAGGGAAACCAACACCAGCAACAACTCTTGTTGTACAAATTGAACCGGGACCAATACCAACTTTAACTGCATCTGCACCCGCATCTACTAAATATTTTGCAGCCGCACCTGTAGCAATGTTACCAACAATAACATCTAGGTTTGGAAACTTCTTTTTTACAGCTTGTAACACCTCTACCACACCTTTGGTATGACCATGAGCTGTATCAATCACTACTGCATCTACTCCTGCATTAACTAATGCTTCTGCTCTTTCTACAGCATCGGCTGTAACACCTAAAGCAGCTGCAACACGAAGTCTACCGAACTGATCTTTATTGGCACTAGGTTTTTGGGTAAGTTTTGTAATATCACGAAATGTAATTAAACCTACCAACTTATAATTTTTATCTACAACAGGTAGTTTTTCAATTTTATGTTGCTGCAAAATATCTTCTGCTTCTGAAAGTGAAGTACCTTCAGCAGCTGTTACTAAATTTTCAGAAGTCATTACCTCAGAAATAGGTCTTTCGTTATTTTTTTCGAAACGTAAATCTCTATTGGTTACGATACCTAAAAGTTTACCATCGGCGTCAACAATAGGAATACCACCAATGCTATACTCTTTCATATTAGCCTTGGCGTCTTTTACTTTTGAATCAAGTGGTTGGGTAACCGGATCTAAAATCATTCCGCTTTCAGCCCTTTTTACCTTTCGCACCTTCATGGCTTGCTGCTCAATGGTCATGTTTTTGTGCAGTACACCAATGCCACCTTCTTGAGCCATGGCAATTGCCATTCTAGACTCTGTAACCGTATCCATCGCTGCCGATATGATAGGTACGTTGATTGTAATATTTCTTGTGAATTTTGTCTGAATACTAACTTCTCTTGGAAGCACTTCAGAATATGCAGGTACTAATAATACGTCGTCGTATGTTAGACCTTCTCCTAGAATTTTATTTTGGTGGGCTTGCATAGCAATTAAGGATTTAATTGCGTGCAAATATAGTGAATATAGTTGGTTTATTTATTCTTCACCAAACCTTAGCAAAAGCTTCACATTAATTAAAGATTAGTAATTAAAAAACACCACTATTCTAGACATGCAATTTATGTATTAAACAACGCTATTGAACAACTTCGGGGCAAACACTCTAGGTATTCTAAGAGGCCTAACTTAAAAATTATAAGCTAGCCTCTCGAAGTATTAAAGTCTCGATTATCGAATAAAATTCTAAAGTTTAAATTGTAATGTTGTGTAGAACGTTCTAGGTTCTGAAGGAATAATACCCGGCCCTGGGTAGCCAGTTGCTCTACGTGTAAAATAACTATTGTTAAGGACATTGTTTATACCTGCTTCAAGCTTCCAGTTCTTGTATGTATATGCTAATGAAAAATCAAGAATATCATACGCTGGTATTTCACCCTCTATACCTCTTTGGTTATCATTTACATCTTGCGGAGCATTGGTAGCATCAGTAAACTGTTTTGATAAATATGTGTACTGTAAACTTCCCAATAAGTTATCATAGCCAAAATTTAATCCTGTTTTTAAATTTACAGCCGGTATAAACTCAACATTATTACCTTCTACATTTGTCTCTTCCGAAGACAAATATTCAGATTCTGTAAGGGCAAGGTTTAAAAAATAGTTCAATTTTAATTTATCATTTCCACTAAAAAAAGTTTCCTTGATACTCCAGTTTCCAAAGCTTTCTAACCCATACATAAAAGCGGTACCTATATTCCCACGAAAGCGTATAATACTCCCTGTTTCTACTTCTTCGCCAGCTGCATTTATCTGCGTTTCACTTTTAAGAATTTCTCCAAGTCTATTATCATACAACAGACCAAAAGCACTAACATCATAAGAGAAAACATTTTTATGCCTTCCACGCAACCCTACATCCGCAGTAAAACCATCTTCATCACTAATGTTTTCATCTACTTGAAATGAAGGATTAACAACCCTTATATCACTAAAAGTCACCGATCTGTAGTTTTGAGAAAAATTTCCATAAAATTCCACACTTGGGTTTAGCTTATAAGTTGCACCTAGACCTAGCAACAAAAATGTTCTATCAAAAGCCCTATTATCCGTAACATCTTCATTTAACAATGAGTTACCCGCCAAATCCAGAACGATATTTTTGTAACTACCTATACTTTCTGTATTAATATGTTCTAACCTAAAACCGGGTGTTAATGTCAATTTAGAATTTATATTAAAAATATTCTCCCCAAAAAAAGCAAGATTGGAGTTAGGAAAATTAAACTCTGATTGCCTTTCATAATTAGGAAACTCATCATCGGCAAAATTAAAGTCTGCATTTGCAGCTGTTGTACCAGGGCCTTGCCGTTGATTATTATCTGTTCTGTAAATTTTAGACCCAATCAATAATGCTGATTCGGTATCACCTAGTTTATATCTGGTAAGCAATCTTGCCTCTGCACCCCAATTTTGAAAGTTATCTATTAACAATTCTCTTGGTTCTTCTAAATCATCGGGCTGTGACACTCTATTAGTTCTAAACCCAAGTGCACTTCTTGATGCATCTAAGCCAAAAACATTCAAACTAAAATCCATTTTTGAAGAGAATTTATGATCTAATCTAAGAGAGTATAGTTTCCAATCTACATCAAACCAATTTCTCTCTCTATTACTAAATGTTGGGTCCTCAATAAATTGGGCATCTGTTAGACCACCTGGTTGTTGAGCCAAATAATTAAGAAACGTAGTCTCAAGCGTAAGTTTAGTTTTATCAGAAACTTGATATCCAATATGAGCAAAATAATTTCTACTGTTATAATCCGAATTTGGTCTAAAACCACTTCCCTCTTTATAATTAAAATAGGTATAATAACTTATTTTTCCAACGGTACCACTTAGACTATTAAAAGAAGTTTTTAAATTATAAGATCCTAAAGTTTGTCTAGAAATCAGTTCTATTTTTTTATTTGAATTTGGTTGTTTGAATTTAAAATTGACCAAACCACCAAATTGGGTACCATATTGCAAAGATGCAGCACCTCTAACTACTTGAATTTCTTCTAAAGCTTCAGCTGGAGGAGTGTAATAGCTCTCTGGATAGCCTAAAACATCTGCACTAATGTCATACCCATTCTGTCTGGTATTAAAATTTGCCGTTCTATTGGGATCCAAACCTCTACCGCCAATATTAAGTTGCAAACCAGCATCTCCATTATCATAAATATTTAGCCCTACGACTTGACTATAGATCTGTCGCGGATTGTTAGCTGCCAAATTACCCGTAATATTTTCCAGTAAAACAACCTCACTTTTTTTACCCGCATAAATAGCGGTTCCGTCGACTTTCTTTAGTTGCTTTAAGGCAAAGACTTCTTCTCGCTTTTGCGTTATAACCACTTCTGACAAATTGTTGACTTTTAGATGCTGCAGTGTTACGTTATAAGTAACGTTGTCATTTAGTACCACATCTTGTTCTTCAATTTCAAACTCATAAGCAAATACAACAATAGTATAAGTACCTGACGCTAAAATTTCTACTGAATAATAACCTTCTGAATTTGTCGTTTCTAAAAGTTCCAATTCTTTAATGTACAATTCTGCATCAGAAACGGGTACACCATCTTCATCGGTTATTTGTCCTGAAATACTTAGTTGCCCAAATAATGGAAATGATACTAATAATAACAGTATATAACTAAATTCCTTTAATCTCATCTTTAAATGGTATTATCCAATTCTTATGTAAAAAAGACTCTCTTTGTTTTCCAAGATCAATAGTAGGATCTATATATGTTGTACTTAACCTACCATTTAAACTAACTTGGCAATCTACGAATACCTGCACATTTTTATGACCATCTTTTTCAAAATGATTTTTTAAAAAATGAGCATATTCCAATATAAAATCTGGCTGAAAAGCCATTTGTTTTTCTTGAATAGGAGTTAAAAAATCTGAATTATTTACATAAAACCATCGCCCCGTATCTCCATTTACTATTTTGAATTGCGCATAACCTGATTTTTCCATTAGCATAACACGCCATGAAAAACGATATCCCTCTTCTGTCCAAAACAACTCGCCCGGATACAATAAGTACCTAAATGGCAACAATAGTTGTAAACAAAAGAAAAGTGCTAGTACCCCATATTTAATTTTGGTTTTAAAAGTCGGTATTTGCTTAAAAACTTTCCCTGTATTGAAACTATTAAGATTAATCTTAAAAAAATTAGAGAAGAAACCTATTATTTTTAAATGAACATTGGCATTAAAAAATATTAAGGCAGAGATAATCATTACAAAAGGGAAAACTCCAATTGGGAACAACACCCTGGTTAGCACATGAAATATAACGACCATAACAAATGCAAAAGTTCTTGTCTTTTTATTGAAAAGTAAAAAAGGAATACAGAGATCAAACAAAGCACCTGACCAACTAAAGGCATAGTGCACCCACTCTTCGCCCAGAAAACTACCAATTAACGGGGTATCAAACTTAGATGGTAACCATATTTTTAAAGGCATGGCTTTTAGCAACCAATCAGAATTTAATTTCGCCAAACCGGCATAAAAATATACGATACCCAATAACAACTTTATGCTGTTTATTGTCCAAGCAGGTATATACTGAAAAGCCCTTTTAGGATTATTATAGGCATCTAAAGAATAGTAAGCATTTGCAGGAAGAAAAATCATTAGAAAGCTTAAGAGACTAATAAAGTAGTAATGATTTAAATACGTGGACTTATCCATTAGCTCTATATAGGTAAAGCTTAAAAAGAATACTATAATAGCTAGCTTATAACGGTAACCAAGTACTACTAAAATGGCAGAAATAGCACAAATTACAAAGATTAAATAGGTAAGCTCGCCTACTGGTTTCACCCATTCAAAACCAAAATAGGAGAAAAAGAACTTGGGTTGCAGATAAAATTTATCAATCCATCCGTAAGACCAAAATCTAATAATGCTAAAAAGCATCATTAAACCAAATAAAATACGAAAGACCGCCAATGTGGCGGCCTCTACTGGAGCTTTTATATATGTATCTATTATCAATTTCATTAATCACCATCGGCATCAACAAAATCAATACTGATACTCATGGCAGAAACCATGTCTACCTTTAACATTGGTACTGCTTTTTGTACTTCGTCATATGCCAAAAACATAGCAGTTGGCGTATTATTATTCTCAATTTCTTCTCTAAAGGATGACAAATCTTGAATCAAATCTCTAGCCGTATTAAATTGGGCATTGATCAAGGCAGATAAATCTTCACCATCTTTTACTGTATTCAACGCATCTAAATAAGAAGCAAGGCTTTCCCCTTCAGTTTCGGAATTAAAATGTTTACCGTTGAAAAAATCCTGAACCGCATTTAAACCTTCTAAAAACAAATCGGCAGAAATAGTACCCTTATAATAGGCTTCAACGTTTTCAGGTAACGGAGCTCCAGAAAAAACACCTAAAGGGATACCCATTTTACCCGCTCTCAAATACTTTTCATAATAAAAGATATAATCGTTTACCATACGATCTACAGAGGCTGTAGAGGAAGCCCCATCATTGGCAACAAATGTATCTCTATATCCTTCTGTCCAGTCAGACAAGACAGTATCGGTCAACGATTTCATATCTAACAAAACATCTTCTGTATACATAAACAGTGCATCTTTATCACCTGCGCTATAGAAAGCTAAAATTGATGCATCATCCTCCCCTAAACCATTCAACAAATAATCTAATGCTGGGAAACCTTTAGAGCTTCTATTTGAAGAAAGCGATAAATCGTAAGTGCCAGTAGTAATAAAACCATCTATATTATCGGTATTAGTTGGATAAATATTCATATTCAACTGAAAACCAACCGTCTCTGCAGGACCAATTTCAAACATAGCAACACGTTGCCAAGAGATATATGCATTCATCCAAGATGAACGAAACTTAATCAAGTTATCTTCATTAGAATCTTCTTTAAATGTATCGAATGAATCTATTAGCAAATCTAAATCAGTAGAAAATGCTTCATAAGATGGTATAATAATATTATCTGCCCAATTTATTAGCATAGTGCTACGCTCAAAAGAAACCTTATCTACTGGATCAACAATCACCGTATCATCACTACCACTATCACTGGAACATGCCCAAACCAAGGTCAAAACAAGGAAAAATCCAATAATTCTATTCATTTCTTATTTTTATTTATTCTAATTAAATGCAAAAATAAAAAAAGCAATTCAATCTTATTAGAATGAATTGCTTTTTTTAAGTACTATTATTCAGCCGCTTGTGCTACCGTGAAATCAAATCTTGCTGCTATATCTTCTGAAATAGAATCTAATGTCGTTGATTCTACATTCCAAAGACCATTATCACCATCATCTAATAAATCTATTAAGAATGCATCAACCTCTTCTTTTGTAAAATAAGGGTCAGCAGAGTTTGGTTTTCTAGTAAATTGTAAACTATAGATAAAACCGTACGCCTCTGACATTGCATGGAACGCACCACCAATATTAGGAGATTCCCCTTCTAATTTTGTTTTACCATTTTGCAAGTAATAAACAGCTCTAATAGCGATTACTTTAGAAATGTTAGCCTTGATTATTTCTGCTTGTAAATCTCTAATATCATAATCTTTGGCAACAATTGCCGCACGACCTAATTTATAGGCGTCAAATATATCATCTGCTATACCTTCAAAATCTGAATCTCCATTGGCTCGTTCTATATATTCGTTCAAGAAACTATCTGCCCCTAAATCAGCATTAGGGTTTGCTTGATCGGCATTTAAACCATAGGCATAACCATAAGCTTCGTCCCATTTGTGTTCCATCGTAGTATAGTCCTTACCTTCTTCTACTACATCTGCATCATTATTAGCAACATTGTCTACCTCATCTAATACAGCAGTACTTAAGTAGTTGTTAAGTATCTGATCTGTCATTAAACTACCAATTAATGATTTTGCGAACATTTGATTATATTCCAAACCATTGGCATTTACATAACGTGTACTTTCACCATCAGCTAATTGCCCTGCAGTACCGGCGGTAGCGGCAACATCCCAATTAGGATAAACGTCTGTAATCTGAGCACTGATAAACCCATCAAGATC
The DNA here is from genome assembly GCF_030547005.1 of Maribacter sp. 1_MG-2023. Lineage (GTDB taxonomy): Bacteria > Bacteroidota > Bacteroidia > Flavobacteriales > Flavobacteriaceae > Maribacter. The sequence goes on along the minus strand of NZ_JAUOPN010000001.1, from coordinate 466,855 downwards.
ACCACGAATTATGGCTTGATCTGTTGCATTTGTAGAAAAATAATCTGCAGAAGCTGCAACCTTACTACGAAGACTTTTATCTGACTCATTTAATGCTGCTTCTTCAAAATCGATATCTCCTTCTACATGAGCGAACATTCCATTTAAATCATCAAGTGTATTTGTTGGGATGTTAAAATTTGACAGAAGCTCTTGCCCCATCTTTATTCTTGTGGTTTGCCCATCAAAGCTAACCGTGGAAACCCCGTTTCTAGTAAATACGTAAGAATCTGGCACTTCAAATTCAACAAAACAGTTGTCACATGGTGAAAGCTCTAAACTATCATCATCAGAACTACAAGAAGTTAACGATAAACCTGCAATGGCAGTAAATGCCAAAAAATATTTATTCATTTTATTATCCGTTTTTATTTAGACTTGTTTAAAATAACGATGCAAACGTATAACATGTTTTAATGCAAAACAAGCTTATCTATAATAAATCTAAATAAAATTAACGTTTAAATAATATGAGGTTGAAATATAATAAGTTACCTAATGATAGGCTGTAAATAACTCAGTAGCTTTATTGTAAGAAGCTTCAAAAGCCATCCAATTAACACCTGAGTCTACTTTTTCTGCAGTAAAATAGGAAAGCATTTTCTCTGTAGGCATATTACCAGTTAAATCATCTTTAGCCATTGGGCAACCACCGAAACCTTGTATGGCGCCATCAAAACGTCTACAACCGGATTCGTAAGCAGCAGATACTTTCTCGTGCCACGTAGTTGGTGTCGTATGCAAATGTGCTCCAAATTCGATGTTTGGATATTTAGGAATTAGATTGGAGAACAGGTATGAAATAGTTTCGGGATCAGAAGAACCAACGGTATCTGAAAGAGATAATATTTTAGCTCCCATTTTTGCTAACTTCTCTGTCCACTCCCCTACAATATCAACATCCCAAGGATCACCATAAGGATTACCGAATCCCATTGAAATATAAGTCACCACCTCTTTGTTTGCGGCATCGGCTAAATTGAAAATTTCTTGTAAAGTCTCTACAGATTGTGCTATTGTTTTATGTGTATTACGCATTTGAAAGTTCTCTGAAATAGAAAAAGGGAAACCTAAATAATCAATTTCAGGGTGTGAAACAGCATCTTCTGCACCACGAACATTCGCTACAATAGAAAGTAGCTTAGTATTTGTTTTTGACAAGTCTAATTTTGCCAGAACCTCAGCAGTATCTACCATTTGCGGTATCGCTTTAGGCGAAACAAAGCTTCCAAAATCTAAGGTATCAAATCCGCAGCCTAACAAAGATTGTATATACCTGACTTTTTCATCTGTAGGTATAAACTGCTTTATGCCTTGCATAGCATCTCTAGGACACTCAACTATTTTGATCTTTGAATTAGACATTTCGTAAAAATACGAACTCTAAACAAGTATCTCATATTAATATTTCAAATAAACTACCCTATAAGTAAATAAATCGCAATTCCGATGAAGACAATAACTTGAATCCACTTTAAAACACACCCGGTCCTCTTATTAGCTGTCAGAAAATTGGAGATTTGACCAGATAAAACTGCGATAGCGCCAAAAACCAGTGAAGAAACCACTATAAATAAAAAGCCAAGGGTATAGAATTGAATAACATTGCTTAAAGAATCTGAAAATAGAAATCCCGGAAAAAAAGCTAGAAAGAATATGGTCACCTTAGGGTTCAACACATTCATTATAAAACCTTGTTTGTATAATGAACCTAATTTGTTTTTGTTCTTTGTTTCGCCGGCAATAGAAATGGCATCACCACCTCTATACACCATTACAGCTAAATATAATAAATAGGCAGCCCCAAACATTTTAATAAAAGTAAATATGGAAGGGTTATTCTTAATAATTGCAGAAACCCCAAATGCCAATAATGTAGTATGTACTAAACAACCGGTCATAAGACCTGCAACGACTGCTAAACCATATTTTTTGCCATTACTAATGCTTTGTATGAGCACGAATATATTATCAGGACCGGGTGAAAGTGCCAGAACAAAGGTCGCCATTGAAAATGCCAATAAAATCTCGTAATTCAAACTTAAAAATATTAGTTCTACCCGAAAAGTACGAATTACCGCCAATTACACCTATTTTTAATATCTTGTTTAAAAATCAAACACTATGAAAATCAAATTACTTCTGTTACTAATTAGTATTTCATTTGCTTCAAACGCTTTTGCCAAGACAAATGAAAACATGAACTCAACAACAATGATCCAAAGCGATAGCTTATTAAGGCACACCGTATTTTTTAAGTTTAAGGAAGGAACAACCCCTGCACAGATTAAAAAAGTTGAAGATGCTTTTAGTGCGCTACCTTCAAAAATTGAGCAAATAAAAGGATATGAATGGGGACTGAACAATAGTCCGGAAGGTTTGGATAAAGGGTTTACCCATGCCTTTTTTCTCACTTTTGAAAGTGAAGAGGATCGGGCAATTTATTTACCGCACCCAGACCACAAAGCTTTTGGAGCTGTATTAACTCCGCATTTAGAAGATGTATTCGTGGTAGATTATTGGACCAAAAAATAGAACCGATTATAATTAAAAAAGCCCTTGCACAAATTGTACAAGGGCTTTTTCTATATTAAAAAGTTTCTGCTATGCAGTAGCTGTTTTCTCCAAAAGAGCTTTGTTAATTTGTTTCACCAAAGCCGGTCCTTCATACACAAAGCCCGTCCATAATTGAATTAAATCGGCACCAGCTTCTAATTTCTCGATAGCATCTTCCGCAGAGTTTATACCGCCTACACCAATAATAGGGAATGCTTTATTACTCTTTTCCGCTAAAAATCGAATTACCTCAGTACTTCTATCTTTCAATGGAGCACCACTAAGTCCGCCAGCTTCTTCTGTTACCAAAGCATGAGATTTTAAATTCTCTCTAGAAATGGTCGTGTTAGTAGCTATAATACCATCAATAGTTGTTGTTTTTACAATATCAATGATATCTAATAATTGACTATCGGTAAGGTCTGGCGCAATTTTCAATAAAATAGGTTTACGCACAGTCGACTTACGTTCGCTTTGTTTCGAGTTCTCTAATTGAAGCTCATTTAACAGAGCCGTTAATGGCTCTTTATCTTGCAACTCTCTTAACCCAGGTGTGTTTGGTGAACTTACATTCACAACAAAGTAATCTACGTGATCGAACAAGGCATCAAAACAGATTAAGTAATCTTTAATTGCCTCATTATTTGGTGTCACTTTGTTCTTACCAATATTACCACCAATTAGAACCTTATGCTTTTTCTTTAAATTCTCGACAGCTTCAAAAACCCCGTGGTTATTGAATCCCATTCGGTTTATGATAGCTTTATCTTCTTTTAAACGAAATAATCTTTTTTTCGGATTGCCATCTTGTGGCTTTGGGGTAAGTGTTCCTATTTCTACGAATCCGAATCCAAAATCTGATAATTCGTTATATAGAACCGCATTTTTATCGAAACCAGCAGCTAAACCAACAGGATTCTTAAATTTCAATCCGAATAGTTCACGTTCCAAACATTTATCTTCAACTACGAACATAGATTTAATAAGACCAGATAGTCCTATTTTGGAGAAAAACTTAATGCTTGAAAAACTAATATGGTGAACTTTCTCTGGATCAAAAAGAAATAAAAGAGGTCTGATAAAAAGCCTATACATGTATATATTTTAGAAGCCACAAAAATACAAACTGTAAATGAGAAAGTTAAGCAATACTCTATCTGTTTTCATTAGATATACTATCTGTATAGACAGCAGGTACTACAATGTATGCTGACCGCGAAGCATCTTTGCATAAAGACAGATATAGTTCATATTGATTAGAATTAAATAGCGCTAACATTTTTTTATCCATCACTTCTTGAACTGTCGCCATACTGTCCATTACAACTTTGTACTTATCTGCTAATTGTCGAAGCTCGGTAACACTACTTTGAGGGTGTCTATTCTTTACATTCTCTAATTCATTACTTAAAACATCATTCCGAAATTTAACTTCTCCACTAAAACTTTCTAATTTCTCTTTTTGCATTTCGTTCAATTGAAAAATATCAGAAATAATAGAATCGTTTGTAACACCAACACCAAGAATACAATCTGCCTGTGCATTTATATTTGTAAAAAGTAAAAGAAAAGCCATTGCCACTATAAATCTAATTTTCATCATCATTTAATTTATCGAATCTTACGTTTACTAATTTACAATTTATAACCTTATTTTTGATAAAACACATTTTACATGCAGCATATCATTGATCGTTTCATAAGTTATATTACTATTGATACGCAAAGCGACTCATCTTCAGACACCACGCCAAGTACCGAAAAACAGTGGAATTTAGCTAACAAATTAGTTGACGAATTACAGGCCATAGGTCTGTCTGACGTTACTATAGACGACAATGCTTACATAATGGCCACCTTACCATCAAATGTAGACCATGAGGTACCTACCATTGGTTTTATATCTCATTTTGATACGTCTCCTGATTTTTCAGGTACCAATGTAAATCCGCAAATCATAAGAGATTACGATGGTAAAGATATTGTTCTGAATAAGGAAAAAGACATCATTCTATCATCATCTTATTTTGATGATTTACTGCAGTATATTGGTCAGACACTAATTACTACAGATGGCACAACATTGTTAGGTGCCGATGATAAAGCTGGTATTGCCGAGATTGTAACAGCCATGGAGTATTTGATCAATAATCCTAAAATAAAGCATGGCAATATAAGAATTGGGTTTACACCAGATGAAGAAATTGGTCGTGGAGCACATAAATTTGATGTAGAAAAATTTGGCGCAGAATGGGCATATACTATGGATGGTAGCCAGATTGGTGAATTGGAATATGAAAATTTCAATGCAGCAGGTGCCAAAATAACTATAAAAGGCAAAAGTGTACACCCAGGTTATGCAAAAGGCAAAATGGTGAATGCACTTTTAATAGCCAATAAGATTATAAGCGATTTACCCAAGCACGAAGTACCTGAAGAAACATCTGGGAGAGAAGGCTTTTTTCATGTGCATCACTTTGACGGAGAAATTGAAAATACAACTGTAGAACTTATTATTAGAGATCACGATTTAAAACGTTTTGAGCAACGTAAAAAATTAGTAGAAGACATCGTACAAAAATTTAATAACGAATATGACAATTGTATTGAGCTAGAATTAAAAGATCAATACTTTAATATGAAAGAGAAGGTAAAGCCTGTTTTTCACATTGTAGAAACCGCTAAAAAGGCAATGGAAGATATAGGTATAAAACCTATTATTAAACCAATACGCGGTGGTACAGATGGGTCGCAATTAAGTTACATGGGGCTACCATGCCCAAACATATTTGCTGGTGGACATAATTTTCATGGTAAATATGAATATGTACCCGTAGAAAGCATGCAAAAAGCGGTTGAAGTTATTGTACGTATTTGTGAGCTGACAGCAAACCAATAATACGATGGAAAAGCAAGAGAAATTGGATAAATTCTATAATGAGCCACATCGTTTTAAAAATGAAGTAGCTGAATTACGAACTCTTGCCTTAGCGTGTAGAATGACAGAAACTTACAAATGGAATTTCCCTACCTACATGATCAATAATAAAAATGTCATCGCTATAAACAAATTCAAAAATCACTTCGGAATCTGGTTTTTTAACGGTGTCTTTTTAAGTGATCCTAAAAAGGTTTTAGAAAATGCACAAGATGGAAAAACCATGGCGATGCGCCACTGGAAATTTACTACACTTGAAGGCATTGATAAAAAAGAAGTTACAGCGTACATAAACGAAGCTATTGAGAATCAAAAAAAGGGGCTACAATTAAAGGTTGAGAAAAAACCTAAGACCAAAATTATAATTCCCGTTCACTTATCCATTGCGTTAGAAAACAACGACGACATAAAAGCTGCTTTTAGCAAATTAACTTATTCTAAACAGAAAGATTACGCTGAGTATATAACAACTGCCAAACAAGAAAAAACAAAACTGTCGCGTTTAGAAAAGATAGTTCCGTTGATATTAGCAGGCAGGGGAATTCATGACCAATACAAGAAGTAAGTTATTATCTAAAAAATTAAAGCAAAAAAAACACCGATGTTTCCATCGGTGTTTTTTATATGAATTCAGAAAGAATTACTTTTTCTCTGGAGCGTTTAATTTAGCGCTCATTTCCATGGATATGGCAGATCGATCAAACTTTAATTTTCCCGCCATTGTTTCCAATACACAAGAAGAATCTTTATCATTTAAATCTACTACCTTACCGTGCAGACCACTTTTGGTGATAACACGATCACCACGTTTTAATTCTGCTGAAAATTTCTTTTCATCCTTTTGTCTTTTCATTTGAGGTCTGATCATAAAAAAATATGCGACCACAAAAATCAAAATCATCGGAAGAAACTGCCCTATATCACCCATCTTTGGTATATCTGTAATTTATAATTATTTAACAGGTCCTAATGGAGCTGCTCCTTTTGGGTTAACGAAAGCTTTAATTCTCAAAAGCTCAGAACCTTTTTCAGTATTTGCTGTAACAGTAATTGTTTTAGTTACCTGATTTTGACCTGATCCATTGAAATTAACTTTCAACTCACCTGTTGCACCCGGTGCAATAGGCTCTTTTGGAGGATTAGGAACTGTACAACCACAGCTACTTTTAGCGTCAGTAATGATTAACGGAGCATTACCAGTATTGGTAAAAGTAAATACGGTTTCTTGTGGAGTACCTTGCTCAATTGTACCAAAATCATGTTCTGCTTTCTCGAAAGACATTACAGGTACTGCTTTAGCAGCCTCATCTCTTACCGCAGCTTCTGCTACATTATCTGTTTTAATCTTACTTGATGCGTTGTCTTTACAAGAAGTAAAAGCTACCATTGATACAAGACCAACAATTAGAACTATTTTTTTCATACTATTTAGATTTATAAATTAATTGCAAAATTATAAAAATTTTTATAATAGACCTCTTCCCATTTTGTTAAGCTTTCCTTCTGACTTGTATTCTTTAGTAAGCTTATCAAGAATTCCGTTTATAAATATGCTACTTTTTGGTGTCGAGTATTCTTTAGCGATTTCTAAATACTCATTTATAGTTACTCTTTCTGGTATAGAAGGGAAATGTAATAACTCGCAAATAGCCATTTTTAATAAGATGCTATCAATACCGGCAATACGATCTTTATCCCAATTTGGTGTTTTACCCTCTATTTCTTTTTCTAAAGCATCGTTCTTTAATAATGTTCTAGATAGCAATTGCATGGCAAAAGTCATATCCTCATCATCTTTCAACAGACTTGGTAAAAAGTAAGATTCTGGGTGTACCTGCTTTACTTTCTTAAAATGCTTTAAAATAAAGGTATTAACAATAGGTATATCATCTACCCAGGTTAACTTATCATCTTCGAAGTAATCGTAAATTTTCTCGTTAGGTGCAATAATGTTCTTGAACAAAGTTATTATCAAGTCCTTATCAGCAGCATAGTCACTTTCTGGTTTAGACATGTATTCTTTGTAGGTATCGCTCTCTAAAATTTCTTTATAGATAAGCTTTACATACTCTTCTTCTAAATACCAGTTATCTAGCTTTCTATGACTAAGCTCTTCTTCTAAAGTCTTATTCTCAACAATTTGTAATAAAAATCTGTTTTGAATAAACTTATTAGGATTAGGAAATGCTGTCTTTTTGTCGTCAATGTATTTGTTAGCAGAAAGAGATATTTGATCTGCTGCTCTTTTCTGTATTTCTACAAAAAGACTTAGCCATAATAAATATAGCGTATAGGTATTCTCTATGCTTACCTTTAAAAACTTCTCTTGTTTCTGTAACGAATCGTCCTTAGACTGAATTAGAGCGTAAATACTCTGCATTACCTTAACCCTAATGTGCCTTCTTGTAAGCATTTGAAAGAACTTATTTAATATATTAGTAAATAAAGCCGCAAAGGTAAGTATCTATTTATAGGGTCACAATAGCAATCGTATTTATCTTAGCTTATTTATAACATATCCTTTTAGGTCAAAAAACTATCTTTGCCTTTAGAATTTTACACTATTATCTTTTCTACAACTTATGAAAGAACTTAAGCATCTAAACAAATACTTTAAAAAATACTGGCTTAAGCTTTTTTTCGGGATCATTATAACCATAGTAGCAAGGCTATTTCAGTTGATTATGCCGTCTTACGTGAACAACTCTATAACGGTAGTTGAGCAGTACATAAAGGCAGAAATAGAAAAATCGACAGCCCAAGAATTGTTATTAGAATACATTCTTATCATTATAGGTGCCGCTTTTCTATCTGGATTCTTCACTTTTCTAATGCGTCAATTAATCATCAATATTTCAAGATATATAGAATTCGACCTTAAAAACGAAATATTCGACCACTATCAAAAACTAAGCCTGAACTTCTATAAGAAAAATAGAACTGGCGATTTAATGAACAGAATAAGTGAAGATGTAAATGAAGTACGTATGTATGCGGGTCCGGCTATTATGTACGGTATACAAACACTAACTTTATTTGCCTGTCTAATACCTCTAATGTTCATAAAAGCACCAACCCTGGCAGCTTACACCTTATTACCTTTACCTTTTCTATCAGTTTTAATATATCAAATAAGTAAGGTAATACATAAGCGAAGCACCATAGTACAGCAGTATTTATCTACGCTATCAACTTTTACTCAAGAAATATTTTCAGGTGTCTCGGTTATAAAAGCATATGCGCTGGAGCCACAAACTAATGAAGATTTAGAAAAACTTGCCATTGAAGGAAAAGAGAAAAGTGTTAGTCTGGCTAAGGTAAACGCTTGGTTCTTCCCTTTAATGATTCTTTTAATTGGTATCAGTAATATTTTGGTGATATACATAGGAGGAAAACAATACTTAGCCGGTGAAATTGAAGTTGGATTGATTGCAGAGTTTATATTATATGTGAACATGTTAACATGGCCTGTTGCAATTGTAGGATGGCTTACATCTATAGTTCAAAGAGCTGCTGCCAGTCAAGAACGTATCAACGAATTTCTAAATCAGGAATCGGAAATTAAAAACACACCCACTCACGAGCATACGGTAAAAGGTAAAATTGAATTTAGAGATGTTGATTTTACATATCAAGATACCAACATTAATGCTTTAAAACATTTATCATTTACCATAAACGAAGGAGAGACCACAGCTATTATTGGCAAAACGGGATCCGGTAAATCTACTATACTAGATTTAGTAGCTAGATTATACGATACTACTTCGGGTGAGATTCTAATAGATGACGAGCCTATTAAAAACATTGACCTTACCAGTTTAAGAGAATCAATTGGCGCCGTACCACAAGATGCTTTTCTGTTTTCTGATAGTATAAAAAACAATATCAAATTCGGAAAAGAAGACGCTACTGATCAAGAAATCATGGATATTGCTAAAGATGCCGTGGTTCACGAAAACATAATGGGCTTCTCAAAAAAATATGATACGGTTTTAGGTGAAAGAGGTATAACATTAAGTGGCGGACAAAAGCAACGCGTGTCAATCGCAAGAGCGTTAATTAAGAAACCACAAATTTATTTATTTGATGATTGCCTTTCTGCGGTTGATACAGAAACGGAAGAAGAAATTTTAAATAATCTTAAAAAAGCTTCTAAGAATATAACTACATTAATTGTAAGTCATAGAGTTTCTTCAGCTAAAAATGCCGATAAAATACTGGTTTTAGATGACGGCAGACTCATTCAAGAGGGTACCCACGACGAATTAAATACTCGAGAAGGGTATTATAAAGACCTCTATAGCAAACAGCTCTCAGAGAAAGAAAGTTAGAAAATTGTTGTCGGATAACGATTTTTTTTTCATTTTTGATAGCATAACGACACTAAACATTAGAAATGAGCGAAAGAGATTTATCAGATCAAGAAGAAATTCACTCCAAAGTTTTACGCGCAGGTAGAAGAACGTACTTTTTCGATGTAAGAAGTACAAAGGCTGGGGACTATTATTTAACGATTACAGAAAGTAAGAAATTTACACATGACGATGGGTCCTTCCATTACAAGAAGCATAAAATTTATTTATACAAAGAAGACTTCGACGCCTTTAAAGAGAATGTTGAAGAAATGATGGATTTCATCATTAACGAAAAAGGTTCTGAAGTAATTTCAGAAAGACACCAAAAAGACTTTAAAAAAGAAGAAGTTCAAGTTGAAGCTGAAGTACCTGTAGAAGATACGACTACAAATACCTCTAGCTTTACAGATGTAAGCTTTGAAGATATCTAGTCTTGAAAATTTTCTTTAAAAAACTAACGACCTTTAAATAAGGGTCGTTTTTTATTTTGTGTATATTTGATTATTAACGCAAACCATTCTTCACCAACCCAACATTCAGTAAAGTGAAAATGCCGATACTCATTACTGCGATATATGGCGTAAATACAAAAGCAATAACTGTAAACAATAATAGTATATAAATAGGATAAGATATCATTGCAAATGCAAACCTAAACGTACCCATAAACTCATCTTCGGGTACTTTTGACTTCAACCATAATTTCCAAATTAATACTATAGGGAAATTTAGCAATGTGAATATCCATTTGAACATATTGAAACCTTGCTTTTCTGAAGCAGGATCAATTATACTATCTACACCTTGCTGGGTCAACATATTTATTTTTTCATTGACTGCGGTAGGATTAAGAAAATCGAGCTTTTCTGACTTCAACCTATTTAAAATAGCATCATAATCAACATTACTTGAAATATGAGTAGTTAGATGTTCTAGACTTGTAGCAACCTCATTTTTTATAGTAATGACAGATGTATTTAAATCATTCTCATCGAATAAACTTCTTGCCGAAATTGGCTTTCCATAACAAATAGCCACCTCATCTGGAAAATGAGCTGCATGCTTATAATTAAACCCCACGGGGATCAACTGAACATCTAACTCTGGGTACATTTCAAAAGTTCTAAAGAGTATTCTTGTAAAGCCCTTGCTCAATGGTCTAACCCTGCGTTTAAGGCTATGATTTGCTTCGGGAAACAAAAGCAAGGCTTCTCCCATATTTAAAATTTCTGCACATGAATTAAAAATTGCGTCATTGTTAGAAAGTGCATCTCTACCATCTCGCATTCTATAAATTGGTAACATTTGAAAATAAGAGAATATACGTTTTAGCAGTTTGCCCTTAAAAACATCTGAACGCGTTAGAAAGTAGGGTTTTCTATTACAATCTGTAGCAATTAACAATACATCAATCAATGCACTTTGATGATTAGGCAGAAACATTACCGGTTTATCTTTGGGTATATGGTCTAGCCCAGAAATAACTATCTTTTTATGATAACCGTAGAGTCCGGTTTTCACTGAAGATTTTACTAATGAATATATGACTGCACTCACGCTATAGTCTCTTTAGCAACTGATTTTCTATTCCAAAAAGCAGCCAAAATTAAACCAGACACAATATGCCAAACACCCCAAAAGGCAACAATAAGTGCCATACCCCCTAATCCGTCGAAAAAAGTAAAAATCAATAGCAATCCTAATCCAGAATTCTGTATACCTGTTTCTATGGTTATCGACCGAACGCTATCCTCTGGTAATTTAAAAATTCGTCCGAGGCTATATCCTGTAGAAAATGCAACTAGATTATGAATTAAAACAATCCAAAAGACATAAAAAATATAATCCATAAAGATGACGCGGTTGTTATATAACGCAATAAAAACCAGACAGATAAAAAACACTAATGATACTACTTTAAGCTTTTTTGCTATTTTCAAAGCTATTTTTGGTTTTCTATAATTGACATACATACCCAACATCAAAGGCAGACCCAATAATAGAAAAACCAATTTTATCATTTCTAGAGGTGATATAGAAATGTCTTGAATAAGATTAGAGCTAGGTTCATATAACATTGAATAAAATTGAAAATTTAATGGTGTCATTACAACCGCTAACATAGTAGCAATAGCAGTAAGACTAACAGATAATGCCGTATTCGCTTTAGATAAATAAGATATAAAATTAGAAATATTACCGCCTGGGCAAGCAGCCACCATAAACATACCCAAAGCAATGCTAGGCAACGGTTCAATTACAAACACCAACAAAAAAGTGAATGCTGGCAATAAAACAAACTGACTACATAAACCTACTAATAATGCCTTAGGTTTTAACCATAAAGGCTTAAAATCTGATATTGATATTTCTAACGCTACGCCAAACATCACCAAACTTAAGACAAGGTTCATTATCCATAATGAACCTGTATCAAAATTAATATGAATGTTATCTAAGATATTATCAGTCAAAAAATTAGGAAATTTTTAAGCCGTTAGGAACTTTCATTTGAGGTTGAAGAAGCACCACTGAACTATTGTCTACAGCACCTAATATAAGACATTCGCTCATAAAATTGGCAATTTGTTTTTTAGGGAAATTAACAACAGCTGTGACTTGAAGTCCGATGAGATCCTCCCTACTATACTTTTCTGTTATCTGAGCAGATGTCTTTCTAATCCCTATTTCATTACCAAAATCAATATGTAACTTGTATGATGGGTTTCGAGCCTCTGGGAAGTCTAAAGCAGTTACTATTGTACCGACTCTCATATCAATTTTACTAAAATCTTGCCATGTAATCGTTTCTTTCATTAGCTAAATTTAAGCTTTTCTATTAAATCTTTAGGTACATTTCCAGCATACATACCGTATCCATCTACTAATAAGCCCTTTTCACCGGTACTTGTTTCAATGACATATAAAATGGTATTATCATCGGGATTACTCATACCCTCAAAACGATAAAATTTTACAACTTCTAATTGGGTAGCATTATGAGTATTTTTCTTGCTTTTGTTTTCTACGCCAGCGTCACATAAATTAAAATCTTCTGGGTAAGCTTCTTCTTGTAATGCTTTAATTGCGATGAATAAAGAAATATATGAATTTTCCATAATAGTAATTTTTATAGATTTATGAATACTATAAAGAAAAAACAAGCTTAATATAATCCTTAACTTAGTAGCATAAATTATTAGTTGATATGGCAAGAACAGAAAGCAAAATGTTAGCATTGGGTACCGTTGCTCCAGAATTTAGTCTGTTAGATACGGTTAGCAAAAAAACCATGAACCTTCACTCTTTAAATGGTAGTAAAGGAACGGTAATTATGTTCATTTGCAATCATTGTCCATTTGTTATTCACGTCAATCCAGAAATTACTAATATGGCTTTAGAATACCAAAAACAGGGTATTCATTTTATCGCTATATCTAGTAATGATGTGGAGAAGTATCCAGAAGATAATCCTCAGTTCATGAGAATAAAAGCAAAAGCAGAAAATTATACTTTCCCCTATTTATATGATGAAGACCAATCGGTAGCCAAAAAATATGATGCCGCCTGTACACCTGATTTCTATCTTTTTGACAAAGGCTTGAAATTAGTATACAGAGGTCAATTAGACGATTCTAGACCAGGAAACGGATTGCCGTTGACAGGTAAAAATCTTAGAGACGCTATTGAAAATCTTTTAAAAGGAGAAGAAATTAATCCTATTCAAAAACCTAGTATAGGCTGCAATATTAAATGGAAATCTAACGGTTAATTATAGTGGTTTTTAAAAAAAATTATGGAGAATAATATTCAGTTTATACTACTGAAGCCAGAACTTTACAACACTTATATTGAAATAGGCACAAAAGCCTATGACCAACATTACAAACATCTTTGGCCTAATGGCGACACAACTACCTATATTAAAAACAGTTTTACCAAAAAAGTACTCTTAAAAGAAGAGAAAGACGAAGACACCTTTTTATATCTTATAAAGTTAAATTTCGAGAACGTAGGTATCTTAAAAATCACATTACACAAACAATTACAAGATTATAACAAAACTGATGCTTTATATCTTGATAAAATTTATATTCTTAACGAATTTTCAGGCAAAGGCATAGGTTCCAAAACCCTAAGATTTGTTGAGCAAATTGCTACTGACCATTTTAAAAAGGCAATTTTTCTAGAGTCTATGCAAAAAGGATTGGCACTACCCTTTTACTTATCACATTCTTTCTCAATTGTTGCGAACACGCAAGTACCGTTCAACAATGTTATTGAAGAAGAAAAACCAATGTATTTACTTAGAAAAGATTTATAAAATTTTACCAACCTTTACTTAAAGCCAAATTTTCTATATGCGCAAAATGGTGATTACTATGCCATGCATATTTACCAATATTTTCTGCCACAGAAACATTAACACTCCCCTCTGGGTGAATATAACTTTTTTCAAAATCTACCGAATCAAGGTGATTTAATAAATAGACCAGTTTAGCATGCAATGCCGTTAAATAAGAAAGTGATAAAGAAATTGGTGCTGTTTTAGCATCTATAAGTTCGCTCCACAATTTTTCTTCATAAACTTTAATGAGCGGTCTATTCTCTGTCAATGCCCATTTAAAACGAGTATAACTATGGTGATGACTATCTGCCATGTGGTGTATTACTTGCCTAACGGTCCATCCGCCATCGCGGTAAGGAGTATTTAGCTGTTCTTCTGAAAAACTATTTACGAGATTTGACAAACGTTCAGGTAACACATCCAACACTTGAATCCACTTTTCAATATCCTCATTTGATATATTCTCGGGACAATTAAAATGCCCAATCGGGTATTTTAGTTTTTCTAAATCTTCCATAGTTTAAAAGTAAAAATTTTAATAGACTTTTAACCAAAAACCTTTAGCCAAGATTATATAATCTACTAATTTTATAGGATATTAAATAAAACACACAAATTCATATAATTATGGCAACAATACGTTTAGGTGATAAAGCACCAGATTTTACAGCAGATAGCTCAATGGGCACCATTAATTTGTACAATTACCTAGGTGATAGTTGGGGAATATTATTTTCTCACCCTGCAGATTTCACCCCTGTTTGTACTACTGAACTAGGTACGGCGGCTAAATTTAAAGATGAGTTCGACAAGCGAAATGTTAAGATGTTAGCATTAAGTGTTGATGGTGCGGCTTCACATGCCGAGTGGATAAAGGATATTAACGAAGTACAAAATACAGTCGTAAACTTTCCGATTATTGCTGATGAAGACAAAAAAGTTTCTGATTTGTATGACATGATTCATCCAAATGCAGATAATAATCTTACGGTTCGTTCTGTATTTATTATTGCACCAGATAAATCTGTTAAACTTACTTTAACCTACCCAGCATCTACGGGAAGAAATTTTTATGAGCTATTAAGAGTAGTAGATTCCCTACAATTAACTGCAAACCATAAAGTTGCAACACCAGCAAATTGGGAACATGGCAAAGATGTAGTAGTGAGTCCGGCTATATCTACCGCTGACGCAAAAAATATTTTTTCTAAGGGAGTTACAGAGGTTAAACCATATTTGAGAATGACACCAGACCCTACTGCATAGGTCTAAAAACAAGTTCATTCTCAATACATTAGATGAAAATTGTTAACCTTAAGATAACGTACAAGAATTTTAGTTTTTAAACAAAAAAAAACTATCTTCGTGCTTTAATTAATATTTAATTTTTCTATTATGAGTAAAGGAACAGTAAAATTCTTCAATGATTCTAAAGGTTACGGATTTATCACTGAAGATGGTTCAAACGAAGATCATTTTGTACACATTTCTGGCTTAATCGATGAAGTTCGTGAAGGTGATGTTGTAGAATTTGAACTACAACAAGGTAAAAAAGGATTAAACGCCGTTAATGTGAAGGTACTTGACTAGGTAACGACTTAACTTTTTTATAGTATAAAACCCGAACCAATTGGTTCGGGTTTTTTTGTGCCTTATACTTTTATAAAAAAATGTTCAACTTAAACGCAACCTTTTATATAAATACTTATCTATTGATTAAACAAGAACGGTTCCCCAACCTTATACCATGTATTTATGACCACATTTTTGACCGTATTTTTAGTTTTAATGATAGTAAATATCATTTTACTTTTGGGCAGTTTTATTACTCGCAAAAAGTAATCATCAAAAAAAACACCCATATCTTATGATACAGGTGTTTCATTATTATCTTAAAGTCTCTAGGTTGTTTTAACCTACCTTCATTAATTCTACATCAAATATTAGTGTAGCATCTGGTGGTATAACACCGCCTGCTCCCGCAGATCCATATGCTAAATCAGAAGGAATTACAAAACGTGCCTTATCACCAACCTGAAGTAAAGCAATACCTTCATCCCAACCAGGTATAACCTGACCGATACCTAATTGAAAATCAATAGGAGAATTACGCTTGTAAGACGAGTCAAAAACCTGACCATCTAAAAGAGAACCTTCATAGTGTACAGAAACTTTTTCACCTTTTACAGCTTTAGCTCCATCACCTTTCTGAATCATTTTATAACGAAGTCCTGATGGTGTAGCATCAAATCCTGCTGCTATTTTATCAAGTTCAGCATCTTGTTTCGCTTTTGCATCAGCTAATCTTGCTTCACCAGAAGCATTGAAATCTTTATAAGCTTTTAGTGCATCCCATTTCTTAGCCGCATCACCAACTCTTACAATTTCTAAAGATTCTATAACATCATCTTGTGCAATAGCATCTACGACATCTTGACCAGACTCAACTTTACCAAAAATAGTATGCTTATTATCTAACCAAGGTGTTGGTACGTGCGTAATAAAAAACTGACTACCATTAGTACCGGGACCAGAATTAGCCATTGAAAGTACACCAGGTGCATCATGCTTTAATTCTGGGTGAAATTCATCATCAAATTTATAACCGGCGTCACCAGTACCTCTACCTTGAGGACAACCACCTTGAATCATAAAATCTGGAATAACCCTATGAAATTTTAAACCATTATAATATGGCTCACCTTTACCTTTAGCGCTATTTTCTTTATCACCCTCTGCTAAGGCTACAAAGTTACCTACTGTACCAGGAGTTTTATCGTGAGTTAATTTTACTAGTATTTCGCCTTTATTTGTATTGAACTTGGCGTAAATTCCGTCTTCCATTATTGTTTTTTTTATATCTGACAAAGGTAAAGAAATTTAACGATTTGAACATTTCGTTGCCTTCAAAACCGGAAATTGATTGCTTTACTATTGTTGATGCAGTGACAGAGGTTAAAATCCGTATTTATCTACCAAGTAAATTAAACTAGCCATCGATGCAGCGCCTAATTGTAGTTCACGCCTATTTACATGTTCAAATGTATCGTTCTCTGCATGGTGATGATCAAAATAACGTTGAGAATCTGGTCGCAAACCTGCCAATACCAATCCTTCTTTTTTTAACGGGCCAATATCTGCCCCACTATGTCCTTTTTCAAAATAGTGCACCAAGTAGGGTTCAAAAAGAGGTTTCCATTCTAGCACTTTCACAAAATCTTTATCAGAGCTATCAAAAGTAAATCCGCGAGGAGAAAATCCGCCAGAATCACTTTCTAGTGCGAATATGTGCTTTTCATTTTTGGTATTTGCAATTTCAGCATATTTATTACCACCTCTTAGACCATTCTCTTCGTTCATAAATAGAACAACCCTCACGGTACGTTTTGGCTTATAACCCGTTTTCTTAAATAGATTTAAAACCTCCATACTTTGAACACAACCAGCGCCGTCGTCATGAGAACCATCGCCTAAATCCCAAGAATCTAAGTGTCCACCAACAACAATTACTTCTTCAGGTTTTGTTGTTCCTCTAATTTCTCCGATAACATTATATGATTCAACATCATTGAACTGCTTACAACTCTGTTTAAAATAAAAGTTGATATCAGGATTCAATTTCAAAGAAGTGCTTAATAATTCAGCAGCATTTGTACTAATTGCCGCAGCAGGAATTCTTTCAGATTCTGCTTGTTCGCCATAACTCATGGACCCTGTATGGGGGTAATCGTCTAAACGAAGATTCATTGAACGCACAATAACACCTACAGCCCCATACTCAGAAGCTTCTAAAGCACCGGCATAGCGCTGGTCTACACAGTTAGAATAGGCAGTAAAGGTATTTATCTGAGTAGCGTCCATAGGTTTGTTATAGAACACTATTTTTCCCTGAATTTTGTCCATACCCAAAGAAGCTAATTGTTCAATACCTTCAACCTCTATAATGTTTGCCTTTATACCTCTGGGAGGTGTTGGCACAGAACCACCTATTGCGCAAATGGCAACATTAGTAGTGGTACCAGGGTTTGTTTCAAAATAAGCAAATTCTGGTGTTCCCCTTACCCATTTAGGGACCATTACAGGTTGCAACCAGACTTTATCAATACCTAGAGAATCTAATTGAGCCTTTGTATAATCTACAGCTTGCTGCGCCTGAATCGATCCAGAAAGTCGCCCACCAATTTGATTGGACAAATAGTTCAACCATTCATAACCAGTACCTTCGGTCAGCGCTGTATCATAAAGTTTCTTTATCTGTTCTTCGTCTGTATTTTGTGAAAGCCCCACATACGCGAAAGCAATTACAAAAAATAAAGCAAGTTTACTATTCACCTTGTAGTTGTTCTTCATAGCTGTCTAAATTAGCCATTATTTTATCGCTCAACATAGGCTCTTTGATATCTTTGTATTTTTTTAACGATTCCAATAGAATAGATGCTATAATTATACGCGTTGCCTTTTTATTATCTGCAGGTACCGCAAACCATGGCGCATGATTGTGAGTGGTTTTAGATATCGCTTCTTCGTAGCAGTGTTGATATTCGTCCCACAATTTACGCTCCTTTAAATCGCTAGGTGAAAATTTCCAATGTTTCTCTTTTAACGCAAGTCTTCTTAACAAACGTTGACGTTGTTCTTCTTTTGAAAGATTAAGAAAAAATTTGAAAATTAAGGTTCCATTCTCAGCAAGATGGCGCTCAAAGTCATTGATTTGATCAAATCTTTTATCCCAGAATTTTTGATCGATATCTTCTACCGTATGTATACCAGGTATATGTTCGTTCAATATATATTCTGGGTGCACTCTAGTAACCAATACATTTTCATAATGTGTTCTATTAAAAACACCAAATTTACCCTTCGCCGGCAATACCAAATAATGACGCCACAGGTAATTATGACTCAGCTCTAATTCTGTAGGCACTTTAAAACTATGGACCTCAACACCACTAACATTGAAATCTTTAAACACCTCGCGTATTAAACTATCCTTACCAGCGGTATCCATACCCTGTAGACATACCAGTATACTATATTTACCATGGGCATAAATAGTATCTTGAAACTCCCCTAACTCTCTTCTGATTTTTGATAATTCTTTTTTAAGTTCTTTATCTGACTTACCAAAATCTTCAAAAGTCTCATAATCAGTGATTTTAAAGTTTTTATTGGTGCTATAATTGTCTACTTTTATTTTATCCATTCTGAAATATAAAATTTAAAATTAATGAATACTAATTCGGTACTAAAAGATAAGTAATACAATTCTCACAAATTCCGTTTATCGTGATTGAAGTGTATTGTATCGAAAATAATATTTTCAACAAGGTAAAGCATCTAAATTTATCCGTGTAAGATCCCAAATCTTGCACCTAAATTACCTACTTATGAAGAAAAATATCTTTTTTTTCTGTGCAATTGCACTACTAACCTTATCCGCATTCGGTATGAATGTAGAGTGTGAATATGCTAATTCCAATATGGGTTATGCAAAATCTCAAATAAACGCTGCTTTACGTACTCAAGATATTAATAAGGCACGATTTTATGCTTACAAAGCACTAAGTGCTTTAGAAAAATCTAAAAAACAATTAAATGTTTGCGGTTGTAAATATGCAAAAGAAAGCATGTTAGAAAATATGGGGGTGTTATCACTTGCAACAAAATCTACGACTTTAGAGAGTACAATTAGTTATTTACATGCATCTATAGAGCTAACAAATAAAACTATTCTAGTATTAGAGTCACACGATACTCACGAAAGTCCATATGCTGACGATGAGCTTTCTATAAACACCAATGCTTCGGTAAACAAAACATTTGTAACAAAGAAAAGTAACAAAAAAGACTTATTTGAAACCATTGACACTTCACTAGAAAAATATCGTATTTCTTTAGACAAGGTTGTTCAAAGCGTAAATTGTAAGGACGCTACTAAATTTGCAAGTAGAATTTTTGAAGAATGTGAAGCTCAGCTGCTGAAACCAGATATTTCTGAGGGTAGTAAATATTACAATCTGCGCACTAAAGAAATTACCGCAGAAGCACTAACCAAAATTGGAGATTGCTCTGCGGCTAAATAAGTTTAATTAATTATTTACTGGCAAACAATTTTACATCATCTTCTGACACTTCTTGACCACCAAGTATAATTAAACGCTCGACAACGTTTCTTAGTTCACGAATATTGCCTGTCCAATCATATGCTTTCAATAGTTTAATAGCTTTATCAGAAAAAGTTTTACCAGCCATACCTTGCTCAGTGGCAATTTTTTTAGAAAAATGCTCAATTAATAACGGTATATCGTCACGTCGGTCATTTAAACTAGGTACTTGAATAAGTATAACCGCAAGTCTGTGGTATAAATCTTCCCTAAAATTACCTTCTTCTATTTCTTTCTTTAAATCTTTGTTCGTAGCAGCAAGAACACGAACATCAACTTTTATGTCTTTATCTGTACCTACACGCGATATTTTACTTTCTTGAAGTGCCCTTAACACTTTCGCCTGTGCAGAAAGACTCATATCACCAATTTCATCTAAGAATATGGTTCCTTTATTGGCCGCTTCAAATTTACCAGCTCTATCTTTAACTGCTGAAGTAAAAGCACCTTTAACGTGACCAAATAATTCACTTTCAATTAATTCTGAGGGTATAGCTGCACAGTTCACTTCAATAAATGAACCTGAGCTTCTAGCACTTTTTTCATGCAACCAATGTGCAACAAGCTCTTTACCTGTACCATTAGAACCCGTAATTAAAACACGAGCATCTGTAGGCGCAACTTTTTCGATCATATCTTTGATCGTATCTATTTCGCTACTCTCACCAATCATTTCATAATTCTTACTCACCTTTTTCTTCAAGTTTTTGTTCTCAACGACCAATACTTTTCTATCTAAGGCATTTCTAACAGTAGTAAGTAATCTATTTAAATCTGGTGGTTTTGAGATATAATCAAAAGCACCTAATCTCATCGTATTTACAGCAGTATCTAAATCACCGTGACCAGATATCATAATAAACGGAATTTCAGGTTTAATTTTTCTAGCGGCCTCAAGTACCTCTACGCCATCCATTTTTGGCATTTTTATGTCGCAAAGCACCAAGTCATAATCATTGTTTTTAATAGTCTCAATACCCTTTAATCCGTCTTCGGCTTCTTCTACAGTGTATGTATCATTTTCTTCGGATAAAATTTTGACCAATACCCTTCTAATTGCTGCTTCATCTTCTATTACTAATATTTTTGGCATAATTTTTTTTATTAAAGTCCTATTCTAAATCCACCCCTAATATAAAGGCTTGGATCATCATTCAATGTAAAAATATCATTTCTATCTTCATCTCTCAAAACTCCCAGTTGAAAAAGAGTATGACCTACAAACCCATAAAAAGACATTGCTTTAGTAATATTATAAGAATACCCAAAAGTAACAACAGCCGCTGAAGATGAAATGGATGATGCAAAAGTAGCATCGGGTAAAGCAGTACTGTTTTGAAGATTGATAAAATAACCATCCAATATAAACTCGGTCTGTAAAACATGTTTTTGTTTGAAATGATATTTCATTCCCATTTTTGGTACACCAATAACATATGACCAACTTGGATCAAACCTTTTTTCAAAATAAATAACCGGCATAGGAATTCTTAGAGCAACAGTTGAATTATAGGCAATACCAAAAACTAAGCGTGTTGGTTTATCTAAATACTGTCTATCTCTAAAAACGCCTATAGTTGCATTAATAGAGAAATCACCTTTCTCTAAAGGATTGGTTAATGTAGAAGCCAAACGAGGTGTAAACACCCCTATAAACCTCCAATCATTCTCATATGTTTTTACATAACCAAAATTTAAGTCAACAACGTGAAAATAATTTAAGGTTTCTCTATTAATTGGCAAATCATCTCTTTCTAAATCATATACTAATCGATTATATTCACTTCCAATTACAATTGTATTGGAATCTCCTGCTTTAATTGGAACATTTGCCACCAACTTTATACGACCTAACTTTGCCCCTGAATCATTTCTTGGCATTAACATGTATTCTAACCTAAAGACATCTGGTGTTTGTGCTATGATTGAATTAATAGCAAAAAACAAAAAGCACACGGAAAGAACAACCCAGCTATGCTTTCTCATTATTCTCTGTATTTGATACATTGCTATGTTGAAATGGACCCTGTTGAAATAGATGAACATCTCTTTGTGGGAAAGGAATGGAAATTTTATGCTTTCTAAATTCGGTATCAATCTTATATCGTACTTCACTTTTTACACGCGGATCCGTAAAACTATCTGTAATATAAAAATTGATTGAAAATACAAGGGCAGAATCACCAAAATCTTCGAATATTACAAATGGTTTTGGGCTCTTTAAAATAGTTCTTTGCGACTTAACTACATCTAAAAGTATTTGAGTTACCAATTCAACATCACTACCATAAGCCACACCTATACGTACCAACTCTCTTGTAGTCTTATGATTTTGGGTATAGTTGTAAACGATATCACTAATAAATTTATGATTTGGTATTATAATTACCTTATCATCTCTTGTTATCGCTCTTGTGGTTCGTAGTTTAATTTCAAAGACCTTCCCAACTTTATTATCTATTTCAATAATATCGCCTACTCTTAAAGATTTATCTACAATAATAAAAATACCACCAATGATATCTTGAAAAATCTCTTGTAATGCCAATCCAAGTCCGACAAATAAGGCAGCCGATGCGGTGATTAATATAGTAATATTTATACCTGCCGCACTCATGGTAAAAAGAATGACTATAACATATACCAAGTATTTAATAAACTTAAAAATGCTGATAAACTTCAGCTTATCATCAGCTTCCATTTTTCTTGTAAAAAATCTACGTATAGCTTGTAGAACAGTACTAGTCAATAAAAATGCTACGGTAAGCAATAATAGCAAACCTATGGTTATGTTAATAGATTTATCACCTTCCCCGAAATGATAACCTAGGTCTAAAAATTTCTTTATAGTACCCCAAATATCATCTTCGATTATTTCCTTTATCGTTTCTGTACTTTCTTGAATCATCATGAGTATTTAAGCCACTTATACAATTCTTTATAGCTTGGTTTTTTACCGTACATAAGTATACCTACTCGATATATTTTTGCAGCTACCCATACAATACCAATAAAAGTACCTATTAATATTACAATTGATGTTATCAATTGCCATACAGGCACGCCACCTTCACCAATACCCCAAGGCAAACGCATTAACATTACAATAGGTGATGTCAACGGAAAAAGGGAAAATGCAACAGCTATTGGTCCGTTAGGATTGCTGAACACAGAAAAGAACCCTACATAAATAGCCAACATTAATGGTAAAATCACTGGAAAAATAAATTGTTGTGTATCTGTCTCATTATCTACAGCTGCCCCAATAGCGGCGTAAATAGAACTATAAATCAAATACCCTAAAACGAAATAAACAATGAAAAAAAACAGCATAGCAAAAATGGGCAACTCAAATATTTCTTGAGCATATAGTTGAATATTTTGAGTAAGAGCATCTACATCTACATTTGCAGTATTAGCCATACCAGGAGCAACACCACCGCCCTTTGTTAAACTGGCAGGATCTATATCAAAAATAGCTAGACCGATAAATAGCAAAATAGCTCCAGATACAATCCAAATTGCGAATTGGGTTATACCAGCAAGTGAAGTACCGATAATCTTGCCCATCATCAAATGAAAAGGTTTTACAGATGAGATAATGACTTCAATAATTCGGCTTGTTTTCTCTTCGATAACACTACGCATTACAAAGCCACCATAAATAATAATAAACATCATAATAAGGTAGCCAAATGCACCCCCAATAATTGCTTTTATCTCATTAATGCCTTTTACGTTCTGTAAACCATCAAAAGTTTCAATATTTATGTTGTAGCCACGGTCCATTTCAGCATATTCTTTTGGTGACATGCCTAGCTCACGTAGTCTTTCTTGTCGCAATCTACCGGTAATGGAACTTTCTAATTTATCTAAAACGGTAGCACTAGGCGCATCTTTACTATAAAAGAAAGCTCTTTGCGCTACTTGTTCTAAATTAGATTCGTTAGGTAGATAAATTAGACCATAAAAACCTAAACTAACTGTTGAGTCTTTTGCCTGTTCTAATGAAATATCTTTAAAATTGATATAAGAAGTAACTTCTGAGGTTACAAACTCATTCGCGAAATAGCCGCTTTCATTTAATACACCTATGACCTTTTTTTCGTTGTCATTTAACTGAGTTAAGTATGCTATCAATAATATCATACCTACCATTAAAAAAGGACTTAAAAAAGTCATAACAACGAACGACTTATTACGCACCTTAGCTATGTATTCCCTTTTAATTATAAGTGGTAATTTATTCATGGTCGATATTTTTATTTTGAATGGTCTTTATAAAAATATCACTTGCAGACGGAATCGTTTCTTTAAAACCATTTACGTTTGCTCGTGAACCTAAAAAGGCTAAAATATCTCTAGATTCATTTGATGGCAATTGCACCCTAAGGTTTAACTGTTTTTCAATACTATCATAATCTTGGGAAAGCACTTGAAATTTATCTTGCATTTCATTTAGCAGCAACTGCTCATTATCTATTTCCAAACCTATTTCAAAAATGTTGTTTTTGTATTCTTTCTTGATGTCAGTTAATTTGCCGTCTAATATTTTCTCTGATTTATGGATAAGAGCAATATATTCACACAATTCTTCTACAGACTCCATTCTATGTGTTGAGAATATAATAGAAGTACCATTCTCTTTTAAGCTTAAAATCTGTTCTTTAATAATATTGGCATTGATAGGATCAAAACCACTAAAAGGCTCATCAAAAATCAGCAACTTAGGCTCATGTAGTACAGTTACAACAAACTGTATTTTTTGCGCCATACCTTTAGAAAGCTCTTGTATTTTCTTATTCCACCAATCGCCAATCTCCAATCTTTCAAACCAATATTTTAGGCGTTTTTTGGCTTCAGCTTTAGACAACCCTTTTAGTTGCGCTAAATAAAGTGCTTGCTCGCCTACCTTCATACTTTTATAAAGACCACGCTCTTCTGGCAGATACCCGATTTGAGCAATATGCTCTGGCTTAAGTAGCTCACCGTCAAAATAAACGGAACCTTGATCTGGATATGTAATTTGATTTATGATACGAATTAGCGTAGTCTTACCTGCCCCATTGGGTCCAAGTAATCCGTAGATGCTATTCTTAGGAATTTCAAGGGAAACGTTCTTCAATGCCGTATGGCTCCCAAACTGTTTGGTGACATCATTAGCAACCAAAATATGACTCATGTACTCAATTTCTACAAAGATATTGAATTGTTTTGACTAGCTATACTCTTTATGATTCCTTTATAGGATACCAGTTATAAAGCTTATAAAGTAAAAACTATTTTGCCCTAAAAAGCAAAACCCACCCTTGATAAATCAAGGATGGGAAAAAAATTGCTATGAAAAAGAAAATTAATATTGGTTGCCCAATATTATCTCAAATATACGTTTTTTATTTAAAAACGAGTTATTTAGAACTTACGAGAACATATCTTTTACTTTTTCAAAAAATGACTTATCAGATTTCTCTGGTTTAGGCTCAAAATTGTCATTGCCCTGCATTTTCTCAAAGAATTCTCTCTGTTCTTTATTCAACTCTTTAGGTGTCCAAACGTTTACGTGTACCAATATATCTCCAGCACCATAACCATTTAAACTCGTAATACCTTTACCTCTAAGTCTGAGTATTTTACCAGATTGAATACCTGCCTCTAACTTAATACGAACTTTACCACCAACGGCATCGATTTCTTTTGAAGTTCCTAAAACAGCTTCAGAAATACTTACATAAAGATCATAATGAAGATTATCACCTTCTCTCTTTAATGTACTGTGTTCTTGTGTTTCTATGGCAACTAACAAATCTCCTGGCACTCCGTTTCCTGGAGCATCATTCCCTTTATTTGGTACTTTCAATTGCATGCCTTCTTCTACACCTGCAGGTATATTAATAGACACGGTTTCTTCAGCAACTTTAAGTCCTTGTGCATCTGCATCACCAGGTTTTCCATCCAAAATTTGACCACTACCTCCACAAGTACTACAAACAGCTGCTGTTTGCATTCTACCAAGTATCGTGTTCTGAATTTTTGTCACCTGTCCTCTACCATTACAAGTAGTACATGTTTTATAGGTAACCCCTTCTGCTTGAACTTTTCGTTTTACCTTAACTTTTTTCTCTACACCATTTGCAATCTCTTCTAATGTCAATGTAACCCTAATTCGCAGATTACTCCCTTTTACTCTTCGTTGACCACCGCCACCGCCGAAGCCACCAAAGCCGCCGCCGCCGAAGCCGCCGCCGAAAATATCACCAAATTGGCTAAAGATATCATCCATATTCATACCGCCGCCGCCAAAACCGCCGCCGCCACCACCTTCAAAGGCAGAATGACCAAACTGATCGTAACGAGCTTTCTTATCGGCATCACTTAATATTTCATAAGCTTCAGCAGATTTCTTGAATTTCTCTTCGGCAGAACTATCTCCTGGGTTTTTATCAGGGTGATACTGCAATGCCTTTTTACGGTATGCTTTTTTTATTTCTGCAGCAGTTGCACTCTTACTGATGCCTAATACTTCATAATAATCTTCCTTCATTCCAATTTTTTAATTTCCTACTACTACTTTTGGATGCCTGATAATACGGTCGCCCAACTTAAATCCTTTTTCGATAACGTCGATAATTTTACCCTTCATCTTCTTATCAGGAGCTGGTATTTGAGTTATTGCTTCATGTATTTCTGCATCAAAAACATCACCTGCATTAGCTTCAACCATTTCTAAACCTTTGCCCTTAAGAGTTTCTCTTAGCTTAACATTAATTAGCTCGATACCGGTAAAAGTTTCTTTATCTTCTGATTTTGCCAATTCTTTCATAGCTCTATCAAAATCATCTAAAACTGGTAATAATGAAACAATTACTTCTTGCCCAGCAGTCTTAAACAACTCCATACGTTCTTTAGAAGTACGTCTTTTATAATTCTCGAATTCTGCAAACAATCTTAAAAACTTATCTTTTTCTTTCGCTAGTTCATCGCTAAGCGTTTCTTCTACCGACTTTTCTTCTTCTTCCTCTTCATTCTCTAGCTTTTGTTCTTGCTCTTGACCTTCCAATAGCTCATCATCCAAGAATTCATCATCCAAAGTGTTTTCTTTATCACTCATAATATATTGTAATTTAAATCGCTGATTAAAAGCAGGCAAAAGTACTGCCAATTCTTTAAAAATGTCAAAATGTCACAAAAGTTTAAAAAAAAATCCGCCAAAAGCGGATTTCATTATATCTGACAAATAGTTTGAACTTTAAGACACAAATTGTTTTGTTACTTTATTTTTAGAATCAACACATTCAGCATTGGTATCATAAATTGACCCGAGTGCTTGACAAATATTCGCATATTTAAAAATAAAACCTTCTTCTTCTATTTTTTTACTGCTAACACGTTGACTTGCAAATAAGATATATGCCATTTTACCAAGTACAGTATACATGACAAATTTTGGGATATTTGGCAATATAAGTGGCTGATCTAATGCTTTTGCAATTTCTTTTACGAGCTTAACATTAGTTACAGGGTTTGGCGCAACACCATTAAATGTACCTTTTAATTCGTACTTAATTATGTGTAGAAAAATAGCTGCCAAATCTGTTATATGAATCCAAGATTGCCATTGCTGACCCGAACCAAAAGCTGCCCCTACGTAATACTTAACCGGTTTTACCATTTCTGGTAACGCACCGCCATCTTTAGACATTACAAGCCCAATACGGACTTTAGCAACTTTTAATCCTAAAGATTTAAATTCATTAATTTTCTTCTCCCAAATAGCTACTACCTCTCCTAAAAAACTATCATCAACAGCAGCTTCGTCTTCAGTGTAATAGTTACTTACGGAATCGGGATAAATACCAATTGCAGATGCAGAAATAAGTGATTTTACGGTATGATTTTCATTCGCTAAAAGTATACTCTTTAGCAACTCTAACGTATTAACCCTGCTATTTATAATTTCTTTCTTATAACTACTCGTCCAACGTTTAGAAATACTTGAACCTGCCAAATTGATTATGACAGAAACACCATCTAAACACCCGGCATCTATTTCACTAGATTTAGGATCCCAGAAGAAACCTTGGTAGTTATTTTCTGAAACAATTTTGTTTTTACGTGTGGTTAGGTAATTAACGGTATAACCTTTTTTATGGCA
Organism: Maribacter sp. 1_MG-2023; assembly: GCF_030547005.1. Lineage (GTDB taxonomy): Bacteria > Bacteroidota > Bacteroidia > Flavobacteriales > Flavobacteriaceae > Maribacter. The sequence goes on along the minus strand of NZ_JAUOPN010000001.1, from coordinate 438,300 downwards.
TTGAGATACCAACTCGCTACCTACCAAACCTGTCGCACCTGTTATCAATAGTTTCATGGAATAAAGGTATCATTTTTGAAGTATGTTGATACACAATTTAATTCCGATTTAACATTGTTGCCGAACCTATTGATGTGCAGCGCGTTAAAGTTATATTAACACGGAAAAAATCATTGTTTTCTTACTCGTAGCATTTCTCTTTTACCAGGAGGTCCAGGAAGTCGTTCTACAAGAAACCCAACTTCTAACATAGCCCGCCTAACACTCCCTTTAGCTGCATACGTAACTAAGCACCCACCAATCTTCATAGCATTGAACATGATTTGAAAAATTTCGACTGTCCATAATTCTGGCTGTACACGAGCCCCAAAAGCATCAAAATAAATAAGATCATAAGTATTGAGAGCATCAATCTCTTTAAAGAATTTCTGTTGCTTGTTTAGACTAAAATTTTTAGAAATTTCTATTTCTTGCCCCCAAGGTGCCGAATGCATTAAATCAAAATCATCTTTTCTAGAAAGCGATTTTAATTCTTCTATATAATTTAATTGTTCGAGCTCTTCATTTGAAACCGGATAAGCCTCTACACCTGTATATTTTATTTGCAGATTGCGTTTTTCAAATTCAATAAGAGTGATAAACGCATTTAGTCCAGTGCCAAAACCAATTTCTAGAATTTGAATTTTTTGGTCATTAAATAAATCTAAACCCGATTTAATAAATACATGATAAGCTTCTTGAATAGCACCATGTTTTGAGTGGTACTGCTCTTGCCAGTCCATAATCTGGATGGTTTTAGAACCATCGCCTGTAGTAATAATTTCTCTTTTCAAATTAATTTGGAACTAACACACCCGATGCTTCGAAACTATATGTTCTTTTCGGTGTTGTAATTTTTGCTATTTCTTCTTCTGTTTTACCACCATCTTTTGCATAATGCTGTTGATCACCAACACTCATTTCTTCCACAAATGCCAATCCGTTTAAAACAACTTCTTTCTCTAAAATATCTGCAGGCATAAAGAATCCGTAATCTTTAAATCGCACCATTGCTTGCTCACCTTTTGGTAGCTCAACAATCATCCAACAACCTTTTACTTTGCAAACCTCTTTTACCTTAGTTTTAAATTGAAGGTTCAAAGAGTCAGCTACAGCCATTGATGCAAATTGCTTCATGACATCATCTTTATGACTTAATTCGGTAATTTTAAATTCATCACCATAAAATTTTGATGAACTATTAGCTACATCTTGCTGTGCAAGACAAGTGAAAAACCCAAATAAAAACACAAGTAATATGTTAAATCCTTTCATAAATCCTAAAAATGTTGATATACCTGCAAAACTCATCAATTTAAAACTAAAAAAGAAGTGCTAGTAGGGATATTTGTTTAATTTTAATCAACTAAAGTTACGTATTTCATGAGTATTGCAACGAAAGATATCACAATAGAAAAGGTAAAAACCTCTAAAATTGACCAAGTAGATTTTAACAATCTTGCTTTTGGTTCTGTATTTTCAGACCATATGATGGTCTGTACCTACAAAAATGGTGCTTGGGAAATGCCAACAATTACGCCTTACCAACCAATTACGCTAGATCCATCTTCGAAGATTTTCCATTACGGACAATCTATTTTTGAAGGTATGAAAGCCTATAAGGATGAAAATAATGATGTCTACCTATTTAGACCATTAGAAAACCACAAGCGTTTTAATATTTCTGCGGAACGAATGTGTATACCTCAAATTCCTGAAGATTACTTTATGGAGGGTCTAACTACGTTACTTAACCTAGACAAAGATTTTATACCTACCCAAGAAGGTAGTTCATTATATATAAGACCTTTTATGTTCGCTTCTGGAAATGGCTTTCATGCTTCACCGGCCGATGAATATAAATTCATTATCGCTTGTGCACCTTCTGGGGCATATTTTTCTGGTAAAGTAAAAGTACTTATTGAAGAGAAATATTCTAGATCAGCAAACGGTGGTGTTGGTTTCGCAAAAGCGGGAGGTAATTATGCAGGTCAATTCTACCCTACCCAATTAGCGGTAGCAAAAGGATACAACCAAGTAATTTGGACAGATGACACTACCCACGAATATATTGAAGAAGCTGGTGCAATGAACATCTTCATTAGAATTAATGATACCTTATTAACAGGCCCAACTAGTGATCGTATTCTTGATGGTATCACCAGAAAAAGTATTTTAGATATCGCTAAAGACCAAGGTATAAAAACCGAGGTTAGAAAAATTACGGTTAAAGAAGTTGTTGATGCAGCTAAAGATGGTTCTTTAAAAGAAATGTTCGGTGCTGGTACAGCAGCCGTTATTTCACCAATTGCCGGTTTCGGTTTTAGAGATACAGATTATGAGTTGCCAGAGCTAGAAAATAGCTACGCACAAAAATTAAAGAAAATTATAACAGATATACAGTACAATAAGTCTGAAGATAAATTCGGATGGCGTTTTAAAGTAGAAGCATAAAAAAAAGGGGGCGGATCGCCCCCTTTTTTATTTATCTAATATTACACCAATATTCGGTTTCGAATAATTAGGTCCTTTTAACACCTTACCGTCTTCACGATAAATAGGTTTACCATCTTCACCAAGTTTACTCATATTACTTCTTTGTATTTCATTGAACACCTCTTCAATTTTATACTGCATACCGTGCTCTAAAATAGTACCACATAATATGTATAACATATCACCTAAGGCATCAGCAACCTCTACCAGGTCATTATTCTGGGCTGCTTCTAAATACTCTTTATTCTCCTCATCCATTAAATTGAAACGCAAAGAATTTTTAGCTTCTCCTAAATCTGCAATCATATCTTCTGAAACACCTAGACCAAAAGAATTATGAAACTCTTCTACTGCTTTGATTTTGTTTTTCATCTTTATTATACGGTTTTCCGTTAACTTTGCGTAAAAATATGAAATATGTTTAGCACCGGACAAATCATTTTTGCAATCGCTTTTGCAGTGGTTTTCGCCATTATTATTGTCATCACTTATAAAAAAGACTTCAAATTGCACCAAAAGAATTATAAAGGTGTTAAATGGATTGGTGTTTTCTTTACACTATTCGTAGCATTCCTACTATTTATAAAGTTTTTCCTAAAAGAATAGTTAATTTTTTTCCTACACCACAAAAATTAACATTTTCACAACAAAACACCGATTATCGACGTTTAATATACCAAATACCGTAATTTTGCGTTATTCATCTATAAGGTGTAATATATTATGACGACATTTCTTACAATTTTTTTAGTATTAGTAGGCATTAACATTGCGTTAGTTGCAATTAGCTTAATTAGTGTTTCACAAAAAGCGAAAACACCATCTCAAAAATCAGCTAAACAACCAACTTCTGTAATCTATCCGTTAGATTTACTTACTACAAGCTACAAGAAAGCAGTTTAGTTTTTACCTTTATAAGGTATGAAACAATTTTTACTGGTTTTTTTAGGCGGCGGTTTTGGTAGTATTTTAAGATACTATATATCAAAAAATCTGAACGCCTATTATTCAAATTTCTATCTAGGCACATTTCTAGTCAATATTATTGGTTGCCTTCTTATAGGTATACTAATAGGTCTCTCTCTCAAGAACAATTACATTTCAGAAAATCAAACTTTATTATTAGCCACCGGTTTCTGCGGAGGCTTTACTACTTTCTCTACATTCGCATTAGAAAGCAACATTATCCTTAAAGAATCTTCATTACTTCAAACATCCTTATATATGGGCTTAAGTGTAGCGATTGGCATACTAGCTATATCTCTAGGACTATGGATTTGCAAAATGTTATAGATTTAACATTCACCATCCACTATTTTATTTTTATACATTTTTTTAAGTATTTGCGATTTTATTAAACAATCGTCAGATAAATAGTTGTTTTTCTGACAATAATTCTATGATTGTCTACAAATCACATATCTCTATTCTAAGTATCTTCAATAATACATCCCATTATTAGCAATACCCTAAAATTTTAGGGGTATATATTATGATACTGATAAAAATCTGCATTGACACCCTAATATTTTTAGGGTGAGAAAGTTTTTAACATATATTTGGCAGTATCAAAAACTTATTCAAATGAAAAAAATCGAGGCAATTATCAGAAAATCAAAGTTTGACGATGTCAAAGAGGCGTTGCACAACATTGAAGTAAACTTCTTCAGTTACTGGGATGTAACAGGGGTCGGCAATGAAAAAGAAGGTCATGTATACCGAGGTATCTCTTATAGTACTACCGATATACAACGTAGGTACCTAACAATCGTAGTATCAGACGACTTTCTTGAAAAAACAGTAAACGCAATTCTTACAGCTGCATACTCAGGAAATGTTGGAGATGGTAAAATTTTCGTTTCTGAGGTAATTGAAGCGTATAGAATAAGAACCAAAGAAGACGGATTAGCAGGTATCAACTAAACCAAAAACTAAATAACTAAAAACTAAACGAAATGGACGCAGGATTATTTACAGCAAATAACGTATGGATGATGTTGGCTACCGCATTGGTATTCTTCATGCATACAGGCTTTGCCTTTTTAGAAATTGGCTTAACCAGACAAAAGAACACAATAAACATATTATTTAAGAACATCTTCATTATTACAGGTGGTCTATTACTTTATTACGCATGGGGTTTCAATTTAATGTACCCAGGTTTCGAAGATGGAGATATGGGAATTATCAAATTCAGCATGGATAGCTTTGGTATTGCTGCCCCAGAAGGCGGAATGACTGCTGAATACGCAGACGGAGGTTACACATGGTGGACAGATTTTCTTTTTCAAGGAATGTTCGCAGCAACAGCAGCTACAATTGTATCTGGTGCTGTGGCTGAACGTATGAAAATTGGTGCTTTCATGATATTCACCGTTATATACGTAGGTTTAGTATACCCAATAGTAGGCGCTTGGAAATGGGGTGGAGGATTCTTGGATTCATGGGGATTCTACGATTTCGCAGGTTCAACATTAGTACACTCAGTAGGTGGATGGGCTGCTTTAGTAGCAATTTTCTTATTAGGTTCTAGAATTGGAAAATTCGGTAAAGACGGTAAGCCAAACGCAATACCAGGTCATAGTATACCAATGGCAACTGCCGGTGTATTAATACTATGGTTAGGTTGGTTCGGTTTCAACGGTGGTTCAGTATTATCAGCAGATCCAGAATTAACTTCTCTTGTATTGGTTACAACAAGTTTAGCAGCAGCAGCTGGTGGTTTTGGAGCAATGATTACGTCAACAATACTTTATAAAAATTTAGATTTAACTATGTTCTTAAATGGTATTCTAGGTGGACTAGTAGGTATTACAGCCGGTGCAGATTTAATGTCACCTAATGAAGCTGTCGTTATTGGTTTCATCGCTGGTATCATCATCGTTGGTGGTGTAGCATTAGTAGATAAAATTAAATTAGATGATCCTGTAGGTGCTGTAGCAGTTCACTTAATCTGTGGTATTTGGGGAACATTGGCTGTAGGTATCTTCGGAAACCTAGCAAGCGGAGCTCAATTCATGACGCAACTATACGGTGTATTAATCGTAGGTGGGTTTTGTATTGTAACCTCTGGCATCATCTTAGGTGTACTTAAAGCAACTATCGGTCTTAGAGTTTCTAAAGAAGAAGAAGTTGAAGGCTTAGATATTCATGAGCACGGTATGGATGCTTATGCCGATTTTAGAATGAATCAACACTAAAAAAATACGGAGCGTTTTGCAGAACGCTCCGTTACATAACCTATCAATAAATTACTCAAATTAATTCATCCCCTACGGGGTAAAAATCAAAATTTATGAAAACGATTATTAATACAAAGTACGTAAAAAATATTTTCGCAACAGGTCTTATGCTTTTTGCAGCTGCTGGCGTAGTAGCTCAAGAAGAGGAAGAAACAACTCCTAGTTTTACTTTAAGCGGATCAATAGATGCATATTATAGAGCAAATCTAAATGGTGACAACTCTGCTCCAGGCGGTGTACCAAATGCAGCACCAGGTTCATCTTTTGCTAATTTACCAGGCTTTGCCCTTGGTATGGCGAATGTTGTTGCTGGTTACGAAGGAGAAAAAGTAGGTTTTGTTGCTGATTTAGTTTTTGGTCCTAGAGGAACAGATGCTATTTTTGCTTCTCCTATTTATTCTGCAACCGGTAACATTGTTAACCAACTTTATGCTTACTGGAATGTTAGTGATGATGTAACATTAACCTTCGGTAATTTTAATACCTTTTTAGGTTACGAAGTAATTTCTCCAACAGCTAATTTTAACTATAGTACTTCTTATTTATTTTCTTACGGACCTTTTTCTCATACAGGTTTAAAAGCTGATTTCGCTTTATCTGATGATTTTAGCTTAATGTTAGCTGTTATGAATCGTACAGATATTACTGAGCTAAATTTGGATGGAAAATATGCATATGGAGCACAATTAGGCTATAGTGGACAATACCTTAACTTCTTAGCTGATAATGGTGCTTTTGAAATTGACTATACAGGTGGATTTGACCTATCTGATGACTTCTTCTTAGGATTGAATGCTGCATATTTTGATGGTGGTGATGATGCAGCAGGGTTTGCAGGTGTCGCTTTATACCCTCAATTAGCTACTTCTGAAGACTTTACAATTGGTCTTAGAGGGGAATACTTTACTGAATTAGATGGCGAATTTGGAGCTATAGGAACTGGTGTTGAAGAATCAAGTGTATTTGCAGTTACATTAACTGGTAGCTATTCAGTTGATAATTTAACTATTAAGCCAGAATTAAGATTAGATTCTGCTTCTGATGATTCTTTTTATTTTGCTGACAGCGATTTAAACCCACAAAAAAGTTTATCCTCTTTTGTACTTGCAGCTATCTACTCTTTCTAAGTAGTTGACAAAATTAATGGTTGATTTATAGTTTAAGTTTTAAAACCTCGGCAATACCTGCCGAGGTTTTTATTTTTAAACAGATTAATGTTCAAATGCCTTTACCCCAACCTTAATTTCAGTATCTAAATTATTTACGGCAGGTACAAGAGGGCAACTAAATTTCTTGTTATAAGCACAATAAGGGTTATAGGCCTTATTAAAATCTAAAATAATTGTATTACCATCTGGTATTCTTAAATCTAAATAACGACCACCACCATAAGTTTCTTCGCCATTCGTATTATCTGTAAAAGGCAAAAACAAATAATCTTCATATTTCTCTTGAGTAATTAAATCTGGAGATTGGTAAATTTCCAATTCATAAGCTTTTCCATTAATAGAAAACTTAGCAACACCATAAACAACCTCTGTAGATTCTCTACCTGTAGTAGTCGGCATTGAAAACGGCAATGCTTCGGGTGTTCTTACCAACTGTGCTTCAATTACATAATTAGTATCTGGCGCAAAGAAATCTAAAGTTTCAAATTTTATTCGAAAACGATCTGCTAATGGAGAAGTCTCAGGATCCTTAAATTCAGCATTTAATTCCTCTTGAAATAATAAAATATCGGCTAATTTATCTGATGTTACCGTAGCTGCTATATCGTTCTTTACATCATGATATTTCTTTTCTTGTCCGCATGAAACAAACATTCCTAAAACTAAAACCGCAATACATAATCTCATATCTCTAACTTTACACTTCAAAAATACAATTTATTCATTGTACCTTTTTTTACATATAATCGTACTTTAGAACCTTATACTTCTTGAATATGAAATTTACCTATATTTTACCACTATTTCTAATCATCTTCATTAGCTGCCAAGAGAAAAAATCTACAGTTGAAAAAGAAATAATCACTGAAGATATTAGAATAATGCCCGAGCTAAACCCTGAAAGTTACAATGTTGCTTTCCTTATTATGGATGGTACTTTCAATACTGAATTTACAGCACCTTTCGATATTTTTCAGCACACTAAATATAGAGAAGGTATAAAGGCTATGAATACTTTCATCGTTGCAAACACCTTAGAGCCTATAACCACTTTTGAAGGGGTGCGTATTTTGCCAGATTATGATTACACGAAAGACGATCTACCTCAAATAGACATATTGGTAGTGCCCAGCGCAGAGCATTCAATGGATAGTGATTTGAAAGACACCGTTATGTTAGATTTCATCAGAAAGGTTGATAAGAGCACCCTCTATATGACTAGTCATTGCGATGGAGCATTCCCTCTGGCAAAAGCGGGAATTTTAGATTCGGTTGCATCGACGACTTTCCCCAGTGATGTAGAGAATTACAGAGAAATGTTTCCTAATCTGAATATAAAAGATAATGTATTATTCGTTCATGACGGAAAATATATAACCTCAGCTGGTGGAGCAAAAAGCTTTGAAGCTGCACTATATTTATGCGAAGTGCTATATGGAAAAGAGATTGCCAAATCTCTAGCTAAAGGATTAGTCATTGATTGGGATGTAGAAAAAGTACCACACCTTACTGTTCAATAACATCATACCTAGCACCTTTTAAGTACTTTTCTACAACCTCGTTAAACTCTGGCATAATTTTAAATAAAGATGTATGCTCTAATGAATACAACTCTTCTTTATTTGTATATCCAATTTTTAAAAGTTCTTCTAAATAGAATAAGGCCGTAACGTAATCTTCCATTTTAGAGCTCATGGATATGACCTTTAAATAACCATCATGCTCTGCAGGTACAGTTATGGTTTTTATCATGTACAATAAATTTAAAGCTTCAAAATCTACTTTCTCATCGGCTGCTATATAATCTATATTATCAGAAACTAAGGCATTTATATACCCTCTTAATCTACTTGACATTTGGCGCTCGAACAAATTAGAACTCTTATCTAATTTATTTAATTCTTCCATCTGAAAATTCCACCATCCTAAGTTAGCATAGTTGTACGAAATAATATCTTCCTCTAAATAATATCCGTAATCTTCTTTCGTGAATGACTCTTTTAGAAAATAACTATTTTGACTTCTATTAGCCTGCCTAAAAGAAGTACTGCGTTTTAGAACTTTTTGAGAAGCCTTTAAAGAATCTAATTTCATTAAAGGATTGAAGATTTTCTCCATATCAAACATTTGATATGTAGCCAAAAGTGGTTTCTGGTTTGATACATTCTTATTTACATCGACCAAAAACTCATCGTATGAACTTTTTATTAATCTATCGTTACGCTGTATATGACCTTTAGCCATACTGGTCAATGTCAACATTCTAAATGCCTTCGCAATAGTCTCTTTCTCTGGTAAATTTCGAGCACCATCAAACACCAACAATTCATTTGGAAATTTTAATTTATTCAGCACCTGCTTGGTATTATACATAGCGGTAAAATTATAATCTGACCTATTAACCAAACCAATAAACTGAAAAGGTTGTTTTGTATTTAATATTTCAACATTACCAACCGATGCACCAATAGAAATAACACCCTTTATTTCTCGAACAAACGTAGGTAAAATAGATGCGAACATTGCACCACTATCAAACCCTGCAGTATAAGTTCGATTTTTTGCAGTAGGTATCGTATTAAAAACAGCATTAAACATTCTATTCGCAATGAGCACGTTTTCAGATATAGCGAGTGTATCATTAAGGTTATTAGAACTTGCCAAAACATAGCCTTCTTGCTCTGCAGCATTAATTAAAATTGAAACCGCTGCCTTACCCTTCCCTTTTAAGTCCATCACAAAAGCAACAGGCCAAGGTCTATTCACCTCAAAATTAGTAGGTAAATAAAGTGAGTACGTTTCATTTACAGTATCATTTACAACTAAATTCTCTGTAATGGCACCCCTCAAAAGTCTAAGCTCTTGAGAATACACAACCGAAGAAATTAAAACGAAGGCAAGGAGTAGTATTTTTTTCATCATTTATTTTACATCAAAAATCTAGCCAAAATAATTATCAATCAACAGTCTTTTTAAATTGAATTACAAATTACCTAAAGCTAGTTAAAACAATTAAATAAAAATTCTATTTTATCTTGTGCATTGGGGCATTCGAAATAACCTGTGATAAAACAATATGCGTTCTGGTTTCGCCATATTGAATTAGTTGATCAATAAACTTTTCTAAATGGAACTGATCTTTCAATACAACCTCCATAACAATATTCTCATTACCGGTAATTCGATAACAGTTTATAACCTCTTCTAAAGTAAGAACTACAGACAAAAACGGTTTTAATTTTCCCATAAAAGCTCGCAATGTTATAATGGCTTTTAGTTGATGACCTGTCAGCGCATGAGACACTGTAGCCTTATAACCTTGTATAATACCAAGGTCTTCCATTTTCTTAACACGTTCGGCAACTGCAGGTGCCGTTAGCCCTACGGTTCTACCAATATTTGCAAAAGATTCTCTAGCATTATTTTGCAATTGTTTTAGTATTTTCCAATTAAGCTCATCTATCTTTGGATTCAAAAGTATTTCAGTTTAATTTTTTATTATCTAAGGTAAAAATACAAATTACGTTTGTATTCGATAGAAAATTTACAAATAACTAACGTAATTTTATATGACGCTAATTACACCCCACATAATGGCATATCGAAGTTTAAAACATTTACCTATTTATAGGAAAGCATTGGAACTCTGTACCATGAGCAGAGAAATTGCGTCATATGTATCTTTCAATAAAGATTTAATGCGTCTTTGCGAATCAAAGAGTCTTAGAGATATAATGGCCAATTCTATTTTAACTGATTCTATTCTTATTCCTCAAAAAATAGCACAAGTAGAATATTCTAATTGTAGCAATGAACGTTTAGAAACAATTTCTTACATAAATATTATCATCAGAAATATCAACTCGTATTGCATGGGTCTAGAGAAGCATGGTGTTAAAGAAACAGAGTATATTAATCTACTTCGGAAAGAAATTAAGAGTTTTAGAAAGTCTTATAAAGTTTGGAAATCTGAACACTCTTAATCAATCTAAATTCTTCCCAAATTACAAGTTATAGCAGGCATTTTAAGAATTATGGTCTATTTTTGACGCTATAATAAGAATTCTATTGAAAACAACAATTTTAATCCATTGTCCGGATCAAGCAGGTATTATATGTACCGTAACCGGATTCATTAGCAGAAACAAAGGTAACATCGTTTACCTTGATCAGCATGTAGACAAACCAGCTAACGTATTTTTTATGCGTACCGTTGTTGAATTTGAAGAAGATTTTTCCGACTTGGATCACTTTAAAGCTCTTTTTCAAAAAGAGTTAGCTTCCACGTATAACATGCAATGGAGTATTCACACAGACGATAAATTACCCAAAATGGCTATTTTCGTTTCTAAGTACAAGCATTGTCTTTACGACCTATTAAGTAGATACCGTTCTGGTGAATTAGAGGTTGAAATACCTTTTATATTAAGTAACCATAATGACTTAAGACATATAGCTGATCAATTTAATATTCCTTTCTTTCATGTTCCGTTCACAAAAAAGAACAGAGTTGAAGCAGAAAAAGAACAGTTGGCTCTATTAGAAAAGCATGATATCAACTTCATCGTATTGGCTAGATATATGCAAATCGTTAGTGGAACACTTATAAATAAGTTCCCTAATAAGATTATAAATATTCACCATTCATTTTTACCAGCATTTGCAGGAGCAAAACCTTATCACGCAGCTTTTAAAAGAGGTGTGAAAATTATCGGTGCAACGAGTCATTATGTAACAGAAGAGCTAGATGCAGGTCCGATTATTGAGCAAGATGTAACCACGGTAACCCACTCCCACTCCATTAAAGATTTCATTGCCAAAGGTAGAGATTTAGAAAAAATTGTACTTTCAAGAGGTGTAAAACTTCATATTGCACGTAAAACAATGGTCTACAACAATAAAACCGTAATATTCTCGTAAGTACAATAGACCCTAAATAAATTTCATTAAGATGATAAAAAAAGTAAGTTTAGCCATATGCATGTTACTAGCTGTTTCTTGTGCAGAATTACAACAGGTAGTAAATCAATTACCAACTTCTACAGAAGGCGTTTTAAGTAACGATGCCATTGCAAACGGATTAAAAGAAGCATTAGACCTAGGTATTGAAAAACAGGTTAGCAAATTAACTGCAACTGACGGTTTCTACAAAAATGAGTTAGTAAAAATACTTTTACCTGAAGATTTACAAAAGGTAGATAAGACTTTACGCGATATAGGTTTAGGTAGCTTAGCAGATGAAGGACTAAAAGTTTTAAATCGTGCAGCTGAAGATGCTGTTTCTGAAGCAACTCCAATTTTCGTGAATGCTGTAAAGGATATGTCTTTCGTAGATGCCAAGAATATACTTTTGGGAAGCAATGACGCTGCAACTTCTTATTTGGAAACAAAGACGAATACAGAATTGTATGCAAAATTCAATCCGGTAATAAACGAGTCTTTTAAAAAGGTAGGTGCAGATAAAATTTGGAGCTCGATTATTACGAAATATAATGCTATACCACTTACAAACAATGTAAATCCTGATTTAACAGATTACGTTACCGAAGAAGCCCTTGCTGGTGTATATAAAATGATAGCTGTAGAAGAAGAAGAAATTAGAACAAAGTATTCATCTAGAACAACAGATGTACTGAAAAAAGTATTCGCACTACAAGATAAAAAGTAGATTTTTAACAACCTTTACAATAACTTAAAAAGTTATGCGTTAAAAACTAAAGAACAGTATTAAAACATTCATTTTCAATTTTTTGAGTTAGTTATTTTTTGAGTTAGTTAGTTAAAAACCGGTGGGAGCATCGGTTTTTTTTGTTTTAGACTTTTTCAAAGAGCGAAAAAGATAATATCAATTTATTAAAGATTCAATTAGCCTTGTTGTGCTAAATATGCTACAACCTTTTCATTAAAAAAATTGGGTTGCTCTACATTTACTACGTGACCACAGTCTTCAACTACTATGAGCTCAGAATTCTGATGAGATTTTGCTATTTTACGAATACTAGGCAAAAACAGATAATCCTCTTCACCCATTACATAAAGCGTTGGTATTTTAATATCTGCAGATCTAAAAAATTGTAGTAGCGGATTAATCTCTGAAGTAAGTTTAAACCAACGAATAAATTCTTTTTGATACAACTTCTTAGCTTCTCGTACAAAGAGCAATCTAGACTCCCGGTGGTTCTTATTCGGCATTATAATAATGGCAAAGAATTTATATAGCCATAAGTAAGGTATCACCGTTTTAAAAACAACACCAAGTTTTATAAGTATTTGAGAACGTAAATTTAGTTTCATTATAGCACCGCCCATAACCATACTCTCTACTCGCTCAGGGTGATTTTCTGCTAAATTTCTAATAAGTATTGTACCTAACGAAATACCAACAAAGTGCGATTTCTCAATTTTTTCATGATCAATAACCTCAACGATATCATTGGTGATTACATCAAAAGTATACTTTTCATCAAAAACATTCTTAAGGCTAGGCTTAGAATTACCGTGCCCTCTCAAATCTAAAAGCAACACATTAAAATGCTTTTTAAACTCTCGAATTTGCTTATACCAAATAGAAGAACTACCACCTGCACCATGCACAAAGGTGACCCATGTAGTAGAAGTTTTATGTGGATATGTTATATAATGAAGCAAATTGAATGTTTAATTGAAATTTAGTTAATCTACAATGTATTAATTCTTTTTGACATAACATTTAGTAAAATCAAAATTCAAGTAAAACAACCTCTCTTTTATGTTTTAATCTGCATAGTTGTTAAAAAAAAGACATATTACCTATTAATTAGATGTATAGCTCAACATACCCACGTCCAAAACTTGATTCTGAACGTATATTTGTAAGAACATAAAATTAGTATAATGAACAAGCAGTATTGTAAGGTAGGATCGGTAACACCAATGGAAGCAAATAATGATATCATCAGCTTATTGGAGTATCAATATCAAACTTTTTTGAAAAAAGCTTCAAACATACAGTCAAATACTCAATTGGGAGAGTTTTTTGAATCAAAAGCGCAGAAAATTAAAAGAACTCTAGAAGAGTTAGTTTAACCTTTCTAGCTCAATTTTCATAGCTTCTTGCAATTCTTTAGCCTTAGTTTTGGCTGAATCTGCAAAATTTTCTTGATCAGAAGCATATATTATTCCGCGTGAAGAATTAATTAGTAGACCAATATCTTTGGTCATACCATACTTACATACATCTTTTAAGTTGCCGCCCTGTGCGCCTACGCCAGGCACCAATAAAAAACTATTAGGCACTATCTCGCGAATTTCTTTTAGATATTCAGCCTTTGTAGCCCCTACCACATACATTAAGTTCTCAGCACCTTCATATGTTGTAGAAACAGATAGAACCTCTTTATAAAGTTCTACTCCATCTATTTTTTTTGTCTGAAAATCAAAAGCACCTTCATTTGAAGTTAGTGCAAGTAAAATGGTATGCTTATCCTTAAAGGCTAAAAATGGCTCAACAGAATCGCGCCCCATGTAAGGAGCTATAGTTATAGAATCAAAATTTAAATCTTCAAAAAATGCCTTCGCATACCTTGTAGAAGTATTTCCAATATCTCCTCTTTTAGCATCTGCTATGGTAAAAATATCAGGATGATTAGTATTCAAATATTTAATCGTTTTACGTAATGCCGACCAGCCTTGAACTCCGTAAGCTTCATAAAAAGCAATATTGGGCTTATACGCCACACACAAATCATGAGTAGCATCTATAATAGCTTTATTAAAAGAGAAAATAGGATCTTCTTCTTCCAATAAAAATGCAGGAATTTTTTCTAAATCGGTGTCTAAACCAATACACAAAAAAGATTTTTTTTTATGTATTTGATTTACTAACTCTTGAGTAGTCATAAATTAAAATATCTCAGAGGCTTCCCTCAATTTCTCGGTATTCTCTACAAAACTTAATTCGTCTATTATTTTTTGAATGTCACCATCAATAATATTCGACAAATCATATAAAGTAAGACCTATTCGGTGATCGGTAACTCTACCTTGTGGATAATTGTATGTTCTAATCTTTGCAGAACGATCACCACTACTTACTTGAGAATTTCGTTTAGCAGCATCTTCTTCTTGCTTCTTTGCCAATTCTAAATCGTACAATCTAGAACGAAGTACCCTAAAAGCCTTGTCCTTATTTTTATGTTGCGATTTTTGATCTTGACATTGCGCAATCAATCCGGTTGGTATGTGCGTTAAACGAACAGCAGAATATGTTGTATTTACAGACTGACCACCAGGACCAGAAGAACAGAAAAAATCAATTCTTACATCTTTAGGATCTATTTGCACATCAAATTCTTCAGCTTCAGGCAAAACCATAACCGTAGCTGCACTGGTATGAACTCGACCCTGTGTTTCTGTTTGAGGTACACGTTGAACACGGTGTACACCAGCTTCAAATTTTAAAGTCCCATAAACATTCGTGCCAGAAACTTCGAACTGAATTTCTTTATAACCACCACTAGTACCTTCACTAAGGTCAATTACGTTAGTTTTCCATCCTTTGCCCTCACAATACTTCGTATACATTCTAAAAAGGTCTCCGGCAAAAATACTAGCTTCATCCCCACCCGTTCCGGCTCTGATTTCTACTACTACATCTTTTGCATCTTCTGGATCTTTCGGAATCAACATTAATTTAATATCCTCTTCAAGCTTTGGCAATCCGCCTTTAGCCTCATCCATTTGCATTTTTGCCATTTCAATCATTTCAGCATCACTTCCATCAGCAATAATCTCTTCGGCTTCGGTAATATTATTGGTAAGCTCAAGATATTCATCTCGCTTATCCATTAAATCTCTAAGATCTTTATATTCTTTTGTGAGTTTTACATATTTCTCTTGGTCAGATATAATATCTGGCTGAATTATAAGGTCTGAAACCTCATCAAAACGTTGTTTTACTATGTTTAACTTGTCTATCATATGCTTACTTCACTTGTACGGCAAATTTACAATAAAATTACAGACACACTAAAGCGATTATTACGGTAAGAATTAAAAAATAAGAAAGTGATTCTATATAAATGACATCTAATTAAGCAATATACCATTGCTTTTATGCATTTTATTGTTGCTATCCACAATAATTACCTCTGTATCGCCCAACTGATTAATTAGTGCGAGCCCTGCATCGAGACCCATTACAAATATTGAAGTAGCTAATGCATCTGATGTTTCGGCACTTTTGGCAAAAACCGAAACACTATTAATACCCGTCGCCGGATACCCTGTTTTCGGATTTATAATATGAGTATATTTTTCATTACCTGATAGTATAAAATTACCATCGCCACCAGTGGTTGCCACAGAAGACTCTAAAATAGGAATCCAAGAAGATATACCGCCTTTTCGATCGGGATTCACAACCCCTATAAGCCATTTATCTCCCGTTACTTTTGTACCCCAAGTAGTGATATCGCCATCTATATTGATAATACCTGCTTTTACGTCATTAGAAACCAATAATGCTTTTACCTTATCTGCAGCAAAACCTTTACCAATACCACCAAAAGAAATACGCATTCCTTTTTTATTAAGATAAACGGTTTGTTCTTTACTATTTAGTATAATGTTCTTATACCCAATTTTACTCTTTACCTCATTTATCTCACTTGAAGTCGGCATGACATTCATAGAACCATCGAGTTTCCAAATATCATTTAATGCTGTAAATGTAATATCAAAAGCACCATTAGTAATTTCAGATAATAGAATGGATCGCTCTATAAGTTTATACAACTCCCAGCTAACGGTTACAGGTTTAATACCTGCATTTTTATTCACCAAGCTTGTTTCAGATTCCTCGCTCCAAGAAGATATAAGTTTTTCTATTCTTTGTACTTCTGCCAATGCCTCTTGTATATAAATATACCCAAGCTCTTCATCTTCAGAAATTACGGTAATATCAAATTCACCGCCCATTACCTCGTAAGACTTCTTAACTGTTACGTACTGTTTCTCTTGACCATACGCGAAGCAGGTCATTAGACATAAAATTAAGACATAAAATTTCTTCACTTACTTTCTCTATTTGGTGGTAAATATTGACATAAAGAATTAATAAGTTAGGTTGGTATAGTTATGGTTTACGAATTAGTAGCTTGATGTTTATTCAAAGACACGCAATATAGATCCCTCTAAGCTAGTATTATAAATTTTCAATGACTTAGAAGTACTATTCGGAATTTCATTTAAAGGTGAACCAGTTTGCGAAAATTTAGACCCGTGTACATCGCAATAGAATATACCACCATCTTGATTAACAAATCGCACTTGATCGTATTGTTCGTGGCTACAAATTTGAGTTGCAGCAACAAATTCACCTTCAAGGTTCTTAACTACAACTACTAAGTTTTTAAGAATAAAACCTCCATTATTAGTCAGCTTTGCAGCTTCAGAAGACTCTAGATCTATTGTAAAATCGATATCAGTTGGCTGGGCGACAATATCACCTTCTACATCACTATCTTTTGAACAGCTTCCTAAACAAGGAAAAGTAATTGCAAATGCCGCACCGGCACCAAGTGTTCGTAAAAATTTTTTTCTTTCCATAGCAAGATAGGTTTATACAAAAAGAACGATTTATTTACCCTAATCGTATATGTTAATACACAAAGGTGCCATACTTACTTGAAATTGTGAGTTTTTTCGAATCTGACGCCTCTACCCTACCGATAATTTGAGCATTTACGCCAAAACTTTTTGAAATTTCAATGATGTCATTTGCTACATCTTCAGGAAGATAAAACTCTAATCTATGACCGCAATTGAACACTTTATACATCTCTTTCCAATCCGTACCAGACTGTTCTTGAATGAGTTTAAAAAGTGGTGGCACATCAAATAAATTATCTTTTACCACATGTAATTCATCAATAAAATGAAGAATTTTCGTTTGCGCTCCGCCACTACAATGAATCATTCCGTGAATTTCGTTTGAGCTATATTTTGAAAGTATTTTTTTAACGATTGGTGCATAAGTTCTCGTTGGCGACAATACTAATTTACCAGCATCGATAGGCGAATTCTCAACTGTATCAGTCAACTTCACATTACCAGAATAAACAAGCTCTTCAGGCACTTCGGCATCAAAACTTTCAGGAAATTTCTCCGCTAAGTAATTCGAAAAAACATCATGGCGTGCAGAAGTAAGTCCGTTACTTCCCATTCCTCCATTATACTCCTTCTCATAATTGGCTTGACCAAAAGACTCTAGACCAACAATGACATCACCTGCTTTAATATTGGCGTTATCAATAACATCAGTTCTTTTTAATCTAGCAGTAACGGTAGAATCTACAATAATGGTTCTCACCAAATCACCGACATCTGCGGTTTCACCACCAGTAGAGTGTATGGTTATACCAAACTCACCTAAATCATTGATCAATTCTTCGGTACCATTAATAATTGCCGAAAGAACCTCTCCCGGAATTTTATTTTTGTTTCTACCTATAGTAGAAGAAAGCATAATATTATCAGTTGCCCCAACACAAATAAGATCGTCGATATTCATAATCAATGCATCTTGAGCTATACCTTTCCATACAGAGATATCTCCGGTTTCTTTCCAGTACATATATGCTAAAGAAGATTTGGTACCCGCACCGTCTGCATGCATTACCAAGCAATATTCTTCATCTCCCGTTAAGTAATCAGGAACAATTTTACAAAACGCCTTCGGAAAAAGACCTTTGTCAATATTTTTTATCGCATTGTGTACATCTTCTTTTGAAGCTGACACGCCGCGTTGCTGATATCTTTCACTGCTTGATGTGGACATAATTTAGATTTGTGACAAAAATAAGGGAATCATTAAAACTGATACTGCTGTTCAGCTTAATATTCCCTCAATTTTTTCAATTATGAATTTAACTTATTGAATAAATAATAATTCTCTATACTTGGTTAACGGCCATAAGTTGTTATCCATCAGCTTTTCTAGTTTATCACTATGCAATCTAATCTCAACAAAATATGGTTTAACATTATGGCAATAGGCTTCGGCTTTCTTCTTCGTGTCTTTTAAAGAATTTGCTTTTTTACGTGCATCTGCCATAGCATCTACCATTTTTTTAATACTTACCACATGCTCCGCTATCTCTTCTATCATAGTCAATTGTCCTTCAGAGAATTTTTTATGCGCAGCCCCATAAATTTCTTTTAGTCCGGATACATTTTTAATCAACTCGTTTTGATATTTTAATGCTGCAGGCATAATATATCCATAGACTAATTCATTATATACCCTACCTTCTATCTGTAGATGCATAATATAATTCTCTAAATCTACCTCTTGACGAGCACTAACTTCAACCTCGCTCATTACTTTCATTGACTCAAATAAGGCAAGACTATTTTTTGATGTCAATACCTCTAGAGCTTCTGGTGTATTTCTATTATTACTTAATTTTCTTCTTTTGGCCTCGTTCTCCCAGTCAGAGCTATAACCATCACCATCAAAACGAATTCTTTTAGATGTTTTAATATATTCACGAAGCACATTAAAAACAGCTTCGTCTTTTTTCAAGCTCTTCTTATCGATCAATACATCGACCTCCTTTTTAAAATCTTTCAATTGCTTCGCAACTATAGTATTTAAAATAGTCATTGGCTTGGCACAGTTCATTTTTGCACCCACACCACGCATCTCAAATTTATTACCTGTAAAAGCAAAAGGCGAAGTTCTATTGCGATCAGTATTATCCATCAATATTTCAGGAATTTTACCTACAACGTTCAACTTCAGCTCTGTCTTTTCTTCAGGTGACAACTTCCCTTTAGAAACACCTTCAAGTTCATCTAAAACATTACTTAACTGTGAACCAACAAAAATTGAAAATATAGCCGGCGGTGCCTCATTAGCCCCTAAACGATGGTCATTACCTGCCGATGCAATTGAAGAACGCAAAAGTTCTTCATACGAATCAACTGCTTTAATTGTATTTATAAAAAAGGTCAAGAATTGAAGGTTTTTCATTGGCGTAGAACCCGGACTCAATAAATTGACTCCAGTATCTGTTGCTAACGACCAGTTATTATGTTTACCAGAACCATTAATACCAGCAAAAGGTTTTTCATGAAAAAGAACCTTAAGCTGATGCTTATCCGCAATCTTATCCATCACATCCATCAATAACAGATTATGATCAATGGCTAGGTTAGCCTCTTCAAAAACAGGAGCTAATTCGAACTGATTCGGTGCAACTTCATTATGCCTCGTTTTAACAGGAATACCCAATTTGGTACATTCCTTTTCCAAATCACTCATGAAACTTAACACGCGACTCGGTATTACCCCAAAATAATGATCATCTAACTGTTGCCCTTTTGCGGGAGTTTCACCAACCAAAGTACGACCCGTCATCATAATATCTGGCCTAGAATGCGCAAGAGCCTTGTCAATTAAAAAGTATTCTTGCTCCCAACCCAGGGTAGCATTAACTTTTGATACGGTTTTGTCAAAATATTTAGCAACAGCTGTAGCCGCATCATCAACCGCACCTAATGCCCTTAACAAAGGCGCTTTATTATCTAAAGCTTCACCTGTATAAGAAACAAAAATAGTTGGTATACATAAAGTAGTACCATATATAAATGCCGGTGAAGATGGATCCCAAGCGGTATACCCCCTTGCCTCAAACGTATTTCTAATTCCGCCACTTGGAAAACTAGAAGCATCTGGTTCTTGCTGAACCAATTGTCCACCTCCAAATTTTTCTAACGCCGTACCATCTGGTAAAAGGTCAAAAAATGCATCGTGCTTTTCAGCTGTAGAACCTGTTAATGGTTGAAACCAATGTGTATAATGTGTAGCACCCATGGTAATTGCCCAACCTTTAATAGCCTCGGCCACTTGATCAGCTATCTTTCTATCAATTTTAGAGCCTGAAACCATAGCGCCCTTCAAACTACCTAAGGCATCTTTAGTAAGATATTGCAACATCTTTTTTTCATTGAAAACGTTGACACCGAACAACTCAGAACGTCGACCTTTCTCCTCAATTGCTATACTTTTTCTCTTCTGACTTTCGGCTATGGCAGTAAATCTTGGTGATTTCATATATAAATACATTATTAATTTGACAAAATTACGTTCAATAAATATAAATATGATAAAATACCCGATAAAAAATAGGGGTAGATAACAATAAATTTAATTTTTCAACATTAACCCCCTAAAAAAACGTAAGCAAATCATAAAAAACATATTTTTGTTTGTCTTTTATTAAAAATTAACGAACATTATTATGGCTAAAATTAAATTAGAATACATCTGGTTAGATGGATACTTTCCAACTCAAAACATGCGAAGCAAAACAAAAGTTGAAGAGCATGAAGATTTTAAAGGAACTCTTGAAGAATTAGGCAACTGGTCTTTTGACGGGTCGTCTACTAGACAAGCTGAAGGTGGATCTTCTGATTGTTTGTTAGTACCCGTAGCAATATACCCTGACCCCGCTAGAACCAACGGTTATTTAGTTATGACAGAAGTTATGAATGCAGACGGTACTCCGCATGTATCTAATGGAAGAGCTACGATTGATGATGAAGATGATGATTTCTGGTTCGGTTTTGAGCAAGAGTATTTCATTATGGATACCAAAACACAATTACCTTTAGGTTTCCCAATTGGTGGTTACCCTGCACCACAAGGTATGTACTACTGCTCTGTAGGTGGTAAAAATACACATGGTAGAGGTTTAGTTGAAGAACATGCTGATCTTTGTATCGATGCAGGTTTAAATTTTGAAGGAATTAACCAAGAGGTTGCTTCTGGACAATGGGAATATCAATTATTTGCAAAAGGCGCTAAAAAAGCTGGTGATGAAATCTGGATTTCTAGATACCTTTTAGACAGATTAACTGAAAAATATGGTTACTATATCGATTACCATCCAAAACCATTAGGAAAAGACATGGATTGGAATGGATCTGGTATGCATGCAAACTTCTCTAACACGACATTAAGAACTTGTGGTTCTAAAGAAACTTACGCAGCAATCTGCGAATCTTTCCGTCCGTTTGTTAAAGAGCATATTGAAGTATATGGTGAATTTAACGACCAGCGTTTAACTGGTTTACACGAAACTGCAGCTATTACAGATTTCTCTTGGGGAGTTTCAGATAGGGGTGCATCTATTCGTATTCCATTAATTGCTGTTGAAAAAGGATACAAAGGATGGTTAGAAGACAGAAGACCAGCTTCTAACGGTGATCCATATAAAATTGCAGCTAGAATTATTAAGACAGTTAAAACTGCAAAAGTTTAATACCAAATTAATTGTTGATTATACTAAAAACGCCTTGGAAATTTTTCCAGGGCGTTTTTTATTTATTTAATATTTGAAAGAGATTATCTATTGAATTGTGATATATATAAATGCTAGATAAACACTAATAAGTATTAAACCATCTCTCCACCCCAATCGCAATCCTTTTGGTATAAATACTAGAGGAAGAATAAGGAAAGAGATACCTAGCATCCAAAAGATATCGTTCGTCAAAAGACCTTGGTCCATAACGGTAATAGGTGTAATTATAGACGTGATACCTAAAACTGCAAGTAGATTAAATATATTGGAACCAATTAGGTTTCCTAAAGAGATTGCTTTTTCTTTCTTTATCACAGCAATTATAGATGCTGCCAGTTCAGGAATACTTGTCCCTACAGAAACTATCGTTATAGCTATTACACGTTCACTTACACCAAATACGGTTGCCATACCTACAGCACCAGTAATTAATAGCTCAGAACCTCCCCAAAGGGCACCGCCGCCTAAACCTAAAAATAAAGCGGTCTTATACGTAGGCATCATCACATCTGGTTCATCTTCTTCGTCTATAACCGCAGGCTTTTGAAATCTCAGCAGATACACTAAGAATAGAAAAAGAAATACCACCATTATTATACCTTCATATTGCACGAGTACTCCGTCAAAATATATAAAGAAGAAAAACAATAAAGAAGCAAGCATCATTACAGGCCAGTCAGTAGTATAGAAACTCTTACTTACATCTATTGGGCTCAACAAAATAGTAATAGCAAGTACGAGACCTAGGTTAGCTATATTAGACCCTACTACGTTACCAAGTGCCAAATCTGGAAATCCGTCGAGAGCTGCATTAATACTTACTATAAGTTCTGGTGCTGATGTTGCAAATGACACCACGGTCATACCTATTACTATTTTCGGAATCCTAAGTTTTAATGATAAATCTACAGCAGCTTTCAACAACCAGTTTCCACCTGCTATTAATAATACGAGTCCGCCAACGATGAATAAGAAATCTTGCATGAAAAGAATTTTGGCAAATATAAATAGAAGATATCTCTTGGCATATGACAAATGATTTGATCTGAAAACTAAATCGCTTCATTCTATTATCTCATCTAGATACATCTAAAACTTCGAGCATTTTTTTATCTAGGAATGAAACAGGTCTTTTTCGACAATTTTAATCCATTTCAAGCCTACGATTTCTAAAAAACATCATAAACCTCTCTACAATTTTTCTCAAATAGAACTAAATTAAACAATATAGCATCATATTGAAACTTGTTTGTAGAAATGAAGTTATGAATGATAATTAAATTCATTTTTTTACTTACATATTAAGATCCAAATACATTATTTTAACAAATTTCATTTGTAGAAATACTACTACAATTATATCTTTCAACAACAACCAAACAAAATTATCAACCACTAAAACTTTACGATATGATTGCTTTAATAAAACTTCTTGTAATGCTAATATTAAGTATAATAGTCACGCTAGTATATCATTAAAGAATTTACACCCTCTGAAACATAGAAACCTAGCGACTTGATCAATCGTTATGTTATTTATGTATTTTTGTTAAAATTTTAAATTGAAAAAGAAACTCTACAAACTAATTGCAAAGCTCAATAAAGCTCTTCTACCTTCTTACAGTAAACAACGGTTAGATTTATCTAAGGCAAGTAAGCTGCAAATGGCTATTGTCGGTTGGCGCTATTTGATTACCACAAAAGCATTAGATTAATATTTCATTAAAGATTTTACAGGGTAAGAATTTATTTTAGTACCACCTTCTAGAAAAGTTAATTCAATAAGAAAATTACATTGTATAATTTCTCCACCTAATTTTTCTATTAATTTACAAGTAGCATTCGCTGTACCACCTGTCGCTAACACATCATCATGTATTAAGACTCTATCGCCTTTCTCTATTCCATCAATATGAATCTCTAAGGTATCGGTACCATATTCTAAATCGTAAGTTTCCCTTAGGGTCGCAGATGGCAACTTACCTGGTTTACGAACAGGCACGAATCCGGCATTAAGCTTATCGGCTAGCAAGGGTCCGAATATGAATCCTCTACTTTCCATACCTACAACTTTGTCTATGTTTTGACCCTCTAGCAGCTCATAAAGTGCATTAGTCGTTTCTTTAAGAGCTTTAGGGTTTTGCAGTAACAAAGTTATATCCTTAAAAACCACTCCTTCTTTAGGAAAATCGGGCACATCTCGAATTAAACTTTTAAAATCCATTTAATATTGTGTTCTTAATTTTGTGGTAAAAGTAAAAAGAAATATATTTGCACCCCGCTAAGGGAAAATTAAAAATGGCCTCGTGGCGCAACTGAATAGCGCACTTGATTACGGCTCAAGAGGTTACAGGTTTGAATCCTGTCGAGGTCACAAAAAACCCCATAAAATATGGGGTTTTTTTATTCTCAATAATGACGTTTAGCATTATATTTTTTTATTTCGAAGCATTAATTCTAAAAAATAGTAATCTCCGTATACAATTGGCTCATCCATCTCATCTTTTTTAGGCCAATTACCAGTGCTATGACCCAAGATAAAAGGAGCTTCTATTTCTGCGGATAGAATATACGCTTCACTTTTTAAAGTATTCAATACTTTATCTGCATAATCAAGATAGCTAGTATCATTGGTGTATGAAGATAATTCTACTAATCCAGATGCAGTTATTGTAGCCGCAGAAACGTCTTTAACCACATTAGGTATATTTGGGTCATTAAAATCCCAATAAGGGATTCCGTCTTCAGGTAAGTTATCATGACTTAAATAGAACACAGCCGATTTTTCTGCTTGTTCTAAATACAACACATTCTTTGTATATCTATAACACATGGTAAATCCGTAAATACCCCATGCCTGACCCCTAGCCCAAGCTGAATTATCATTAAAACCTTGATGGGTAACTTTATCTTTAACCTCGCCAGAAATAGTATCATAGACAACAACATGAACACTACTGTTGTCTTGCCTAAAATGATTTTTTAGAGTCGTATTTGCATGTTGTATTGCAATATTATGGAATGTACTATCGCCAGAAATCTTTGTGGCTTCAAACAAAAGCTCAAGATTCATCATATTGTCTATAATTACAGGAAACTCCCAGATATCACTGTTAAAATCCCATGATCTTAAACTGCCTACTTTTTCATTATATCGGGTTGCTAGTGTAGTAGCACTTTCTATAATTACTTCTTTGTACTTCTCTTCCTCAGTAATTTCATACCCTTCCCCAAAACTACAGAACATTTTAAAACCCATATCATGCGTACCGCCGTTGGTTTTCTCTTTTTCCATAAATGCTGTCCATGCTATTGCTTTTGTTTTAAAAGCATCGTCACCGGTTATCCTATACAATTGCCAAAGATTACCTGGGTAAAATCCGCTTGTCCAGTCATTAGAAGCAACTTTAAAAACTTCTTGGGTTTTGGTATTATAATTTCTTGGAAATTCTAATGAATCTATAGGATAATCTAACAATTTCTGATAGCGAATTTGCAAAAGAGAATCTGCCGAAACGATATATGTTTCAGAAGATTTATCAGGCACATCTTTGCAAGAAATTGTGGCAAAAGAAATTAGAATAACGAACACCTTAATTACTTTACTTACCATAGAGCACAGTTTTAATTAGTACCGAGTAGCACATATATTACAATTGTAATTATACAAAATAATATTTGCGGTTCTTTCAGAGTAATTCCAGTTTTCTAATATTTTGATATAAAATGATTTAATATGTAAAACAGCTATTCCTATTAAATCTGTAACAGATATTCGCATCTGAGATAACAAATGGCATCGAGCAATAAGCCGCAGGGATTAATAACTATAGACATTAAAACAGCTGCATCTCAAAAATTAAAATTGTTAATTCAATCGGTTGTTCAGTTTTAGTACAGTTGAATATTAAAGAAAAAACTACTTGTTTTTTATCTTTCATAAAAATGTAAAATTTCTTGAAATGAAAAAAATAGTTTTGTTATTAATGCTTACAAGTTCTGTTCTAATCAGTTGCTCAAAATCTACTTCAGATAAACCTACAGCAAAACAAAATGACGTAGATGAAGAAGTTATAGAAGAAGAAGTTATCGAAGAAACATGGATTACAATACCCGTACCCGCAGATGCAGGTTCTGGTATGACTTGGGAGTTTCAAGAAACCGTTTCAGATGATTTTGAATATGAAGCACAGGCCTCGAACAAAGGTGCTATATTTTTAGATAAATGGGATGATTGGTATCATAATGCGTGGTCAGGACCGGCATCTACCACTTGGTCTAGAGAACATTCATCTGTAGAAAATGGAACCTTAAAGTTAATTGCTTCACGTTTTGAAACCGAAAGGGTCAATGCAGGTGTCATACATTCTAAACAAACTGTTCAATACCCGGTATACATAGAAGCTAATATCAAAATAATGAATTCGGTATTGGCAAATGGCGCTTGGTTACTAAGCCCAGACGATACTCAAGAAATTGATTTTATGGAAGGCTACGGTGCAGATTTTTCAGAGAGTGCAAATGATGATCTTTCATGGTACGCACAAAGAATGCATGTTAGCCATCATGTTTTTATTAGAGATCCTTTTCAAGATTGGCAACCAAGCGAGCTAGTGAACGGTAATGGTAATCCTTCACCGAACCCCACGTGGATAACTCGAAATGACGGTGCCGGTAATATTCTTTGGAAAGATTCTTTTCATAGATACGGAGTCTATTGGAAAGACCCATTCAATTTATACTACTATGTTGATGGTGTACTAGTAACTAAAAGAGAAGGAAAAGATGAAATTGACCCTTTATATCTGACGAATTCAACTAACCCAGGTGATACTACTAATGATACCAGAACTGGCTTATCTAAAGAAATGGATATTATTTTCAGTGTTGAAGAACAAGGGTGGAGAACAATAAATGGTAAGGTTGTTATACCTACCGATACCGAATTATCAAATACCGATAATGCATTTACTATTGATTGGATAAGAATTTTCAAACCAGTTGAAAACTAGTTTAAATTGATTTTAAAACTAAGTCTCTTTTCAATAAAATTATTGAAAAGAGACTTAGTTTTTTTGTTTAAAAAAATATTCCAAAAGACTAGATATAAACTAGCACACTAATGTTGTTTTTTCTTAATTGAGTTTACTTACCATTTTTAACAATGAAAAATGTCCCTTAACGACTGCATTAGTTTCAATTGCATCATCTAAAATTTGATGTTTTTGATTTGGAAACAACTCGGCTAAAGCTATCTCGTATAATTTTAAAAGTGGAGAACAAGTAAATAAAATAAATTGTTCATTGTCATTTTCTATATATGACAACTCATCTCCAATTAACAAACCACTTAAAAAATAGAACCCTTCATTTTTAGATGTGCCATTTAAAATATCATTGGCACGTATAGTAAATAAATGAGCAGTTAACTCTTTTCTGAAACCTGAATGCAACCCTTTTAAAAATGCTTTTTCTGATACAGTTGACCACTGTTGTTCATTTACACTATTAGAGAGAATGCTATTTTTAGATAATAGCTCAAAAAGCTCACCCGTCATATAGGTTTTAAACCCTACTATTTCATTAGTATCGAAATAAACATGTTTACTATGCGTACCAGGTAAAATCAAAATACCTTTTTCATATTTAGTAATTGTGGTATTTAATCCAATAACTTGGGCTTCTTCACCACGCATAACATCAACAACATCCCTGACTCCAGATATTAAAAGTACATCTGAAGATGTTAAATTATTGAACAACTTCCAATGCAAACCCTTCCCAGTAATTGAAAAAGGAATGTCGGCATAGTCCATTTCAAACATACCAATACTAGAAGAAGCCATACCCGAAATCACAATTAAATTGTTTTGATATGCTACAGGTAAATTATCAATTAAGCCTATTAATGTATTATAAAAATAATCGAATTGCTCTATTTGAGTCTCTTTCAAATACTCTTGATAAACAGTCTTTACACCTGCATTAGATGCAAAATTCGCAAGCACATTCAGTGTTTCGGTTTCAATGACTTTTAATCGAATATTTGTTGTTCCCCAATCACAACTTATAAAGGTTAATGGTATTTTCATATTCTAATTTACCAATTTGTAAAAGAGCCATCATTTCTGTACAATCTTGGCACTTCTGTCATTTTAAACTTTTGTTTTACTGCTAAGTCTTCATTAAACTCAACACCTAAACCAGGAGTATTGGGAACGCGGTATCTCGCGCCATCTAATTGATGCTGCACTGGATAAAACTCTGGTGCATTTGTACCCATATATTGCGCGGGAGTATTTACTTCTTCTAAATAACCAAAATTAGGACATGCCGCTGCCAAATGAATAGAAGCAGCCGTACAAATTGGACCTAAAGGATTGTGCGGCATTAAGTCTACATAATGCGTTTCGGCCATTGAAGCTACTTTCATCGCTTCTGTCAATCCACCAACATTACAAACATCTATACGCGCGTATTGTGCAATATTATTTTCTAAATACGGCATAAACTGCCATTTGCTTGAAAACTCTTCTCCTATAGCAAAAGGCACATCGATCATACGCCTTAGTTCTTGATAAGCCCCTGGGTTTTGATCACGAATGGGTTCTTCAAGAAAATCAATAGTACCGCCTGGCATTTTTTTCATGAACGAATAAGTCTCTGCAATGTTCAGTCGTGTATGGTAATCTACGCCAATGGTAATTTCAGGACCAACTTCTTTTCGTAATTCGGTAATCCAATTTGCAAGTGTTACTATAGATTCTCTAGGTTCAAAGCTACTTTTATCTTCTTTAGATTCAAATTCAGCTGGTGCAAGTCTTAATACTTTCCAGCCTTCTTTTACACATTTTTTAGAATACTCTAAAAGTTCTTCTTTGGTAGTAAACCTAACCGAGGCAAAACATTCTACATAATCTCGTTGCTTTCCTCCTAAGAGTTCATATACTGGAACTCCTAAATCTTTCCCTTTAATATCATATAATGCAATATCTATTGCTGAAATAGCAGCCAACAAAACCCTGCCACCTTCAAAATATTGACCTCTATACATTTCTTGCCAAAGGGCACCAATTTGTCGAGGATCTTTGCCAATTAAAAAGCCTTTAAAATGTTCAATTGCCCCAACTACGGCAAGTTCTCTGCCTGACAAACCAGAACATCCCAAGCCGTACAAGGCATTATCGGTTTCTACTTTTACGACCAATTGTACTCCTCCGCCTTCAATATTTATAGGATACGACTTGATATCGGTTATTTTCATAAGTGTGCGTTATTTTATTTCTCAGGAATTATTCGTTCTACCTTGCCAACAATAAACGTATAGGAAATTAACCCCAATAAGGCCAATGCCCCTATGAAAAATAGAGCAGGGCTAAAATCACCATCTTGTACTAGATAGCCTATTACAATAGGAACTATAACAGCAGACAAACCGCCTATAAAATTAAAAGTCCCTCCTATTAAACCTATATTATTTTTCGGTGCAATTAATGACACAAAAATCCATGCAATACTAGCTAGTCCATTTCCAAAAAAAGCTATGGATAAAAACACAATTATAAACGTAGTATTCTCTGTATAATTTGCGCCAATAATTGCAATGGACAATAACATTCCAGTAATAATAGGCGCCTTTCTAGCCACCTCGCGTGTATATCCTCTTTTTATTAAATAATCAGAAGTGAAACCAGCTAGAAGCACACCAAAAAATGCAGCCAAATAAGGAATTGATGCATAGAACCCAGATTTAATAAAATCTAATCCTCTAAATTCAACCAAATAAGTGGGAAACCAAGTCAGAAAGAAAATAGTCGTCGACCCCAAACAAAACTGCCCAATATATAAGCCCCAAAGTTTACGATATTTGAAAGCATTCGCTAAATCTGACCAATCAAACTTTTGAGTTTCGGTCTTATCTCTGCTAACGACCAAACCACCACCATCTTTGATGTGCGCTAATTCAGCATCACCAAGTTTTTTATGGTTTTGCGGATCTCGGTAGAAAAAGTACCAAACTGCCGCCCAAATTAGACCTATTACCCCAGATACGATAAACAACCCTCTCCACCCCAAGGCATCTTGAATTAATGTGAGCACCGGTAATAAAAAAGCCATACCTAAAAATTGCCCTGATGTATAAGTTGCAATAGCGGATGCTCTTTCGTTTTCGGGAAACCATCGTGTTACTATTAAATTATTGATAGGATAGGATGGTGCCTCAAACATACCAATACTTGTTCTAAGCCCAAGAAGCGCAGTAAAAGAATTTACCAGACCTTGAACCAATGTTGCAATAGACCATAACACCATAATAAGTGGATATAGTATTCTTGACTTTACCTTGTCGGCAACAATACCCCCAGGTATTTGTAATAGAGAATACGTCCACCCAAATGCTGAGAAAATATACCCCATTTGAATAGCCGTAATACCCAATTCCTCTTTTATAGCTCCTGCTGCTATTGATATATTTGTACGGTCTAGATAATTTATAACTACGGTAACAAATATCATTGTCAATATCTGATATCGTTTTTTACCAACACGTTCTTTTGAGCTTAGCTCTATTTTACTCATATTTATTCGTTTAAGTATACTTATTACCTGTTTGCTTGTTGTAATTTCTTAACTCGAATTGACAATTCTCCTTAATGTTCTAATTGTATTACGACAATAAATTATTATGATATCGGTTCAATAATTTCATCATAATCTTTGAAATTTAGCTCAGTACTTTTCGTAACCTTGAACCACTCATCAAATTATCGCTCTAAAACTTATTCATATTCTGTAAAACTGTAAACTTGAGTATAGTTTTAGCTTAAAGTTTATAGCATAACTTGCATATAAATTAAGATGTGTTATTATGAATAACAAACATTCTAGAACATCATCTTCGCTTGCTTCAAAACTAGTTCTAAACATTAAATAGATTAGGTAATATTGATTCAAATACTATAACAAATAACTTAAAAACACTATTAAGAAAGCACTCGGCAAATCTCACAATCAAATAAACTATTTGTTTGTTAAAGCTTTTATTATAGTCTTAGCACTTACGGTATTTAAGGTAAAATAGAAATAAGCTGAATGAAATTATTGTTATTGGCTACCAATACAGCTTCGGTTTTCCCATGCTTAATACGCTTCATATCTTTTGCGTCATGGGGAGCAAAAAAGCCACTTTCCAATACCGTTATCGCATTGAAGTTTCCTTTTCCATTTCCTTTTAAAAACAATCCTACACCTGCATCATTTCTAGGTGTTTCTATTTCAGAGGCATATAGATTACCTGAAATTAAAATATCTTGTTTTCCATCGTTATCAAAATCATCAGCTATAATATTGTTTATACTTGAAACCTGTGCCAATTGAGGTAATAGGTGTTTTTTAAACGATTTTCCTTCAATATTTTCTAGATAATAAGATGCAAAAGTATTTGCCTTTAAATGAAGTGACCGTTCAAGATCTGCTCCATAAATTGTAGTTAAATCAGCCTCGCCAAACGACTTAAAAGTGGGGAATTTTTTTTCTAATGATGGCATTTGTTGAATAGAACATGATCTTCCCCTTATGGGAAACAATTTACCATGCTCATAATAACTAAGCACGATATCAGTAGAACCATTTTTGTCAAAATCATAACTATATACTTCAAAAGGGGTTGCTTTAGTTGCTTTGTATTTATAGTTTAGCCCAAGGTTGCCCACAATAAGATCCTCATCTCCGTCTCCATCCATGTCCTTATGCACAACCTTGTAATACCAACCCTCACTATCTTCAAGACCCTTAATATTTTTTATAGAAAATGCACCATCTTCTTTCTGAATAAAGGTTGTTACCGGCATCCACTCACCTACTACAACAATATCTAACTTATTATCATTATTAATATCAACCCATGTTGCCGAAGTAACCATCCCTAAAGATTTAAAATCGGGAGCTACTTTATCAGTTACATCTACCAAAAATCCGTTTCTATTCTCTAATAACCTACTATTTGCTGGCTGTGGATAGTTGCCCGGTACAAGTCTACCTCCAATAAATATATCTAGGTCGCCATCATTATCAAAATCGGCTTTTTCAACAACTGAACCACTACTGCTATCTTTTGGTATTCGGTTCTTTGTTTTTTTGAAATTCCCTGCGCCATCATTAATATATAATCTATCATGCAGATTTTTACTACCAGGTATAAATTCATTACCTCCACTGACTACTAAAAGATCTTGATCACCGTCATTATCAACATCGAAAAATGTGCTTCCCATATCTTCAGAAGCCTTGTCCATAGACCATTCTCCATCTGTAATCTCCTTAAAACCTGAACTTTCTTGCAAAAATAACGCACCGGAAAAACCCGCCGCGCCACCAACATAAAAATCATCTAGCCCGTCAGCATTTACATCTCCTACAGCTATTGAAGGTCCAAAAGTTGACATTTTATGAGGTAATAAAACTTCTCTTTTAAAATCATCATAAGTATTCTCTTGATGTTTATAGCTCAATTTAGCGGCTTTGGTACTATTAGTAAAAAGCTTGCGGTTTTTTTTAAGAGTCAGTATTGAACTACCTTTCCCAGAGGTTCCTTTAGTCAAGTCCAAAAGTTGATTGGCATTTACATCTCGTAATTCTTCAACAGTACCATCTGGCCATTTAATTTCTATTTTTTCTATGGACTCTACTTCTCCCAGACCAAAATGAGCTATATCTTCACTTTTAGACATATAGCCTCTAGTGTTCGTAATTTCAATCATTTGCCAGAGTTCAGCGTCTTTAAACAAAGTAACTCTTGTACCATAAATCGATTTATTTTTATTTGCATTTAGGGCTACTCTTAAGTAATTACCCTGACTACGTTCAATAGTATTGTTTCGGTAAAGAAATGCCTTCTCATTAATATTGTTTACTACTATATCTAAATCACCATCAAGATCCAAGTCTGCATAAGCTGCTCCATTGGACAATGAAGGTAAATCAAAGCCCCAATCTTGTATAGCATTTATAAAGGTGAGATCGCCATTGTTCTTATACATATAGTTGGTAAGCTTATCTTCAGGAGCCATTTTTGCCAAAGCTAAAATATCTACTATATCTTGAAATTTTTCATTGGTTTCATGTGCAACCTGCTCTAAACTGTCTAAAATTATTTCGTAAGTGGTATTGACATCACTATAGCGCATATTCCTTTTAATACCATTGGTTACAAAAATGTCTTTAAGACCGTCGTTATCAAAATCTGCTATTAATGGTCCCCAGCTCCAATCTGTATTAGATACCCCTCCCAATTGTGCCAAATCGCTAAATGTGCCATTACCATTATTTCGCTGAAGCGTATTGAACATGTATTGGTAATGACCCCCGTTTTTAACGATAGCCCAGAAATCTTCTGGATTCATACCTCCCATATTGGTTTTAATGCGCTTATGATCCTCGGCCACCATGTCAACAACCATAATATCTAGGTTACCATCATTGTCGTAATCGGCTATATCACTACCCATACTAAAATTAGAGGTGTGTTTGAAGCTTTGCTTTAGAACATCTTTAAACTTACCATTGGCCGTATTCAAATACATAAAATCAGGTTTGTCATAATCATTGGTTACATAGATATCTGTCCATAAATCATTATTGATATCGCCAATTGCAGCCGAAAGTCCATGTGCCAAATTCTGAATACCAGAAAAAGCTGATATTTCTACAAAGCCCTTTTCATTTCCTAAATTTCTATAGAGTTTATCGCTATAAAGCGGATTAGCATTTTTTAATGGAGTTTCACCTCCTTTTCTATTGCCATAACTTGGTGGCTGGTTAACCAAGTACATATCTAAATATCCATCTTTGTCAAAATCAAAAAAATTGGCCTGAACGGCAAAACCGAGATCTGCTACATTATATTGCTTTGCAGCCTCGGTAAATGTCAAATCACCATTATTCAAATACAAAAGATTTGGACTTTCTTCAAAATCACCTTTTGCACTTTTGCATATATAAATATCTTGATATCCATCGGCATTAACATCTGCAAATGTTATTCCTGTAGACCATGTTTTAACATTATGTATACCGCTACTTTCTGTTATATCTTGAAACTGAAGATTTCCTTTGTTTAAAAATATTTGATCATGTACTTGATTTCCTGTAAAAAAAATATCGGGGAAACCATCATTATTTATATCTGCAATAGCAACACCAGCACCGTTTACAAACTTTTCGTTTAACAGATGATTATCTTCTTGGGTCTCTACTAAGCTATTTTCAAAATCGATACCTGAATATGTATAATCAATCAACGTAAATCGTTTATCGGTATCACTAACAGGCAATTTTTTTTTCTTAGTACATGAACTTATTAGTACTAAAAAAATTAGTAACACCTTATAAATAGCTTCTTTCTTACTCATTATTTTATATGGTTTTGTTATTAAAAATAACCGTGTCTAAAAACAACATACAATCATATATACGTACACAATTTTTACTAGTTGTTCTGTACCATCAACCATTCAACAGGTTCAATGAGTGACAATATAAAGCAACTTACTCTCATAAAATTAACGAAATAGTGAATTTAAACAGGGTTGATTAGATATTCCTTAATAATGCACATCATTTACCATTAATACTTCAAATATTACATTTCTTTTGGAGTGTGGTTAATGTGGCAATATCAATCACCACTCAAAAATCTATTTTTTTCTTTTAGCATAAGCATAATAACCACTAACGAGAAATGAATATTTAATTAACTTAAAAACTCATAAAACGATGCCTAAACACTATGTAATTAAAAAAATAAAAAAGAACAAGAAGTGGTTTGTACCACTATTCTTTTATCTATGTTTCACTTCACTGACATTTGCCCAAACTATAAACGTGAGCGGAACAGTAACCGATGAAATGAACGAACCTTTAATAGGGGCGAATATCTTGGTTAAAGGAACCACTAATGGGGTTGTTGCAGACTTTGATGGCAACTTTTCTATAGAAACATCAAATACTGCTATTTTAGTTATATCCTATACAGGTTATTCCAAACAAGAAGTATCAGTAAATAATCAAACCACTATTATGGTACAGTTAATGCCAGATGCTGCAGCTCTTGATGAGGTTGTAGTAATTGGTTATGGCTCACGAAAACGAAGTGATGTTACTGGAGCTGTTAGTACTGTAAAAACTTCGTACATTGAACAACAATCTGCTGGTGATGCAACCCGTGCTTTACAAGGTAGTGCTTCTGGTGTAACTGTTGTTTCTTCTGCTAGACCTGGTCAACAAGCACAGGTAAGAATTCGTGGGTTGGGTACAATTAATGGTAATGGACCATTGTATGTTGTTGATGGCGTTTTCGGCGCACAGCTACCACCTACCAATCAAATAGAATCAATGCAAGTTCTTAAAGATGCTTCATCTACCGCAATATATGGTGCTAGAGGAGCAAATGGTGTTGTTTTGATTACTACCAAAACAGGAAGAAAAGGTCAACCAGCCAAATTAGAACTAAACGTTAGAACAGGTATTGGTACGGCGAGCTCAAAGTATGATTTTGTAACAGACCCTCTACTTGTAGGACAACAAATTTGGTTAGAACAAACCAATGACGGTATTATACCTAGTAATGCACATTTTAATTTCGATCCAAATAATATTCAAAATACGACCGTGAATGATTATTTGTTTCCAAATGGTGCATCAATTGGCGATCCATCTACCAATGCTGCCTTATATGCAGAACGAGATTATCCAATTACCTTAACTAACCAAAATGGAACTGATTGGTTAAAAGAACTATATCAACCTGCACCAATAACAGATATTACACTTTCTGTATCTGGAGGGTCTGAAAATACTACATACGCCATAAGCGGTAATTATTTTAAAGAAGACGGTGTATTACGATACAATTCTTTTGATAGATATGCCTTTAGAGCCAATGCAGATTCGCAGATAAAAGATTGGTTAAAAATTGGTCAAAGACTAGGTGTAACCTTAACAGAGTCTAAAGGTAACACAGTAGGTTTTAACGCTATAGTAGAAACAAGTCCTTTAATACCTGTACGCGATATAGCCGGCAACTTTGCAGGTGGCATAGTTGGCGGAGGTTTAAACGATGGGCCAAACCCATTGGGAAATAACTTTCGTGAAAGAAAAGATACAAGAACTACTATTAATGCTACAGGTAACTTCTACGTAGAGTTAATTCCATTTAAGAACGTTACCGTTAAGACGCTCTTTGGTTACAATACAAGTTGGTATGATAATTATGACCCACGCTTTGCTGATCCTGAAAATACAAATGGAACAACTGGTAGTACTTTAAGTGAAACCAGAGGAAAGAACCTTACTTGGAACTGGACAAATACCATAAACTACTCCAAAACATTTAATGAGCTTCATAATTTTGAATTTTTACTTGGTACTGAAGCTACTCGTTTTGAATATGATCAGATTAGTGCAGGTAGAGAAGGTTTTATCTCAACCGATGATGACTTTTTTATATTGAGTTCTGGTTCTGACAACCAGACAAACGATGCAGAAGCTGCAGCTTGGGCATTAAATTCTTATTTCGCTAGAGCATATTATTCATATAATGAAAAATACATGCTTGAAGCAACAGTTAGGCGCGATGGGTCTTCAAGATTTGGTGCGAATAACAGATGGGGTAATTTCCCTGCAGTATCAGGTGGTTGGATTCTTTCAAAGGAAAATTTTCTTAGTGAGAGCAATGCTCTATCTTATTTAAAATTCAGAGCCGGTTGGGGTCAATCTGGTAATGATCAAATTGGTAACTATAACGGCTTTTCAACTTTCGGTTCTGGTCTTGGGGCTTCTTTCTATGGTCTTGGAGGTGCAGATGGTACTATCGTTCAAGGATTTCAATCTACTGCTGTGGGTAATCCTAATGCAAAATGGGAAACGACCACTTCTACCAACTTTGCTATAGATGCTACGCTGTACAACCGTATGAATTTGAGCTTAGATTTTTGGAGTAAAAATACTTCTGATATGTTATTCCCTGTCGCTATACCTGCTGTAGAAGGTATAGCGAACGCACCTTCTGTTAATATAGGTGATATGGAAAATAAGGGTATTGACTTAGAACTTAGCTATAGTGGTGGCGGAAAAGAAGAAGGTGATTTTAAATACAACGTAGGCCTTGTATTCTCTAAATACAAAAATGAAATTACTAAACTTTCTGATAATGAAGACGAGTTTATTGTAGGTAGTCAACAACGTGCACAACGTTATACAAGAGCCGAAACTGGCACATCATTTCCTGAATTCTTCGGATATGTTGTGGATGGAATATTCCAGACGCAAGCAGAGGCAGATGGTCACGCTCCTAATGGTGACTACAATCAGCCTGGAAACCTAAAAATTCGTGATGTAGATGGTGATGGTGAAATAACAGCCGATGACAGAACTTATATAGGTAATCCAAATCCAGACTTCACCGCTGGTCTAAATTTGAGACTAGAGTATAAAGACTTTGATTTCACAGCTAGCTTGTACACTAGTCAAGGTAATGATGCCATCAATTATTATAACCGATTTACACGCTATGGTCTTTTTCAAGGGCCTAAGAGTTCTGATAGACTATATCGTTCTTGGGGCAGCCCTTATTTAGACGATAATGCAAACGCTGTCTTACCAAAAGCCTCTTCGCAAACGAGCTTTGAACAGAATACACATTCTGATCTTGTTGAAGATGCATCATTCATACGTTTGCAAAATGCTCAAATTGGCTTTAACGTACCAGAAAGAATATTAAATGATCTTGATATTTCTTCTATGCGCCTTTATGTTATGGGCACCAATCTTTTTACTATTAGTGATTATTCGGGCTTAGATGCAGAAGTATTTGTAAATAACGAAATAGACAGAGGTCTTGATCGTGGTTCATGGCCAACTCCACGACAAATCATTATTGGTTTAGATATTAAATTATAAATTTTTGGAAAAAATAAAATTGAGAAAGATGAAAAATATAAATATTAAAATCGGGATACTAACTGCGCTTGGGCTTCTACTGGGAGCTTGTAGCGAAGATTTTTTAGAAGAGAAACCAAAGGGAGCGGTAAGTGAAGATGTCTTATCTGACGAAAGCGGTGTTAACTTACTTCTTGTAGGTGCTTACTCTAGAATAGATGGTTATGCGAGTGGTGAAGCTGGTGGTACCGGTGGTGCGTCTGCAACAAACTGGGTATGGGGAGATGTAACTTCTGACGATATGCACCGTGGAGACCAAACAGGCGGCTGGGCACCTATTAACCTTATTGAGAGGTTTGAAGTAGATGCATCCAACCCCTGGGTAGATGAACTATGGGTAGCTAACTTTGATGGCATAGCAAGAGCAAACGATGCATTAAGAATATTGCGCCAAGCGAGCGAAAATATTTCAGATGCTAATGCTGCACAGTTAGAAGCCGAAGCAAGGTGGCTTAGAGCATGGTACTATTTTCAGTTACGTTCTAAAATTGAAAAAGTCCCATTTATCACCGAAGATATGGTAGCTAGTGAAGTTTCTAATGATCAAGAAATCTGGGACGATATAGAAGCAGATCTTCAATGGGGCATAGATAATAATATGGACGAGAACCCTGAAATTGGTCGCGCATCTCGTTGGGCGGCAAAAGCTTTAAAAGCTAGAGTGCATCTATTTCAGCAAGAATTTTCTGAAGCCAAACCGTTATTAGACGATATTATAAATAATGGTCCTTTTATGTTAATGGATCATTTCTATGATAATTTTGACGAAGAAAAACAAAACAATATAGAAAGTATTTTCGAGGTTCAATATACTGTAAATGACGGTGCTGGTGATGCCAACTCTGGTATTGACCATAGAACACTTTTCCCAAGAGGATCTGACATAGGTTTGTGTTGTGCATATAGCGCACCTTCTTTTGATTTGTTCAATGCTTTCAAAGTAGATGCCGATGGTTTACCGTTATTGGACAGTTTTCAAGATGAATTGCTACTAGAAGATTAT
Source organism: Maribacter sp. 1_MG-2023 (assembly GCF_030547005.1). GTDB lineage: Bacteria > Bacteroidota > Bacteroidia > Flavobacteriales > Flavobacteriaceae > Maribacter. Next base: position 399,005 of record NZ_JAUOPN010000001.1, on the reverse strand, counting down.
GGACTTTTAGATACAGATGTATTTGCGCCTACCGATGTAGCTTTAGATCCTCGTGTAGACTGGACTATTGGTAGAAGAGGTATTCCTTTCTTAGATTGGGGCCCAATGTCAGGAGGAGACTGGATGTTGGATCAAGCAGGTATGGGACCATTTTTGAATAAGAAAATTATGTTCTATAAAAGAAATTTTAAAACAATTTCTATCTCAAGTCCAACATGGTCTGCCGGTCTTAATGGTAATAACTGGCGCCTTTTTAGATTAAGTCATATTATTTTATGGAGAGCAGAGGTTGCTGCTGCTGAAAATGACTTAGAGACTGCTAAAAACATGGTTAACATGATACGCGAAAGAGCTCAAGATGATATGGTAATGGGTAAAGTAAACAATACTACTTTTGAAAGTGGCTATGTTCCAGATATAGATGAAGATCAACCTTCAGCTAATTACAACCTTGGTCTATATACTACTTTTCCTAATGTTGAATATGCCAAAAAAGCCATATATCATGAAATGCGATTAGAATTCGCTTTGGAAGGAATGCGTTTTCAAGATCTTGTACGCTGGGGTATAGAAGAAGAAACAATGAATGGTTATTTTCAATCTGAATTATCTGGCGGAAAATTACCTTGGTTACAAGGAGCATCGTTCACTGCTGGAAAAAATGACCATTTTCCAATACCACAGGCACAAATAGATTTACAACCGGGAGTATTGACTCAAGATCCTGCGTATTAGTTTTAAAAAATCGAGTAATTATTTATTGAGTTAGTTTGTTTAAAGGCGACCCTTTCGGTTTGGGGTCGCTTTTTTACTATTAATAACTATACCATTTTTTGAAAATTGTAATCACAACTACATACCCCCTTAAATAGATCATAACTTACTAATAATAAGCAATTAAACTCTTAGTCGTTTAAGCTTAAAATAGGTTGGTCTAAATTTTCCACAGACCTACGTTTCCATAACATTGAAGAGAATTTACCCAATAAAATAAAAATAATGCAAAAATAGAATGGTATTTTTAGATGTTGCCTAAAGGTGAGAAAACTACATGAATAAACTAATCAAATTTTATATATGTCAATTATATGTTGGTATAATGTTGTTGTGCAACACTTTGGTTTTTGCTCAAAGTACTGATTTAAAATTTGAACATTTTATAGACGATAAGGGGCTTTCACAAAATTCGATAATGAAAATTCTTCAAGATAAGGAAGGCTTTTTGTGGATGGCAACACCTAACGGTTTGTACAAATACGACGGTAAAAGTTTTACAATCTATAGACATGAGTACAACAACCCTAATAGCTTAATCAACAACTCGGTTTATGAACTCGAATTAGATGTATCTGGCAACATACTTATAGGTACAGGTAGAGGGCTTAGTAGGTTCAATAAGGTAACTGAGACTTTTTCAACATTTCCTGCCATATTAAAAGATAAACGAATTAGTGCTATTTATCCAGATGAAGATGGTTCTCTTTGGGTTGGCACCTTATATTCTGGAGTTTATCATTTTGAAAACACAGATGAACTGGGTACTATGCCCGAGCGTTACTTTTTTCAATCTGATGCTAATGTTACAATTAAGCCTAATAAGGTTCACTCTATTACAAAAGATATTTCTGGTAATGTTTGGGTAGGCACCAATAACAGTTTGTACAAATTAAAAAAAGAAGCTAATAATAATTATGTTCAATTTAAGGTATTAAATGAAGGCGTTAATTCACTTTTTTTAGATAAAAACGGAAAACTATGGGTGGGCGTTAAAGGTCATTTTCTCTTAGGTATTGAAAACGCAGAAAATCTGAATGCACCAGAAGAATTAAAATTTAAGCGATATAGTTTTCATCCTGAATTTACAGATACTACTGAATATGGAGGCTTAATTGCAATCAGCCAAGCAGATGATTCTAATTTGTGGTTAGGCATACATGGCTTTGGTCTGTATTGGTTTAACCCAGACACAGGTGATTTTAGACTATACGCACCAAATCAATTAGACTCTAAAAGTTTAAGCAGTGCAAATGTAGAAACTATACTTGTAGATTGTTTTAATGTGATGTGGGTAGGCACAGAAGAAGGCGGGTTGAACAAATGTGACTTAAGTCATAAGGATATTAATTTTTTAAAGAAAAATGAACTCAACAAAAACTCTTTAAGTAACCCTTCGGTCAACGCAATAATTACAGGAGAAGAAAACTCTATTTGGGTAGGTACAGAAAATGGTCTCAATAACATTAAGTTTAAAGATGAAACCTTTGAACAACCAATTTTTAAACATTATTATTTAAATGACAAACTAACCAAATCAAAACATCCCGTTCCGCAACCAATATGGTCAATTTTAAAAGATAAAGACAATGATTATTGGCTAGGTAGTACAGAAGGAATCTTGCATATGACGGTTGATTCGAATAAAGAAAAAATATCATTGAATCCCACTGAAATGAACGATATCGTTGAGGTATTTTCTTCACTAGAAGATAAAAAGGGAGTTTTATGGTTTGGTTCGTTCATTGATGGTTTAATAAAATGGAAAAAGAAAAGAAAACCCAATAGTAAACAATTTGATTTTTCGAATGCAGTTCATTACTTGCCCAATTCAAATGACCCTAGTAGTATTAGTGGTAAAGAAATTAGCTGTATTTATGAAGATAGTAAAGGTCAACTTTGGATAGGTACCTTACAAGGTGGATTAAATTTGATGATACCAGGAAAAAATGGGCAACCTGACACTTTTGTCTCCTACAAACATGATCCTAAAGACCTAAATAGTTTAAGCCATAACTCAGTTTTTTCAATTTTAGAAGATAAAGATGGAAATTATTGGATCGGCACTTTTGGAGGGGGATTAAATAAGATGACCATTTCTAAATACCCAAATCAAAAACCAATTTTTAAACATTATCGAGAAGAAGATGGACTAGCAAACAACGCCGTATACGGTATTCTTGAAGGCGATAATGGAAAAATATGGATAAGCACAGATAAAGGTATTTCATTTTTTGACCCGACAAAAGAGGTCTTTAAAAATTTAAATAAAAAAGATGGATTACAGAGCAATAATTTTAGAAAAAATGCCTATTTCAAAAATGAAAACGGATATTTATTCTTTGGAGGACTCAAAGGACTGAATGTTTTTCATCCTGATAATCTAAAAGACAATACCATACCGGCCATACCAAAGATTACAGCCTTTAAAATAAAAAATGCAGCCGTAAAAGTTGGTCAAGAGTTTAATGATCGTGTAATTCTAGATAAATCTATATCTTCATTAGAGGACAAAAAAATAGCACTCAATTACGATGAGAGCGTACTCACCTTTGAATTTGCCGCACTACATTATGCTGCTCCCGAAAAGAACAACTTTTTATATAAACTTGAAGGGTTTGATGACGAGTGGCACAAATCTAAAACAACGGCATTTGCACATTACACCAATCTACCACCAGGTGAATATACCTTTAAGGTTAAAGCTTCAAATAATGATGGTATTTGGAGCGAGTTTCCTGCAACAATGGGTTTTAAAATATCACCTCCTTTCTGGCTTACTTCGTGGGCATATATTGTATATGCATGTATTCTAACTCTAATTCTTCTTGGTCTAAGATCATACTTTCAACTTAAGTCTAACCAAACAACTGCTATAAGGGTTCAACAAGAAATAGAAAAGGCCAATAAATTGAAGCTTCAGTTTTTTACAAATATTTCGCACGACTTTAAAACACCCATTACCCTTATAATGAATCCGTTAGAAGAAATCTTAGAAGATTCCAACATTAGTATTTCATTACGTAAAAGGCTTGGTGTTATTCAACGTAATGCCGATTATTTGTTGAGACTTGTTAATCAGTTAATGGAGTTCAGAAAAATAGAAGTTGGCGAAACTAAATTGGTAGCCACCAAATCTAACATTGTAAATTTCGTTAGAGAAATTACATTTTCATTTAAAGCATTGGCCTTAAAAAAGAATATCAGTTTATCGTTTGAAAGCCAATCATATGCTTCAGAGGTTTGGTTCGATTGGGATAAGCTTGAAAAAATTCTAAATAACCTTATCTCTAACGCGATCAAGTTCACTGAGAATGATGGAAGTATAATTGTACGTTTACAAAACCCTAAAGATAAATCTACTTTAGAGATTAGAGGGGTAGAAATAGAATCTGAATATGTAAGTATTGAAATTGAAGATAACGGACCAGGAATACCTCATGACCAGCTTCCTCATATTTTTGAACGTTTTTACCAAGTAAACAAAACCAATGATAATTCTTCAAATTCAGGTTCTGGAATTGGACTGGCCATTACCAAAGACTTAATTGATTTACATTATGGTACAATTGAAGTAGATTCCAAAATAGATATTGGAACCCGGTTTATTCTAAAACTCCCTATAGGCAACGAACATTTACTGCCCGAAGAAATAGCCCAATATTCAGAACCTCAAAAGAAAGTAGAAGAGATTGAAGAAAATATACAGGTTACCAATATTGAAACTCCAAAGAAAAAAGTTGCGAATAAAAAGAAAACGGTATTAGTGGTAGATGATAACCAAGATATTAGGTCATTGGTTAAGAATGGATTGCAAAAAAAATACAATGTATTGCAGGCTGATACTGGTAAAAGTGCTTTAAAAATTGTCTTACATGAATTACCCGACCTTATAGTAAGCGATGTACTCATGCCAGAAATGGATGGAATTCAGTTATGCCATGAACTGAAATCAAATATTCGTACTAAGCATATTCCCATAATTTTACTTACCGCCTTAAATTCAGTGGAACATAGAATTAAAGGCATACAATCTGGGGCAGACGCTTATATCCCCAAGCCATTTAAAATGAAACTGTTATCTATTACGGCAGATAAGCTCATAGAATCTAGAGAATATATGCGTGTTCGTTTTAAGACAGAAGAACAATTAACACCTAAAAAAATAATTCTTGATTCTGAGGATAAGAAATTTCTAGATAAAATCATGCTGCTCATGGAAGAACACATGAGCAATGAAAACTATTGGATCGAGCAATTGGTTCACGATATGAATACTAGTAGGTCAACTTTTTTCAGAAGGTTAAAAAAATTAACAGGCCAACCCCCTAACGATTTTATTAGGCTAATCAGACTCAAAAGAGCTGCGCAACTATTGCAACAGGGAGAACTAAGTATTGCCGAAGTAAGTTATAATGTAGGTTTTAACGACCCCAATTACTTTGGAAAGTGTTTTCGTAAAGCCTTTGGTAAAGCACCTTCTAAATATGTATCGGAAAACGAAGTATGGAATTAAAATACAGCAAATATTGACAATTAATAATAACTAAAAAATGAACAATAACATTTCTAACAAACCAATCTATTTTAAGACCGCTCTTTTCTGTATTTCAATCATTTTTATGTTATCCTGTGAAGAAAAAAAATCAACGGTAACGACCAAAAGACCTAATATCGTATTTATCATTGCAGATGATGTTAATTGGAACGATTTAGGAGCGTATGGCAATAATACTGTTAGAACCCCAAACATTGACCAATTAGCAAAAGACGGAATGCTATTTACACAAGCTTTTTTGACCACAAGTTCATGTAGCCCTAGTAGAACAAGTATTATTAGTGGATTGTACCCGCATAACACAGATGCCGAACAGCTGTCTTGGCCATTGCCCGAAGATAAAAATACATTTGTAAAACAGCTTCAAAATTCAGGGTACTGGACAGGCCTGGCCGGAAAATATCATCTTGGAGAATCGGTAAATGATGATTTCGACACCATTTATGAAATGCAGTGGAAAGATGCACCCCTTGGTCTAGACCGCAGACTGGTAGGTGACGGCAGTGGTTGCGATGAATGGATCAAACTACTTCGAAGTAGGGAAAAAGATAAACCATTTTTTACATGGTTGGCTTCCTTTGATGCTCATAGACCTTTTTCTGAAGGTATTATCGATAATCCACATAAACCAGAAAACGTAATTTTACCTCCTTATCACCCTGATACCAAAAAAGTACGTAAAGATTACGCCCTTTATTATGACGAAATCTCACGAATGGATGACTATGTAGGTAAGGTAATTACTGAATTAGAAAGCCAAGGTGTAGCAGACAATACTATCATCCTTTTTATAACAGATAACGGAAGGGCTTTTCCTAGAGATAAAACTACTCTTTATGAAGGGGGAATCAAAACTCCATGGATTGTAAAATGGCCTTCAAAAATTAAACCAGGTAGTACAAGTAACAATCTTGTAAGCTCAATCGATATTGCGCCTACATTCATGAAAATTGCCGGTTTAGAACCATTAAATGATTTTGAAGGCATTGACTTTACTCCGCTTTTGAGTGAAGATGCAAAACCTGTTAGAAATGAAATCTATGCCGAAGATCATTTTCATGATTTTGAAGATTACACAAGAGCTATTAGAACTACCAGTTATAAATACATTAAAAATTTCTATCCTGACCTTCCTAATACTCCGTCTGCAGATGTCATTAGAGATTTGACCTGGAAAAGCATGTTGAGCGAAAAAGAAAATGGCACATTGAACGAAGCTCAAATGAGATGCTTTATTATACCTAGATCGACCGAAGAACTTTATGACATTGTAAAAGACCCGAATGAGCTCTACAATCTTGCACAGAACGAATCTCATACAAATATCTTAAACGATATGCGTTTGCGATTAAAACAAATGCGTAAAAGAACAAATGATTCATTACCTATCGCTAGAACGAATGATGATTTTTTTAGAGATACAGGACTCCCTACCAAATACAGGTTAAGACCAAGGCCATCTAAAGAAGTAATGATGAAAGCTATGTTGGCAGGTGAGGTACTTATTAATCCAGACTTTGAGTAAGTATAAAAACAACATTATCAAATTTTATGATTCCGAAATCAATATTAACCAATCTACAAGTAATTAAATGAGAAATCAGCTGGTATTAAAAATCAAGGCTGTAGTTTCTATAATTACTTATTTGTTAAGCTATAAAGCATTGGTATTACTAATAACTATGATATCCTTATTAGGATGTAATTCTACATTTACGCATAATACTTTTGGTAGTGACCTTAAGGTATTAAATAACATTGAAGACCTTCATGTACTCAAATCAGAAAACTCCATGATAGCCGTTTCTGGAAGCTTACAAGGACGCGTTTTTACCAGTAGTTCAAATGGTCTAAAAGGTAAAAGCTATGGTTGGTTCAAAAGAGAAGCTGTATTAAACAGAAGCTTTAAGAAAAAGTTTAGTAATCTAGGTGGTGAAGACAGAATGTGGTTTGGACCACAATATGGTAAGTACAATCTATTTTTTGAATCAGGTGATACATTCGAAGATGCAAACTCACGCATTGCACCAGATTTGGATACCCTACAATTCAAAATTAAATTAAAAACAGATAAAGAAGTTGTAAGTACCGGTCGTATGCACATCAAGAATTATCAAAATTATATATTCAATATTGACGTAGAAAGAAAAATCTCTATTCTAGGAAAAAATAAAATCGAGAAAAATCTTAACGTTTATGTAGATGACAAGGTGTCTTACGTAGGTTTTGAAACCGTTACAAAAATGGTGAATATTGGTGCGAATAAATGGTCAAAAGAAACCGGACTTATTTCAATTTGGATTCTTGGCTGTATTATTCCTACCGACAATACAGTTGCAATTATCCCCACTACTGGTCATATAGATGAAGTAACAAACTATTTCACCCCCTTAGACGATTCACGAATGCAAATTAAAGACGGCTTTGTCTATTATAAAGCTGATGCTAATTACTTGAATAAAATTGGCATTCTTCCCCAAAACACTGTTCCGGTTTTTGGCAGCTATTCTCCTGAACTGAATCTGCTAACAATAGTAGAATTTAGCTTTGAAAATAGTCCCTATTACGTGAATTCAAAAAAAGAAAATAACAGTGATCCTTACGGTGGTGATGTAATCAACATTTTTAACGATGGTGTTACCCCAACGGCAGGTCCCTTTGGTCCTTTTTACGAAGTTGAGAGCTCTTCAGCTGCTAAAGAACTTGAAGTGGGAGAAGAAATCATACATACCAGTAGAACCTATCACTTTAAAGGCGACGAAGAGTATTTAGATCAAATCTCACTAAACGTTTTGGGTGTAAAGTTATCAGACAGGGTTAAGCTATAATTTTATAAAATAATCAGCTTGTCATCATATTTAAGAACAGTCCTAAATCTAAGTTATACTAATAACATTAACTCAATTAAATTATTTGTTCTAAATAGATAAATAAGAACACACATCAATCAAAAATAAATGAAATCTATTTTTAAGCTCATTATCGTAATTACATTTTTTGTTGGATGTAAAAATAACAATCACAAAAAACCATCCACCATAATAATAGAAACTACATCATACCCTACTATTGGATATTTAGAAAAAAAAGATAACTCTTTTTACAATCATGTACCACAATCGACTAAAATTGAAGTTATTGCAGATGGTTATGTATGGACAGAAGGTCCGGTTTGGATTACTGATGAACAATGTTTATTATTTTCTGACGTACCACAGAATATCAACTATAAGTGGACAGAAGAAAAAGGAGCAGTTCAATTTTTAAATCCAAGTGGCTATACTGGTAAAGACAAAAAACTTCAAGGCTCTAATGGTATGTTTTTAGACCAAGAAAACAATCTAATTCTTTGTCAAACCGGAGATAGGGTGGTTGCACGTTATCTAGGAGATTATAAAAACCCTGTTTCTGAATTTGAGGTAATTGCCAGCGAATTTGAAGGTAAAAAGTTCAACGCTCCAAACGATTTAGTAATCGATAAAAAAGGTAATATTTATTTTACAGACCCCAATTTTGGGCTAGAAGAAGGTTCTAAAGAATTAGAATTTGAAGGAGTCTATATGATCGGTACGAATAGAGAAGTTAAACTACTAACATCTAAATGGCCAACACCCAATGGAATAGGCTTATCTCCAGATGGTTCAAAATTATATATTGCGAATTCAAACCCTCCGTTATTCGTTAGTTATGATATTTCTGAAGGAGGTCATTTAACTAATGAAAAGATTGTTTTAGACCTTCAAGAAGCATTAGACAAGAGTATTTCTAAACAAAAACCAGATGGTATGGCCATTAAAAAAGACGGTACCATATTTCTAACAGGCCCAGACGGTGTTTTTGTAATAAACAAAAACGGCAATCATTTAGGCACGATCAAAACAGACAAGCTAACATCTAATTGTGTATTCAACGAAGATGAGTCAGTATTGTATGTTTCATGCCATGAACTCATCTTAAGAATAAAATTAAATTAAATATGAAAGAATTTTCAGAAGTGCTTTTTACAGAAACTCCTATTGTTGGTATTTTAAGGGGCTATGACCAAGAGACAGTATTAAATATTGCCAGAACCTTCGTAAGCGAAGGTTTTACAAATTTAGAGATCACAAGAAATAGTCCAGATGTTTACCAGATCATTGAGGCTTTAGTAAATGAATTTGAAGGTAAATTAAATATTGGTTGTGGTACCGTACTCACCAAAAAAGATGCTAAAAAGGCATTGAAAGCGGGTGCTTCTTTTATAGTAACCCCAATTGTAAATAAAAACGTAATTCGTTTTTGTGTTAAAAAAGATGTTCCTGTTTTTCCTGGGGCGTTCTCACCAACAGAAATCTATACCGCATGGAAATTAGGTGCAAAAATGGTTAAAGTTTTTCCTTCAGCAAACCTTGGTCCTAGCTATATAGCTAATGTAGCAGCCCCATTAGACTTTATAGATTATATGCCGACAGGTGGAGTTTCGCTAGAAAACATAGAAGAGTTTAAAAAAGCTGGTGCAAAAGCATTTGGTATGGGCGGTTTACTTTTTGACCCAGAAATGATAAAAAAGAATGATTGGGAAGCGTTAGCCAAGCATTTTAGAAAATTTAAAGAAGCAGTATAAATTATATTCTTACGACCATTAATTTAAAAAGCCTTAATGTTTAATTATTAAGGCTTTTACTTCCTTATAATCATCATGTACTATTATACCTGATTGTTATAGGCGTATTTTGGTTCAAAATAGTTTAGTTGTATTATTATTTAAATATAATTTCAGTTGTATATAGCAATTAAGTTCGCGTGAAGTGCTAATTATTTAGTTACTTTTAAATTGTAGCTTAAAAAAATCATGTACCCCATTATTATTGGCAACCACTACTCTAGCCTGCTTTCTAGATTTTAAAAAACTCATATTTCTTACGTCTTTATCTACAAAAAAACCAGAATCTAAATGTGATACTAGGCTAAACTCCCCTTTTTCACCACCTTTTAAAAAAGAGCCTATACCTGAATCGCCACGAGTAGTTTCTACCTCTGTTTGGTAATTGTTTCCTGCAAGTAGCAGATCTTGTATACCATCACCATCAAAATCTTCAAATAAAATACTGTTTATTACAGATTGTTGAATTCGATCTTCAAAAGGCTGAAAGGTAAAAGAATTATTGTCCGCATTAATAAATATACCAGACCTAAATTCTGTTGCGGCATACAAAGGTTCTCCTACTTTTCCTCCTAAAATCTCATCTAAATTTAAATTGGCAAATTGTTCATGCGTATCTATACGGTTTACCAAATAAGGCATTTGTTTCGCTAAATCTACTTTTCCTCTAATCGGCATGTTCTTACCTTCAATTTCCTTTGCAATAACTATATCAACAGAACCATTTCGATCATAGTCATTAGCAAATATTAATAATGGATCTTCATAACTTGCCTTTAGTTTATGGTTTAAACCTACGTTACCAGCTATGATATCTAAATCACCATCAGCATCAATATCTTTTACTTCAATTTTATTCCACCACCCTATCGATTTAGATAAGGTTCTATATGCATCACTCTTTTTAAACGCACCCGATTCATTGACGAATATCTCAATACCCATCCACTCTCCGGTAACGACCAAATCTAAAAACTGATCATTATTTATATCTACCCATTGGGCATCGGTTACCATACCTATTTTTTCTAATTCAGGAGCTAATTTATGTTCTACACGAGAAAATTCACCTTCATTGTTTTGTAAAATATAACTTGATGGCATAAACGGATACTGCCCTGGTATTACCCTACCGCCAACAAAGAGATCTAAATCTCCGTCGTTATCAAAGTCACCAGAAACAACCACAGAACCAGATGACGTTATTTCTGGCAATGCCGTTAGGGACTTTGTAAATCTACCCTCTCCATTATTTAAGTATAATCGGTCTTGAGCGAATCTTGTATTTCTATAATTCTCATAACTCCCGCTAACTACATAAAGATCTAAATCACCATCACCATCGGCATCAAAAAAACTAGCACTTTGATCTTCGTACATCTTATCATTTTCGAACGTTTGTATTGATAACAGACTTTCTTTAGATTCCCCAAATGCAATTAACTGACCTGCTTGGTTTTTTCCTCCACCAATATATACCTCTTCATTTCCATCTCCATTAATATCGCCTACAGCTAAACCAGGGCCATTTTGTGATAATTTATGTGGTAATAGCTTCTGTAAATCATAGTCGTTGAAATATTCTTCTTTATGTTCAAAAGCATACGATTGCTTTTCAAATATTGGCTTCTTTAAATCTTTGTTAATGGTACTAGCAACACCTTCTAAGTAGTTTAATTTATTTGTTTGATTAATATTGAATTTTTGATACTCTTTAATACTATTGTCAGCCCATTGCACTATTATTTTATTTGGTTTTTTATTTTTTGGCAGTCCAAAATGAAGCGTGTTCGAAACCGAAGACAAAAAACCTCTTGTATTTGTCAATTCTTTCGATTGTATTGAATGATTATCAAAAACTAAGGTGACTTTTGAACCAACCCCATAGGTATTCTGATCTTTCCCTTCTAAATTTATTTTTATAAAATCACCATATTTTTGTTCTATCGAATTATTTTTTAAAATTGTCGCTTTCTGGTTAATATTATTTACAATAATTTCAAGATCACCGTCATTGTCTAAATCGGCATAAGTTGCCCCATTAGATAGCGATGGTGAAATAGTAGCCCAATCATTGGTAGAATTTGAAAATGTATGATTTCCATTATTTTTAAAAAAATAGTTTTTTAATTTTTGTTGTGGCAACATGTTGGTATACTCTAAAAAATCTTGCTCTGTAGGTTTTCTGCCCCTTGAACGAAGTATATCCATAGTTTTCTCTATAACATCACGATTCATTACATCTCTGTAAATACCATTAGTTATAAAAATATCATTAAGGCCATCTAAATTAAAATCGGCTGCTAAAACTGCCCAAGACCAGTCGGTATCGGCAACACCTGCCATTTTAGATATTTCACTAAAAGAACCGTTACCATTATTCATTTGCAGCATATTATGAACATACTGATGATGGTACCCTTGATCTACCATCATTTCAAATTGACTAATTGGCATCATACCCATATTCAATTTAGCCCTTTTGTAGTCTTCGGGGTTCATATCTAACGTAAGTAAATCTAATTGCCCGTCATTATCAATATCTACAAAATCACTTCCCATGCTATTAAAAGACATATGTTTAAACATGGTTTTACTAGACTCTTTAAATGTGCCATCAGCATTATTTATATAAGCCAAATCAGGATAATTAAAATCATTACAAACATAGATATCTAACCAACCATCATTGTTAAGATCACCAACTTGTGGATTTAAGCCAAAACCGATGTCATAATATAATCCTGCTTTTAAAGAAATATCCGTAAAATGTCCATTACCATCATTTTCATAAAGCCGATCACTACCTTTTAGCTCCATAGTTTTTGGGTTACTATGCACTTTACTTAAATCTACTATTTTAGTTCTGCTCGTTATATCTGGTGTATTAGAAATATAGACATCTAGGTCATTATCCCTATCAAAATCAAAGAAAGTAGCCTGTATTGTTCTGTTACCATCTGCTAGACCTATTTCTTTAGCTTTTTCTTCAAAAGTTAAATCTCCATTATTTAGGTATACTAAGTTATCGAATTGACCATTTTGATCCAACCAACCACCACGAGCTACATGAATATCTAATAAACCATCGCCATTGATATCAGCCATAGTTACACCTGTATTAAAACCGGGAAGATTTAAAATACCAGCTTCTTCAGTGATATCTCTAAATTTTAAATCACCTAAATTTAGATAGAGCTTATCTGGTGATGAATTTGCCGTAAAATAAAGATCAACTAAGCCGTCGTTATTTATATCACCAGCTGCTACCCCTGCACCTATATAGGTGTACATATATTGATAGTAATTAGATTCTATCGTTTCTTCAAGTGTATTGTTAAAATGTATGCCAGAACTGGCAGAGGTAATTTCAGTGAATAATTTAGGAGAATTTACTTCTGTATTTTCTTTTTTATCATCTGAAACAGAATTACATGAAAAAGAAAAAAATGCTAACACATAAAAACAAGGTTTTATAAATGAATTATTCATCTTTAAGTATTTGACTTGCATAGCTTATAATAAAGTCTTTAAAATAAGTGTATATAATAACTATTCCTATTTTCGAGAGAATGCATTAGGTATTAAAAAATAACGGTGAACAATTTAAAGTTCACCGTTATTAAACTAAAACTAACTCAACTATTTTAATTACCCAAGTTTGGGTTTAAATCAATTATTGCTTGTGGTACCGGTGAGAAATAATTATTGGTACCTAGGCTACCTTGTATTTCATTATGTTCTTGAATTGTACCTGGTGAATCTCTCGCTATTAATGCTTCTTCTACTTTTTCCATTCTAACAAGATCAAACCATCTAAGATATTCACCTGCGAACTCCCATTTTCTTTCAGTGAAAGCAAATTCTGCTAAATCACCACTAGTTACATCGATGCTAGCATCTGCAATTGCATATGGTAAACCTTCTGCTCTTCTTCTAATCATATTCAATGCTTCCCAAGCATCTGCACTTGATGCACCTGATCTACCTGAAGCTTCGGCATATATCAATAATACCTCAGCGTAACGCATATAAAAATCATTTCTATCGGTAATGAATGCAGCTGCAGGTAAATCATTTACAGGTCCGGCTATTTTTTTGAAAATTGGACTTTTTTGATCACTAAAAGTGGTGTAATCCAAATCAGTTCTATAGGTAGCTTCTTTACGTGCTCCTTCAGGGAAATCTTCGAAATATTTGATTTCAGCAAAAGTCTCTTGCCAACCTCCAAAATCACTAGGTAGACCTAATATACCGTCTTTTAAATTTGCCGTATTAAAACCACATGCCCCACAATATGTAATCGTAAATACACTTTCGCTATTAAATCGGTTAGCTACCTTCCATAAATCTTCTAAATTATCTGATAGTTCAAATTGATAAAGTGCAGCATTATCAATAACCTCTTTAGCTTTTGTTGCTGCGCTAGTATATTTACTAGCATCTTTTACAGGAAAACCTGCCCAATCTAAATACAGTCTTGCCAATAATGATTTTGCAGAACCCTTATTAGGTCTAGGAGCGCCAGCTTCTTGCCCTGGATAAATATCTGGCAATCTCATCTCAGCTTCCATAAAATCAGATTCGATCTGAAGATAAACATCTGTCTGCTCAGATAAACCAATATTAGGATCTGGTATAGCTGTTAACGGTATAGGAATTTTACCATGAACCCGTGTTGCATGAAAAAGTGCCATACCTCTTAGAAAATAAACCTCACCGATCAATATATTTAAACGATCTTGATCAACATCTAAATTCTCCATTCCCTGTGATCTTTCTAATAGAGAATTCGCAGTATTTACTATATTATAAATCGCATTCCAATTGTTTAATAAACGTCCGTTTGTAGATTGTACCACACGCTGGTCGAACTGTCTAAAATCTGCTTTATTACTGGCAAAATGAGTCGTGATATCATCTCCTGCCCAAGAAGCAGCATAAAAGGTTGTCCATTGGGCCGCACTTAACAACGTACTGTAAATACCCGTAATACCCTTGTCGAAATCGGTTAAACTTGCAAAAGATTCTGGTGGCAGATTAAACTCTACCGGGTCTGGATCTAAATTTGCACAACCTTGTAAAACGGTTGCAGAAATAGCTACGAACAAACTTGCATAACCAAGTCTTTTCACTATACTTTTTTTATTCTTATAATTTTTCATATTCTTTTTTTTTAAAACTGAAGTTTAAGACCTAATGTCAATGTTCTTGGGTTAGGGTAAGCCCCTATATCAATACCGGCTCCAGCATCTGTATTATTTAAATCTTGATTAACAGGTGTAGAAGATACCTCTGGGTCATAACCACTATAATCGGTAAGTAGCAGTAAGTTTTGCCCACTGACATAAACTTGAAGACTTTCAACATTTTTAATGATATCTTCAAATGTGTAACCTAATTTTAGATTACTTAATCGAATAAAACTACCATCTTCAACATATCGAGAAGAATTCAAAACATTTAGTGAACCTCTACGTGGTAAATCTGTTTCATTTTGCGGAGTCCATTTATTTACACTTAACGGAGAAAGGTCATCTCTAAAATCACCGGCACCACCATTAATAGCCGCTGCAACTTGATTATAAACATCAAAATTATGCGCAGCGTTTACGAAGACGTTCAGGCTCAAATTTTTATAGTTAAATGTGTTATTAAAACCCCATGTTAAGGTTGGCAACCCATTACCAATGGTAGAGAAAACAGAATTACCCTCGTCATCAGTCAAATATCTTGCATCACCTGCTTGTATACCTTCTGGTAAATCATCGGTTGATTTCCAAGTACCTAAAAATGTAAGACCGTAAAATTGACCTAGCGGTTGACCAAGCTCTATTACATTTATAGAATTTTCAGTACCATCTACCGGTCTAATATTTCCTAATATTTGATCAACATCGTTTACCAATTCAGTTACTTCGTTCGTTACGTGAGAAAGGTTAAAAGATGAATCCCAAGTGAAATTATCATTTTGAACAATTGTGCCGGACAATGTCAAATCTATACCTTGATTTTCAACTACCCCTGCATTTTCAAATTTTGCAAAAGATGTACCCGGAATTATTGTTCTTAATAATAGGTCTTCAGTTGTCTTACTAAAATAATCTACCGAAGCATTAAGTCTACCACTAAAGAACCCCATATCAACACCAATATTTGTTTGTGAAGTTGTTTCCCATGTTAAATTTGGATTCCCAACTTGTGTAAGTGTTGAACCAGATACCAAGGTAGAACCGTCAAAAGGATAATTACCGGCATCGTTAGTCAATGAAAAACGTGCTGTAGAGTTTATATTCTGATTACCTACCTGACCCCAGCCAGCTCTTAACTTTAAACTACTTAGTGTTTTACCATTTTCAATAAATGGCATGTTATTAAAACTATAAGCAATTGCCCCAGAAGGAAAATACCCAGTTCTATTACCTTTTGCAAACCTTGACGATTCATCGATACGCATAGAACCTGTTAAGTAAAGCGCACTGTTATAATTGTATTGAACACGACCTAAATATGATTGTATTGAATTTTGATTACCATCATTATAGAAATTTTCTCTCGCTTGATCTTCATTATCAGCTAAATATATACCGCCAGTAGCTATAGCAAATGTGTTGTAACCATTAAAAGTATTACGGTCTCCTTGAAATTCATATACACCTGTAACGTCAAGATTATGCTTATTAAAACTATTATTATAATTAAGAATATTACTTACTTGATGACTTGTGTTTCTGAAATTATCGTAGGAAACACGGGTATGATTAGGATTAGCATCGGTAGGGTTATCGTCTCGTATAAAAGATTCAACATTTTGATTAATTGTTGACGCACCGACAACAAGACTATATTTAAAATGATCCGTGAATTTATAGCCAACATTAATATTCGTATTTAAACGATCTGCAGCACGATCTCTGTTACTTCTTAAAAGTGTACCAATGGGGTTAAAACCATTGTTTGCAAAATTTGAACTTGTAATAAAATTACCATCACTGTCTTGTACAGGTAATGTAGGATCCCATGTAAGCGTCTTTAAGATACTACTTCCTTTAAAACGGTTAAAATCATCTGGATTATTTACTTCTGATTCTCTACTACCGTATAAATTTATACCTACCGATAATTTATCTGTTACATTTAAACTAATATTAGAACGTAAAGAGAATCGCTCATATTCATTAGTTATAACCGTACCAGTTTGGTTTACATAGTTACCAGAAACAAAGTATCTTAAATCATCTTTGCCCCCACTTACTGCCAACTGCGTATTTGTACCTATACCTGTTTGAAACAATTGATCTTCGTAATTGATTGGGTTCGCGTCAAGAGCAGATATTTGTTGTTCTGTATATGCTGGGTCTGCTCCGTTTGCAATTAACCCTGCATTTTTTTGTCTAGCAAAATCACCAGAACCCAACGTTTCTATACTTCTTGCTTGACTACTTATAGATACGAAGTGATCAAAACTTATTTTGGCCTTTCCTGCTCCTTTCTTAGTGGTCACCAAAATCACCCCATTCGAAGCCCTAGAACCGTAAATTGCTAGTGAAGAAGCATCTTTTAGCACCTCTATAGAGGCAATATCATTTGGGTTGATCGTTCTTAAATCACCACCAAAAACACCATCTACTACTACAAGAGGGTCATTATTACCTGTTATAGAATTTACCCCTCTAACCCTTACTTTAATACCTGCGCCTGGTGCTCCAGATCCAGAAACCGACACCCCTGCCGCTCTACCTTGCAATGCATCTTCTACACGAGTTAATGGTTGGTTTTCAAATGATTTTGCTGTTACTTGAGAAACGGCACCGGTAAGATCGCTCTTTTTAGAAGTACCATAACCTATTACTACTACCTCGTCTAATAAACTTGCATCTTCAGCTAATACAACATTTATTGTTTTTTGATTTCCGACCTTAATAGACTGAGAGGCATATCCTATATATGATATTACCAAAACATCATCTGGAGATGCTTGAATAGAAAAATTACCATCGAAATCGGTCTGTGAACCATTAGTAGATCCCTTTACCAAAACATTAGCCCCAACTACAGGTCCTAAGTTATCTGTTACTGTTCCCGAAATGGTCTCTTGACCAATTGCGCTGTTCATGCTTAGTAGGGCAAAGAACAGTCCCGACAGAAAGCATTTCTTTAAAAATTCAAAAAATTGTTTTTTCATAATCATTGGTTTAAATAAAATTTGCTTGAGTTATTAGACTTACAGTTGAATTAAGATTATTGTTAATATTTTAATGTATCCATAATTTTTAAGCCTGTGATTGAACAAAACTAATTATAACTCTATTTTTTTTACCATTTTAAAACTGTACAAGAACTTGACTCAAGCGCTAAAATGTCGGTTTTTCAACGCTTTCAAATGTTTTTTGTCTTGAAGTTGAAATATTTATCAAAAAAAAGACTGTCTTTACAGACTATCTTTTTTTACTTATAAATCCAGATTATTTTACTTAAATCTACTCTGCATTATTAATTATAATACCTTCATTTATATCATAATCTAGAACTGAATTTGGGTATTTTCTAAAGCAATTTTATCAACTGTACTTTTCTACGCTTATCAGCTCAAATTTATTTTTATGCTCAAAGAATTAATTTTTCGTAATAAATAATTATTCCGGTAACGGGATAATTAGGTGCTACTGGGTTAAAATTTTTATCAAAAGAAAATTTTATAGCGCACTCATTTATGATTAAACAATAAACAATCAATATGATGCCGTAACTCAAAGCAGCTCTATAAGTGCAGCTAATTTTTAAATATCTATTTGATTGTAATTTGAGAAGTGTGAATGCAGTTATGTTCCATTAATTTTAAAAAATCATCAAGAAAATAACCCAATATCAAAGAATCATTAAGTTTATCGACTTGATATAAAGTTTACCAGTCGACAAATTTGCACTTAATTATAAGCTATATGTGTTTAAATAGAATTAATGTAATCTTCTAAATTTACATTTCTTGGTAGTTCCATTTTTTTGCGAATACGATGTCTTGAAGTATGTACAGACTCTACAGATATACCTAATAACCTCGCCATATCTTTACTAGACATGTTCAATTTTATCAATGCACAAATCTTTTGATCACTTTGACTTAAGCTAGGAAATTTCTCAAAAATTTTATTGTAAAAGTCCTTGTTTACTGAGATAAATCGATGCTTAAACTCATCCCAATTATTATTATTATTAGTCGATATTGACCTTAGCACCTTATTTATTTCGTGAATTTTATTCTTATCTGTACCAACACTAACCTTAGATTTTATCTCTTTCAAAAATTCATCTTTTTCTATCAACTGTAATGCCGACGATGCTAATTCTTTATTCTTTATATCAATAAGAGCTTGTTGCTTTTTTATTTCCAATTCCTTATTTTTTTCTATGAATATTTTTTCATTTGTATGTTTTGTTCTTAAATAATTTAAATAACCATAACCTATAATTAGTAAAAAGATAATAGACCCTATCAGAATAATCAATTGAAGTTTACTAATCTCTTCTTCTTGCTCAAGTTGCTTTAAATATTGTTCTTGAATTTGTTTTTCTTGTCGATCTTTTTCTATTCGATAGTTATCTTTTATTTCTAATAAAGATTGGTTTATAGAACTTCTACCATCAAAAAATTTAGCATCTAGCTCTTTGGCCTTCTTTAAACTTTTAAAGGCATTCTTATATTCATTTTTTCTAAGGTATAATTCAGTGAGATTTTCATAGACCAATGGTGTAAAGTCCAGATGACTTTTATAATTTTCTGAAATATCTAAAGATTTTCTATATAGTTCTTCACTCTTTTTTAAATTAGAAATATTAAGATACATGTCGCCCAAATACTTATAAATTAATACGAGATAAGTTGGCTCATTTTTTTGAAAATAAGGTATTACACCCTCCATTATTGCTATTGCCTCTTGATTATTATCTTCTCTTTCCAACAAAACAGCCTTCTCAAAGTCAAGATATTCTTTGCCCCTATACTCCAAATGAGCTAATGGCTGAATATCAACCTCATCAGAAAAATATAAATAACAACTGTCTAAATAAATACGAGCAACGTTATTTTCTTGCAACTCTCTACTCGTCTTTGCCAAAGAGTAATAATAGGGTACTAATACAGACTTTTTTAGGTTTAATTTCTCAACTCTTCTTTTCTGTAGTTCTAAAGAAGATTTTAAATACTTATAAGACTCTTCAACCCTTTTATTATAACTGTATATTCTGCCCAGTCTAACGAAAATGATAGATTTCAATTTATCATCGTCTCTTTTATCATTTAAAATTAACGCTGTCCATAAAGCATCATATGAGTTTGCGTATCGCGCAGTATTTTCGAACACATAAGCTTTCTCTAACAAACTATATGTGGTACCAACCGTATCATTTAATTGTAAATAATTATTACTACTATAATCCAATAAAGCCACAGCACTATCAGGGTTTTGGAATCTCAATTCTAATGCTCTTTCAAAGGCTTGTTTAGCACTAATATCTTTTAAATTATTTTGAGCATAACCTATGGTAATGGTAAGCAAGCATAATACAGACAGTATTCTTTTCATAAGTATATTCTCAAAGAAAAAATTTAATTAATAATTCAATTACACTCTGGCTAAAATATATGTTTCTCTATAAAATAAATCAAGAAATATTCTGCCAATACTAATTTTAATCTTGAAACCTAATAGAATTAAAAGTACAAATCAAATAAATTATGAATTCATTTTCAAATATTGATTTTTAAAAACCTTTGGTGAACAATTCATATATTTTTGAAATTGTCTGTAAAAAAAAGGCAGACTTTCATACCCACAATCGTAAGCAATTTGGCTTACTTGTTTGTTTGTTTCAATTAGCATTTTACTGGCAAGGTTAATACGGTATTCATTTATAAAGGTAAAAAATGACTTATTAAGCGATTTTTTAAAAAAACGGCAAAACGCTTCATTACTCATAGATACCAAAGTAGATACATCATCTAATTTAATTTTGGAATTATAGTTCTTCTCCACATAATCGTACACTACATCAATTCTATTGTTCGCTTTTAAATTAAGATTTGGCGAGAAACTGGTAGTCGTTAATAACTCGAATGAATTTACCAATGCCAATTCTTCTAGTAATTCTAAAAAACTCAATAATCTGTCTAAGGGTTTTTTCTCTATAATAGCCATCAATCTCTTTGCTGATTTTTTTGAGGAATACGAATGAAACAATATTCCTTTCGCAGCTTTTTTTAACAATAAATTAATTTGATAAAACTCTTCTTTTTGAAACCAGTTCTCCCCTAAAAACAAATCGTTCCATTGAAAAACAACCGACTTCACATTCCCAATATGTAAATCTGTGTTTTTCCA
Source organism: Maribacter sp. 1_MG-2023 (assembly GCF_030547005.1). Taxonomy (GTDB): domain Bacteria; phylum Bacteroidota; class Bacteroidia; order Flavobacteriales; family Flavobacteriaceae; genus Maribacter. The sequence goes on along the minus strand of NZ_JAUOPN010000001.1, from coordinate 377,653 downwards.
GCAATGCGGCAAATTTGCACCTATTAAAACAAAATCACCTTCTTCGAACTTTTGAATGCTATTACCTACGTACCTCATCCCTTTCCCTTTAACAATATAAGTTAGTTCATATTCTGGGTGAAAATGCCAAGGCGCATCAAACTCAACATCCTCATAAACAAACGCATATAATGCACTTTGCTTAGAATTTATCTTTTCAAATTGTGCTTTCATATAATAGCAATTATAATCTATTATGATATATAAAACATCAATATACCTATCAAAATGTCAAAATAAGCACTATATAGGCTAATAAAGATTAATTAACGCACCAATAGTTTATTCATATTTGCGAGTATACTTTTTAAAAATAAATAATAGTCAACACCATGGATAAGAGCAAGTTTCTAGACCCTTTTGAAAAGGAAAGAATTGAAAAAGGATTTGGCAAGATGGACGATCAGGGTGAAGAAGTCACCATGGTTTTAGGTCATAAAGATGTTAGAAAGTGTGCGCATAATGCAAAAACCTATCAATCTGGAGCTGCACCTGGGCGAATCGTTATTCCATCCGAAGAAAATATAAGAGATATACGTCAGATCCCGTTTGAAGTAGACCCACCATTACATAAAGGTTTTAGAGATATTTTAGACCCGTGGTTCAAACGACCTCTAGAGGAAGAATATACAGCAAAGCTTAAGAATCAAATTCAATCTTTAGTCAAAGAGGTTTTAAAAAGGAACTCTTTAGATATTGTTAGTGAATTTGCTTTACCATTACAATCACGAGCATTAACCCTTTTATTAAACACGCCATACGCGCAAGCTGAAACATGGATTTCATGGGGTACACATGTTTTTAGAAGTGAAGGCTCTGCTTTAGATGTTGACAAGGCTAATGTTTTGTATGATTATATTGACAAGGAAATTGAAAGAGCAAGTGCCGCCCCAACAGACGATTTGTATTCTGTGTTACTTGCATCTGAGGCTAATGGTAAAAAGCTGACCAAAGAAGAAGTTAAGGGTGTTATTATTCTAACTTTTGCTGGCGGTAGAGATACTGTTATAAATGCCGTTACAAATTCCATTTCTTATTTTTCTGAACATCCAGAATCATTAGAAAGGTTGCGCAATGAGCCTGAAATATTGAATAACACTATAGAAGAATTAATTAGATATTTTTCGCCGCTAACACAAATGGGAAGAATTACAACCGAAGATACTACCGTTTGTGAACATGCACTTAAAGCAGATAGTAAAATATCACTTTGTTGGGCTTCTGCCAATCGTGATGCCAATGTATTCGAGAATGCAAATGAAATTGTTATCGACAGAAAAATAAATCCGCATGTAGCATTTGGCTTTGGCACACATAACTGCTTAGGAGCAACACATGCTAGACAAATACTAAAGATTTTGATTTCAACTTTATTAGATGAAGTCAAATCAATAGACATCATAGATTACAAAGAAAATATTGAAGATTTAGGTCACTTTAAACGTAAAGTAGGCTTCGACAGTTTACACGTTAAATTCAACTCTTAATAAAAACTAATACATTAAATATGGCAAAAATAACATTTGTAACAAGCGATAACGACACCATTATAACGGAGGCTACTACAGGTAGTGTAATGGAACTTGCGGTACAGAATAAGGTTAAAGGAATTGATGGTGATTGTGGAGGAGTTTGCTCTTGTGCAACTTGCCATGTTCATGTTGAGCCTGCGTTTTGGGACAAAGTTGGAGCACCTAGTCAATTAGAAAGTGACATGCTAGAATTTGATGATAATGTTAGCGAATACAGTCGCCTTTGTTGCCAAATAGATGTTTCAGATGCTATTGATGGGGTGGTTTTAAATGTTGCCAAATAATGTCTACCGAAACATCAAATAAAATTTGCGTCGTAATCGGTGCAAGTCACGCTGGAGTAAATTTTGCTTTCGCCTTACGAAAAGAAGGTTGGGAAGGTGATATTATTTTATTTGATCGCGACCCAGAATTTCCATATCACAGACCGCCTTTATCTAAAGCATACTTAACAAGTGAAGAAGGAACTCAGCAAGATTTACTGTTTCCGAAACAAAATTATGAGACTGATAAGATTACCCTTAAATTAGGTAAAATCATCAGCTCAATTAACCGTAAAGAAAAAAGCGTCACTGTTTCTGATGGTTCGGTTCAGAAGTATGACAAATTAGTTCTCACTACAGGAGCACGCCCCTTTATTCCACCAATAAAAGGATTGAATAGCGCAAAAAATGTTTTTGCGATGCGAACGGCAGAAGATGCTCTTAATATTAGAAAATCTCTTAACAAAGACCACAACAAGGTAATTATTATAGGTGGTGGGTACATTGGTCTAGAAACTGCTGCTTCTTTAAGTAAACTAGGTGCTTCGGTAACCGTATTGGAACGCGAAGAACGAGTTCTTTCTCGTGTTACCGCTCCAGAAATGTCTACCTATTTTAAAGAGTTACATCATAAACATGGCGTATCGGTTTTATCAAATAAAAATGTGACATCTATTAATTTTGATAATAATATCAATGAAGTTCAATGCGATGATAACTCTAGCTATAAAGCAGATATCATTATTGTTGGCGTAGGCATTAAAGTAAATACTGAATTAGCCGAAGAAGCTGGTTTAGAAATTGAAAACGGAATTAAAGTTGATGCCAACTGCAAAACCAATGACCCAAACATATATGCTTTAGGCGATTGTACGTTTCATTTTAATCCACATTACAAAAAATATATTAGATTAGAATCTGTACAAAACGCTGTAGACCAAGCAAAAATTGCTGCAAAATCTATTTGTGGCAAAGCTGTAGCATATGACTCCATACCTTGGTTTTGGTCTGATCAATATGATGTAAAACTACAAATGGTGGGTTTATCGCAGGGTTATAATCAAACTATTAAGAGAATAGAAACAGATAGAGACAACTGCCAATCGGTTTGGTATTTTAAGGATGATGAATTACTTGCTGTTGATGCCATAAACAATGCAAAAGCCTATATGCTAGGTATTAGATTTATTCAAAAAAATCAAAAAATTGACAAGCTTAAACTTTCAGATGTTTCAATAGCCATAACCCCTACTAGTTATATATAAAATCAGTACAAAAAAGAAAAAAAATGTCAATACAGTCAAAATGCGCAATAGCAACAGGTGATGGTAAATTTATCATAGATACAGTTACTATAGCAGAACCTAAAGCAGATGAAATAATCGTTAAAATAAAAGCTGCCGGACTTTGCCATACCGATCACGATTCTCTAACATGGGGCAAACCAATTGTTATAGGTCATGAAGGCGCAGGTATTGTAGAACAAATTGGCAGCGCTATTACAGATTTTAAGGTCGGCGATAAGGTGATTTTAAATTGGGCTACTCCTTGTATGAAATGTTTTCAGTGTCAAGAAGGCAATCAGCATATTTGTGAAAACAATTCGCCTGTAACCGCTGGCGGAAATGGCTTCACTCCTGGTCACGCTCATTTAGAAGGAACAAAATGGAATGATAAACCTATTGAGCGTTCTTTTAATATTGGTACTATTTCTGAGTTTACTTTGGTGAAAGAATCGGCATGCGTCAAATTTAATGGTAATCTACCTATGCCCTCTGCAAGTATTATTAGTTGTGGAGTTATGACGGGTTATGGTTCTGCTGTGAATACGGCAAAAGTAACCGCAGGAAGTTCTGCCGTAATTATTGGTACTGGAGGAGTTGGCTTAAATGTTATACAAGGTGCTAGAATTTCTGGAGCATCAAAAATTATAGCTATTGACATTAATGAAGAGCGTCTTGAAATGGCAAAACAGTTTGGGGCAACCCATACAATTCTAGCAGATAGAAATGATAAAGGTTTACTACAGGCATCAGAGAAAGTAAAAACAGAAACCGAAGGTAGAGGTGCCGATTTTGCTTTTGAGTGTACAGCCGTGCCGGCATTAGGTGCAGCACCGTTAGCAATGATTAGAAATGCAGGCACAGCTGTTCAAGTTAGTGGTATAGAAGAAACCATTTCTATAGATATGAACTTATTTGAATGGGATAAAATTTACATTAATCCGCTTTACGGTAAATGTCGTCCACAAATAGATTTTCCAAAATTAGTAAGCTTGTATGATAAAGGAGATTTGATGTTAGATGAAATGATTACCAGAACATACCCTATTGAAAATCTACAACAAGCTTTTGATGATATGCTGGCAGGTAAAAATGCTAAAGGTGTAATCGTTTTCGAATAAACAAATATGTCAAAATTTAGAACAACAGAAATATCAAATCCTGAATTTGAAAATAATCATCTTAGATTTATTACTGTAAAGACTCCTAATCTTAAAGGTCGTGGAGACATTTGTGTATTTGTCCCCCCAGATGAAAATCTAAAAGACTTACCTATAGTTACGCTTCTTCACGGCGTGTACGGTAGTGCTTGGATTTGGGCACACAAAGCAGGTGTACACTTTACCGTTTTACGAATGATGACTGAAGGGCTTATACAACCAATGGTTATTGCAATGCCTTCTGACGGATTATGGGGAGATGGCTCTGCATATCTACCTCATAATAATCTTGATTTTGAAAAATGGATTGTTGAAGATGTAATCAATGCAGTTATTGAAAATATTAATGCTACAAGTTCATCATCAAATTTATTTATCTCTGGTCTATCAATGGGTGGCTATGGTGCTTTGCGTCTTGCTGCTAAATATCCTAAAAAATATAAAGGATTTTCAGGTCATTCTTCTATTACCAACACCAATCAAATGCATTTATTTGTAGAAGAAAAGGAAATTAATTATAGTCAAACCGAAGCGTTAAACGAAGATGTTTTTAAGTTGATGCAACAAAATAAGAAAGAGCTACCTCCATTTCGTTTTGATTGTGGTAAAGATGATTTACTAATTGAGTACAATAGAGCACTTCATACAAAACTGAACAACTCAGATATTAATCATACCTACCAAGAATTCGAAGGCAAACACGAATGGTCTTATTGGCAAAAACATATTGAGAAAACATTGATTTTCTTTAACGAAATAAAGTAAGCCCGTTTATTACTGATTTAGAGTCAATTATACCGAAAATTTATTTTGTTCAGTTTTTGTCAAGTCTAAATATCTACGTTTCCTACTCAATACCTGTACATTAGGTTTCAAGAAAAAGAATAAAAATCAGAGGCTTTATAATTAATTAAAACCTCAAACTTTTAGCTCATAAATGAAATCTGAATTAGCGAACGCTCCACATAGAAGACTTAATATACTTACTGGTGAGTGGATCTTGGTATCACCACATAGAACCAAAAGACCTTGGCAAGGCAAAACAGAATCTTTTGAAAAAAGAGAAAAAATCAATTATGACTCTGAATGTTTTCTGTGTCCTACTAATGCCCGAATGAATGGTGAACCTAACCCCGATTACAAGAATACATTAGTTTTTAAAAATGATTTTGGTGCTCTTTTAAACGATACGCCATTGTTCGATTATACTGATGGTTTACTACACGCTGAAGGTGAAAGCGGCATTTGTAAGGTTATTTGCTTCTCGCCCAACCATTCTTTAACAATTCCTGATATGGAGGTTAATGCTATTATTAAAGTAGTAGAGGCATGGCAAAATGAATTTACAGAACTAGGCAATTTAAAACATATCAATTATGTACAGATTTTTGAAAATAAAGGGGCTATAATGGGATGTAGTAACCCCCACCCTCACGGTCAAATTTGGGCTCAACATTCGATACCCACAGAAATTGAAAAAAAGACAATAGCACAAAAAAACTTCTATAAAAAAGAAAGTACCAGCTTACTAAGTAAATACATAGATCAAGAACTAAGTATCGGTACTCGTATTATCTCAGAAAATAAAAGCTTTGTCACGCTTGTACCCTTTTGGGCAGTTTGGCCCTATGAGGCGATGATTGTTCCAAAAAGGAAAATGGCTAATATAGCAAGTTTAAATACTACAGAAAGAGAAGACTTTGCCCAACAATTAAAAACATTGACTCAAAAATACGACGCATTGTTCAACTGCTCTTTTCCTTATTCATCAGGCATACACCAAGCGCCAACCAGTGGTGATAACTACGAAGAATGGCATTGGCATATGAGCTTTTACCCTCCATTACTACGATCTGCAACGGTCAAAAAATTTATGGTAGGTTATGAAATGTTTGCCATGGCACAGCGTGATATTACACCAGAAATGGCCGCAGAAAAACTAAAATCCCTATAAATGAAAGAAATAGAATTTAATTCGAAAAATTGGGATTTAATTATCGACTCTCCCGGTAGAATAAATATAATCGGCGAGCACACCGATTACAATAATGGCTTTGTACTACCTACAGCTATTGATAAAAAAATTCAACTCAAATTCAACAAAAATAATAGTGCTACTACGTGCAATATTCATAGCCGCAATTTTAATGCAAATCTAACTTTTGAACTTGATAATATTAGCGTAAGCGAAAACCAATGGGAAAACTATGCCTTGGGGGTTATATACGAACTACAGCAGTTGACCAATAAGTTGAAAGGGTTCGATTGTATTTTAGATAGTGACATACCGGTAGGGTCTGGAATAAGCTCTTCGGCCGCTTTAGAATGTGGAATTGCATACGGACTCAACGAACTCTTCGAATTGAAACTCTCCAAACAAGAAATCGTAGCATTATCTCAACGCGCAGAACATAATTATGTGGGTACAAAGTGCGGTATCATGGATCAATTCAGCTCAGTAATGAGCAAAGCAGGGCATGTAATCTTGTTAGATTGTAAATCTCTTGATTATGAATACGTTCCCATAACTATCGCTCCTTATAGAATTCTTTTATTGAATACCAATGTTTCGCATAATTTAGCTTCTAGCGAGTATAATGTTCGTCGAAGTCAATGCGAAGAAGCGGTAGCAATTATTCGCGAAAAATATAATAACGTAAGCTCTTTACGTGATGTTTCATTAAGCATGTTAGCTGAATTTGAAAATGAACTTTCTGAAGATGTTTTTAATCGCTGTACCTATATCATTGAAGAAAAAGAACGAGTTTTAAAATCAGTTGAAGCCTTAAAAGAATCATCTCTACACCAATTAGGAAAATTCATGTTTGAGACTCACCAAGGTTTACAACACCTTTATGACGTAAGCTGCCCAGAACTTGACTATTTAGTAGATTTCTCTAAATGTTATGATACTGTAATTGGATCTAGAATGATGGGTGGTGGTTTTGGTGGTTGCACCATAAATCTAATACATGAAGATGCGGTAGAACATTTCATTGAAGAAGCCACCAACGCATATTATAATAAATTCAATATTAAATTGACCGCTTTCGAAGCAATGCCTAGTGAAGGTACTAGTATCAAAACCAACAATTTATAATAACATGGACTAATCAATCAATTAAAAGGAAATTTAGCTCAATATGATAAATTTTCAACACACTTAACTTTAATTTGTAAACCAATTATTCTAATACCAAACAACAAATAAAAATGAAAAAAAATATCATAAAATTATTATCAATAGCGTGTTTGTTCATCTTTACGGCATGTTCCGAAACTAAAAAAACCGAAAAAGAAACAGACAAGGTTGAAGAAAAAATAGTAGTTACCGACGAGCTGATAGATGAATTAGGTATTACCAACCGAGACTCATTAAGTGCCGCATCTAAAAGAGCATTACAATGGTCACAAGATTTAGGAAACGAATGGTTTATTCAATTTTCTGATCTAAAACCTTTAAAGGGTGACCTTACTTACGAAGAAGGCGTTGTACGTAGAGACCCTAGTGCCGTTATTAAAGAAAATGGCAAATATTACGTTTGGTATAGCAAAAGTTTGGGACCGTCACAGGGTTTTGGAGGTGACGTTGCAAATGAAAAAGTTTTCCCATGGGATCGCTGCGATATTTGGTATGCAACATCTGAAGATGGAGAAACCTGGAAAGAAGAAGGGTTAGCGGTAGCACGAGGCGAAAAAGGAACTTATGATGACCGCTCAGTATTTACGGTAGAAATCATGAAGTTTGAAGACAAATATTATTTATGCTACCAAACGGTAAAATCACCTTATAATGTACGCGTCAAAAATCAAGTAGGATTGGCGTGGTCAGATTCACCTAACGGACCATGGACCAAAAGCGAAGAACCTATTCTAAGTCCGGCAGACAATGGTGTTTGGAAAGGAGAAGAACAAAACAGATTTTTAGTCGAGAAAAAAGGAGACTTTGATAGTCATAAAGTACATGACCCATGCATAATACCTTACAAAGGCAAATTCTACTTGTATTACAAAGGAGAACAAATGGGTGAAAAAATTACCTTTGGTGGTAGACAAATTCGTCACGGAGTTGCCATTGCAGATAACCCATTGGGTCCATATGTAAAATCGCCTTACAACCCCATTAGTAATAGCGGCCACGAAATTTGTGTATGGCCTTATAATGATGGTATTGCTGCTTTAATTACTACTGACGGTCCTGAAAAAAACACCATTCAATGGGCACCAGATGGTATTAATTTTGAGATAATGTCTGTAATTCCAGGGGTTTCTGCACATGCTATTGGCTTAGATAGATCAGCCGATAATGAAAAAGAGCCAACTGAAATTTTGCGTTGGGGCCTTTCACATATTTACAATAATAGCGATTACCAAAGTATAATGAGTTTTACATCTGAAAGAAAAACTACGCATGCCGCAAAAGGAGAAAAAGCAAAATAAATAGACTACATATTAATAAAAAGAGGAGCATCAGAAAGTGCTCCTCTTTTTTTATTCGCATCGTGGTAAGTTAAATAATAGTAATTTTACGGTACAATGTTTTTTCAATGAACAAAACTAAGCCAAATTTAAAATCAGAGTATAATGTACCAAATCTTGAAAGAGGTCTATTGGTTATTGAGTTATTGGCTACAAAAAAAAGCGGACTCACTTTAGCTGAAATTACCGAAACATTATCTCTAACAAAAACTTCGGCATTTAGGGTCGTCAGCACGTTAATTTTCAAGAACTATTTACAAAAAAACGAAACTACCAAAAAGATAACACTCTCTAGAAAAATGCTTTCTTTAGGCATATCTTCCATGACCGAGCAGAGCATCGTAGAAATGTCCATAGATGTTATGCGTGCCTTAAGAGATGAGTTAAAAGAATCTGTTATGTTAGGTATTTTATTAGGAGACAAAGGCACTATTTTAGAACAAGTATCTTCATCTTATCCAGTAAAATTATTTGTAGAACAGGGTACCCAATTCAGTTTACATAGCTCTGTAGGTGGTAAATGCATACTATCATATTTACCAAAAGAAGAGTCTGATGAAATTTTAAAAAAAATTACTCTTACTAAATTCACAAAAAACACCATTACTTCTAAAAAAGATTTTAGAAACACCCTTAAAGAAGTTAAAAAAAATGGCTTTGCCATTGATAACGGCGAAGACATACAAGGTATTCATTGTATAGGTGCACCTATTTTTAATGAATCAGGATATCCGGTGGCAGCCCTTTGGATCACGGCACCCCATGGTAGATTACCTCATGATCAATTTGATATCAAAGGAAAAATCATAGCACAATATGCACTAGACATTTCAATAAAACTAGGTTATATCTCACAATAGATTTTTCAGTAATCACTTCGACTTCATAAATACTTTAAGCTCTTTTTTAAGAGCTTTTTTTTACACCTAAATATGTCTTTGTCTATAATTTAACAATTAAACTTTAGGATATGATTATTTATTAGTTGTCGGTTTTATAAATAATTGTATATTTATTTCAAATATGAAACTAGTTTACTATTTGAAACTAATATAAAATGAAAGCAACCATATACGAAGGCAATAAAACCTTCACTGTTATAGACAAAGAAATTGATCAACCCAAAACAGGTGAAGTCCGAATTAAAGTAGCTTATTCAGGTGTTTGTGGCACCGATGTTCACATCTATCATGGTATGATGGACAAGCGTGTGGCTATGCCACAAACCATTGGGCATGAAATGTCTGGTACCATTGACGCCGTTGGCGAAGGTGTTGAAGGTTATGTTGTGGGAGAAAAAGTAGTTGTTCGACCATTAGACGACAGAAAAGTGAAAGCTTCTGACAAAGGCTTTAACCACATTTGTGAGGAGTTGAAATTTATAGGAATTGACAGTCCAGGTTCTATGCAACAATATTGGAACGTACCAGCATTTGTACTTCACAAATTAAAACCAGAAACAGATTTAAAATTGGCTGCCTTAATAGAACCATTATCAGTTGCAACTCATGATGTACGTAGAAGTGGTTTGGTAAAAGGTGAAACTGCGGTTGTTCTAGGGGGTGGACCAATTGGGTTATTAGTAGCAATGGTAGCTAAAGAAGTAGGTGCTCATGTAATTATCTCAGAAGTAAACCCAAAACGTATTGCAAAGGCAAAAGAATTAGGCTTTGACGCAGTTAATCCTATCGAATTAGACTTAGTAGAATACGTAAAAAGCAAAACCGAGAATCGCCGTGCAGATGTTGTTTTTGAAGTAGCTGGCGTACAACCTGCACTAGATGTAATGTGCGAAGTAGCAGGCATTAGAGGGAGAATATTAATGGTAGCAATTCACGGTGAGAAAAAACCGGTTGATTTGTTCAAATTTTTCTGGAAAGAGTTAAGCCTAATTGGCGCACGAGTTTATGAAAAAGAAGATTACGAAAAAGCAATTGAACTGATCACTCGTAATGAATTACCTTTTTCACAAATGATTACAGATGTTCAACCTTTAACGAATATTCAACAAGTATTTGAAAACATAGATAATAACCCTGACGGACTAAAAGTCTTGATGGATTGTCAATTATAATATAAAACAAGTATGAGCATATTAGATAGTTTTAGCCTAAACGGTAAAGTAGCACTTGTAACGGGTTGCAAAAGAGGAATTGGAAAAGGTATGGCTTTAGCATTAGCAGAAGCCGGTGCAGATATTATAGGTGTATCGGCATCTTTAGAAGCAACAGGTAGTGCTGTAGAAAAAGAAGTCACTGCACTGGGTAGAAAATTCACTGCATACCAATGTAATTTTTCAGATAGAAAAGCACTTTACAAATTTATTAAAGAGGTAAAAGCCAATCACCCAACTATAGATATTTTGGTAAACAATGCAGGTACAATTTTAAGAACACCGGCAGCAGAGCACCCAGATGAAATGTGGGATAAAGTAATAGAAGTAAACCAGAATGCCCAATTTATTCTAACACGTGAGATTGGAAAAGACATGATTGCACGTGGTTCAGGAAAAATAGTATTTACTGCATCTTTATTAACATACCAAGGCGGTATTACAGTACCGGGTTATGCAGCAAGTAAAGGTGCAATTGGTCAAATGATAATGGCTTTCGCTAACGAATGGGCTAGTAAAGGTGTTAATGTTAATGGTATTGCTCCAGGGTATATTGCTACTGATAATACTGAAGCATTACGTAATGATCCAGATAGAGCAACTTCTATTTTATCTCGAATACCGGCAGGTAGATGGGGTGAGCCTAAAGATTTTGCTGGTCCAATTGTATTCCTATGCTCAAAAGCATCAGACTACATGCATGGATCAATTACCCTTGTTGACGGCGGATGGATGGGTAGATAATAATAATTCAAAAAAAGGTATACAATGCATCATCGGTACATGAAAATAATATTAATTCTGTTAGGCTTTTTTAAGGTGAGTTTTTTAATTGCTCAACAGCAACCAAATATTGTTTTTATTTTATCCGATGATGCAGGCTATGCCGATTTTGGGTTTCAAGGAAGTAAAGAATTTAAAACCCCAGAGTTAGATAAGCTTGCGAATAAAAGTATAAAATTTACGCAAGCCTATGTAAGTGCTGCAGTATGCGGACCATCAAGAGCAGGGATGTTAACCGGAAAATACCAGCAAAAGTTTGGCTTTGAAGAAAATAATGTACCTGGGTATATGAGTATATCTTGTTTGGCGGATGATGAAATGGGTTTGCCATTAGGTCAAAAAACAATAGCTGATCATTTAAAAAAACAAGGATACAAAACTGCACTTTTTGGAAAATGGCACCTAGGCAATGCCGACCGCTTTCACCCAACTAAACGTGGATTTGATGAATTTTATGGTTTTAGAGGCGGTGCCCGTAGTTATTTGCCTTTTGATAAAAACAATCTACTCACTAGAAACGAGGACAAATTAGAACAAGGCTTTGGTAATTTCTCAGAACACAAAGGCTATCTCACCGATGAACTAGCCAACGAAGCAATTTCTTTTATTGACAGAAATAAAGAAAATTCGTTTTTCATCTACCTGTCTTTCAATGCAGTACATACACCTATGGAAGCCACAGCTGAAGATTTAGCTAAATTTCCAAATCTCAAAGGAAAAAGAAAAACATTGGCAGCGATGACCTTAGCCATGGATAGAGCAATCGGAAAGGTATTAAAAGAACTTAAAAAAAGAGGGTTAACAGATAATACTTTAATTGTTTTTACCAATGATAACGGTGGACCATCAGACGCTAATGAATCTGACAATAGTCCGTTAAGCGGTACAAAAGCAAATCATTTAGAAGGCGGTATTAGAGTACCCTTTCTATTGTCTTGGGCTAACCAATTTAACGATTACAAGACCTACAATTATCCAATTAGCACCTTAGACTTATTCCCTACCTTTTTATCGGCGGCAGGCGGAAATAGTTCTGAAATTGAAGGATTAGACGGCGTAAACCTTCTACCCTATTTAAAAGGTGAAAAAACAGAAGCACCTCATGAGTTTCTATACTGGAAAAAAGAAAACAGAGGCGCCATTAGAAATCAAGATTGGAAACTAATTCGTTTTCCTGATCGCCCGGCCGCATTATACAATATTAAGGAAGATGAATCTGAAACCAATGATTTAGCTGCACAACATCCTGAAAAAGTAAAAGATCTCTACAAGAAATTATTCAAATGGGAACTTACAATGGAAAGACCACTTTGGCAATTAAGACGAGAATTTGAAGGTAAAGCAGCCGATAGAATGGATGCTTATAGAAAAACGAATACGAAACAATAATACAATATACTATGTCATCAATTAAGGAATACAAGCTTTTTATAAACGGAGAATGGAGAACATCAACATCAGGTGAAACAATTGATATCATTAGTCCTTCTAATGGAGAAGTTGTAGCACGTGTACAAAACGGTACTGCTGAAGAAGCCATAGAAACTCTTGAGTTTGCCGATAAAGCGCAAAAAGAATGGAAAAAACTACCTGCCAGAACAAGAGCAGATCTATTGTATAAGTTGGCAGATGAGATTGATGCCAATACAGAATATTTAGCTGAATTATTGACCAAAGAACAAGGTAAACTTTTAAAGGTTGCTCGTTTTGAGGTTGCTGTTACTGCATCATTCATTAGATATGCTTGCGAAGGTGCACGAAGAATAGAGGGTGATATTATTCCTTCAGACAATCCAAACGAACAAATTTGGATTCAAAAAGTACCTCGTGGCGTCGTTGTTGCCATTACAGCATGGAATTTCCCGTTGGCATTAGCGGGTCGTAAATTAGGACCGGCTCTAGTTGCAGGTAATTCTATTGTAATTAAGCCTACTTCTGAAACACCTTTAGCAACTTTAGAACTTGGTAATTTAGCAAACAAAGTAGGTATTCCTGCAGGGGTAATCAATATTTTAACTGGTCCAGGTAGAGCAATGGGTAATGCACTAGTTGAAAGTCCTATTTGCAAAATGGTGACTATGACAGGTTCTACGCCTGTTGGTCAGCAAATAGCAAGAAATGCAGCTCAAAATCTAACACACGTTCAATTAGAATTAGGTGGTAAAGCCCCATTTATTGTATTTGAAGATGCAGATATTGATGCTGCAGTAGATGCCGCTTTACATTCTCGTTTTGATAATTGTGGTCAGGTATGTACCTGTAACGAAAGAATGTATTTACACGAAGGTATTTATGATACGTTTATGGAAAAATTCATTGCTAAAACCAAGGCAATAAAAGTTGGGGATCCTATGCTAGAAGATACGGATATGGGCCCTAAAGTAAATGCATCAGAATTAAAGCATATGGAGCATTTAGTAGCTGTCAGTATTGAAGAAGGAGCAACTGTTGCTACCGGAGGAAAAAGACCTACAGGTGCAGAATTTGAAAAAGGTTTTTGGTTTGAACCTACTGTTTTAACCAATGTAACGCAAGATATGACTATTGTTCATGAAGAATCGTTCGGTCCAATTTTACCCGTTTTAAAATTTAAAACTTTTGATGAAGTAATTGGCTATGCAAATGACTGTGAATATGGATTAGCTGCTATGGTTTTTACCAATGACATGAACACTATCATGAAATGTAATGATGAATTGGAATACGGCGAAATATATGTAAACCGTGGTCATGGTGAACAACACCAAGGTTTCCATAATGGTTACAAATTATCTGGTTCTGGTGGTGAAGATGGCAAGTATGGTTTTGAACAATACATGGAAAAGAAAACCTTTTATATTAGACATAAAGCATAAGTAGTAATAAGTGTAATTAATAGCACCTTTTATTTAATTAAGATGAGTACAAAAATTAAGAGCGTAATCGCCAAACTTTTTAAAGTTCCTTTACCTGAAGTAATGAACGATGCAAAACATGGAGATCACACACATTTCGAATTAGTAACCACTACCATAACTTTAGAAGACGGTAGTGAAGGTACCGGGTATACATATACAGGCGGAAAAGGAGGTTTTTCAATAAAAGCCATGATTGATCATGATTTTGCCAACGTTCTCGTGGGTAAAGACGGTACAGATATAGATGGTATTTACGATTTTATGGAGTGGCATATACATTATGTAGGTCGTGGTGGTATAGCATCATTTGCGATTTCGACCATCGATATTGCCCTATGGGATATAAAATGTAAAAAAGCCGGTCAACCTTTATGGAAAATGGCAGGTGGTGAGGGCAATACCTGTAAAGCATATTGTGGCGGTATAGATTTACAGTTCCCTATAGAAAAGCTTTTAAACAATATGAAAACCTATTTAGATAACGGATTCAATGCCGTGAAAATCAAAATAGGAAGAGAAAACTTAGAAGAAGATTTAGAACGAATTAAAGCTGTCAGGGAATTTATTGGTCCAGATGTAACCTTTATGGTAGATGCCAATTATTCTATGTCCATAGAAAAAGCAATTAAAGCAATTGAAGGATTTAAAAAGTATGACATCACTTGGTTTGAAGAACCCATAATACCAGATGATTATAAAGGTTTTGCTGAAATTGTAGAAAAAACAGGATTCCCTTTAGCTATGGGAGAAAATTTACATACCATTCATGAATTTGAATATGCTTTTGACCAAGCTAAACTATCCTTTATACAACCAGATGCCTCTAACTGTGGTGGTGTAACCGGTTGGCTTAAAGCTGCCCGTTTAGCAGACAAGCACGGTATACCTGCTTGCTCTCACGGTATGCAAGAATTACATGTTAGTTTAGTTTCTGCCCAACCTAATTCCGGATGGTTAGAAGTTCACAGTTTCCCTATTGATGAATATACTACAAGACCTTTAGTTGTTGAAAATTGCAGAGCTGTAGCTTCTGATGAACCAGGAACAGGTGTAGTATTCGATTGGAACAAATTAGCCCCTTATCAACAATAAAAAAAACGTATGAAACCCATAAAAAGTGATTTCGGAAATTTAGCAGGAGAAAAAGTAGATTTATATACCTTGAAAAACGCCAACGGTATGGTAGTAAAAATTACTAACTACGGTGCTACCATTACATCGATACAGATTCCTGATGTCAATGGAAAATTGAAAGAAATTGCTTGTGGTTTTGATACGATAGAAGGTTATTTTTCTGAAGATTATAAAGCAAATTCACCTTATTTCGGTTCAACAGTGGGTAGATATTGTTCTCAAATTAAAGATGCTAAATTCAGCCTAAATGGTAAAACATATGATTTGTCAGGTAATTGCGGAACAAATAATTTACATGGTGGCGTTGTTGGTTTTGACAAGAGAATATGGGATTCCACTTTTGAAAACAATGATCAGTCAACCATTAAAATGTCTTTATTAAGTAAAGATATGGAAGAGGGATTTCCTGGTAATGTACAGGTTGATGTTTCCTTTACTTTGACAGATGATAATGAGTTGAAGATTGATTATAATGCAACCACTGATGCAGATACTCCCCTTTCCATTACCAACCATACTTATTTTAATTTAGAGGGATTTTCTGAAACTATAGAAAACCATAACGCTCAAGTACATACCAATAAACGTTTGGAGCTTGATGATACTGGAGCTGCTACTGGAAAAATCGTCAATGTTGAAAATCAGGCTGACGATTTAAGAGTTTCAAAACGAATTGGAGATGTTCATGAAGCCATAAATGACGGGTTTGAACATTTTTATGTTTTCGATAATGAAAAAGCAGATTTAAATCAAGTTGCTTCTATTTCTAGTGAAAAAGAACAAATACGTTTAGATGTCTTTTCTACAGAACCTTGTATGTTACTTTATACAGGCAAATACACCTCAGATGATTTAAAAAGGGAAAATGGAATTCAATACGGAAAATATAAAGGGTTTTGCTGTGAAACACATAGATACCCTAATGGTCCAAACATTGAAGGTTCACCCAAATCAATTACAAAAGCAGGTGAAAATTTTAAAAGCACAACTGTTTTTAAATTTTCATTTTAACAACAACTAATCAACTCACTAAATAACCAATTATGACAGAAGGAGTTTTACTGGCCATTTTTGCCGGACTAATGTTGGGGCTTTATGCCCTACCCGAAAAATTTACGAAAGATTTTAAGTACGAAAATACTTGGAGTTTGTTCTTTTTATTAACCATGTTCGTTGTACCCATTATAGCATCGGTTACCCTAATCAATGGATTTGGAGATATTTTCGGCAATATGCCAACAGATATTTGGGTAAAAATGGGCTTAACCAGTTTTCTATGGGGCGTTGGGGTTATGATGTGGAGTAAGGCGATAAACCATATTGGTCTATCATTAGGTTTTTCACTTTTTATAGGTACAATTATTTTAGTGGGATCGGTATTACCATTTATTGAAGATGGTTTACCACCTACAAACAAATTAACAACTATTCTATTAGGCTTATTCGTTGTATTAATAGGAATTTTTGCGAACGGTAAAGCTGGTTTTATTCGTGAAAAAGTTGAAAAGGCAAATGATGAGAACAGCGAACAAAAAGGCTCGATGGCCACAGGTATTCTAATTGCTGTTATTGGCGGCTTACTTGCAACTGGCTTTAGTTATGCAAATGCAGCTGGTAGACCATATTTACATGAAGCTAGCCAGGCTGCAGGTAATGCAGAGTGGATTACCGCCGTGGCTGTAATGTTTCCTATTTTTATAAGTGGTGGTATTGTTATGACCGCTTATTTTCTTTGGCAATTAAGCACTAAAAAGGCATGGGGAGATTTTAAGACACCTGCATTCGGCAAAAACTTTATACTAATATTAGTCATGGCATTCTTTCATTATGCTGCGTCTGCACTATTTGCTTTTGCAGCATACAAATTGGGTGCATCAGGTAATACGGTAGGGTATGCCATATTCAATACAGCTTGTGTGGTTACGGCTATTATAAGTGGTATTATCACTAAAGAATGGGTCAACGCTTCACCAAAGGCTCGTAAGTTCTTATATATGGGTTTAAGCTGTATGGTTATAGGGATTATCATTGTTGCCTATAGCAATAGTCTTTCTTAGGTTACTAAAAAGTAAAGTATAAAAAACAGAAGCCAGATCTTATGATCTGGCTTCTGTTTTTTATTTATTCTGGTTTATACACCCGTATCCAATCCACATGCATCATTGTGTTTTCTTCGTTTGTTACCGTTGGGTCATTTAAAAAATCTATGTCCTGAGTTGTTCTCCAAGATTGCGCAGCAGCACTAATAATTAGGTGCATTGGCTTTGTTAAACCATTACCGCTTGTATAATTTTCAGGATCTATTTCGTCAACCGGAGTTCTGCGAACTAAAACACCATCTACATAATAGGACAAACTCCAAGGATCTAGCCAAAGAACACCGTAGGTATGATAATCTTCTGACCATATTGTTCCATTAC
This sequence comes from Maribacter sp. 1_MG-2023, assembly GCF_030547005.1. Taxonomy (GTDB): domain Bacteria; phylum Bacteroidota; class Bacteroidia; order Flavobacteriales; family Flavobacteriaceae; genus Maribacter. The sequence continues at coordinate 359,550 of NZ_JAUOPN010000001.1, read as the reverse complement.
CATCAGCATACCAAGTTTCTTGACCTTCTGGTTGATAATCTTGAAATGGCTTTCTTATAAAAACATGATGACTTAAATGTAATCGTTTAGAAAAATAGTCGTTACTTTTTGCACCGAATGCCTCTAAATTATCAATCTCTTCGGTAGAATCATCACTTAGCATCCATACTGCAGAGGAGAGCACAGATTCACTGAGCTTTACCCTAGCCTCCATATACATAGGATATGATGTTTTTGCCTTAGAAGTTATACAACCAGTTAATATTTTACCATCGACAATTGTAGCTTTGAAAACTAGCTCACCAGCATCTATAGAAGATTGTTCTGGGGTGTATCTAGTTATTCCTGGACCAGTCCATCCGTTGAAAAAACTATCGTTCCAATCGTTTGAAAATTCAGTCGAATATTTCCCATTTTCGTAATTAAATTCACTGGAAACATCAAATTGAATAGTCCATACCGTACCTTCCTCCTTCGGACTAGGCAAAAAGGATACATCATTCTCACCTTCTTCTTTATCAACGATTTCTTCATCTATAATTTCCTTCGAAATGGGCTCCTCTTTTGTAGGCTCACTGTTTTGACTAGAACAACTACCTAGAAATAAGCTTTCAAGTAACACTATTAAGACAAGGGCTTTATTCATAATTTTAATTTTGTAAATAATTATTTAAGATTTTTAAAAATTTACAACGCTATCAAAGACATCATCAATATCATCTTGCATTTAATTTAATTGATACACAATAGTCTTCGTTACGTAAAATGTTGGTAAAATTTTTGTGGCATTTTAATATGAGACCCAAATGTTGCTATTTGATAAAAATTAAAAGAGGGAAAACAGTGCTATGCTTCCCCTCTTTTCTAACAAATTACTAACTCAACAACTTTTCTTTATTTACCTTTCATTAAGCACGGTTAAGGTTTATTTACAACTTCAGTAATTGTAATATCATCAATAGTAAATAGTAACTCTGCACCATTATTTTGATTATTACCTCTAATTAAGATTTCACTGGTTGTATCACTTAAGAAATTAAATTCATCAGAACTAATGTAAACCCATTTATCAAGAGGTGTTGATGCATTAAGTTCTGCTATAAAAACTTCTTTAAAAGGAGGAACTACATAAAATCTAAGATCTGCTGTACCTGTCACGGGAGTTGTAATATAAACCCAAGCCCCTAATTTATAATTCTTACCTGCTTCAAAAGTAAATTTGGCATTATCAATAGCTTCTGGCTTATAAGCGTATATCATACCACCATTTGCTTCTATGTTAGCTTGAGTAGCCATCGTACCCGTTTTAGCTCTTGCGTCGTTAACGACTGCTGTGAACTGACCCCAAACGCCACCCCATCCAACATCTCTCCAATCAGCACCACCAGTCTCCATACTATAATCGTAGCTAGTTCCAATTAAAAGGTTTTGTTCGATTAGTACTGCTTCTTGATCAGTAAAAGAATCGGCTATAACCCCATCTAAAGTTGACAAACTTCCTTTTGTGTAAGAAAGACTTATCATATCATCAGAATAAAACTGAGGTATATCTAGTTTTAACTCTACAAAGTTTGCCGTATTAGGATTTACCGTAATCGAAGTGATTGCTGGATTAGATATTCCGCCATTATCTATTGATACCACAAAATCTGAAGGAATACCTGTAGTTTCATCCATATCTCTACTAAAATTCAAGAATATACTAGTCCCTACTGCCTCTATTCCATCTAACTGTACTGGTTCAGTAGAAGGTATTACATTAATTAAACTTGTTAGCGTAATGATTTCTTCTCCAACTGGTCTTGCCAATGAAGATATAAGCTCTAAGCCAAAAGAACCCGTTTTTTTATAACGCACATCGTAAATTCTCTTATCTTCAGATAGGCTAAGTCTAGTACCGCCTTCTGCAGTCCACACAAAACTATCAGGACTACCTTGAGTTGACTCATCTACTATAAAACGAACCGCCTTACCTGCAGTAACTTCATTATTTGCTCCACTTGTAAGACTTAATTCATCTCCTTGTGATCCATCTTCGTCTAGTCTATATGCTTTAAGAACAGTTTTTATTTCAGGTAGTACTGTAACAACAATGGTAGTATCTATTTCTTTACCAATGATATTTCCTGCTAGATCGTATGCTTCACCCTTAAAAACTTGAGATAAAACTACATCGTGCTCACCTTCAGCATTAAAAATTGCCTTGACATTTTGCTCTGTTGATGTTTCATCATTATCAGACCCAACAATATCTGCGACACCAATTGGTAAAGTCCATAATCGTGACGCTACTCCAGAAGATAAATCTCCTAAAGTAATGCTATTACCAATTCTTATTGTATTGGTAAAATTCATTTGAGATGTAGCAATAATTCTACTATTAGCTTCATTTAGTTCTATATCATCGTAAATATCTTCACAAGAATACAGACCTATTAGAACCGCTACAAACGCTGTTAATATTTTAAATTTTGTTTTCATATCTTAAATATTATAAATCATTATTACTTTGTACTTCTCCTGCAGGAATAGGGAGATAATCATGTTGACTTGAACTATATCTATCTATACCGCCTAACGAAAGCAAATTGATTGATCCTTCGATAAAAAGAGGTGCTTGTCCTGTGATAGACTCTAAATTATCATTTCTCCAGTTCAGATTGTCACCCATGGTTGTAAATACATCATCAACGATACCCCAACGAACTAAATCAGCCCATCTTTGCCCTTCAAAACAAAGTTCAAGTGGTCTTTCTACCATCTGAAGGTGTGTCATTAAATTATCGGCTGTTGCACTAACAAATGGCTGGTTACCATACCTTTGCTTACTGATGTGTAATTGCGGAAAAGTATTTCCGTTATCGGCCAGGTACTGTTGTATTGTTATAACACCAGCTCTTGAACGAACCATGTCAATGTACTCAATAGCTTCATTAACATCTCCGCTTGCATTTAAAACCGCCTCTGCATACATTAAATAAACATCAGCCAAACGAATATGTCTGAAATTAATTCCACTTCTATTTAAAGCTATTTCAGCTGTACCTTGAAACCAATTTGTATGCTTTTTTACCAAAGCCGTCAATCCTAGTCCTCTATAAGAATGTACATTTGCATCTGTATTATCTACACCATAATAGGTACCTTCAAAATCTTTTGGACAAATAGAAGCAGTTAAACGTTGAGAATGCAAATTACCGCCTGCATTCACTGAATTACTCGGATCTATTTCATCGTTCGTAAATAATTCATGTAAATATAAATTTGCTACTACGGTATTAAATCCGCCAAAGCCACCAATAGAAGCATAATTACTAGACACGCCACTAGCTTCAGCACCTGAATTACCAGGAGTATCATCTACGTTATTTCCATTTGCGCCAGGATTAGCTGTAGAACTGTACGCTACTTCTAAAATTGATTCAGAATTAAATTCGTTTTGATCGGTGAAATTGTCTAAAGAATTTGGAACCAACGCATATACACCAGAATCTATAACTTCTTTAAAATCATCGGCAGCCAGTTGCCAGTTTTCAGCAAACAAATAAACTTTACCTCTTAAAGATGTTGCTGTACCAGATGTTACTCTGCCTAAATCTGAACTATCGTCCCAAACTAATGGTAGGTTATCTTTTGCATAATTTAAATCTGGAAGTATTACTTGCTGCGTAACTTCTTCAATTGAACTAAGTGCTTTACTTAATTCTGTCGTAGAAACCTCGGTACGTATTACTGCTTTACCATAAGTATGAACCAATTGAAAATAGAAGAAAGCTCTTAATAATCTTGCTTGCCCTAAAATAGCTTCTTTTTCGCCTGTAGCAAAAACTGTTTCATCGGCAAGTTCAATGTTATTTATTATCTGATTAGCTCTAAAAATACCTATATATAATTGATTCCACTTATTAACTATTTGCTCACTATTATCTGTATAGCTCAGTTGTCTGAAAATGTTCCATCTTCCAAAAAAAGAATAGGTATCTGCAATGTCTGCTCTAATTATTTCTTGTGACAATCCACTACCGCTTACTGCCTGAAACTGCATTGCGCCATATACTGTCGTTAAGGCAGTATTGAACTGAGTTGGTGTATTCCAAAACGTTGCATCTGTAATCGAATTCGGATTATCTACTGTTAAAAATTCATCCTCTGAACAACTAGCTAGAGATAATATACAGCAGGCTACTATTGCAATAGACCACACTTTGTGTTTTAATATAACTTGTATCATTTTTTTCTTAATTAGTTATTAAAATTTAACTTTAACCCCTAGAACAAATCTTCTGGTTACAGGATAATTACCTCTATCAACACCTCTTGTGCTTATACCATTACCACCAACTTCTGGATCATAACCTGTATAATTAGTAAATGTAAAAGGGTTAAATCCTGTTAGATATAATCGTATGCTACCAATTTTGGTTTTATCTAGTAATTCTTTAGGTAATGAATAACCCAAAGTAATATTTCGAATTCTTAAATATGTACCATCTTCTATCCAATAATCTGATCTTGCTCTAATGCTTTCTGTAGCCTCACTATTTCTATAACTAGGAATATCAGAAGTAGGGTTTTGTGGAGACCATTGATAATATTGATCTAAGTGTCTACCTTGAGTATAGGCGAAAAATCGTGCACCGTTAAATAACTCAGCGCCGTAAGACATATAAGTCTGAACCGACAGATCAAAGTTTTTATAGTTTAAATCAACATTTAAACCAGCTTCCCATTCTGCTTGACCAGAACCGGCATATACACGATCATTATCATCAATTGCATTATCACCATTTACATCGGCATAACGAATATCGCCTTTTGCTGCAGATGGATTGATTTGCTGGTATTCTGCTAATTCGGCATCAGTTTTAATTACGCCTTCATTTTTCAATAAAAAGAATGATCCTGCTTCATGACCTACCGCAAAAAATGTAGTTTCATCTATACTGTTACCTAAAGAAAATGTTGGTCTACCATTAGAGTACCCACGTTCTATTCCGTTTAAATCTATAATCTCATTGGTATTTTTCGTAAACGTAGAAGAGATATTATATTTTAGTCCACTTTTAAAATCACCTTTATATCCTAAAGCTATTTCTACACCTTCGTTGGTCATTTTACCCGCATTAATAAATATAGGGTTATACACGGTTTCTGCACCCGGCGCAGATGTACCTAAAGAAGGCGGTGTTTGAAATGGCAACAACATATCTTGCTTATCATTGCTATAAAAATCAGCAGTCAATGTCAATCTATTTTGAAACATAGCTAAATCAAATCCGATGTTTTTCGAAACACTCGTTTCCCATTTCAAATCAGGATTTGCATTTCTCCTTTGTATCAATCCTGAAGCAATAGCTTCATTAGGTCCGAATAAATAATTTACACCAGTTTCTATTTGAGTAGATGCAGCATAAGGCTGAACATCTTGGTTACCCAATTCTGCATAACTAGCTCTAAACTTTAAGCTATTGACCGCATCACCCAAAAATGAATTTTTAAAGAAATTTTCTTCGGCAATATTCCATCCAACAGAAATACCTCCAAAAGTACCATATCTATTATCTGGTCCGAATTTAGAAGAACCATCTCTACGAATACTTGCAGACAATAAGTATCGCTCATCATAACTATATTGAACTCTACCTAGCAAGCCAGATAGTGCATAATTATTTACAAAACTAGTTGGTGTAGTTGCAGAAAAAGCTTGCCCTATTTCTTGTGTGCTATTTGTAGGAAAACCGATACCCCCTATAGTAAGTTGTTCTGATGTATAATCTTCAAATGAAGACACCAATGTTGTGTTTACTTTATGAGAGCCGAATTTCACATCATAGTTTATCATATTCTCAAGGACCCTTCTAGTAGACATAGTAAAATCTTTTTGAAGTTGTGCCTCAAGCGTAGAAGCCGTTGCATTTAACACCCCATCTCTACCATAAATTAAAAATGTAGGTCTAAAGAATTTTCGGTTATAGTCAAATTTATTATTACTTAAACTTAACTTATAAGTCAATCCTTTTGCTAATTCATACTGCATATTGAAAGCAACATTGGTCGAAGTTGTTTTTCTATCATCAATGTTTAATAATTGTTTTGCTAAAAAGCCAAAATAAATAGTATTATCTACTGGTATTGTTACCACATTATCTTCACTAATATTTAAATCCCCTAGAGGTAGCTGCCAAGGGTTTTGACCTATACTATATTCATAATAAGCGAAAGGTTCTTGCTCTCTATTTTCTTCGGTATAGGCGACTGTAGCAAATGCTTTAAATTTTCCTTTTGTAAAATTGGCTGTCAATCTAGAACTCAATCTATCAAAACCAGATTTGATTAGAACACCCTCTTGGTCGATATAACTAGTACTAAAACCTAAATTCAAATCTTTAGAACCACCACTAATACCCAACTCATAGTTTCTAAATAGTGCGTTGTTATTTTGTACATCCCCTACAAAGTCACTATCATAATCCAATAATTCTGGAGAAGTAATAAAGTATCCTGGCAGATTACCACCGTTTAAAACATTATCTACAGAAAAATCTGCAAATAGTTGTTGTTGTGTATTCATCAAAGGTGTTCCTGAAGTTATATTCTGAATACCTGTGTATGTAGAAAAGTTAACATCTAACTTCCCTTCTTTACCTGATTTGGTCGTAATTAAAATAACCCCGTTTGAAGCTCTTACACCATAAATAGAAGCTGCAGCACCATCTTTTAATATGTCTATAGTCTCTACTTGATCCGGAGCGATGTTAGGGTTAGATTCATACGGAACCCCATCTACAACATACAATGGTTCTAAACTCCCGAGCAAAGATCCAACACCCCTAATTTGAATGTTAGCAGCTTCTCCCGGACGCCCACTTGCAGCTTGCACATTTACACCTGCTACACGACCTTGAATTGCCTCGCTAATATCAGTCACAGGAGCTATACTAATAACATCAGACTTTACTTGTACTACGGCACCTGTTACCTCTTTTTTCTTCTGTGTACCATAACCGACTACAACAACTTCATCTAACAAAGCAAGGTCTTCGATAAGAACAACTTTTAAATTCTCATTTGCACCTACACTTACTTTTTTAGTTTTAAAACCAATTGATGAAATCACTAAAACATCGCCAGATGCTGAATTAATCGAAAAAACTCCATCAAAATCAGCAACAGCTCCTTTAGTTGTTCCTTCAATAAGAATGGTTGCACCTGGTATCGGCGTACCTTGTTCATCACTAACGGATCCATTAATTACATCTTGCGCATGGCCTTGTTGCATTGCCAAGATTACAAATAGAGAAAACACTGAAAGCATCCTCTTCCATAATTTGTCCTTTTCCTTCATAAATAAAATTGAGTTAATTAATAATTAAGTTTTGGTGAGTTATTTTTAACAAATTCTTATTTTGATTCTAAAATATTAATCAAACAATAAATTTATCGGATCTAAATTATCAATTTCATATTATAGTTTTAGGAAATTTGACTCAACTAAAACTGAACAATTCATAAAAAAAAGGCTTATTTATCAGTGTTTTAAGCAATACTAAACACAACTAGACAGTAATTTTGATGGTACTATTAGAAACAGTTGATTAATATTCAACTAAAGGAATGGAAATAATGCTATGAAATTAAAACTACTGAGCTTTAGGAAGTTTAAAAATTCTAAATCAGTGGTTTGCTATAAATTCGGTGAGATTATCATTACGTTTAAGTTTCAATTTTTTTCTTAAACGATAACGAGATGTGTGCATACTTTCAATTGAAATACCTAAAAGTGATGCCATTTCTTTACTAGAAAAATTAAGCTTTACTAATGCACAAAGTTTTAAGTCTGTTTGACTCAAAGAAGGGTAAGCATCTTTTAAATTTTTATAAAAACTTTGATTTACAGCCGTAAACCTAGCTTCAAATTCTTTCCAATTACCACTTGGACTACCTTGTGCTGAACTAATAATTCTATTGAGAGCAGAAACGTCTAAATTTTCTTTACTCTTACCAATAGTATCTTTCATTTTTCTAATAAACTCTTCTTTCTCTATCAGTTGCAATGCAGAAGACGTTAGTTCATTATTTTTCAATTCTAATATTTCATTAGTTTTCTGCAATTCAACAACTCTCTTTTCTTCAAGTGATTTTTTCTCTAACTTATGTTTACGTCTAATATTACGAATGAATAAAAATCCAAGAATAAGTAAGGAAGCTACAACAACAAACATCAATAAAAATTTCAAAACCCATAATTTTTCTTCATTTTCTAAATTAGCCAAGCGCTGTTCTTTTATTAATTCCTTTTCTTTTTCTTTCTGCAGGCGATATTTATCATTAATCTCAAATAAATGTTGATTATTCTTACTTTTTCTACCAAAAATTAATTCATTCAATTCATTTGCAGTCTCTAAATGAAAAAAAGCACTTTCAAAATCTTTAACCTGTTTATCTAAAAGCGCCAAGGCTTCTTGTACCATTAACTTATAATTTGAATGATTGCTATACACTGTAGTATAAGCTAACGATTGCTCAAAAAACTTTCTACTCTCCTCTAAATCACCCTTCATAAAATAAACCTGACCAATTAAATAGTCTATAATAATGAGGTATGAGGGGTTTTCAATCTCGAACTCATTTCTAGATTTATTTAACTTAAGCAAGCCCATTTCAAAATCACCGTCCCTTGCGTCTTGATAGCCCTCTTCTGCATCTAAATAGTTAGATTTTATCTTATATTGATTTCGAATAATATTACTACTGTCTAAATATTTACGAACCATCTTATCATTCCCATTGGTTCTAAACATAGTAGTTAACGCATAATAATCAGTTAATAAATAACTAGAATTCATAACCTTTTCATCAATCATTTTATCCTTTAATCTCAGCGAAAGGTTGAAGTAATTATTAGCTTCGTTATCACGTCTATAAAATAAATAAAGCCAACCCAAAGCTTGATATAACTTTGTTCTTGCTACATCGTTTTTTGAACTATCAGCAAGAAACAAGGCCTCCCAGTAACCATCGTATGAATTTCCATAATCTAAATTATGGGCATATAAATTTGAAAGCTCATATAAACTATTTACCAAGTTAGCGGTATCTTTTTGCTCTTTATGTAAGTGAATACTTTTCTTGTAGAAACTAATGGCACTATCAATATTCGTAGCTTTTAGTGACTCTGCTTTTTGAAAATATTGATCGGTTTTATTAATATTTTGCGCAGACAAGATACCACTTAGGCATATGAGCAAAACTAAGGTTGAAAAGATAACCATATACCCTCGAAAAGTCTGTATTGTATAATTCATATCAAAAAAAATTCTCCTCGTTCTTTTAAAGTTTAATTGAGAAATCAATATATACAATGTCTAGTTCATTTTCTTTAAAAACCACTACTAATTGGGTTATGTTGAGTTTTTGTCTAGTTTATCAATAACATTAAATCCTTTAATAAGCACATATTTGTAAAGCTAAGAATACTGCAATTATTAATATATAATATTGCAATATTTTGAATTAATTGAAAACTAAACGCGATATCAATATTCACTAACGGTTTAACTCTAAAAACTTGTCACCGACAAACGCCGTTTCTATATCGCAAAAAGTTCAATTATAGTTTATTAGAAATAATAGTTGGTTAAAATTAATTCAATAAGATGTTTAGTTTTTTCTAGTACAGTATAGCATCAAAACACACCGTGAAAAGTATTTTTAAACGAACAGCATGAAATATAAAATCTTCCTTATTCACCTAATTGCAATCACACTTTTTAGTTGTTCTACCAAAGAATATTTGACTACTAATACCGATTTTAATTTTAATTGGGAATTTAAGTTAGAAGACTCCACATCTAATCGGTTCGATACTACTTGGAAAAAAATAAACCTACCGCATGATTGGAGCATTGGCACTCCATTCGACTCAATAAACGGTGAAGGAGCTACAGGATATTTATTAGGAGGTACTGGATTTTATAAAAAAAAATTTACACTAAACTTGAACGACAATCAAGTTGCATATTTGGTTTTTGATGGTGTATATAATAATGCTAGTATAAGCTTAAATAATCAAGAATTAGGCGAACACCCTTATGGCTATGCACCTTTCTTTCATGACATAACCGAAAAATTGCACCCAAACACAAATACTATAAATGTAACTGTAGATAGAACAAGATATGCCGACAGCAGATGGTATACCGGTTCTGGCATCTATAGAAATGTAACCTTAATTACAAAAAACAAACTACACATTCCGGTATGGGGAACATTCATAACCACACCTCAGGTAAATGAGGATAAAGCCACGGTTAAAATAGAAACTCAACTTAAAAACGGGTATTCAGAAGATAAAAGAGTGAAAATCACTACAGAAATTTTCAATAATGAGAATTTAAAGGTTGGTTCAACAAGTAAAAAACTAACGATTTACACAGGGGCTACAGAAAATCATACAACTACCGTAGCTATTAAAAATCCTGATTTATGGGATGTAGACAAACCTACTCTTTATAAAGCCATTACTCAAATTATTGAAAATGATCAAGTTGTAGATACTGAAGAAACTATTTTCGGAATTCGCAGTATTAAGTTCGATGCCAATACAGGATTCTATCTTAATGGGAAAAACCGTAAAATAAAAGGTGTTTGTTTACACCATGACGCTGGCTTAGTTGGTGCAGCCGTACCTAAAAGTGTTTGGAGAAGACGTTTAGAAAAACTAAAAGATGCGGGTTGTAATGCTATACGAATATCGCACAACCCTGCTTCTAATGAATTTTTAGATTTATGCGATGAAATGGGCTTTTTAGTTCAAGATGAATTCTTTGATGAATGGGACAACCCTAAAGACAAAAGAAAAAACATGAACGAAAAAAGTGTGGACTACATTACCAGAGGTTATGTTGAACATTTTCAAGAATGGGCAGAAAGAGACTTGAAAAACACCATTTTATCACATAGAAATCACCCATCTATTTTTCAATGGAGTATTGGTAATGAAATTGAATGGACATACCCTCGTAATGCTGAAGCTACCGGTTTCTTTAATAATATGGACTGGAGTGGTAATTACTTTTGGTCTACACCACCAAATAGCATAGAACAGATTAAAGAGAAGCTAGACACGTTGCCAAAAGCAGCGTATGATATTGGTAAAACTGCTCAGAAATTGGCTAAATGGACCAAAGAATTAGACACAACAAGGTATGTAATAGCCAATTGCATTCTACCTTCTTCTAGTTATGAATCTGGTTATGCAGAAGCTCTAGACATAATTGGTTTTAGCTATAGACGAGTTCTTTACGATTATGGTCATGAAAACTACCCAAATAAGCCACTTATGGGTACCGAAAATTTAGGACAATGGCATGAATGGAAGGCTGTCATTGAAAGACCTTTCATTTCAGGAACATTCTTATGGACCGGCATTGACTACTTGGGAGAATCTAACGGAGGATGGCCTAAAAAAGGAACCCCAAGCGGATTATTAGATTTGGCTGGATTTGAAAAGCCGTCGTTCTACATGTTTAAATCTTTATGGAGCGAGACACCTAGTATATACATTGCTACACAGACTATTGAAAAATCAAAATATGTGCTTAATGACCATGGTAAAGTTGTTGAGAAAAAAGAAGGCGCTTGGCAAAAAGCGCTTTGGGTTTGGCAAGATGTTAATGAACATTGGAACTATGATAGTGATCAAACCACAATAGTAGAAGTATATTCAAATTCTGATGCAGTAGAACTTTTCTTGAACGAAAAATCATTAGGCATAAAAAAACTAGCAGATTTTGAGGATCATATTTACAAATGGGCAGTTCCATTTGAAGCCGGCACTTTAAAAGCTGTCGGATATAATAACGGAGAAAACTTTGAATCATTTATAAAAACGAGCACTCAACCAAAAGCCTTAGCAATATCTACTGATACTAAAAGCGTAGTAGCAGATGGTTATGACACTGCTCATATTATACTTCAAATAATAGATAAAGATGGTAATCCTGTTAAATTAGAAAATCAAAAAGTAAAATTTACAGTGACCGGAGATGCAAAAGTGCTTGGCGTAGATAATGGCAGTATCACTAACACGCAAAACTTTAATTCACAAGAATTAATGACAGATAAAGGGCGTGCTTTACTTATTGTTCAATCAATAAAAGGTAGCTCAAAACCAATACGTATCAAAGCCAGCTCTAATACATTAACGAGCAATGAAATTGAAATCACGATAAAACCAAATAAACAAGAATAACATTACAATTTTGTACTAGTTTGTTCAAATCTATTAAGAGCATGTTTATAAGCCCAAAAAACAAAAAAGATATAAATTACCTTATAAAATAAAACAGAAGCTGCAGAGGAGCTTGCAGATGCATTAGCTAGTATAAATAGTAACTAATTAAGCAAGGTATCAAAGAATGAATCATAACGGTTACAAGACTTTGAAAATGAAGGTTTTTTAATAATTTTATCATTGTTAACGATAGCCATAGTGTAGCTTTAATGAAGTAAGCTTATGTATTATTTAAAACACAGAAGCCAGATTTAAAAATCTGGCTTCTGTGTTTCTATTAGTTTAGTTGTGTTACAACTGAAAAATCTGTTCTAATTCAATCCACTTCTCACCATCTTTGGTCCATGGCAATTCTTGTTGGTAATTCCACATTAAATTCTCCCATTCTTGAACTCTAGTATTATCGGCATCCATTTTTGCTTTTTTCTCAGCATCGAATGTTTCATCAACTTCCATAATCATGAACATGCGGTTACCAGTGAGGTAAATTTGCATATCAACAATACCGGCATCTTTAATACTTTTAGTGATTTCTGGCCATGCCTTGCCTTCGGCATGATATGCTTTGTATTCTGCAATAAGTTTAGCGTCCTCTTTTAAATCGCAGGCGTAACAATATCTTTTAGTCATCGTTCAAGTTTTAAATAATTAAGCTTTTTGTTGTTTAGCAGCATATAAGCCATATAAACCGACAACAGCGATACATATCATTGGCATTATAAAAGAAAATTTAACTTCTGGAACTCCTAAAATAAGCGTGTCCGCAAGGTTATCACCTCCTATGTCGATAATGGCACCTTGCATTAACGGAAAGATAGCGCCTCCAACAATTGCCATCACCAGAAAAGCAGACCCCAACTTTGCTTCGTCACCCATATCTTTTAAAGCTATACCATAAATAGTAGGGAACATAATTGACATGAATAAAGAAATACTAACTAAAGAAATTAACCCGGGCATACCAGGTATAACAATAGCACCCGCACAACATAAAACGGCACAGCCGGCAAAGGTGTATAGTAATTTTGGCGCCGAGAATACACTTAACAAAGCAGTACCCAGAAAACGACCGCCAAGAAAAATTCCCATAGCAATCATATTCATATACGTGGCATTTATATCACTATTTGTAGATTCATTTAAATATTGCACGTATTGAAAGATAGCTGTCCAACACATTATTTGTGCACCTACATAAAACATTTGAGCTATAACACCAGGTAAAAAAGTCTTCTTCGAAAAGATTTTATTTAACGATTCTTTAAAGCTTAAACTAGTATGTTCTTGAACCGTCGGAATTTTGGTAAATACTATTAATATTAAAATAACCAAAACAACAACTCCTATGCCTAAATAAGGGTAACTAATAATATTCAAATCTTCGGTTTTAATTGAAGCTTTACTTGCCGCATCTAAAGCCGCGTAGGTATCATCATTGTAAGTTGACGATTTTATTTGACTAAGGACAACAAACTGAGCTATCAACATACCTGATATTGACCCAATAGGATTAAATGACTGTGCCAAATTCAATCGTTGTGTAGCGGTTTCTTTTGCCCCTAGCGATAAAATCAATGGGTTTGAAGTTGTTTCCAATAAGGCTAAGCCACAAGTGATAACATATAATGAAATTAAAAAATACGAATACTCTTCATAGACAGATGCCGGATAGAATAAAAATGCTCCTACAGCATAAAGCGACAGCCCAAGAATGATACCTTTTTTATAAGTATATTTTTTAATAAAAAGTGCAGCTGGTATGGCCATACAACCATAGCCGAAATAAAATGCAAATTGTACTAAATATGCTTGTGTCCAACTTAATTCTGGCATTACTTTTTTAAATGCAGTCACCATAGGGTTAGTAACATCATTGGCGAAGCCCCATAAAGCAAAAAGTATAGTGATTATTATAAACGGAACTAATAACTCTTTACTGACTACGGGTATTTTTTTTGGTTGATTCATATTTAGCTGGATAACTTTCATGATTAAAATAAAAATGCTAATCTGGTACTAATTAGACTTTGGTTATTCTGATAGGAAAAGCGGGAATTATTCCGTCAATAAAGATCTATCAAGATGCACATACCCGCCGTCTACGGTAATAAACTGACCGGTTGTATGAGATGATTTTTCTGAAATGGTAAATAGACATTGATCTGCTATTTCTGCCGGCATTGTCATTCTATTTTCTAAAGGAATCTTTTTAACGATAGCCTCAAGTTTTTCTTCTCCGTTATCTAAAGTTTTAATCCAAGCATCATAAGCGGGAGTCCAACTTTCTGCTATAACAATAGCATTAGAACGGATACCGAATTGTATTAAATCAACCGCCCATTCTCTGGTTAAACCGAAGACACCACCTTTTGACGCTGCATACCCAGAAGTACCACCTTGACCTGTAAGTGCTACTTTCGAGCCTATATTCAAAATATTTCCTTTTGACTTTTTAAGCATTGGCAAACAGTATTTAGTCATTGCAAAATAGCTTACCATATTTAGTTTTAAGGAATACATAAAATCATCTATTGAAGCATCTAAACCTGCACCATCGTTAACCCCTACATTATTTATTAATGCATGTATTTCACCGTATTTCTCTTCTATTTTACGAACAGCCTTTTCAATTTGAACATGATCAGATAAATCTGTCTTTACAAACAAGGCGTCAATACCTTTTTCTCGTAATTCTTTCTCATAACCTATACCTCTATCATTTCTACAAACGATTACAGGTATTGCGCCTTCGGCTGCCAAATGCTGAACTATGGTTTCACCAATACTTCCCTTTAATCCTGCAGCACCCGTTACGACAACTACTTTATCTTTTAGTTTTAAATCCATACTGTTCCTATTATAAATTATAAAATTTCATTGCATTCAAACCCATTATTTTAGCCTGCTCTTCTTCACTTAATTGCGAAATGAAATCTGTAACTATTTTTTTTACGGTTTTGTAATTTCCTGCCACTAAACACACTGGCCAATCAGAACCGAACATAATTCTATCTGCGCCAAAAGCATTTAATACCAAGGTCATATAGGGTGTTATTTGCTCAACTGTCCATTTTTTATAATCGGCTTCGGTAATCATCCCCGACAACTTGCAATACACATTTTTTTGCTTACCTATTTCGGTCATTAAAACAGCCCAACCCTCATAAAAACTATCTTTTATATAAGGCTTAGCTATGTGATCAATTACAAATTTGTGATTCGGGAATTTTTTCACAAATTCTAGAACTGCTCCCAATTGATGCGGAAACACCAATATATCATAGGTGAAATTATAGCGAGCTAATTTTGAGATACCTGCAAGAAAATCTGGTCGCAATAAAAAATTGTGATCAGCCTCACCTTGTACGACGTGCCTAAAACCTTTTACAACTTTAAACTTATTGTAATGCTCCAAAACCTCATCAATATCGTTACCTCTTAGGTCTACCCATCCTACAATTCCTTTTATAAAATTATTTTCTGAAGCCAGTTCAATTAAAAAATCCGTTTCAGCAGTTGTTTGATCTGCCTGTACTGCAACGCAGCCATCAATATCATTTTCAAGGTATACTTGCTTTAGATCAGCTGGCATAAAATCTTTTCTGATTACTGCCATTTCATCATCTATCCAGCTATGTTTTACCGGTTCATATTTCCAAAAATGTTGATGCGAATCTATTTTCATATATTTTATTATAGTGCCTTTAAACACTCTTTTACACCTACTTCATTTATGCTATTGATACTCTTAGTAACAAATTGAACCAGACCATTATATGTGGTTAAATTTTCGCCAACTATATCACTATTAGACAGTACGTTTGTAACCAAGTTTTCTATAGTTTGGTGTTGCTCTGTTACTTTTCGCCATTCTTCATTAAAGTAGCCCAACACATTAGCATCATCATTTACTGGAATATGCTCTCCATCGAATTCGCCTTTATAAAAACGAATTAAACATGCTAATGAAAATGCTATTCTCTTTGGAAAATGACCGTTAATTTGAGTGTATTCTTTAAATGCCGGTAATAAGCGAGCCTGAAATTTAGATGTACTATTTAATGATATGGCTATTAAAAAATGTTTAAGAGTCGGATTCTTAAATCGATCAATAACTGCATTTATAAATGCGTCAATCTCCTTTTCTGAGAAATTGGTTAGCGTAGGTTTTATTTCTTCAGACAGTACTTGCAATACATGGTTTCTAACCAAATCATCGTTCATACTTTCTAATACAGTTCTTAGACCTGCCAAATACCCTACAGGCACCAAAGAAGTATGGGCCCCATTTAGAATACGAACCTTCATTTCTCTATACTCTTTAAGATCATCAACGAACAAAACATTTAAGTCCGTTTTAGAAAAAGGCAATTCTTTTTGAACAATTGGTGCTGCTTTTATAACCCAACTATGGTACACCTCACCAGCGACCAACAAATCATCTTTATAACCCGTTTGCTGTTCAATGGCAACTTTTCTATCCGTAGGAAAACCAGACACAATACGATCAACTAGTGTGCTACAGAAATAATTACAGTTATTGATCCAAGTGATAAATGCTGTTTCTAAACCCCAGTGTTCAGCATATTGAATAATGGTTTTCTGTAAAGCATCGCCATTATCTTCAATTAATTCGCATGGTAATAAAATGCAACCTTTATCAGCTGCACCTTTAAAATAATTAAACCGGTGATATAACCATAAGGTCAATTTAGCCGGAAATTCATGAGGTGGGTTGTCTGTCTTTTGATCCTTTTCCGAAAATTTAATTCCTGCTTCTGTAGTATTAGAAACAATAAATCTCAGTTCAGGTACCTCTGCCAAAGCCAAATATGCATTCCAATCTTTATACGGTTGAATAATAGTACTAACAGATTCTACCAATGTTACCTCTGAGACTAAATTACCGTCTTTCAATCCATCTAAAACTACATGAAACAAGCCGTCTTGATTTAAGAGTTCTGAATACTCCCCTCTTTCGGTTGGTTTAACGACAGCCACACTACCATTGAAATCTGTTGTTTTATTTAAAACATCGAACATCCAATCGCAAAATGCCCTTAAAAAATTACCTCCACCAAACTGTAGTACACGAACAGGGTATTCTACAGGCTTACCTGTAGTTTTTCTGTTCAATATTTGTAGTTCTGTTATTTCCTTATGTATCGTCATGCTACTCTTACTTGTATTAAATTGAAAAGTTTATAAAGAAACTCCTCTTTTCCACGGAATAAAGTCATTATTACCATGTGCGACCGCTTTTGAAGCAAGCGTACCACTGGCTACTTGAATAATATGTTCCAGTATTTTTTCGCCCATAGTTTCTATAGAATCTTCACCACTGATAACCGTACCGGCATTAATATCAATAATATCATTCATACGCTCATATAAAGCAGTATTACTCGACATTTTTAAAACTGGGGCTACAGGGTTACCTGTTGGTGTGCCTAAACCAGTGGTAAACACAACCACATTGCAGCCCGAACCAACAAGACCCGTAGTAGATTCTACATCGTTACCAGGGGTACATAATAAATTCAATCCTGGTTTGGTCACCTGTTCCGTATAATCTAAAACCTCTACTATGGGTGAAGTACCACCTTTTTTAGCTGCACCGGCAGATTTCATGGCATCGGTAATTAAACCGTCTTTTATATTACCAGGAGACGGATTATTTTCAAAACCAGAACCCACGGCAACTGCAGCAGCGGAATATGCACGCATTAGGTCATAAAACTTTTTAGAGTCTTCATCAGTAATACATCTATTAATGATTTCTTGTTCTACCCCATTCAACTCCGGAAATTCTGATAATACAGGACTACCCCCTAAAGCAACCAATAGATCAGATGCATACCCTAAGGCAGGATTGGCAGAAATACCTGAAAAACCATCTGACCCGCCACATTCCAAACCTAGAACCAATTTACTAAGTGGTGCCGGTTTTCTAAAGATTTCATTAGCATCGATTAACCCCAAGAAAGTTACTTTAACAGCTTCTTCAATAAAATGACGTTCGCTTAAACTTCGCTGTTGTTCTAAATAATGCACGGGCTTATTACTATCGATTGCGTTCAATGCATTTTGAAGCATTGAAATCTGTGCATTTTGGCAACCCAAACTCAGTATGGTTGCACCAGCCACATTTGGGTTGGCGATGTAACCAGCTAGCAACTTGCATAAGGTTTCAGAATCTTGCCGAATGCCTCCACAACCACCATCATGCTTTAAAAATTTAATTCCGTCTACATTCGGGAACACCCTATTTTTCGCCATTTCTTCATGAGTAGCAATTATAGGTGTGTTTAATATTTTATCTCTTGAACTACCTAATTTATATTGTTGAATTAAAGCATCTGTATCTACAGAAAAGTCTTTCGTGGTTTGGTATCCTAATTTTTCTGATAGTGCAGCTTCAATTACATCTAAGTTTCTGTTTTCGCAAAATGTCAGCGGTATAACCAACCAATAATTGGCTGTACCTACTTTACCATCTTCTCTATGGTAGCCGTTAAAAGTTCTATTCTCAAATTTAGAAACATCAGGTGCCTGCCAATTAAATGCTACTTTAGTTTCGCTAAATTCTGCAGAGGCATGTTTTACGTTTTCTATGGTAATAGCACAACCTGCAGCAATTTTAGTCATTGCTTTACCAATTAAAACACCGTACATAAAAATGTCATCACCCAAATTAAAATCGACCAAGGCAAACTTATGTTTTTGCTTAATATGCTCGATTAAAGTAACCTCTAGATCTGCAATAGTAACAACCGTACCCTTCTCTAAATTAGTGATGGCAACGATTATATTATCTTTCGGATCTATTTGAACGTAACTTTTTTGCATTATATCAATTAAAATTAACTGTTGCTTTTATTACCCCTGTTTCTGGTTTTAACCAACTATCAAAATTTTCGATCATTTCTGTAAAGGGGACCGAATGTGTAATAAATGATGCCGTTGGAAATTGATCTAAAACATTAATAACATGTTCAAAATCTTCAGTAGTAGCATTTCTACTGCACATTAAAGTCATTTCTTTTGCATGTATTGCCGGGTGCGTATAGGTAAGTTCTCCTTTTGAAAGTCCTACTAAAACAAACCTACCTCCGTGCGACATGTACGAAGGACACATTTCTAATGCCCCCTTGTGTCCGGAAGCATCGAATACGGCCGTACATAATTCTCCATTTGTAATTTCAGAAATTTGTTTTACGGGATCTTCGCTTACATTAACAATATAATCTACCCCTATTTTATCTTTTGCATATTGCAAACGTTGCTCGTTCATATCTAAAGCGATAACTTTTGCACCTGCAATCTGAGCTAATTTCATAATTCCTATCCCGATTGGTCCACAACCAACAACGGCAACTGTTTCGCCAGGTACAATATTGGTTCTTCTAACAGCATGTGCCCCAATTGCCAGTGGTTCTACAATAGCCATTTCATCATCGGTCAAATTATTGGCTAACAACAGAATATTGGTGGGTACGGTAATGAACTCTTGCATTCCACCATCGGTATGTACGCCCAAAACTCTGATATTAGTACAACAATTTGTTTTTCCGTTTCTACAAGCGATACATTTTCCACAGCTTATGTACGGCATTACTACCACCTTATCTCCTGCTTTAATTCCACGTTCATTTGCTCCAATCTCAACTACCTCAGAAGCCAACTCATGACCTAATATTCGCGGATATGTAAAAAAAGCTTGATTGCCTCCATAGGCATGTAGATCCGTACCACAAATACCTACTTTTTTAATTCTCAACAAGGCTTCATCTTTCTTTCTTACAGGTGCTTCTTTTTCTTTTAAAATAAATTCACCCGGTTTTTCACAAACTATATATTTCATTAATGCGGAATTAGTAGCGTTTAAATTTAATTGAATTTAGAATTCAACTTTCACTTTATAGACCGTAAAGTTCGTGTATAAAGCGATTTTGAATTATAGCAAATGATTTAAAAGCTAGAACATATGATGTTTAATAGGCAGTACTACTTTTAAGAATTAACAAATAACTACTGAAAATCAAACGCTTACAATAAAACACGATATAACTTATGTCTACCGTTAAAAAAATCAATCATAAAATTTCATAGCTTAATTGATATATTTGTTAGTATGACCAATCTCCCCTATAAATTGAGCTCGACTAGGAGTTCGCTATATTTAATCTTTATGCTGCTCTTCGGATTAGCACATACCTCTTACGCTCAAAATTCTTTAAAATTTGAGCATTTAAATACAGAGAACGGATTATCGCAAAGCGATGTAAATACAATTATTCAAGATGATAACGGTTTTATGTGGTTTGGAACACATGATGGGTTAAACAGATATGATGGTTATAATTTTACTGTTTTTAAACCAAACCCTGAAAAGCCGCACAGCATAAGTAGCAACTTAATTTGGAAAATAATTGATGATAAATCAGGTAATTTATGGATAGGAACTACTGGTGGGGGTTTAAATTACTTCGATCAAAAAACTGAAAAATTCAAACATTTTAAAAGTGACCCTAATAATGAATTTTCCATAAAAAGTAATTACATCACCTTACTATTTAATGATAGTGATAACAGACTTTGGGTAGGTACCACGAAAGGAATTGATATGGCCGATCTATCAAAGCCAACAGATTCATTAAAATTTGAACATTTCAACTTATATCAAAACAGCAATTCACCTACTAGAAACAGTAATAATGTAAACACTTTTTTCGAAGACAGTATGCACCAAATC
The DNA here is from genome assembly GCF_030547005.1 of Maribacter sp. 1_MG-2023. GTDB lineage: Bacteria > Bacteroidota > Bacteroidia > Flavobacteriales > Flavobacteriaceae > Maribacter. Next base: position 338,500 of record NZ_JAUOPN010000001.1, on the reverse strand, counting down.
TGGATCGGTGGCATAAATGGTCTTTCTAAGTTATCTAGAGATAATAATGGAGACATGTATTTTCAAGAAGTAAACGAAAAAATCAACTTACCAAACACGCAAGTAAAATCTATAGTTGAAGACACTTATGGCCATTTAATTTTAGGTACTAGTAATGGTCTTTATCGATATTCTCCAAATAAAAAAGAGAATCAGTTACAGTTTTTCTATAGTGGCAATTTTAACACCATTTCAATAAATAACAATCATATTTGGGCAGGTACCGACTATGGTCTTTTAGAGTTTTCTAACCTATCTGAAACAAAATTACCCGAGTTGGTAGGCGAATACAAGTACGACCCTGAAAACCCTACGAACAGTTTAAGCAAAAATGCGGTTAAATCATTATATATTGATCATACTGGTATCATATGGGTGGGTGTCAATGGTGGCGGAGTCAATAAATTTGACCCTCAAAGAAAACAATTTTTACATATTAAAAAGAATCTCGAAGTAGGTAGTTTAAGTAACGATAAGGTTAGGGCCATTCATGAAGATAAAAATAAAAACCTATGGATCGGTACCGAAGGTGGTGGTTTAAACTTGTTAGGGAAAACAGATAAAGAAAGTGATTTTAATCAATTTCAACACTTTACAAAAATCAACAAGGTATTTGCCATTGAAGAAATACAATTAAAATCTAGCACCAAATTATTAGTTGGAGGAGAGAATTCACCAGGTTTATTCGAAATAGACCTTGGCAATAATAAAAAAATAACAGAAGAAGACTTAAAGGCAATATCCGAAGTACCAAGTAGTGTTTTTTCTATTTTACAAGATAAAGAGCATAATATATGGTTAGGTTTTTATAATGGGGGCATACAACGTTGGCTCATAAAAGAAGATGGTGATACCTTCGTTAAAGATAATTTTAAGCATAATACAAACAATGAAACTGGCATACCCAATAATATTATTAGAGATATTTTTCAAGACTCAAAGGGTGATATTTGGTTTGCTACCGGTAATGGTCTAGCAAAATTACCTTACAATCAAATTGATTCTAAGAATCCAAAATTTGTTAATTATAAGAATACGCCTGATGATGAAACTACCATTAGCCATAACTACATTTTATCCGTTTTCGAAAGTAAGTCTAAAGACATATGGGTAGGTACTTTTGGTGGTGGTTTAAATAAGCTTATACCTAGAAAAGATGATGAACCAGAACATTTTAAAACCTATAGTGAAAAAGAGGGTTTACCTAACAATGTTATAAAAGGAATTTTAGATGATAATCAGGGCAATCTATGGCTATCAACCAATAAAGGAATATCAAAATTTAGTATTGACAAAGAGAAATTTCAAAATTATGATGTAAATGATGGCTTACAAAGCAACGAATTTAGCGAGCTAGCCGCTTATAAAACCGAAGAAGGATTGATGCTTTTTGGAGGTGTTAACGGTCTTACCGCTTTCTACCCCGAAGATATTATAAGTAATAAAATAAAACCAGAAACGGTTTTAACCAACTTTTCCATCTTTAATAAACCTGTGGCTATTGACACCAAAATAAATGGTCGCGTTATTCTTGATCAATCTATAAATTCTATAGGCGAAATTGAATTAAAACATAATGAAAACAGCTTCTCTTTCGAGTTTGCCGCCTTGCATTATGCCGCTTCCAGTAAAAACAAATTTGCTTATAAGTTAGATGGGTTTGATAAAGATTGGATCTACACATCTGCCGATAATAGGTTTGCCACATATACCAATCTTGAGCCAGGTTCTTATATCTTACGTGTAAAAGCTTCAAACAACGATAATATTTGGGACGAAACTCCTGTTGAAATTAAAATAAAAGTTACACCGCCATGGTGGCAAACAAACCTTGCCAAATTTGCTTATTTATTATTGGCAATAGCATTGTTATATGCTTTTAGAAGATTTACTATGATTAGATCTGCAGAGAAGCATCAATTAGAACTTCGAAATTTAGAAAAAGATAAGAACGAAGAAATTCACCGACTTAAACTTGAATTCTTTACCAATATATCTCATGAGTTTAGAACCCCGCTTACACTTATAAAAGGTCCGTTAGACTATTTAATTAAAAAGGGAGAAAAAATTAGCCCGAAAGAAACCAAAGATCAATATGGGTTGATGCGAAAAAATACCGATTACCTATTACGCTTGGTAAATCAATTATTAGATTTTAGAAAAATGGATCATGGTAAAATGAACCTTAATCTAAGTAAAAGTAATATTACCGAGTTTTTAAAAGAAGTAGGTGAACCATTTCAGTTTCTGAGCAGAAAAAAGAATATTGAATTCGAAATAAAATCTTCGAAAGATTCAATTTTATCATGGTTCGATCCAGATGCCGTTGAGAAAGTTTGCAATAATCTACTTTCGAATGCCTTTAAATTTACACCTGAAGACGGTAGCATTCTTCTTGAAATTTTCGATGGTAATGATTTTAATAAACCAAAAGACATTGAGCTTACAGTAGACCAATCTAAATACATTGTTATTCAAGTTAAAGATTCTGGTCCCGGTATTCCGGCCCATAGATTACAACATATATTCGAACGCTTTTACACTGAAATAGGACTTACAACCCATGTAGATACCAAAGGAACGGGTATCGGACTCTCCTTTACCAAAAATCTTGTCGAATTACATCAGGGTATTATAAAAGTTAAGAGTGATTCTGAAAGCGGCACTACGTTTTATGTTTGGTTACCCAAAGAAAAAGAAACCTTTGAAAAAACAAAAGAACTCAACTTTCATGAAGTTTTTGAAGCAAACACCTTTATCAGTAAAGATGATGCCGACTCGCATGCCATCAGTTTTATGGATGATATCATTGACCAAAACATGACACGGTCTAGATCTAAACTTCCCTTACTACTAATCGTAGACGATAACTCAGATATAAGATCTTTTATTAAAAAGGGACTAGGAGAAAGCTATTATATCTACGAAGCTGAAAACGGAGAAAAAGGTTTAGAGTTGGCAAATAAGTTTATGCCAAATATTGTAATTACAGATCTAATGATGCCAGTTATGGATGGTATTGAACTTTGTAATAAATTAAAAACCACACAAGAAACAAGTCATATTCCGGTGGTGATGCTTACTGCTAAAACATCTCAAGAAAAAGAAATCGAAGGACTAAAAACTGGTGCAGACGCCTATATTAGAAAACCTTTTGATTTAGAACTTTTAGAATTGAAACTTGCTAATATTTTAAAAGATCGTGAAGAACTACGTAAAAGATTCAATAGAGAAATAACATTACAACCAAATGAAGTTACGGTAACCTCATCAGATGAAATATTTTTACAAAATGCAATTGAAATTGTAGAAAAACACATGATGAATTCTGAATTTAGTGTTGAAATGTTAGTTAAAGAAATGAATATGAGTAGAAGTAACTTGTATTTGAAAATAAAAGAATTGACCGGTCTTTCATCAAGTGAATTTATTAGAAATATTCGATTAAAACGTGCTGTTCAACTATTTGAAAAAAGTGATTTATCAGTAAAAGAGATCATGTACATGACCGGTTTTAATACCGCTTCGTACTTTTCGAAATGTTTCAAAAAACAGTTTGGCGTAATACCTAGCAAGTACATTAGACTTAAAAAGACCGATGATATTTCAAATGAAGAAATAGAAGGATAAAACATATGTTGTTTTATAAAAACCATCTGTGACCGCTAAATAAAACTATAAAAGCCACATTTGTAGTGAGTGTTAGCTAAAAATTATTTGAGTTATTTATAATGCTCACTTCTACCGAAGTGGGCATTATTTATTTTAAAACCATCCATTGCAATGAAAATTACGCTATACCTTTTTCTATTCTCAGTATTCATCTCTTGTGAAAGCGAGCCTAAAAATTCTAGCCAAAATTCTAAGCCTAACATTGTTTTTATTTTTACCGATGACCAAACCTATTCATCTATACATGCTTTAGGTAATTCAGAAATCATTACTCCGAATATGGATGCCATGGTACATGACGGCACCACATTTACAAATGCTTACAATATGGGCTCATGGAGCGGTGCTGTCTGCGCGGCATCGAGAGCAATGATAATTTCTGGGCGCTCTGTTTGGAGGGCAAATACATTTAGACAAAATTGGATTGCAAATGATTCTATCGATAAGACTTGGGGCAAGCTTTTGGAAAGTAATGGTTATGAAACCTATATGACCGGAAAATGGCATGTAGATGCTCCTGCCCAAAAAGTTTTTATGCATACAGCACATATTCGCCCTGGTATGCCTAAAGATGCATGGCACCATGATACCATGGTCGCTAAGTTCGATTCGCTTTCAAAAATTTCGAATGCAAAATCAGCGCATATTATGCCTAATGGCTATAATCGCCCACTTTCTATCAACGATACTACTTGGTCACCTACAGATACCGCTCATGGCGGGTATTGGCAAGGCGGAAAACATTGGAGCGAAGTTTTAAAAGATGATGCCATTGGGTTTATAAATAAAGCAAAAGAAAGTGAAAAACCTTTTTTTATGTACTTGGCTTTTAATGCGCCACATGACCCCAGGCAGGCACCGCAAGAATACCAAGACATGTATGCAATAGATGATATAACATTACCTAAAAGCTACATGCCCGAATATACGTTTAGACATGATATTGCCAACGGAGATAACCTAAGAGATGAAGCTCTAGCACCATTCCCTAGAACAGAACTTGCCATTAAAACCCATACAAAAGAATATTACGCAAGCATTACCCATGTAGATGCTCAAATCGGTAAAATTATATCAGCTCTTAAAGATTCTGGCAAAATGAACAATACGTACATCATCTTTACGGCAGACCATGGCTTGGCTATGGGTAGACATGGCTTACTGGGCAAGCAAAGTTTATTTGACCATAGCATTAGGCCACCCATGATTATTTTAGGGCCAGATATACCTAAAAACAAGAAAAGTGATACAGATGTATATTTACAAGATGCCATGGCAACTTCATTGGATATTGCCGGCGTAGAAAAGCCAACTTATATTGATTTCCATAGTTTTTTAGATATCGCAAAAGGAAAAGAAACCAAAAGTAAATATGATGCTATTTACGGTGGCTATTTAGATGTTCAAAGAATGATTCGTAAAGATGGTTACAAACTAATGGTGTTTCCTAAAATCAAAAAAATACTCCTTTTCGATTTAAATGTTGATCCTAAAGAAATGAACGATATTTCTAATCTACCTGAACAACAAGAAAGAATTAAATCGCTATTTCTAGACTTACAACAATTACAGCAAGAAATGGATGACCCACTTGACATCACCGATTGCTTTTCAGAAAACCAAACCGATTAATCATAGATACCAAAGAAATGAAGCTATTTAAAATTGTAGTATTTCAAATCATCTTATTAGCACTTGTAGTAACCTCTTGCCAACCCAAAGAAGATAAGGTAATTGCCGACATAGACTTTAATAAAGATTGGTTATTTGTTAAGGATACTATTGAAAATGGAGAAAGTGCAACCTTAAAAGATAACAATTGGAAAAAAGTGAACGTACCACATGATTGGGCTATAGAAATGCCTTTTGACAGTTCTAACAATGCTCGAAATGGCGGATTAACAATAGACGGAATTGCCTGGTACAGAAAACATTTTACCATAGAAAAAGAAAACGCGGACAAACAAATTTCAATTGAATTTGACGGAGTAATGGATAATTCCAAAGTATATATCAACGGTAATTTTGTTGGTAAAAGACACTACGGGTATAGCGGTTTCGAATACTATCTAACACCTTATATTAAGTTTGGCGAAGACAATGTTATTGCTGTAGAATTAGCACCAGAAGTATTATCTGAACGCTGGTATCCTGGTGCAGGAATTTATAGGAATGTACGCTTAAAAATAAATAATGCCATACATATTCCGCAATGGGGAACTTACATCACTACCCCAATTGCCACTTCAGAGAAAGCATTGATTAAGGTTGAAACCAAAATTAAAAATGCTTCAGAGAATGCTAAAGAAGTAACTTTAGAAACTACCATTTTAGACACTGAAAATAATAGTGTTGCCTTAAGTACAACGGCTGTCTCTCTTTTAAAAAAATCTGAAAGCAAACAAATTCAAGAGATTGAGGTCAGTAACCCAAAACTATGGAATATCGGTGTTCCAAATTTGTACAAAGCGGTAAGCCGGGTCAAAATAGACGGTCAACTTGTAGATGAATATGAAACCGAGTTTGGTATACGACAAATTGAATTTAAAAAAGAAGGTTTTTATTTAAACGGTAATACCGTAGAACTAAATGGCGTTTGTATGCACCATGATTTAGGACCGTTAGGTGCTGCCGTTAATTACAGAGCGACAGAACGCCAAATGCAAATTATGCAAGAAATGGGCGCTAATGCCTTACGAACAAGTCATAACCCGCCATCGCCAGAAATGCTTCAAGTATGCGATAGATTAGGTATTGTTGTCATTGACGAAGCTTTTGACGAGTGGAAAATACCGAAAGTGCCTAACGGATATAGCAATTATTTTGATGAATGGGCAGAAACAGATTTACGCGACATGATAAAAAGAGACCGTAATCACCCCTCGGTAATTATGTGGAGTATCGGTAACGAAATTTTAGAACAAGGTCAACCTGACGGATGGAAAACAGCAAAAATGCTAAATGATATTTGCCATGATGAAGATAACACAAGACCGACAACTGCCGGTTTTAATAACTATCCTGCTTCATTCACTAATAAATTGGCTTCACAGATTGACGTGGTAGGGGTTAATTACAAACCTTCCTACTATGGCGAAATACGAAAACAGAATCCTGAAATGATTTTCTATGGATCCGAAACTTCATCCCAAACAAGCACTAGAGGATTTTATGAAATTCCGCAGGCTTACAATGTAAACAAAGAGACCAACCAAGTTTCTAGTTACGATGTTACTGTTGGTCCTAATTGGGCGTATGCACCAGATATCGAATTTGCTGCACAAGAGGCAAACCCCCACTCTTTAGGCGAGTTTATTTGGACAGGTTTTGATTATTTAGGTGAACCGACGCCTTATGGTGGCAGAGATAATTCTACCAATGGCTATTGGAACGACGATTGGCCATCTCACGCTTCTTATTTTGCACCGGTAGATTTATGCGGATTTCCAAAAGATAGATTCTATTTATACCAAAGTCAATGGACAACAGAACCTATGGTACATGTTTTGCCACATTGGAATTGGGAAGGAAGAGAAGGACAGACCATACCGGTTTATGCTTACACCAATGCAGATGAAGTGGAGTTATTTGTAAACGGAAAGTCATTTGGCAAAAAAGTAAAAGGCAAAGATTTAACCGATATCTTTACCGAATACAGAGGTTTCTTAGATTCGGGATATGGATTTAAACGCGGAATTTACAAATCTAAATACCGACTGTCTTGGAACGTACCGTACCAACCTGGCAGTATAAAAGTAGTTGCTTATAAAGACAATAAAGAAGTGGCAACCAAAGAAATAAAAACGGCAGGCAAAGCTGCTAAAATAACTTTGGTGGCTGATAGAAGCAGTATTGATGCTAATGGAAAGGACCTATCTTTTATAACGGTTAGGGTTGAAGATAAAGATGGCAATTTATGTGCTAATGCAGATAACTTAGTAAATTTCGAAGTAACCGGCAATGGTGTTCTAGAAGCGGTCGGTAATGGAAATTCTGCCTCTTTAGAATCATTTAAAGAACACCATATTAAATCTTTTTATGGCAAAAGCTTGGCAATATTAAAATCTACCGAAGCCTCTGGAGAAATTAATATTACGGCAAGTTCACAAAATTTAAGTTCATCTACTATTACCATTAAATCGAAATAATGAACAAGAATTTTACCGCACTCTTTATTCTATTCTTAGCAATATTAAGTTTTAATACAGCAATTAGCCAAGAACAACCAAATGTTCTCGTAATTCTTACAGATGATCAAGGTTGGGCCGATGTTGGTTTTAATGGTGCTACCGATATACCCACCCCAAATTTAGATAGGCTTGCTAGAGAAGGAGTTATTTTTTCAAATGGTTATGTTTCTCATCCGTACTGCAGTCCGTCGAGAGCTGGTTTACTAACGGGTCGTTACCAAGCCCGTTTCGGCCATGATTGCAATATGCCCTATGACGGAGAAAACGATGCCAGTATTGGTACACCTTTATCTGAAAAAATGATTTCTGAGGCTTTAAAGAACCAAGGCTATAGAACTAGTGCAGTAGGAAAATGGCATATAGGAGATCACCCAGATTTGTACCCGCCAGCGCAAGGTTTTGACCATTGGTTCGGATTTCCTGGTGGAGGAATGAACTATTGGGGAGAATCTAAAAATGAAATTCAGACTATTTATAGAAATAGAAAAGCAGTACCCGAAAATGAATTATCGTACTTAACAGATGACTTCACTGACGAAACAATTGCTTTTATTAATAAAAAAGATGACAAACCCTTTTTTATTTATTTGGCATATAATGCACCACACGCACCTGATCACGCTACAAAAGAATATTTAGAAAAAACGAAACATATAGAATATGCCGGTAGAAGTATTTATGCCGCTATGGTAAATGCGGTAGATACCAACGTTGGTAGAATTGATTCAACCCTCGTTGTCAACCATATGAAAGAAAATACAATTTTGGTATTTTTAAGCGATAATGGCGGTAGAATTGAACATGCCGACAATAGACCTAATCGAGGGCATAAAGGCATGTTGTTCGAGGGCGGAATAAAAGTGCCTTTCTTTATTACATGGCCGAAAAAAATAGAGGGAAAACAAACTTATGACAAACCTATTTCCTCTTTAGACCTATATCCTACTATTTTAAATGCGGCGGGCGGTAATGCGACTAAGGAAAAACAGTTGGATGGTGTAGATCTGCTTCCTTACGTTCTTAATAAAAGTAATGAAACCCCGCATAAAACTTTGTTTTGGAGGTCATCGGGTAACTTTGAATATGCCGTTAGAAAAGGAAAATACAAGTTGTACAAAAGTGCTTATAAAAACAGCACATTACTTTTCGATCTAGAAAATGACCAACTTGAGCGAAATGACATCGCATCGAAACATCCAGAGATTTGCTTAGTTTTAGAACAAGAATACAAAAAATGGGATGCAAAGAATATGGCGCCAGGTTGGCTCGACCCTCATGCCAAAAACGTCATCAAAGAGGAAAAAAAATGGGAGCAAGACAGAAATAAATCACTAAAACAGAATTAAAACAATAAATCAATGAATAATATTTTAAAACCAAAAAGTAGTCTTTACAAAATTTGCCTATCTCTTTTAGTCTTAATTGCATTTAGTTGCAAAGAGTCGAATAAAAAAGTAGTAACAGATGGTTCTAAAGAAGTGGAAACTTCTACCCAACCAAATATTGTGGTTATTTACCTCGATGATTTAGGTTATGGTGATATAAGTGCCAATGGCGCTACTGAAATAAACACTCCTAATATTGATAATTTAGCCAATGGTGGTGTACGCTTTACAAATGGCTATGCAACATCTGCCACGTGTACACCAAGCCGTTATGGTCTTTTAACAGGAGTATACCCTTGGAGAAATAAAGACGCTCAAATATTACCCGGTACTGCACCATTAATTATTAGCACCGAACAGCAAACCGTACCAAAGATGCTAAAGAAACAAGGCTATGCTACCGGTATCGTAGGTAAATGGCACTTAGGTTTAGGTACGGGTAATGTAAACTGGAACGAAAGAGTATCTCCTGGTCCAAATGAAGTTGGTTTTGACTATTCTTATATCATGGCAGCTACGCAAGATCGCGTACCTACAGTCTATATAAAAGATGGTCATGTAGATGGTTTAGACCCTAATGACCCAATAGAGGTAGATTATGCGAACAATTATAGCAACCAACCAACGGGTAAGGATGATCCGGAATTAACAAGTATGAAGTGGCACCATGGTCATAATAACAGCATTGTAAACGGTATACCAAGAATCGGCTTTATGAAAGGTGGAGAAGATGCAAAATGGACTGATGTAGATATGGCTGATCACTTTTTAGAAAAAGCACAAGCCTATGTAAAGAACCATAAAAAAGAACCTTTCTTTTTATACTATGCACTGCAACAACCGCATGTACCAAGAACACCTCATCCTCGTTTTGAAGGTAAATCTGGTATGGGACCACGTGGCGATGTCATTCTTGAAGCTGATTGGGTTATAGGTGAATTCATGAAAACATTGGAAGATGAGGGAATTTTAGAAAACACCTTAATTATTTTCACAAGTGATAACGGACCTGTTTTAAATGATGGTTATTATGATGACGCAGTAGAAAAATTAGGCAAACATAACCCTGCAGGTGGTCTAAGAGGTGGAAAGTATAGTTTATTTGATGCCGGAACCCATGTACCATTTATTACATACTGGAAAGGAACTATTGAGCCTTCTGTTTCAGACGCGTTAGTTTGTCAAGTAGATTTTCTTAGTTCGCTTGCAAGCTTAACGGGCAGTACCGAAAAAACAGATGATAGTGACCAAATAATTGACGCGCTATTAGGAAAAACGAAAACAGGTAGAACCGATTTAATTTTAGAAGCAAGTCAAAAAACAGCATTAAGAAGCGGCGATTGGATTATGATTCCGCCTTACAAAGGCAGCGCTTTTAATGCTCAAGTTAAAATTGAATTGGGTGTTTCAGAATCATATCAACTTTACAATATAAAAGAAGACAGGGCACAAGAGCATAACGTTGCAGAATCTAATCCTGAAAAATTGAAGGAAATGATGGCAAACTACGAAAAATTAAGAGGCACCGATAAAGTAGAAATTAAAGAATTAGAATTGAAGTAACCTTTATATTTTACCGCAGAATAGACGAAAGACTTTGAATATAAATTCAAAGTCTTTTTTTTATAAATAACTAACATAAATCTAAAACACTATAAACTGGCATTACCGCCCCGTTTAATTGGCATAAAGCGAACAATTAACCATATGTGGTATCATTACAAACATCTCTATTGAGATACCTGATCAAGAATAAATAATTTTATTTTAAGAAAAATCACACACCTGAAAATGAAACTAAACTATGTATTCTTTTGTCTTTTAATTTACAAATTAACCCTTGCTCAAACTTCACCATTACCACAAGGTTTTGAAACTGGCGACAGAACAAAAACCAATTTAAATATCGGATGGAAATTCCATTTAGGCGATTTAACAAACTCACCTACAGCAATAGATTTTGATGATAGTAGCTGGGAAAATGTTTCTGTACCACATACACCACAGCTGGTTTCTTATGAATTGGATAGTATTAAAGAAACTTGGGTACAAGAGAAATACCTTCGAGATATCAGCTGGTACCGCAAAAAGATAACTATCGAAGCAAAAAGTACCGCTAAGGTGTTTTTAGAATTCGAAGCAGTTCATAATGCCACAGAATTATGGGTAAACGGCATAAAAGTTGGCGAATACGCAGTCAATGGTTATGTACCTTTTCACTTTGATATTACTGAATATGTGAAATTTGGAAAAGAAAATACCATTGCCGTTAAAGCAGACAATTCATATAGCCAGGTTATTGCACCTGATCCAGATAGAACCGATTATGTAAAATTCGGTGGTCTGTACCGAGATGTATATTTAGTAACCACCAATAATTTGCATGTAAACTATAATTGGGAAGATTTTGATGCCGGTGTGCATATAACTACACCTACAGTGAACAAGCATAATGGTACGGTAACGATTAAAACGACGGTAAAAAATGAAAATTCTACCGCCAAGAATACTAAAATTATAACCAACATCATCGATAAAGATGGCTATGTTATAAAAAAAATAATTACTGAAATCGATATTGCAGCTAATGCAACACATACATTTAGGCAATCTGCAACCATTGAAGATGATTACCATTTATGGTCGCCCGACTCCCCTTACCTATACCGGGTAAATTCAATAATTTATGATGGCGATAGCCCTGTTGATTTTGTTGAGAATACATTCGGATTTAGAAAGTTTTCATTAGAAAAGGGAAAAGGTTTCGTTTTAAATGGAGAGCCATTATTTTTGGTTGGTGCCAACCGTCATCAGAACTATCCTAATATCGGTGATGCAATACCAAACTCGTTTCATTATAACGAGGCACTACAGTACAAAAAGGCTGGTATGAATATCATTAGGCTTTCTCATTATACCCAAGATGATGCTTTTATTAAAGCCTGTGATGAATTAGGCATCCTCATTTATGAAGAACCCTCTACATGGATCGAATGGGGAGGCGATACTTGGTTCGATAATTTAGAAAAAGCTACCAGAACTATGATCCGTAATCATAGAAATCACCCATCTATTATTGTTTGGGGTGCTGGTATAAACCATAGAGGTCCCGTACCAAGAATGCAGACCGTGGCTAAAGAAGAAGATCCGTTTAGATTGACCGCCTCTGCTTCTGCCCCATGGGACGGACCTAAAAATGAAGGCATTACTGATGTGCATGCAACTATGGATTATAGAAGAACCGAATTCCCAGAAAGTGCTTTTACCATGGTAATGGAGCATGGTAGTTCTCCGAATTCAGAAGTAAATCAATTTCATATATCAAGATATAAAGGCAATAAGAATAATTTTGCGGCAATTACATGGTTGGGTGCAGACTACAATCACTTACAGCCCGATATTGTAGATGCACAATGGTCGCGAGATTTTGTGACTACCTACGGTGTATTATCAGCTTATCGAGTACCTAAACCTGTTTACTATTGGTATCAATCTGAGTTAGTGGCAAAACCTATTGTTCATATTGCCGATGAAACAGCCTCTAGAGATGGGAAAGTTCGTGTATTCAGTAATTGTCAAGAAGTTGCATTATACCACAATGGAGAATTAATTGGAAAACAGGTGCCGGATAATGATCTTACCAAAATTAACCTTGATCATCCATCATTTACATTTAAATACAATTGGAAAGAAGGCAGCCTAAAAGCCGTTGGCTATACAAATGGTGAAAAAGTAATGGAATACACCAGACATAAAGAAAGTAAACCACATCATATTAAAGTAGCATATAATATTACCGATAAGCCATTTTATGCAGAAGGTTCAGACATTCGACTGGTTTATGCCTCTATATTAGATGAAAATAATAACGTAGTAACCAGCGCTGATTATGATGTTCAATTTTCGATTTCGGGAGCTGGAGAATTGATAGATAACGGAAAAATTTATGCCAATCCGGCACCAGCATATAACGGCGTTGCAGCTATCTATGTAAGAGGAACCGATGATTTCGGATCAATTACAGTTACGGCAAAGGCAACGGGTCTAAAATCTGGTAAAGCAACGATTAACACCGTTAAATTTAACACCAACGAAATTGCCAATAATGCCAAACCAATATATGATTTCCCCATTAGCAGGGTCGATATTGGTGGAGAAAAACAATTGGTACAATTTGAATGGAATGAATGGACAGGAAATACTGATAATGATTTAAACTACACCATTAAAGAAAACGCGCAAATACAAATAAGCGCAGATGAAAAGATAAATTGGTTAGGTAATGGCACTAGTATGCTGGGTGATTTGAGTTTTGTCGGCACAGACGGTCTATATGTAGAAAAAGGAGAAATGCAATTAAAACTGACCAATTTAAAAGCTGGTACATATGCTTTAGAAACATTTCATCATGCGAGAAAAACGGATATTAAATTAACCAATGAAATAGAAGTTACTGTAAATGATGCAGATGGTAGTTTCACTAGAACTTCAGATGACCACACTGTAAATTATTTTGATAATAGCAATACTGGTGAACGTCAACCAATTTCCATTAATTCAATCTTAGAATCAGACGGCTCTAAGCCTGTTATTCTAAAATTTAAAAGTAAAAATGAAAAAGGAAGCCTTTGGTTAAATGGTTTTGTTTTAAAACAAATAAAATAAATCAACCTAACTTTATAGATGATGTATACTAAAATAAAACTCTTTTTAATAGTAAGCTTCATCATAGTAACAAGCTGTACTACTAAGAAACAGAAAAAAGGAAATTCAAAAGAAATCTCAAAGCCTAATGTCATCTTAGTTATTACAGATGATCAAGGTTATGGAGATTTAGGCGTTCACGGTAATAAGATTATTAAAACGCCTAATATAGATTCCTTTTATACAGAAAGTACCCATTTAACCAATTTTCATGTGGGTCCCACCTGTGCTCCTACCCGTTCAGGATTAATGACAGGCAGATATGCAAATAGCACAGGTGTTTGGCATACCGTTGGCGGTTGGTCGTTATTGCGTGAAAATGAAAAAACCTTAGCCGATATGTTTACCGAAGCAGGTTATAAAACTGGTGGTTTCGGTAAATGGCATTTAGGTGATAATTATCCTTTTAGACCAGAAGACCGTGGATTTCAAGAAACGGTAATGCATGGTGGTGGCGGTGTACAACAAACACCCGACTACTGGAATAACACGTATTTCAACGACACCTATTTTCATAACGGAACACCTGAGAAATACGAGGGATATTGTACTGATGTCTTTTTTGATGAAGCTATAAAATTCATACAGACTAATAAAGACAAGCCGTTCTTTTGCTATTTAGCGCCCAATGCACCTCATGGTCCTTACAATGTACCTACGGCGTATTATGATTTATATAAAGATTTAGATGATAGTATTTTAGCAGATACCCAAAAACGCTTTTATGGAATGATCACGAATATCGATGATAATTTCGGAAAACTTAGAGCTACATTGAGTGAACTGAAAATAGCCGATAATACCATATTGATTTTCATGACCGACAATGGCACCTCTGCAGGCTACTATAACAGGAAAGGGAAAATCACAGGCTTTAATAGCGGTATGAGAGGTACAAAAGGAAGCGAGTATGATGGCGGACACCGAGTACCTTTTTTTATTTATTGGAAAGACGGGGAAATAACTACGGCAAAAGATATAAATACGCTTACCGCACAAATAGACATCTTACCCACCCTGGCAGAACTTTGTGGAATCGCATTACCGAAAGATCATTTGACATTGAACGGAAAAAGCATAGTGCCCATTTTAAAAGGAAAAGACACGCTACAAAATAGAATGTTAGTAACCGATTCTCAAAGAATTCAAAATCCTGAAAAATGGAAAAATTCGGCAGTCATGCAAGCTAATTGGCGTTTAATAAATGGGAAAGAACTTTACAATATTGAAAATGATCAAGGACAAGAAAACGATATTGCAACTGAAAACCCACAAAAGGTCGAGGCAATGAAAGCTTTCTATGAACAATGGTGGACAGAAGTTTCTAAATACTTTAACAAGGAAATCTATTTTCAAATAGGGTCTGAAAAAGAAAATCCTATTACACTAACAGCACATGATATTCACGGCGCTGCAACCATGCAACCTTGGAACCAGATTCAAATTAGAGAAGGTAAATCTGGTGCCGGCTATTGGAGTGTAAATATCGTTGAAGATGGAAATTACAAAGTATCTCTTAGAAGATATCCTATAGAATCTAATTTAGCGATAAACGCTACTACCCCACAAATTTCAATTGCTGAAGTACCTAGTTTGGAAAAAGAAATTCCTGCAGGAAAAAATTTAGAATATATCAAAGCCAACATCACATTTGAAAATCAGATTACAACTGAAACTTCAATCGAAAAAGGCGCCACCTCAGCTGTGTTCAACGTATCATTGAAAGCAGGGAAAACAAAATTATCAGCAAACTTTATTGATGTACAGAACCAAACAAATGTTGCTTATTATGTATATATCAAAAAAATATAAACTGAGAATAATAAATGCTACTGCGCCCATTATTTTGCACGCACAATGCTTATAATGGTACAATTACATTCGATAAATATTGTACGACATGTGTAATTTGAATAAAATATGATTTACGATTTATTAATAGAAAATATTACTAAAAACAGAGAAGTGTCGATTGCCGAAGCTGAAAAGTTTTGTAGTTTTTTTAATGATAAAACTATTTCAAAAAAAGAATTTTTACTCAAGCAAGGCGAGTTTTGCAAATTTGAAGCGTTTGTAACCGAAGGGTGTTTTAGAGTTTTTTCACTAGACAAAAAAGGGAACGAAAACACATTATACTTTGCCGCCAAAGACTGGTGGCTGATGGATATAGATAGTTTTATGAACCACAAACCATCAGATTTAAATATTCAAGCTTTAGAAGATAGCAAGATTTTGATCATCTCTCAAGAAGACAAATCTAATCTCTATAATGAATTACCTATGGCTGAGAAATTTTTTCGCATCATGTTCCAAAAATCAATTGTGGCTTGGCAGCGAAGAGTGGTTAGAAACAACAGTTTAACAGCAAAAGAGCGGTACAATTATTTTACGACACATTATCCTGAAATTGTTTTGAAACTGACAGATAGACAAATGGCGAGTTATTTAGGTATTACGCATGAGTTCTTAAGTAAAATAAAAAAACGAGATAAAAAGCAATAATCATGATCGAGTTGAACTTGTTCAACTATTTTTTAGAAGTGATTTCCAATATTTGTAAGCTTAACTGATAAACGTAATTATGAACTTATTTAAGCAAATTAAAGTTTGGGTTGTCGCACTGACATTAGTAACTATGTCAACTACAACTTATGCTCAAATTACAAATGACATTTCGCATGAAGAAGCCTTTGAAATTCTTTTAGCCGCGAAGAAAAACGCTGAAGATTCAAACGTGCTAGTAAACATTGCAGTGGTCGATGCAGGTGCAAATTTAAAAGCATTTATTCGAATGGATGATTCATTTTTAGGAAGTATAGACGTAGCTATAAAAAAAGCTAAGACGGCAAGATATTTTGATATTGACACAGGTGAATTAGGCGAATTAACCCAACCAGGTGGTATTATTTACAATATTGAGCATTCTAATGGTGGTCTAATGACTTTTCCCGGCGGCTTACCTATTAAAAATAAAGACGGTAAAATTATTGGAGCCATCGGTGTAAGCGGTGGAACAATAGATCAAGATAGAGCAATAGCAACAGCAGGAGCCAAATCAATAGTAGACTAATTATTTACAAAGAACCTTAATCATGAAAATCATAAAATATTTTGCACTAATAATCATCGTCGCATTATCTCAATTTAGCCTTGCTCAAAATTCAGATGATTCGATGCTGTACAGAAAAGACTTCAAAAGCATCACAGGAAAAAACACAGTTTCGGTAACTAGCTACGAAAAAAACGGAATTCATCTTGTTTATGCTGGTGGCGTAGGTAATGTAGATGTATATAGTTTAAATAAAGACGGTATACTTACTCCAATTAGCAACCACGAACTTCATAAGGGAACAGGACCTTCGAGAGGTATGGTAGCCGATAATATTAATGGCACCGACTTCCTTTTTGTGGCCAATAAACATGGCAATGTTATTGAAACCTTTAAAATTTTAGACAACGGATCTTTAGATCGTGTTTCTCTAGTTGAAGATACGAATGAGACCCATTTGGGTACGGCAATTACATTGCAAGTAATACATATGAAAAATGCATCATATCTTTTCATTGGTGGCCTAGAAGAAACACCTGGCTTGAGTAGTTTCAAAATACAGAACGATGGAAAGCTAACACACGTGCAATCTATGAAAGATGATGAAACCATACACACTGATGGAATTATTGGCATGTTCATTCACAAAATAAAGGGTAAAACTTTTTTATACACAGGAGGTTTTCAAGACAATGGTGTTAGTAGTTTCAGAGTCTATGATGACGGAACTTTCAAGAACATAAATAATATTGATGATAATAATACAGATAGCTATTTAACAGGAGCTTACCCAGTAACAGGGGTAACTTTAGGCGATAATAAATATGTAATTGTAGGTCATAGACATCACAAATACTACGAAAGAAATGGCTTTATTAAAAAAACAGATTTTGTTTATCATGGTGATGGTGTAAGCGTATTTAAAGTAAATAAAAAGGGAGCTTTAGTACCACATTTCGTTCTCAAAGATGATGAAACCACAAAACTACAAGGACAAACACGAATTGAAATTGTTTCAACCGATAATAACGAAGCTATTTTAGCAGTTGGCACAAGAGATGATGCGAGTATTCAATTATTAAAATTAAACGAAGCTGGAGTTCTTAGTCCTATCAATTATTTAGAAACAGGATTTTCCATCTATTACGGTTTAAGATCTCATAAAATTGGAGATGACAACTTCTTAATTGCTGGCTCTTTTCGCTTTGATTTAGGAAAAATAGTCTCTTATAAAATATCACCGAAAATTAATAGAGAAGGCAAAGTTTTAAGACACATAGTAAATCTTAAATATAAAGAAGAAGCTACCGAAGCTCAAATAAATGAAGCTGTTGAAACTTTTGTAAATCTTAAAAATGAAATTCCGGAAATCGCCAACATTGAATGGGGAGAGAACGATAGTAGCGAAGGCGCCAGTAAAGGTTTTACGCATACGTTTACAATTACATTTAATGACGAGCATGCCAGAGAAATTTATCTTTTTCATAAAGCACATTTAGATTTGGTAAGTAAAGTTGGTCCAATAATAGGTGATGCTTTTATTATGGATTACTGGACAGAAGAGTAAAATGAAAAAATTAATTTCACTATTCTTTGTTCTTACTTCCTATATTCTAATGGGGCAAGTACAAAAAACGGATAGCACCCAAAGTGGAATTAGGCTAAAAAATGGCATCGTCCCCTTTGTCTCTTACGCTTCTATTGCAGCGGCTAATGTTTCGGGGGGGCTAAACCAAACTAGTAAGTACGCTGGTCAACTTTATACAGGACTCAAATTTGATTTTGAAAAAATATTAGGATGGAAAGGTACTCGCGCAAAAATCTCCATTATAAACCGTCATGGTAGCGGGCTAGAGAAAGAGGTCGGTTCTGTTTTTGAGCCTTTGAATCTTGTTGGCGGACAAAACATCTTTTTATATGATTTAAACGTTGAAAAAGATTTTGGAGATAAGTTTTCTTTAAAAGCAGGTCGCACAACCTCGGTTGATGATTTTTCCGTCTCAAAATTATATTATTATTCACTCAATAACACAGTAAATGGCGTTATTAGAGCATTGCTGTTAGATGGCCTAACAACTACTTTCCCTTTTGCAACATGGGGAACAAGGTTGAAATACAAGCCAAATGCCAAGCATCAATTTCAATTAGGTGTTTATCAATTAGGTAAAAACGTATTTGATGACAAACAAAATGGGTTAGACTTTTCGTTAAGGAATTCAGACGATTTATCAGTCTTTTTTCAATATGATTGGTTTGGAAAAGTTGCAGATCGTAACGCTAGAATTTATTTAGGATCAAACCAAGTTTTCGGTAGTTTAGCTAATTTTAATTCAGATAATATATCTGATTACTTTATACGCCTTTATGGGCATATAGATGTAGAACTTGTAAAAGGTTTAAGCTCTTTTCTAACTATGGCATATTCACCCCACGGCGAGATCGTAAAATTACCTTTTCAAAGTAGCATAGGTCTCAACTGGAAGGGCATGGTTAAATCTAGACCTAATGACAGAATACTATTCTTTACTACCGTAGGTAGTTTTAGTAGTGAATGGGCTTCTTTACAACAAAATCAGTTGTCACCCGAAGTAGTAATGGAGATAGGGTATCGTTTTCAGGTAACAAACTATTTTGTGCTGCAACCTGCAGTGCAATATAATATCAGACCAGGCGGATCTGGTATAATCGCTAATGCTGTTATTCCAGGTATTTGGATTGAAGCTAACTTTTAAAAAAGCCGACCTAAAACTTAAGTAAATGAAGGATGTTTGTTAACACTTTTAAAAATTTGAACATACTAAAAAATAAAAATGAGCAATTTAAAAAATAAAAAAGCCATCATCACAGGTGGTGGTAGAGGTCTTGGGAAAGCGACGGCAATCGCTTTTGCCAAAGAAGGTATTGATGTAGCCATTACTGGTAGAACTGAAAGTACATTAAAAGAAACCGTTTCAGAAATTGAAGCACTGGGCGTAAACGCCACTTATGCGGTATTCGATGTGGGCAATTATGAGGACGTCAAAACAAATATTAAAAACATCATAGACACATTAGGCGGTGTAGATATTTTGGTTAATAACGCGGGTATAGGGGGCTTTGGTTCATTTAATGACATGCCGGTTGAACAATGGACTCAAATTATACAAACCAATCTTATGGGCATGTATTATGTGACTAAAGAAGTTTTGCCGTCTTTAATAGCTAAAAATGAAGGCGATATTATTAATGTGTCTTCTACAGCAGGAGTAAATGGAAATGCAACTACATCAGCATATTCAGCATCAAAATTTGCTGTAATAGGCATGTCTGAATCCTTGATGAAGGAAGTACGTAAAAATAATATCAGGGTTGTTACATTGACCCCAAGCACCATAGAATCTGATATGTCGATTGAAGCCGGTATTGCAGAAAAGGGTTCAGAAGATAGCGTGTTACAACCAGAAGATTTTGCTGAATTGATTCTTGCCGGTTTAAAACTTCCAAGAAGAGCTATGCTTAAAGGGGCTTCTTTGTGGTCTACGAATCCTTAAAATAATTGCAACATGATATTGGTTAAGTAATTCTCCAAATTCCTTAACCAATTTTCATGCAATAAACATCAAAAAAATGAAACATGAAAAAAACGCTTTTATTCCTTTTCCTATTAGCCACTATAGATAAGGCACAAGACCAACCCAATATTGTTTTCATTTTAACCGATGACCAATCGTATGACTTATTAGGTTGCACAGGTAACCCAATTGTTCAAACCCCTAATATTGATAACATTGCACAAGAAGGCATACTTTTTACGAACGCACATGTTACCAGTGCCATTTGTACACCTAGTAGAATATCTATTTTATTAAGTCAATACGAACGAAAGCACGGCGTAAATTTTAATTCTGGCACAAGTGTTTCAGATACTGCATGGGCAAACTCTTATCCTGTTGTAATGCGCAATAATGGGTATTATACCGGCTGGGTAGGTAAAAATCATGCGCCCATTGGTAATGGCGGTTATGATAGCGGGCTCATGGAAAAGAGTTTTGATTATTGGTACGCTGGGCACGGCCATCTAGGTTTTTATCCGAAAGACAATCATAGCATTTTTAATGACGCTATTGCTTTTACACAACCCGAAATCATTAATGAAGGTGTAAATGATTTTTTGGATCCAAATGCCAGAAAATTAAAAGGTGCCGTTCACTTTTTAGAAAACAGACCAAAGAACAAACCATTTATGCTTTCTATCAATTTTAATTTACCACATGGCGCCGGTACCCGTTCTATGAAATTAAAAGAAACCGATGATGCCATTTACAAAACAATGTATCGTGATATTGACCTTCCTCTTCCTGAAAATTACATTGCTAAGGCAGATATAAAAACACCTAAACTGCCTGCAGATCTCCTTAAAACTGAAGACAGACAAGAAGGATATAATTATGTAGATAATCCTGAGGACAAGAAGGAACGTTATATAAGAGAATTAGAGGCCATGACTGGCATAGATAGATTGGTGGGCAATCTTATAGATAAACTTAAAGATCTAAAACTAGATACAAATACCATTATCATTTTCACTTCTGACCATGGCTTATTTGGTGGCGAACTAGGTTTAGGTGGTAAGGCGCTATGTTATGAGCAAACTACCCATGTACCTATAATTGTTTTTGATCCTAATGCAACTAAAAAGCGATGCCTTGGTACAAACTATTGATATAGCGCCAACAATGCTTGCCTATGCAGGTATTAAAGCTCCAGAAACCTTTCAAGGTGCAGATATCTCCAATTTAATAAAAGGTTCAAAAATTGAAGTTCGAGATTATGTATATACCGAAAACTTATGGTCTACACATTTCGGCAATCCTAGGTGCGAATCGGTTCAGAATAAAGAATGGAAATACATTCGATATTACAAGAACAATAATTTCTCTGCCTCAAAAGAAATTAAGTACGCCAAAGAAATAGGTATACCAGTCAATGAAATACTGTATACAATGCACGACCCGCAAATAGCCATTTATCGAGATTACATTGATGCTCCTTTACATGGAGAACAACCTGTTTATGAAGAATTATATAACCTAAAAGAAGATTCTAACGAGCTTCATAACTTAGCCGACAGACCTGAACATTCTAAAATTTTAGAAAATCTTAGAGCGCAATGGAAAACAAAAATTACTACAGCTAGAGGTAGCGGAAAACCAATGGTTTTGAGATACACCAATGATGCTTTTCCAAATGCGAAACATTAAAGCTAACACCGAACAATAACTATAAACTAATCCTTTACTCAAAAGTCGTTGAAGTTATTTTACTTCAAAGAAAGTACTTTATAAAATTATAACGAATATTTTAAAAACCATATGTGTTATACTTCTGAACATTTAAAGGTTGAACTGAAATCTTTTCAGAATAGTTTTATAAAAAATTAAATAATGTCCGAAACTATTAAAGTCCTATCTCTCCTTTTATTAATTTCCATTTTTGCCTGCAGTAATTCTGATACAAATGATATAGAAGTTATTGAAGACATTGAAGTAAGCCAAGAGGAAGAAATTGAGACTCCGATTGAAGAAATCGAGCCAGATACATCTCTGAAACCAACTTTTATAGAAAATCAAGACCCCAAATCAGAAGATAAAAAATGGGTCAAGGTTGATGGACTTTCTGATGAATTTGATGGTAATGAATTAGACACCGATAAATGGAATCCGACTCCAGAATTTATTTGGAACGGTCAAGATCGAGGTTGGTACGGATCAGGAAGATCTCTTTTTGAAGCCGATAATGTTAGCACGGGCGATGGTTATTTAAGAATAGAAGGAGAGAAATTTGATAGCCCTAAATATTCACCTAAAGACAATACCAACGAACCCTCAGAACGCAGGTATGGCGGAGCATATATTTATGGAAAAACCTTAGCAGAGCCGGGCTATTATATTGAAGCACGTATGAAAGCTAGCAAAACGGCTATGTCTGCTGCATTTTGGTTAAAATCTGAAACCAAACCATGTACAGAAAACTTTAATGATGGTGAGAATCTTGAAATAGACATTCAAGAATGCGTAGGTGTTTTTACTGGTGAATTAGGTGATGATTGGACAAATGATGATTGGGCAGTAACTTCTGATTGGGATAAAATATTTCATTACAATACCCATAGACATAATAGCCCTTGTAACAATATCGGAGCAAGACAGACAAAAGGAGGTAAAAGTAATTTTGAAAAAAATAATTCTGAAGAGTTTCATATTTACGCCGCCTATTGGTACGCAGATGGCAGTAAAGTTGATTTTTATATTGATGGAGCCTTAGAAGAATCTGTTACGCCTGTTATTCCTTTTAATGGAGCACTACGGTTGATTATGTCAAGTAATTTCTATGATTGGATCGAAGAAACTACGGCGCAAGAAATGGGGTTTGAACAACCATTAGAAAATCGTTACACTAAAATTGATTGGATAAGAGTTTGGAAGCTTGAAGACCAATAGTAAACTCAAATACATATTTCATCTAATCACTTCTAGTAGTTGCATTGGTCGTCGCTCTTTTAATCCATGTACTAATGCATTTAGTAAATGAAGTAATTGCCTTCCAAATTCATTTTAAAATCCCTTCTAAAATCAATCTTTATTTTTCTTTATCGCTCTACCCTCTGGGTGTTGATTAATAGAACCCATACCTTGTGCAAAATAAACTTCGGGCTTATGCCAAACACCGGTATTCTTAAAAGCTGGCTCATCATAATCCAAACTCAAATCGCAATCAAATCTCCCTAAAATTGAATATCCTTTTCCTGGTGTACCCGCATTTATGAAATGAGATAGACCCCAAGTAAAACCTCTACCATCTTTAGTATCTGTAAATGCATCTGCAACAAAAGGTGCGGCCGCTGATGGAGTTAAAGAAACACTCGATGCAATTTTAAAATTTACTCCGTCTTCAGCATATTGTATGGTTTCACGTTCGTTTCCATCTTTGATAGCCAAGGTGGCAACACCTCCTTTATAAGGCCAATATGTGGTCTCATGACCTGATTGCATAACCGGATTTAAATAGTGTTTTTTATAAGGCCCTAAAGGATCTTCTGCTATTGCCAAACCGTGCCCTACTGCATAGTTAGTTCTATTATCTGGCCATTTATTATAGGCTGCTTTGTAGTATACATAAATTTTTCCATCATGAACTATAGGTTGCGGGTCATGTGTAGCTTTGTGGTCCCACTCTCCCTCTTTACCAAACGGAATTACTTTATCGCCACCATGAATCCAAGGACCATCAGGCGAGTCGGCATATGAAATAGAGACAGGGCATAAATCGCCTTTTAACCCACTAGGTTCATCAAAAGCTTGGTAGTACAGATAGTATTTATTCTTCCAAACAAGAATATCGGGCGTAGCCACAGAACGCCATCCTGACTTTGGCTTTTCAGGACGTGAAATAGCCACCCCTTTTTCTTCCCAAGTAACTCCGTCTTTACTAGTAGCATACCAAATATCACATAAATCCCAATCGGTAGAAGGTATTACATCGGTAGCCTCTGCCGCACGATTCCAACCAATAGGAGGTACTACTGTATGCCTTTTAGTGTACCAAACATAATAAGTATCATTTACCAAGATTGGTCTAGAAGGATCTCTTCTAGAAATAGTACCATCACCATTATTATAATCAAAACCATTTAAACGCGTATACTTAAATTGCGAGAAAAGTTCGTTGTCTTGAACTCTTGGTGTTGGGTAATTAAACATTCGTTCTGAAGAAGCACTAAGCGGAATATTTGGCTTTTCAATAGGCATTTTAAAAGGAAAAACCTGTAAAGTATCGATTATGACATTGTCTACAACCTTAGCTTCTTTCTGTGTACAAGATATTGCCGAGAGCACTACCAGTAAAAAAGTACTTATCTTCAAATTATGTGAAAACTTCATAGTTTATATGTTGTTTAATGTGAATTTTACTATTTAAAATTATTCCCACTCTTTGTAAATTTCTTTTAATTGATGGTAGGCTTTCTTTTTATTTCGATGTTCATCAACTATGCCCCATTCTCTAAAACCCGAAGCGGGTGTACCTTTATAATTACTTCTGTAATCATTATAGCTCCAAATAGAAACGCCTGTTACCCAAGGGTACTTTTTCAATTCATTTAAATAGCCTACCAATTCATCGCTCAAAGCACCTTCTGGTGCAGGACCTATTTGACCTATTCCTATTTCAGAAATAAAAATGGGTTTTCCTGGGAATTTCTCATGTGTTTTTTCTGCCAATACAGGTGCATTTCCGTAGCTATTCATTGATATAAAATCTACTTTATCGTAAGGTTCCGTTCCTATTTCCCCTTTTCTATAAGCAGTAATACTAACATAAGTTTTTAACCGTGTACTATCTAATGTTGCTACATAATCTAACATAGAATCTACGTAACCATATTGCTCTTTAGTTAGCGCCTTATCCTCCCAATCACCATCAGGATTTCTTAATTCATTACCTACACTCCAGGCTACTACAGAAGGATGATTAAAATCTCTTTCAATCATGGTATTTAACCATTGTTTTGTTAGTGGATTATTTGGAAAAGAATTAGGGTCTTCATCTCCCCAAACCGGAATTTCTTCCACTAATAAGAATCCGTTCTTGTCACAAAAATCTAACAGATTTTTAGATAAAGGGGCATGCATTAGTCTTGAAAAATTACACCCCAAAGACTTTATATCCAAGATATCTTGTTCTATTAACTGATCTGGTTCTGTATTACCGTAGTTAGGATGATCGTGTACACGATTGACACCGTTCATTCGTACAGCACTATTATTTAAATAAAACTGTTCTCCTCTAACCTCAAATTTTCTAATCCCAAAATTATCAACTGTTTGATCCTGCAACTTGCCATCTACTTCTACATCTGTAGCTAATTGATATAAATTAGGCGAATTAAAATGCCATAAATCAAAGTCAGATAACTTTCTCTTAAATGTTACGATTACTTCTTCTACTTCACCGGCATCTAAGGTTAATAAAGTTTCAGGCAGCTTTTCTTTTTCTTTAATTGTTGAATTAATGGTAACATTTACAGAAGATTCTTCACTGTTTTCTATTCTGTACTTGATGCTGAAATTCACCAAATTATTCTCAAAATCGGGTACCGAACTAATATGCTGGTATACCAAACGCACAGGTTCATTAGCTTCTAAAACCACTGCTCTACTTATACCGCCCCAAGCCCACCATGCACCTCGTTTAATGGTGTTATCTGCCATTACTACCACATCATTTGTTCCAGTTTTATGTATAAATGGGGTTATTTCAAAATCAAAAGGTAAATAGCCTCCAACGTTGATTCCTAATAAATTTCCATTTAACCAAACCTTTGCCGTTTGATATACCGCCCCAAATTTTAATCTAATGTGCTTGTCTTCCCAATTTTCAGGAAGTGTGAAGCTTTTTTTATAATACCCTTTGCCCACATAAGTGCCGTATTTTTCTCTAGTATCCCAATTGCCAGGCACAGTAATGGTATCCCATTGCTGGTCTGTTTGCGACAACACTGCTGTTTCTGCTATAGTATTTGATGCTAAAAATTGCCAAGTACCATCTAAAGATTTATTCTTCTCATAGGTATTAAAATCGTTTAGGGGGCTTACTTTTTTACAGGAAACACCCCATAAAACAATAATAGATAACAGTAAAAAGAGCTTCTTATTCATACTTTATTTTTCTTTAGTGATCTGTAATGGAATTTGAATATTGAAGGAATGCCTGACATTATTCACATCAATAGTATCTGCTGCACATAACAAAGCAACAGGAGCTCCATTTTCCATAAAAACTTGCGGACGCTCTAAATGATTAAACTTGGTACGGGTACCATCTTCCCAAGTAACCGTTCTATCTGAAACTTCAAAATATTTTGCTTTGTCCCATTTAATTCCATCTTCAGATTCATAATGGACTAATGAGAATAAACGCTTATTTCCTTCATGCTTCATTCGTTTTACTATAGCATGATATTTACCATCTTGGTACCAGATGTAAGGGTCTTCGGCAGGAAATGTTTCTCCTTCAAACACAAATATTGGATCAGGATACTTTTTAAAAGGTCCGGTTGGCGAATCTGCAATAGCCACCATATGTACTACAGGACCACCAGCTGGTAATTTAAATGCTTTCCCTACCGCTTTGTATACCATTAGTATTTTACCATCTGGCATTTCGCATACAGATGGGTTCGAAGTCATCAAGGCGTCATGTGCCTTATCATCTCCATGAGCAATATCTAAAACAGGCGTATCAAATCTTTTCCACGGTCCGTTAGGACCATCGGCAACGGCAACTCCTATTCTTTGGTTGTTTCTATGCTCCCAATTTAATTTAGGGTTTCCGGGAATACTTACAATTTCTTTATTTCCGGTATTGCCCATATAATATAAGTAGTACTTTCCTTTAATTTTAAGGATGGTAGGGTTATGCGTAGTCGCTCCGTCCCAGAATTTTTCACCCCTATCACCCAAAGCCACATCTTGAAAAGAAAACGGTCCAAATGGACTAGTAGCCGTGGCATGCGCTATTTCAGAATAATTAACCCATTCCCAACCAATCTCTTTTGGCCATCTAGAGTAAAACATATGGTATAAGCCATCTTCACCTTTGGTTAATGTACCTCCCCAAACACTTTTGCCCTCTTCTTTGAATACAGAAGATTTAGATACTTTCCCTAATACTATCTTATAATTTTCTACCTTTTCTGATGCTTTTTGTTTTGGTTTTTGAGCACAAGCTCCAAACAAGGCAATGAATAATACTATGGAAATTATATTTTTCATTTAAGGATTAATTTATTTTTTTAACTGGAGACCAATTGCTCAATCCGTAACTATCCTTTTTTTGTATTTGCAGGTAGTATATTTCACTTTCTTTAATGGGGATGGTCATCATACCTTTAGTGTACGTTGTAATTTCTTGATTTAAGTTTAATGGCGAAGTTCCGTAACGTACGGTATACGCTTCATCATTTAATTCTCCAGAATATCCAACCACAATACGATTATCTCGTATAAAAGCATCCCAAATAACAGGTGGTAATTCTTGCTCACTCCTTGTTAAGTTGACCATGACAGACTCAGATCCCTTACCATTTACTGCTATTAGTTCTGCTTTTACAGAAGAGTTGGGTAGACTATCAACAGTAATATAATTGGATATCGTTTTAGCAGTTGTAACCGTTTCGCCTTTTAAGTTTTGGAATTGTATAAAATATTCCTTTGCCCCTGCCACTTCCTCAAAATATACCCTGGCTGAATTTTTACCCCCAACTATTGCTGTAACTTTAGGAGCTACAGGTTTTTTTAGGTCAATATTTTTTTTAAACCGTGTGTACCCATTCGGACTTAATAAAGCAATATGCATGGCTACCGATTTTTTGTTTTTTACAGATATAGGAATTTCTCCTGTCCACACACCATTCTCAGGATGTAATACTGGTAAATCTTGAGTTTGTCTTACACTTATTTCTCCTTCATCATTTATAAATTCCCAAACCAATTGATAGTCTTTCATGGTAAAACTAGGAAAGTCATTTCTTGCTCTTATGGGAATCGTTATTGTCGCTTTCCTTTTATGAAAGACAACATCAATATCTTTTACAGGACTGGTTTCTTTTTGTAATCGAGAATAAAACTTTCGTTTTTGCCTCCATGCATTTACAATTCCCCACGTTCTATTTTCTTCTATATTTGTTCCTATGTATCCACTTCGGTAATCATTATACGTCCATAATGAAGTACCAATAACAAAATCATTCTGTCCCCTAAAATTATCGTTCCAGGTCGAATTTTCTTCACGATCTTCATCTAATGTAATCCCATTTAGCTTTACTCCATATTCTGAAATAAAAACAGGTTTGTTAGGCCATTTACTTCTAATACTAGAAATTACTTCTTGCGGTGTTCCTTGAAACGGATACAAATTATGCATAATGATATCTACATTAGAATTTGGATCTGTAGTTCTTGTTGCATCTTCACGCCCACCAGTATTGCTTACACAAGTCACTAATCTATACGGATCTAGTGCTCTCACATAATCCATCATCATCGTAGCATAATCATAATGATCAGACAATTCATTACCAACACTCCAACCTATAATACTAGGACTGTTGCTATCTCTTTCTATCATACCTTTAATCCATGATTTTATCAAAGGATATTCTGGAGCTGTAAATTCTGCATTATCCAAATCGCGAACATTGACTTCTTCAAACAGTAAAATTCCCTTTTCGTCGCAACGTTCAATCAATTTTTTATTCTGAGTTCCATGCATGATACGCATAAAGTTTGCTCCTGCATTTTTCATTAAATCTACATCTTGATCAATAAGCTCTTGTGGCTCTGAAGACCCCCAATAGCGGTGATCACTAACTCTATTATAGCCTGACAACCGAACGGGCTCACCATTTAATATCAAATTATCTTTGGTCAATGTAACTTTCCTAATTCCGAATCTATCCTTTAACTCATGTACTACTTTCTCGTTTTCTGAAATAGTACTTGCTATTTGGTATAAGTGCGGATTATCAAAATGCCAAAGCTCAACATCAGCTGAAGACAACTCACCAGTGAAAACAACTTCACTCATAGAATTTGCTGGTACTGTTACTTTTTTAGTAAACTGTATTACTTTTTTTTCATTTAAAATTTGACTATTCACCGTTAGTGTTCTAGCCGTAGTACCACTATTCTCTATCTTAATTTTTAAATGCAACTCTGCTGTACCCGTTTTTAAATCTGGCTCTGCATGTATGTATTGATGCTTTATGCGCACCTCATCATTTCTAACCAAAGTTACATCTCTGATAATACCACCCCAATTCCAAGTAGCACCTACCAAGGCATTATTATCGGTTTCAACAGCCAATACGTTATGGTTGTCTAAACTTATATTTTCAGTAACATCTATTTCGAAAGGCGTAAAACCACCTTGATGTGTGCCGACAAACGCTCCATTTAAATACACTTTAGCTATATGGTAAACGCCATCAAATTTTAATCGAATTCTTTTTTGAGGAGAAGTTTGCCAAGCTGCAGGAGTTTCAAATGTTCTTCTATACCATGCCTTACCAGTGTAATTAGAAAATTCATTAATCATTCCGTAATGCCCAGGAACTTTCAAGTTATCCCATCGGGAATCATCAAAATCACTTAAAAAAATAGTCTTTTTCTCCAAATTAGCTTGCGCTATCTTTTGGTTTGATACAGGTCTAAAAAATACAGCATCTGCGGATACACCCACAACCGCTATATCTGAAGTAATTTCTATAGCAGTGCGTTTATCTTTTTCAAAGGTGAAAATTCCTAAACTCAACCATTCGTCGCAACGTGTACGCTGATTAAAGAACTGTACATCTATTCCTTTAGAGTGATGTATATTTATCTTTGTATTTAAATTTATAGCAAAAGGAAACCGCACAAAAGCTTCATAATATCCAGATGCAGGTAACTTAGGAATATATGTTACACTAGCATCATCTTGCAAACTACTAAAGTGATGTTTTAAATATGATGCGCCATAAAAACGAGATTCCCTTTCTCCTTTTGTAGCAACGATCCAATCTCCTTTAATTTCAATTTGATGTTCATCTGTATTATCAATAACTAAGTCTTCTTTCTGAGCCTTTATGTTATTATAGTTTGATCCTTCGCCATAAATAGCATTAAATCGCCAATTACCATTTAAATCCAGCCTTTCTTCAGCAGCTTTCAAGCCTGTATTGTTCTGTGCATAGCCCAATACACCGACAAGAAAAAACAATAATAGATAGCAATTTTTCATAATTACATACATAAGATTTCAAAAATTGAAGCAGGTACATTTTCAGAAGGATGTTCCATTTCTATTACCAGTCCCGATATTTTTATAGAAGATTCAAAAGTGACAGTATTTATAGTTTGATAGTTCCCTTCCTTTTTAAATAACACATTCCCTATATTATCTTTTATAGTATAATTGCGAACACAAAACGGAGTTACATCTTCTGGATGACCCATTAAAGTAGATTCCATGGGGTGATCATAATCTGTATCAAAGAAAATTTTAATTTCTTGTAGTGCTATTTCCTCTTTCCAAGATATGGTAAGCTTCGGATTTTCATCTTCCAAATCTGCAACCCAAGCATTTGTTGCACCCCAAGGTCGTACATACCCATTACCAATATTGGCAGCGTCAAATGCTGCTATTGCAGGGGAAATTTCCATAGCAATATTATGCCCTTCTGGTCTACGCTGTGGTATCCAAAATTCAAAAGTATCGACTCCCAAACCTTCAGGCGGAGTTTGTTTTCCGTTATTAGAAACTGCCTTATTCACCCCATTAAAAACGGATAGCACTCCGGAATAGCGCTTGGTAGAGTTCTTTAAATTTATCTTTTCATTTTTCAAAAAGGTTACGAAAGCATATTGCATTTCATTCACACTTTCATTAAATAAAAAAGAAACACGTTGTTCTCCTTTTTTTAATTTAATCGTCGAAGTTTCTAAAAGTACATCTGGTGTATAACTTTTAGCATTTGCTGAGCTACGTAGCTGCACAATTAAAGTGGTATCTTCATCTGCATTGACACATAAGGTAAATTCATATTTTGTATGAGCAGTTAACGGGAGAAATTGAGCAGCGGCAGTACCTAAATTTGTCCACCCACCGTCAAACGGAATTTTACTTAAATTCAACTCTGTAGATGCAGAAACGGCACCAGAAGTAATCAAATTTGATGATGATTTAATGGGAATATCTGGAATGCTCTGTCCGTTAATATTCAATTTGTTCTGTAATATTTCTAAATACTTTTGATCAAGAACCTCTTTTGGTAGTATATTGTTTTTAGAACATACAACTGCTGCCATACCTACTGCCTGCGCACAAAAACCTGTTGTAGCCATTACTCTGGTAGAGCCAAATGCTACATGTGTTGCGCTAATAATTCTACCTGCATAAAAAAGATTATCAATATCCTTACTTACAAAAGAGCGATACGGAATTTGGTAAATGCCTTTAGAGTGCCATTGCGTGCACCCAGAAAGCTTACTATAAACACCATCTGCAGGGTGTAAATCTATTGCCCAGCCCCCAAAAGCAATGGCATCATAAAACGTTTTTTGTTCAATTACATCTTGTTGCTTTATCATATACAACCCATTAAAACGTCTACTTTCTCGTTTGCCCGGTACTGTACCTACCCATTCAAGTGTATGGTTATCTACATCTTCAAATTCACCAGAATTTTTAATATAATCCCATACACCATATATGACTTTCCACAGTTCATATTTTATTTCTTCGGTATCGTGAATGGTATCTTTTCTGCCTCCATATTCAAACCACCAAAACCGACACCCCTTATCATCTTTACCAATTGATTTATACCTTGGTATTTCGGTAATATCTTTAAGTGCAAAAGCAGGAGGTCTATAGGTTACAGGATGATTCTCTCGTTTGCTATAAAAATACATAGAGTGCCCAAGTAACTCACCATATGCTGTATCTGGAGCAAATAACTCGCCAAACTCTTCTTTAGTTTCAGCACCCATTCTAAAAGAAGCACCTACTTTAAAAGCAACAATACCATCGCCAGAAGCATCACAAAACAAGGGTGCATTAACAATATAGGTAGTTGAATTTTGAGAATTAAATGCTGTTACTGATTTGATGCTGCTATCACTAGATTTCTCAACATCATAGACACTATTGTTAAGTAATAATGTGATGTTGGTTTCGTTCAAAATTTTTTCTAATAAAACCGTATCAAAAATTACCGCATTACCTTCTTTATTACGATACATATTCTCAACAAGAATTTCATCAATAACACCTCCTTCACGAGCCCAACGATTATTATTCCCCATATGCGATGTAGCGCCTAAAATCCATAGTCTAACTTCAGAAGAAGCATTACCCCCCAATACTGGTCGATCTTGAATAAGTACCGTTTTTATTCCTTCTCTTGCAGCAGTTATTGCCGCACATACTCCCGCTATTCCACCACCAATGATGACAAAATCAGTAGCTATTTCAAGGGTATTATTACTTCTTTCTTTAGCGCTGTATTTTTCTACTAACATTTACTACCGATTATTTAAGTTTTTATAAATAATAAAACAACCAAGAATACTTACAAGTAAACCCATTGCACCTACCAATACCGCACCAGTTTCTGCAATGAACGAAAGCACCAATATTATTAATCCTGTAGCTGCTACTCCAATGCCAATAACACGGGCACCTTTTTTATTGTCTTTACTAGTATCGTCAATAACGACACCAGACTTATGCTTCATTTTCTCTAAGTAAACAGTATATTGATTATTGCCTTTTTGTTGATAAGTAAAATAGAGTTCAAACATGACCAGCAAAACTATAGGTACACCAATCCCAAGACCCATTTCAGTAGCTCTATCTAATTTTAAATTAAATACCGCCGGACTTAAAAATTTAAAAAACGCATTAATAGAAAGAGAAATTAGGGTAACAGAAAGTATGCTTGCACCAGTTTGTTTTTGAGAGAACAATGCCCAAATTGGCGGCAAGAACATAGCACCACCAGTAAGTCCGGCCAATGTCATTACTACCTCTACTATCCCCCCAAAATAAGGCACCATTAAAGCGATGAAAATGGTAATTACACCTAGTATAATAGTTGCCAGTTTACCTACCTTCACCAAACTTTCATCACTTGTTCCAGGTCTAAAATGCTTGTAAACATCATTAGCCAAAACACCTGCAGAAATATTCAAAGTAGTATTTACAGAACTTGATGTTGCAAAAATCATTCCCCCAAGCATTAAGCCTAACATACCAACAGGCAATACCTCTTTACACATTAATAGATAAGCACCCTCATTGGCTAAGCCACTTAACTCCGGATTTAGAATGCGATATATCATTGGTGGCAACATCCAAACCAAAGGGCTAACCGCATACAGGGCAGCAAAAAGCCATCCTACTTTTTTGGCATCTTTTGGTGTAGCTACACTAGTGTAACGTTGTACATAAGCCCAATTACCTGCTATGAAAAATAAATTATACAAGCCGAAAGCAACTAAAAACAGAGGCGAATACTCTTCATTTACGAACTGAAAAAAATTATCTGGAGCTTTGTCAATGAAATTATCTATACCTCCAATTTTATCAAAAGAAAGGGGTACTACAATTAATACCACAGCGGTTAAAACAACAAATTGAAGCACATCTGTAACGATAACAGCCCATAAACCGCCTACAGAAGTATAGATAAGAATTAAAATACCCAAACCAATTATACTTGTGGTAATAGGTATTGAGGTAGAAACCTCTACAATTTTTGCCACAGGATATAAAAATGCTCCCATGGTGAAAATAGAAATCAACAAAAATAGGTAGGTATAGATTCTTTGTGTTTTATACCCAAGCCGATCTGTAATAAACTCAGCTGCCGTCATGGCTTTTGTTTTTTGCCATTTTGGTGCAATAACAAAACCAATAATAATTCCAGATATGCACATTGTCCATTGAATGGATATTGCTACCCACCCACTTTGGTAGGCAATTGCTCCCCAGACCACGAAAGTACCGGCAGAGAAGAAACTCATAAATAATGAGAGTCCGCTCATCCACCAAGGCAATGCACCCCCAGCAGAAAAATAAGACTTCATATCCTTACCTGATTTGGAAAAACTTATTCCGCATACAAAAATAAGAGCAACAAAAATTAATATTACCGAAATATCGATATTACCCATAACTAGAAATAGATTGATTGTTAAAGTAGAGTAAAACTTTTTATTTTTTAATCCATCATGAGAAATAAGCCTTCGGAAACGTTTCCGAAACACATTTTATTTCCGGAAACGTTTCCGAAATTTGCCGAAACATTAATATTTTGGTATCATTACCACATGAAACACGTTACCATAAAAGACGTCGCAAAAAAATTAAACGTTTCTATTTCAACAGTATCCAGAGCTTTCAACGATAAGTACGATATTAATGAAGAAACAAAAAAATTAATTCTCAAAACCGCAAAAGAGTTGGGCTACAGACCAAACCCAATTGCGAGAAAATTAAGCCAGCAGCGTTCTTTTAATATTGGTATTGTAGTACCTGAATTCAGTACCAATTTTTTTCCTGAAGTAATGCTCGGAGCCCAACAAATATTGCACGAAAAAGGGTATCAAGTGCTAATAATGCAGTCTAACTATTCATGGGAAATCGAGAGAAAAAATGTTGAAACCTTGGTGGATAACATGGTCGATGGACTAATTGTTTCGTTAACATCGGAAATAGATAATAATGAATACTACACAAGTTTATTAAAATCTGATATACCTATTGTTTTCTTTAATAGAGCTGTAGACGAAATCAAGGCATCAAAAGTACTTTTTGATGATTATAAATGGGCACTTTTTGCTACCGAACATTTAATTGTACAAGGGTACAATGATATTGTTCACTTAACGGGCACCACAAATTTGACCCTAACAAAAAACAGACAAAGAGGTTTTGAAGATGCCCATAAAAAACACAAACGCCCAGTAGGTAAAATAATTTCATGTGGTTTTAAAATGGAAGATGGTGAACGAATTGCTCAAGAAATGATTGATAATAACACCATACCTAGGGCTATTTTTGCAGCAAATGATTCTTGTGCTATTGGCGCCATGACAGTTTTTAAAAAGCATGGTTATCAAATTCCCAATGATATTGCCATTGTTGGTTTTACAGAATCATCTCTTGCAAAGCATACAGCACCTTCATTAACATCTGTTGAGCAGCCTACACATGATATTGGGCAAACAGCAGCTAAATTATTATTAGATCAAATTAATAATAAAGGAATATTTGTACCACAAACTATTATACTTAATGGACGATTGAATATTAGAGAATCTTCAGTTATCATAAAATAGAAAAATCATAATACTCCTATTTACACTCTGATTTTCAATTTCTTACATCCAAACCAAATTCCCCTGAATTTAAAAATAAATCATATATGGTAGTTTTCTACTTATCCATTATCCTCTTCCCATTTATCAATTGATATATTTATTTTTTTAAAGAATAGCCAATTACATGTTTTGAGAACTATATGTTTTTGGTCGGTTAAAAGAATACGATAAATGAAAAAAACATTTCTTCTTACTATACTTTTTTTTGGTTTTGCAATAAGCTCCTATGCGCAAATGAATATTCTGTTCATAGAATCTGATGACCAGAGCAATCAGACCGTGGCAGCTTATGGTAACTCAACAATGATCACGCCTTATATTGATGAACTTGCAAAAGAAGGCACATCATTTACGGCTGCATATAACATGGGGTGCTGGTCTCCTGCAGTTTGTATCCCAAGCAGAACAATGCTTATCTACGGCAAATATCTATGGGAATCTCAAGAAATAAATAAACAAAATGCCCCAAAGTCATTGCCAGAGAGATTACATGATAGTGGCTATTATACTTTTATGACAGGTAAGTGGCATGCCATGGGAAAAAATGTAAAAGAAATTTTCGATGAAACCGGAAGCATACAGCCAGGTCAGTTAAAAACCTATAATTCGCCTGCAGGTCACATTACCGATATTACGGCAAATGAAGCAGTTTACTTTGTGAAGACTTACAATAACGACAGGCCATTTTTTGCTTATGTAGCTTTTAATGCACCACATGTTCCAAGACAGACCAAGCAAAAATATTATGACTTGTATCCTGCGGATAACATAAAATTACCAGCTAGTTTTTCTGATAAAATGCCTCTGAACAAAAATGTAAAATACCAATATGCACCAGACCCGTTAAGAATTAAAACGATGCAGCAACGTGTACAGCAAAACAATGCAATGGTAACACATATGGATGCACGCATTGGTGACATTATACAGGCCCTAAAAGATAAAAATATCTATGACAATACGATTATTGTTTTTACTTCTGACCACGGTATTAATTTTGGCGAAAACGGAGTTGCAGGTAAGGTTTGTCTTTATGAACCCAGTGTTACCGCTCCATTAATTATTAAAGCTCCCTCGGCGAAGCCAAACACCAAAATTACATCTCGTGTGTATTTACAAGATGTAGTACCTACTCTATTTGATTTAATCGATTTAGAAACAACCGATACTATAGATTTTAAAAGCTTAGTTCCACTCTTAGCTGAAGATAAAGAAACAAGACCATCTATTTATTTGGCGATGTTCGATGATCAACGAGGCATCATTTCAAAAAATAAGAAACTGATTGTTTATCCTAAAACAGGAAATCTAGAATTATACAATTTGACCGATGACCCTTGGGAAACAACGAACTTAAGTACTAAAAAGATATCAAAATCTACCATAACCCATCTTTTGACTCAACTTAAAGAATGGCAATTGAAAACTTTAGACAAAACAGATTTAAGCGACATCTATTCAAAATATAACCTGAAATAAATATGGCTACGGTTTCTTTTAAACTCAACCGTAATTTTAAAAACTATAAATACACATTAAATAAAAACAGGATTACCAATGAATTTTAAGTCTATTATATTCAGCGTTATTATTGGACTTTCAACTTTTCTCAGAGCTCAAGAAAAACCCAATGTAGTTTGGATTGTATCAGAAGATAATTCAAAGCACTACATGAAACTTTTTGATAAAAACGGTGTAGCAACACCCAACATTGAAAAGCTAGCAAAAAAAGTAGTTCAATTCAACAGGGCTTTTTCAAATGCTGCTGTATGCAGTGCTGCAAGGTCTAGTATTATTACAGGTGTTTTTGGTCCGAAACTAGCAACACATTACCATAGATCAGAACAAAAAGTAACACTACCCGAAAACATAAAGATGTTTCCTGAATATCTGCGAGATGCCGGGTATTATACGAGCAATAATGCAAAGGAAGATTATAATATTTTAAAAAATGACGATGTTTGGGACGATTCTTCAAAGAAAGCAAGTTGGAGAAACAGAAAAAAAGGACAACCCTTTTTTCATGTGTTTAATATTGGAACTACTCATGAAGGGCAACTACATTTTTCTGAAAAAGATGTTGAGTCTATAAAAACGAAAACAAATATTGAAACCGTCTTCGTACAACCTAATCATCCTCAAACCGAAACATTTAAACACACCAATGCTATTTATCGCGATTTAATCGTAAAAATGGACGGACAAATAGGAGAAGTCATCGACCAATTACAAGATGATAATCTACTCGAAAATACTATTGTGTTTTATTATGGCGACCACGGCGGCGTTTTACCTAACAGTAAAGGCTATTTAAAAGAAACCGGTTTACATGTTCCGCTAGTGATCTATATTCCAGAAAAGTTCAAAAATTTATCTCCTTTTACTGCCGGTACCTCAACGAACACCTTTGTTAGCTTCATTGATTTTAGTGCAACGGTATTAAACTTAGCTGGTATTGCAATACCAGAAACTATAGACGGTAGCCCTTTTTTAGGCGCAAACGTCTCTAAAACCACCCTAAAGAATAACGAGACTTACGGTTATGCAGATCGGTTTGACGAAAAGTATGACATGGTCAGAAGCTTACGCAAGGGGAACTTAAAATACATACGAAATTTTCAACCATTTACTGTTGATGCTTTAATGAACCAATATAGATATAAACAATTGGCGTATAGAGAATGGAAAACACTTTTTGATAATGGAAAACTAAACGAAATACAGTCACAATTTTTTAAACCAAAAGCCCCTGAAGAATTATATGATGTAGAAAATGACCCTTATGAAACCATCAACCTTGCGAACAATCCTGCATATCAAAAAAGCTTAAAACAGCTTAGAAAAAACCTAAATGGTTGGATGAGTTCAATGCCAGACCTGTCATTATTTCCTGAAAATTATATTATTGACGAGGCTTTTAATGATCCTATTGCGTTTGGACAAGCACATAAAACAGAAATTTCAAAATACCTGAAAATTGCTAATCTACAGGTAATACCTTTTCACAAGGCGCAACACAAATTGAAAAAGTATTTAAAATCTACCGATGAATTGGAACGCTATTGGGCGTTGATATCGTGCTCTAGTTTTGGAGCACAAGCAGGTGCATTTACCAATCAAATTAAACAAATAATGAAGTCTGATCCATTGTTGATAAATAAAATGCGCGCTGCAGAGTTTTTAGGTATTATCGGAATATTGGATAGCTCTAAGTATTTAACAGAAATATTATATGAATCTACCAATGAAAAAGAAGCGCTGTTAATACTCAATACTATCGCTTTACTACAAGACTATTATCAGAAATACCAATTTAATATAGACATCAAAAAATTAGACAAGGCTGTTTTCAAAAACAAACTTATTCAAGAAAGAGTTACCTATTTAAATAATTAAAATCTTACAAAAACCTATACAAATGAAATCAAACTATATCACTTTAAAGCAACTACTATTTACGAGCTTGATATTAACTGTTGGAACCATGGTTGCTCAGAAATCTCCACACTTTAATGATGGTGAAGATCCAAAACCAACTACTCAAAAATGGAAATTGGTAAAAAATATGTCCGATGAATTTGAGGGCAAAAAAGTAGACGAGAAAAAATGGCAAATTTCAGGGCAAGGTTGGATCGGTAGAGCACCAGGATTATTTCAGGCAGAAAATATAAAAGTTGAAGATGGCGGTTTAAAGATTACTACAAAACTGCTACCGCAACCAGTAACAAAACAAAGTAAAGAATACACCCATGGTGGCGGTTATGTTGGCTCTAGAAACGCCATGACCTATGGGTATTACGAATGCGAAATGAAAGCCAATAAAACCTTTATGTCCTCTACTTTTTGGCTGATTAACGAATCTAGTGAATTAGAAGGATGCGACAAAAGAACAACAGAATTAGATATTCAAGAAAGCGTTGGTCAAATTACAAATGATGCCGAATGGATGAAGAATTTTGACCAATCTATGAACTCGAACACACACAGCAGAAATATTCCTGATGGGTGTGACTATGAAAAAGGTTCTAATAAATCTGGCGCTTTAGTTGGAGGAAAAGTATATGATGATTTTCATGTGTATGGCGTATGGTGGAAATCTAAAGATGAAGTACTATTCTTTTTAGACGGTAAATTTCTAGCTCAAGTTACCCCTCCTGCAGATTATGATATAGAAATGTACTTGAGAATGGTAGTTGAAACCTACAACTGGAATCCGGTTCCAGCAGATGGCGGAATGAATGGCACTGAAGCCGAAAGAACGACCACTTACAATTGGGTACGGTCTTGGGAATTAGTAGAAAGCAAGTAAACCGCATCCCCAAATTACCTATTAAATTATAGTACTATTTTTTTGGAGAAATATTACCATCTATTAACTGAAAATGTAGGATAACATTATTCAGACTAACACTAGAATTATAAATACAAGAAATGTCTTTACAAGACAAATTTAAACAAAAGAACAAAACACTAATTATAGAATAACAAACATGAAAAATCAATCATCATTATTGCCTATAGTTACATTATTGCTTTTACTATCATGCAAAGCTACCTCACAATCATTCCCTTTTAAATTACCAAAAGAGAAACCAGATATACCATTAAGTGCATCCATGCAACGTAATTACGACGGCTATATGGCGCCAAGACCTGAAGACAACGAGCTCTATACTCAATTTAAATACACCGAACTAAAAGGCTTAGATTATAATAATCATGACGGTACGATAAGTAGAAGAGATCCATCAAAAGTGATTTTTGAAAACGGAAAATATTATGTTTGGTACACTTACAGAAATACTGTAACCTCACCTAAAGGAGCAAAATTAGCAACAGAAACTATTCCTTCTGCAGATTGGGATTTGGCTGAAATATGGTATGCCACAAGTACAGATGGTTTTACTTGGGAAGAGCAAGGTGTTGCCATACCACGCCCATCAAAACCTAATTTAGGACACCGTTCCATATCAACAGCAGATATTTTAAAATGGAAAGGAAAGTATTATATGTATTACCAAGGTTTTAGTGAGCCCAGTGGAACAAGAGGCGATGATTGCCCAGTTCTAATGTCTTTCGCAGATTCACCAGACGGACCATGGACGGCAACGAACAAAATTGTTATCCCAAATGGCACAAAAAACGCTTGGGATCAATTCTCTATACACGATCCATATCCATTAGTATATAAAGGCAAAATTTACCTGTACTACAAATCTGATTTTGATGGGCAACCAAATTTGGTAAGAATGCAAGGTTTAGCGACTGCCGATGATCCATACGGACCATTTACTAAAAACCCTTTGAACCCAGTTTTAACCTCTGGGCACGAGACTACCCTTTTTCCTTTTAAAACGGGTATAGCTGCCCTAAGTATTAGAGATGGAAATGAACACAATACCATACAATATTCAGAGGACGGTATCAATTTTAATATTGCTGCTATTACAGAATTAATGCCAGATGCGGCAGGTCCTTTTATTCCAGATGCATTTACAGACACCAAAGATGGTAGAGGCATTACTTGGGGAATATCACATTTTACTAGCGTAAATGGTTGGAGTACAAATCACGCCATTTTAACACGATTTGATTGTGATCTAAGTTTAGATATCGATGACCAAGACATGAAAAAAGCCCATGTATACCATAAGCCCGAATTTTATTATAAGCAGGGATTAAATAAAGAGCAACAAGAACGCATTCGTTTACAGAATGAAACACTAATAGAATAAGTAACAAAAAAGAAAAATATGATTTTTTGGGATTTTTATTAATCCAAAAAATCATATTTATTCTTATCAGTTTAGTTTTTAATAACTAATCTACATGAGCATCAATATTACCTCCAATATTATTTTCTTTATAGCCTTCTAGCAACACTTTAAAAGCGTGAGCATAATCAGAAGGTAATTTTGATGGAGCTTGTATAACTAAACCTCTTTCGTCTTTAACCCAGTTGATTTCTTCTTTGCTTCCTAAAAGCGATATACTTTCTATTTTAGAATTTAAAACTCCAATATCAGTAGATAATGATTTCACCACAATTTCAGTATCAGGGGTGTCCATTACGATAATGTAAAATTCCTTATCCGATTTTTTAGTAAATCTGATATCCGTATTCTTATATTCTATTTTGAATTTCTCTACTTTATGTCCGCCTTCCGGTAAACGGGTAGGTCCTTCTCCGAATATCGTCCAAGGTCTAGTGCCGTAAATAGCATCTCCATTAATAGCCAACCAAGCTCCCATATCAATTAATAGGTCTTGCATCTCTTGAGGAATAGAACCATCTGGATTTGGAGGAACGTTTAAAAGCATCAATCCATTTTTAGAAACAATATCCACCAAGATATCAACAAGTTCATTTGGAGTTTTAAATTTCGCATTTGGTCTATAAAACCAGGCACCAGGGGAAGTATCTGTTAACCACGAAGGAGACTTTGGCTGATTTGGTCTGCCACGTTCATAATCTTTAACAGCAACCGTTTCAGGAAAAGTAGTTTCTTTATAAGATACCACAACCTCTTTATTCCATTCTATACCTTTGTTATAATAATAAGCTAAGAACTCTAGTCGAGACTCTTCGGTCATATTTTCTAGCCACCAATCAAACCAAATTAATTCTGGCTGATATACATCTATGTACTCCTTCATTTTTGCCCACCAATCTTTATAAAATTGTTCATCTGGAGTATCAGATTCTAACGAGTGTGGGTTGGTATACAAGTCATAATCTTCAGCGTTCACACCACCGTACTTATGGGCTGGAGCAAAATATTTCCATGTAAATGCATGATGAAAAGAAGCCATAAATTTTAAGCCTTTAGCTTCAATTTCTTTCTTTAACTCTGCCGAAGGGTCTATTCCCCCATAATTCATAGAATTCCATCTTGTAGTTTTGCTATCCCACATGGCAAAATTATCATGGTGCATAGCCACAGGTCCTGCAAATTTAGCTCCCGATTTTACAAACAGCTCTGCCCATTGTTTCGCATCAAATGCTGATGGATCAAATTGTTCTATGATATGTTTATATCCATATTTTTTAGGATTTCCATATTTTTTAGAATGATGTTCAAAATTAGAGGTAGGGTTGCCGTTTTTAGTTGGTACTCTTTTACCATCTTCATACATTTTCATGCCGTGCCAACCTGAGTAGAATTTATCGGGTTCTGTACCTTCAAAAGCTGAAGAAACGGGTCCCCAATGAGCATAGATACCAAATTTTGCATCTTGAAACCAATCAGGGCTAGCATTCACTTTTTCTAGGGATTCCCAATTTTCTTCAAATTTAGGGCTCTTGCTTTTATCTACCGTATTACTATCTTGACCATAAGCAAGAGAAAACAACACGGACAGGCATAGCGTAAATTTTATTTTTTTCATTTTAAATTGAATTATGTTTAGCCCATTATCTTAACTGATTATTCTATCAGAAAAAGCGACGTAGCCTAAAGTGTATCTATTAATTATATTTTTGTTCCTTCACCACTAGATCGAAGTGTATTGTAGGCATTAAAAAGTTCTTCTATCTTTTCTTTGTATTTAGGCTTATTTACCAAATTGAATTTTTCATTCTCTTCGCTATTATTTTTTAAATTGAATAATGCCAACGGCTTTCTTGTATTGTCGGTTTTATCTTTTTTATCGAAAGCAATTATCAATTTATAACCGTCTTTAACAATCATAGCTTCTCGACTAGTACCCGATTGATTTATTAAGTATGGATGTACCTCTCTAGAAGTTTGCCCTAAAAGCGTTGGTAATAAATTAGCCGAATCGTTGGCTTGGTTTTCTTCAATTTCTTGGTTTGTAATTGCAGCAAGCGTGCCTAATACATCGAGACCTAAAACAGGCGTGTTAGAAATAGAACCCGGTTCAATTTTACCCGCCCAAGAGGCAATAAATGGAACTCGTTGACCACCTTCATAAGGTTGGTTTTTACCGCCACGATAAATATCATTAGATCGGTGACCAGAGGCCATAGTTTCCTTTCTTTGCAGACCACCATTATCAGAAGTAAAAATGATTAATGTATTCTCGTATATACCTTTCTTTTTAAGCGTTTCTATTAGCATCGCCATTTGTATATCTAATTCTTTCACCAAATCTAAATGGTGCGATGGTGTCGTTTCCACTATTTTTATATCATTAAGCTCTTTGGTAGGTGTATGTGGCAAATGCACCGCAAGAGAACAGTAATACATAAAGAAGGGTTTATCTTTATTGGTAGTTTCAATAAAATCTATGGCTTTATTTACTAATAGAGGCCCCATATTATGAGGATCCCAAGCGGTGTCACCTAAACCTTCATCTTTATCTAGCTTAACACCAAGTTTGGTCATGTTCTCTTGAGAAATATAACCTATTTCAGAATTCTCACTCAAAGGCATCCATTTTTGGTTCTCATAGACTACGTAAGGTACATTCTGGATTCCGGCAGGGAAAGTTAGGCTATAATCAAATCCGTTTTGTATTGGTCCTTTACCTGCTATTTGCCGAACATCAACATCAAGTTCTACATGTTTGCGTGGGCCTTCATGTATTTGAGTAGAATCTCCTTTTTTATAGAAGTCCATTCCAAAACCCCATTTACCTAAAAAAGCAGTTTGGTAGCCTGCATTTTTCATCAACTTACCCAAGGTCAATTGATCTGGTTCAATTGGTGAAGGTTGGTAGGCACCCCAAACACCCCACGGCGCATAACTGCGGTAACAATTATTACCTGTCATAATTGCATATCTTGAAGGAGCACAAAGGGCAGCAGGTGA
The DNA here is from genome assembly GCF_030547005.1 of Maribacter sp. 1_MG-2023. Taxonomy (GTDB): domain Bacteria; phylum Bacteroidota; class Bacteroidia; order Flavobacteriales; family Flavobacteriaceae; genus Maribacter. The sequence goes on along the minus strand of NZ_JAUOPN010000001.1, from coordinate 293,722 downwards.
ATGTGCATCTGTAAAAACCATACCTTCTTTAGCAAGTTGATCTAAAGCAGGTGTTTCTACCACAATATTTTCAGAGTGCATTTTTCTATAATAAGAAACATCGCCTACACCTATATCATCAGCTAAAATCACAATAACATTTGGCTTTTCTTGAGCCGATAAAATTGCTGTTATTACAAAAAGGCAAGCAGTAGCAAAATTTTTCATTCAATTATTTTATAATGGGATTACTAGAATAGTAATACACTCAAAAATAATTTAATAGCACACTATAGCTAATAACGTATGATTCTGAAACTAGAACGGATGATTAAACAGATTAAAAATCAGCGTATTTTGAAGGAAAGCTGCTTATCGGAGTAAGTGTAAGGTTCTTATAGTAAACCTCAGCAGCTTCTGATTGTAATTGAATCTTACCTTTAACAACTGGTATCGTTGAACCATCTATGTCATACCTAGCATTTTTTACCCTGTTTACCACAATACCATTTACAAGATGAATACTCTCACTGCCCAAACAATAGATTTCTAATGTATTCCACTGACCATGTGGCTTTTCATGAAGCTCAGATTTACTTGATTGACTAGCCTCAAATTCTGGTCCGTATTTTAAAGGAGTAACAGTACCCTTTGGATTATACATAAAAAATGGCTTATCACCATCCTTTATTTTTCTCTCTACCGGTCCATCACCATATACATTACCTAAAGCAATAAAATCACCACAATCACCTTCTTGAACTTGAAATTCTAAACTAGCCATCCATACGTTCCAAAATGCACCGTGCGGACCTTGAGCATGGTAAAGTATTCCACTATCTCTTTTTGTATTCAGCCTTGGTTCCCATTTCTTATCTCCCCATTTAAAATGTACCGAAAGGTGATAATTACCATATTCATTTTTGGTGGTTAAACCTCCATAAATTTCTCCTGTAATTTTTAATATAGTTTCTCCATTTTCTTTTTGTACAGAAAATACATTCTTAGGATCTTTATTTAATCCTAAAGGTTTTCCGGTTTGCACATTATCAAACTTTTCTACATCTAAATCAACTGAGGTATGCACAGCGCCCATCCAAACTTCCCATTTAGACAACGTAGAATCTAGCATATGTATAGAATCATTATCTAGGCTGTTTTTTGCATCTATATCTATTGTCGATTTGCATCCGAAAAGCAAAGCGAAAAATAAGATTGAACAAATTAATAGTTGGTAAGACAAACACTGCTTATGTAATTTCATAATAATCGATTTTAATAAAAAAAAACCAAGACCTCTAACAACAAAAGTCTTGGCGAACAATTAAATTAAACTAACAAACTATCGTAAATCGAACTGAATAACATACGCGAAATCTCCTGGTTTTTCTTTAGGCATAGTAACCTTTAAACCGTCAGTCTCTTGACTCCACTTAATTTTATCTGTACTACCCAATACTTTTGCATTGGTAATTTCTAAATCTTTTACATATTCAGAATCTTTAGCTAAAGACTCAATATTTACCATACCGTCTTCTGGCCAATCCAAAACAATGGCGAACAACTTATTATCTTTTATGGTAAACCTGATGTCTTTTGATGATAAACCTTCATTATTACCCTCAGAATGATGTCCTTTTTTTACCTCTGTCGGACCCTCTCCAAATGTTTTCCAGTATGTAGTATCATAAATAGCATCGCCATTAATCTTTAGCCAATCTCCGATTTGAAATAATATAGCCTGCTGATCTTCTGGGATCGTACCGTCAGATTTAGGACCCACATTTAACAATAGATTTCCGTTTTTACTTACAATATCTACTAAATCATCTACAATTTCATTGGCTGTTTTAGACTCCCAATTGGTAACATGGCTCCAAGAATTTTTACCGATTGAAGTATCTGTCTGCCATGGTAATTTGCGAATACCAGGCAGCTTACCTCTTTCTAGATCGTAAACAACCGTACCTTCAGGAAAAGCCTCATGAGAGAAGTTCTTATCTTGTAACACCACCTCTTTATTCCATTCTATACCTTTATTATAGTAGTATGCCGCTAACTTTGGCCTTTGATCTGCAAAGTCAGGAATGTCAAGGTAAAAATCGAACCACAAGATATCTGGTTGGTAATTATCGATAATATCTTTAGTTCGTGCCCACCATAACTCTTTGAACTCTTCAGAAACCGGTTCATTTAAGTCTTTACCTTTTGTAGAGTATAAATCGGCGTTTGCAGGATCAGTAGTATCAAATTTATCTTTCTTATTATAAAAAGACCAGTTGAAGGCGAAATGCGAAGAAGCCCCCATAATCATGCCTTTTTCACGACCAGCTTTAAATAATTCTCCTAAAATATCTTTTTTAGGTCCCATGTCAACAGAATTCCAACGGGTTACGTTAGACTTGTACATTGCAAAACCATCATGATGTTCTGCAACTGGTATTACATACTTAGCCCCAGCTTTCTCAAAAATATCGATCCATTGGTTGGCATCGAAATTTTCTCCTTTAAACATTGGTATGAAATCTTTATAACCGAATTCTTTCTGATCACCCCATTTTTCTTTGTGATGTAAATACACATCTGATGGTCCTTTTTGTCCAAGTTCTAATTGTGCAGAAAAGGTAGCAGAATCCATATACATTTTTCGAGGGTACCATTCAGAGCTATAAGCTGGTACAGTGTAAGCACCCCAGTGAATAAAAATTCCGAATTTTTGTTTATTAAACCATGCAGGATCTTTATAGTTAGCTTTTATAGATTCCCAGTTTGCTTCGTAAACTGGTTTCGCTTGTACTACCGTTTCTTTCTTTTCTTTTTTATCAGCACAAGAAAAGAATGTTGCTGTACAGACCATAAAAGCGAATAACTTATATCTTTTTAAATTCATGGTAAATATCTCTTATTAGTTTTTTTTAATTCCCTTGAAGCGAAATTCGAATTATCTTGGAGAAAGCATTAAAACGTATGTCTTTTATAATAGATCAAATGATTTATATGCTGCTTTTTAAAGTGAATTAAGCCTAGAAATCAATACTGCATCGGCTTTTCCTTGCCATGGCGATATTAATTTCCCTGTTTTTGGAAGTCCGATAGTTTGACTAAACTCACCTGTTAATGTATTGAACCATTGTAATGATCTTTTTGAGCTTTCCCTTTTTAGAAAAGCCGCATCTATGCCATAATTTTCTTTGTGCATATACAATAGAACAGTTTCATTGTCATCAGTTAAATTGTATGCGCTGCCATTATGCCAAGGAGTGGGTTTTAACTTGGTAAAGTCAAATTCTGCAAATAACTTTTGCATATGCTCAAAATATTCAAATTTTGGTTTTATGAAATCTTCTGGCTGTTCAAAAGGGTTATAAATGATAACATTCCATGAAGCGCCTTGCCAATAATAAGTAGTATAAACACCTGCAAACAAGCACATATAATTTCTTCGCAAGCAAGTTTCAGCATTTACATAATCTCCAGTAAACACAGTATATGGGGACTCTTCATAACCTCCATGTTCAATATTAAAAATCGGTTTGTCTTTAAACTTAATCTTGGCATCTAGCATTTTATCATAGATATTATGCGACCAATTTTGAGTAGAAATAAAATCTACTTTATCAGGAAAGTTAGAGCAGTATTTAAAGTCGTGTACCGAGACCAATCTATTAAAGTGGTCATTTTCTCGTATTCTATCAATTCTACCATGTATATAATCTTCATCTGCCCTACCATAATAAAGCGCTTCTTTAGAAATGTCCCAAATCATATTCGGGAAAGCCTGATACCGTTTTACCACATAATCGAAATACATATTATCGGCCTCACTGTTCATATCTGGCCAAGCAACCAATTTATTCCATACATAGATCATAAGATGTGATGCTATACGCTTGTCATGCATCATACTAATAGTACGATCTAATCTTTGAAAGAAAATAGGGTTTAAAGCAGAGTAATCTGGATTCTCGTTGTTCCCCAAGAAAGGAAAAATATCATCTGCCCCTCCAAATTCATGTTCAGGGTGATTTTTAAGCTTTTCATCTTTATCCCAACTTACATCATAAGAAAAGACGTTCATTACAATCTGGTTGAAGCCATTTTCTGAAATAAGGTTTAACAAATGTTCGGTTTTAGGTAATTCTTTTTTATTATGATAATCGAGCGCATACAACCAATCGCATTCAAATGCCAATAAAAAATATGGTGTACCATCTTCATAATAAAAATGTTGAGAATCATCATCGTTAACTACAATACCACCGTGATTATTGGTCTGGGCTGTTGTTACCGTTATCTTACCCTTTTTATTATTTAATGCCTTTATTTCTGAAGAAGTTACATATGTATAATTACCTTCTGCAGCACTTGAGAACCTAAGAATCCATTCATTTTTTCCATTAAAAAAACCAGGCACCTTCTGTTGCATACCATTTTCATGAGTGAAAACGGCCGAAAATTCAGCCGTAAAAGGAGATGAATCTTTTGAGTTAGCTTGAAAGTTAATATCAAGAACTTCCCATTTTTGCACAGCGATAGCTTTTGTGCTATAGTTCTGCTTTTTTAATTGGGCAAAGCCATTAGTTGATACGATAATACATAAAAACACTACTGTTCTAAAAATGGCTTTCATACAAAATTGAATTATAATTAGTTTAAAAGAAGTACCGTTTAATCATTCCAGTGTTCATCTATTACCTTCTGAATATGTGGATACTTATCGCCATCCTCTTCATTTAAACTCTTTCGCTTTTGTAAAAGTTGATTTTTTAAATCTGCAATTACATCTTTGTAAACAGGGTTATCATATGCATTGTTCATTTCTTCAGGATCCTTACCTAAATCATAAAACTCCCACGCGACAGGTGTATCTATCTCAAACCTATTACCCCAACTTTTTTTATTCCACGTTGCCTTCAGATCTTTTGTATCTACCCAATACTTACCATAGAAAAAGATAAGTTTATATTGTTTTGTACGAATACCAAAATGCGCTGGGTTAGCATGCGCATGCGCCATATGCATCCAATATCTATAGTAGGTAGATTGTTGCCAGCCCTCTGGCTCTTTTCCCGTTTCTAGAATAGTTTTAAAACTATGTCCCTGCATTTGTTCAGGTGCTGTACCACCAGCCATATCAATTAAAGTAGGTGCAAAATCGGCATTATTGATAATGGCATCAGTTCTAGTACCTGCTTTTATTTTTTCAGGATAACGTACAAAGAATGGCATACGCATAGATTCTTCATACATCCATCTTTTATCAATATAATCATGTTCCCCTAGCATAAACCCTTGATCACCCGTATACACAATTATAGTATTATCATAAAGCCCCTCTTCTTTTAAAAATTTGATTAATCGCGCCACATTATCATCTACACCTTTCACACAACGTAAGTATCTTTTTAAATATTCTTGATAAGTGGCATGCGTATATTCTCTATCACTTAAGTTTAGTTTCTTTTGAAAAGAAGCATTAAACTCAGGATTAGAGATTTTCGTGAACTCATCGCTCCATAATCGCATACCCATACTTCTAATGGTATTTCGTTTAGAAACAGACGAGCCTATAACAGTTAACAACGAATCATTATTTCCTCTAGTTGCAACAGAACCATTATTACCATTTACATACAAGCTGGCCGGCTCTGGTATATATGCATCTTCTAAATAATCTTTATATCTAGGCGCATACTCAAAATCATCATGCGGCGCTTTATAGTGGTGCATTAAGAAAAATGGCTTGTCTTTATTTCTTTTATCCTTTAACCATTCAATAGTTAAATCGGTGATATTATCACTGGAGTGCCCCGTAGTTTCAATTCTATTTTTAGGCCATTCTTCCTCACCTTGTACAATAAACTCGGGATCATGGTATTTACCTTGCCCAGGTAAAACCGCATAATAATCAAATGATGCAGGTTCTTCTTCTAAGTGCCATTTACCCACAATAGCAGACTCATAACCTAACTTGCCCATTTCTTGAGGCAAATATTGCCTATCTGGTGGTATATGACCTTCTAGATCTAACACACCGTTTGCTTGGCTATATTGACCTGTTATTATTGTAGCTCTACTTGGCGTACAAATCGCATTTGTAACAAAACAATTATCAAAGACCATTCCCTCATTCGCTAACTGATCTAAAGCCGGTGTCGGGTTTAAGGTCGCCAATCTACTACCATAAATACCAAAGGCCTGAGTCGTATGATCATCGGCCATTATATAAATGATGTTTGGTTTTTTAGCCTCAACAGTTTCTTTAGGAGCTTCTTCACAAGCAGAAAAAAATACACCTATCAGAAAAATAAAAAAGAGTTTTTTGAACATTTTTAAGAGAGTTTTTAAGGTCAGAATTTGCAATACATGATACGCATTACACGCTTTACAAAAGTTACCTATTTTTTAGAACTATGGAATAACAAATGATTTTATGAACAAAACATATGAGCTATATGCAATAAGATAATCACTTTATAAAGACATAATTCTCTATTTTAAAAGTGATGTTTTCTTCATTCTATTACCCAAGAGTATACTTATTAAAGGTAGCTTTTTACATATATCGATTACCAAATAGATGTAGCATAACAATTTCACAAATAAACTTACACGTAACCTATTTACATAAAAATGCTCCTTGCATTTGAGATTGTTTATACCACTACCAATAATGAATTACACGCTAAATTATTTAATCCTGCAGTTGCTATCAAAAAAAACAAATTTCATAATAATTAAGCATGATAATTGTGAAAATGGAATTAAAAAGCCCTAAAAATAAAAAGTAGCAACCACTTTAACATTTTTTTTTAGACAAACACATTTGTTACCCTTTAAAAAACATTTGTTATCCTGGACCCGGTGGAATAATTAAATATTTGCTGAACTAAACTTAATTACATTCACAACTTATGAAAATGAAAATCTATTTTAAACGGAAATCCGGAACCCTACTGATAGCAATTCTGGTGCTATTGGGTATGGGTTCGATGAACGCTCAAACGAGCAGCATTCGAGGAACGGTAACATCAGATGATGGTCCTTTACCTGGTGTTAGTGTAGTAGTAAAAGGTACTACAAACGGTACTGTTACTGATTTTGACGGGCTGTATAGCATTAATGTAAATAGCGATGATGTTTTGGTCTTTACCTATATCGGTTATACTAAAAAGGAAATCGCCGTTAATGGAAAAACAACCATCAACACAAACTTAGCTGAAGATGTTTCTGCTCTTGACGAGGTAGTTGTTATAGGGTATGGTTCTGCAAGACGAAAAGATCTTACAGGATCCATAGTATCTATTAAGGCTGAAGAGTTAAATAGGATAAAACCCATTTCATTCGAAGCTGGTATTGCAGGTAAGGCAGCAGGTGTTCAGGTAGTTGCCTCAGAAGGTGGTCCCGATGCAGGTTTAAAAGTACGTGTACGTGGTGGGACATCAATTAATGCAAGCAGCGACCCTTTATATGTAATTGATGGGTTTGCGTTACAAGGCGACAACCAAAGTACAGGTGTTGGACTTGGAAATTCGACTACGAGCCCTTTATCTACAATTGATCCTAGTACAATTGAATCAATAGAAGTATTAAAAGATGCTTCTGCTACCGCAATTTATGGTTCTAGAGGTGCAAATGGTGTTATCATAATAACTACTAAAGGCGGTAAAAAAGGAAGGTCGACCTTAAACTTTGAAACCTATACATCTGTTGGAACACTAGCAAGAAAAATTGACCTATTAAAAGGGCAAGAATATGTAGATTGGTGGAATGAATATTTTCCATGGGATCCATATAGTACAGAACCACAAGTTTCAGCTTATAGAGATGAATTCGGCAACGATATTAATTTAAATGACCCTAGAATTATTCTTACAGATTGGCAAGACGAAATTTCTAGAACTGCCATTACAAGTAACTATAACCTTTCTATGACTGGTGGATCTGATACCAACTCTTACGCTGCATCTTTTTCATACTTAAATAGTGAAGGTGTTATTAAGACCACAGATTTTGAACGATATAATGCTAGCTTAAGATTGAATCAGAATATTTCAAAAAAATTAAAGGCAGGTGTAAATTTAAATATGGGTTTCACACAATCTAAAGGTGTGGTAACCGCTGCGAGTTCAAATGCTAACGGTCAATCTGGTATTGTTACTAGTGCTATTCTTTTTAGCCCAGTACAAGGTTTAACACGTTATGATGATGCAGAATATGATGAAGATGGTAGAATTGTATCATTACGTTCGGGCGATGTTGTTAACCCAAATAGAATATTAGAAGGAAACACCAACCGTTCATTACGTTTCAATTCTTTCGGAAACGTTTACTTAGAATATCAACTAGCAGACGGTTTAAAATTCACATCATCACTTAGAGGTAATTTTGGTTCTAGTAAAGGTCAGGCATATTTCTCAGAGAAATTTGGTTATGGCCAATCTGTTGGCGGAAGAGCTTTTACCAATAACAGTATGAATGTTGGTCTTACAACAGAGCAAAACTTATCGTTCAATAAAACGTACGGTAAGCATAGGTTAAATGCGACTGCAGTATACGAACAACAAGAGTCTTCTTTTGAATTTACCAATTCTAGATCTACAGGTTTTGATTTACCAGGCGTTAACTTGAATAACTTGGGTACGGCACAAGAAACCCTTGCTACATTATCAACTTTTAATAAAAACTCTTTAAGATCGGTTTTAGGTCGTGTACAATATGATTTTGACGATCGCTATGTTTTAAACCTAAGTGCACGATATGATGGCTCATCTAGATTTGCCGAAGGTTACAAATGGGGTTTCTTTCCTTCAGCTGGTGTAGCATGGAAAGTATCAAACGAAAAATTCTTAAAGGATAACCAAACAATAAGTAACTTAAAATTAAAAGCAAGTTATGGTAAAACTGGTAATACAGCTATAGGATCTTATAGATCATTACCACAAACAGCTACATCTTCAGCCATTTTCAATGGTAATCAATTAGCCATTGGTGTTGCAATTGGAAATCTTGTTGTTGATGGGTTAACATGGGAAACTACTTCTCAATTTGATGGTGGTATCTCGTTAGGTCTTTTCAAAAATAGAATTTCTATAGATGCCGAATACTATAACAAAGAAACAACAAACTTATTACTAGACAAACCTATACCAGGTACTACAGGTTTTGAAACCGTATTTACGAATGTTGGAAGTTTAGTAAACGAAGGATTGGAATTCGTTGTTAATACAGTAAACGTCGATAATGAAAACTTTTCATGGAACTCTAGTTTCAATATTAGTTTCAACGACAATGAGGTTACAGATTTAGGAGGCGCAACAGAATTCTTTACAAGAGCTATTGGTGACAATCAAATTCCTATCGACTATGTTACTCGTGTTGGTGAACCTGTTGGTTCTATTTACGGTATCCAAAACGATGGTATATACCAATATTCTGATTTTGTTGATTTTGACGGATTAACCGACGCTGAAGCTGCTCAAAAAATGGCGCAAGATGCATCTGATACCGGGTTACCTCTTTATGCACTCAATTACCAACTAAAAGATGGTGTAGTCGTATCTTCTGGTAGAACCGATACTGCAACATATAGACCGGGTTTACCTAAGCTTAAAGATCAAATAACAGTAGATAGCGATGGTGATGGTATACTAGATAGTGGTGATGGTATTATAAATTCAGATGATAGAACGATTATTGGACGTACCGTACCAAAGCATTTTGGAGGATTCACCAATAATTTTACGTATAAAAACTTCGACTTATCTGTGTTAACATCATGGTCTTATGGAAATGACGTTTACAATAAAAACCTTGTAAGGGGTACTGGTCAAAACATTCCGTTCTTTAATAAATACGGTTCTATAAGAGATAGGTGGACACCTGTAAACACTGACACCAATGTGCCTATTATAAATGGTTTGGGTGATGCAGGTGTAAGTGGTAATGCATACTCAGATTATGTAGAAGATGGCTCTTTCTTTAGGCTGAGCAATGTTACAATTGGTTATAAATTACCTAATAAAGTAACACAAAGCTTAGGTGTTAAAAGCTTTAGACTTTATGCTGCCGCAGATAACTTATATGTGTGGACCAATTATTCAGGATACGATCCTGAGGTAAGTGTTGGCAATAACCAACTAACACCTGGTTTAGACTCAGACTCTTATCCAAGAGCCAGAACTTTTAGAGTTGGACTTAATATTGGATTTTAAAAAAAAATGATTATGAAAAAATATAAAACAAATTACCTAAAACCATTTATTCTACTCGGAGCTATTATTACCCTTAGCTCATGTAGTGATACATTTTTATCAGAAGACCCAGATACCTTTGTATCTCCACCTTTACTTTTGGTAAATGAAGAAGGTGCACAAACATATTTAAACGGTGCGTATGATGCCGTACAGCAATCTATTGCACCAACCGGTGGCAGTAACCCTGCACCTTGGTCTATTTTTTGGGGTACAACCGCTGCAGACGAAGTGGTTTTTCCTAACTGGGGCGGTGAGCGTAAATTGATTTACTTACATCAAGTAACCCCAACAACTGGTGCAATTAACTCAGCATGGGTAAAATATTATGAGTCTTTAAATAGAATAAACAGTGTTGTAGATAGAATTGATGCTATGTCACCAGATCAAATAGAAAGTGATCTAAAAAACCAATACGTGGCCGAAGCAAAATTTCTTAGAACAACTTTAAATTTCGCTTTGGTAAGTTCATGGGAAAATGTTCCTTTACTCAAAAATGAAGTTATTTCATTAGATGACATCAATGTAACGCAAGCTGCACCTTCAGAAGTGTATGACTTTATGGTATCAGATTTAATTTCTGCTTTACCATACTTACCCACAGAGCAAGGTGGCGGTCGTGTAACGGCAGGTGCTGCAAATGCATTATTAGGGAAAATTTACCTACAAATGACTGGTTTTCCATTAAACCAGACCGATAAGTTTCCTTTAGCTGAACAAGCATTAAAAAATGTTATGGACAGTGGCGTTTATGAGCTTTTACCAGTATATCGAGATGTTTTTACATTAGATAATGAACAAAGTACAGAGATGGTATTTGCTGTAGGAATTGATGGCCCTGCCCTAGGTGAGGGCGGTCTATTAAGTACATTTTTTGGTCCTCAAGGAAGCGTTCAGAATGGTGGAGGCTGGGGAACTTGCCATATAAACCATAGTTTTGCAGATAGTTACGATATTGACAATGATGTGCGTATGATCAACAACATAGCGCGACATAATGCAAATAATACCGACCCTGAAACAGCTGTAACAGACCCAGCTTCATGGACGGTAGGTAAAAATACTTGGAGGGGTTGGAAATGGCATGCTGAAAGCCCAAATGGTTATGCCAATGATACTCCTTTTGACTACCCATACATAAGATATGCAGATGTTTTATTGCTTTACGCAGAATCTTTAAATGGTCAAAACAAATTAACACAGGGTGTTATTGACAATACGGTTAATCGTTTAAGAACAAGAGCCGGTCTATCAACAGCAGATATGATGACTTTAGGTTCACAAGAAGATAATGCTACAGAATTGTTATCTGAAAGAAGAAAAGAATTGTGTTTTGAAGGTTGGAGACGTAATGATTTAATCAGATTTGGAAAATATAAAGAGTCTATCTCAGGCATTACCCAAGGTGGACCGAATGCAGGTGACCCTATTACTCAATATGAAGATTTCGAAATCAGATGGCCTATACCAGATGCTCAAATGCAATTAAACCCTAACCTAGTTCAAAACCCAGGTTACTAAACAAAAACATAATAAAAATGAAAAATAAAAAATATTATAGCCTGTGGGTTTTAACACTAGCACTTTTAGCAACATTTATAAGTTGTGAAGAAGATGGTAATGTTAGAGACGGCATAAGAGATGTAAGCTTTAAAGCAACAGCAAAAAACAGAAATATAACCGAAGGAGGTACCGTGACTTATATTGATTCATCAACAAATGTTACCAGTAGATTATGGACATTTGAAGAAGGTAGCATTCCTACCTCAGATCAAGCAACGGTAGATGTTGATTACCTAACTGGGCAATCTTTAAATGCAGAGGGTGTTCTACCAGGTTATCTTACATCATTATCAGTAACACATGATGATGGTACGGTTGAAGAAGGTGAATTTTTAGTTCGTGTTTATAATAAAGTAAAAGTTGATTTTGAAGCTGAAGATACTGAAGTTATTATCGGTGCTAGTACTACTTTTACACCTGTAGTTGAGAATTTACGATCGTTATTTGAAGAAGCAAGAGAAGAAGATTTTTTAGAATGGACATTTGAAGGTGGTACGCCCGCTACTTCTAACACTGAAAATCCAACCGTAACCTACAACACATTAGGTACATACAGGGTAACATTAACTGCACATAGAGAGTCTCCGCTAAGTGAGGCTACTAAAAGTGTTGAAGGATTTATTACTGTTACAGAGCCTGTACCTTTAGTACCAGATGCTGCTGTGGAATTAGAAGACGAAACAATAAGCATTTCTTTTAATGGAGATTTTGAACCTGTTACAGGTCAAGAAGCTTTCATTGAGGTTAAAGTGAATGGTGTTAATTTTATTGTAGAAAGTTTATCTGTTGATGACACTGATGCAGGTTTTTTAAACATTAAGTTACAAGATGCAATTTATCAAGATGATGATGTTACTGTATCATTATTGCCAGGAAGTAATATTGTGGCTATGGATACAAGGGCTCCAGAAACTTTTACAGACTTACCTGTAGCGTCTTTTAAAGAACAGTTTTTAATTTCTGAAGGTCAATTTGAAGAAGCATTAGATACTGATTGGATTAAATTACCTCAAAATGCTACAATTGATGGAATTACAGAGGTACTATTAGTAGATCCTCCAACAGGTGAACCAACAGGTGTAGTCCCCTCAGGTAAGGTAATCAACTTAGCTTTAAATAGAAATGGTGGTGCCACACTAGGTAATGCTAATTCTGAAACTGCTTCTGCTGAGGTTAATTTAGTAGAAGGCAGAAATTATGTTATAAAGTTTAAACGCTATATGACAACAAATTCTCCTAATATTTTATTCCGCTTTAATAATCAAGGTGGTGCCAATCAGCTTTCTTTTAACGCTATGGCAGGAGATCCAAACTTAGTTGACAGATGGCTAGAATCTGAATTTAAATTTACTGCATTAGCAACCCATGCTGGCAAATTTAATATAGTATCAGCTTGGGCTGCCTATGCTGATTTCTATATTGACGATATAGTAATTGAATCTGATGAAGCACGACCATAATAAAATTTTTATATAAGAATAGATAAAAAACTGTCTGGAAAATTAATATTTCAGGCAGTTTTTTTTATTTTCCTTTCCTCTAAATAAAACACCAATTAAATTATGAAATACAAGTTTGTAGCTTTAATATTTGCTTGTCTCTCATTCTTTACATGCAAAAAAGATGTTACTAAAGAAGATATACTAAAAGAAGAAAATGACTCACCATTGTTTGAGTTAGTAGCTTCACAAAATAGCGGAATAACTTTTAGTAATGACATTGAAGAGAATTTTGAACACTTTTATGAATTCTTCAACTATGTATACAATGGTGCAGGGGTTGCCGTTGGCGATATTAATAATGATGGCTTATCAGATATTTATTTTGTAGGGAACGAAGTTGAAAACAAACTTTACCTGAACAAAGGTAATTTTGAATTTGAAGACATCACTGCAAAAGCGAATATTGATAAAAATAAAGGATGGCATAACGGTGTTGTCATGGTCGATATTAATGGAGATAATCTACTTGATATTTATGTATGCCGAGGTGGGTTTCGAAACAAAAAGGAAGACAGAGAAAATTTACTTTTTATAAATCAAGGCGATTTGACCTTCAAAGAAGACGCGGCATCTTTTGGTTTAAATGATGCTGGCTATTCGATAATGGCTTCATTCTTTGATGCCGATAATGATAATGATTTAGACATGTACCTTACTAACAGACCTGAAAAATTCTTTCAAAACTACACTCAAGTTCTAGAAGGTAAAGCAAACGAAGATAATATCTATAGAGATAAATTATACATTAATGATAATGGTAATTATGAAGAAATTGGGCTAAAGGCCGGTATAAATAATAATTACGGTTATGGATTAGGTTTGGTTACATCTGACATAAATAGCGACGGTAAAATAGATATCTATGTTTCAAATGATTATTTAGAAAGAGATTATGCGTACATCAATAAAGGCAACAATACTTTTAACGATGAACTTACCAAGCGTTTTAACCACGTTCCGTTTTACGCAATGGGTGTAGATATTGTGGACTTTAACAACGATGGTTTTGAAGATATCATTCAATTAGAAATGTTACCAGAAGATTACGAGCGCTCTAAAACTACAATGGCTTCGATGAATACAAAATTATTCAGCGATATGACCACGAGCGGTTTTCATTACCAATACATGCATAACATGTTGCACTTGAACAGGGGTAACGGTATGTATAGTGAAATCAGTGCATACTCAGGCGTAGGAAAAACCGATTGGAGCTGGTCTTGTTTAGGTAGTGATTTTGATAATGATGGCTTCAATGATCTCTTTATCACTAACGGATTTAAAAGAGATATTTGGGACAAAGACACGAATGCTAAAATAGGGCAATACATGCAAAGTATGGAAGCTCGTAAAAAGACCACTCAAGAAAATGTGGCTTACATTGTAAATCAATTCAAAGAAAATAAAAAACCAAATTATATTTTTAAAAATAATGGCGACCTAACATTTACCAAAAAAACCAAAGAATGGGGTCTAGATAAAGAAAGTTTATCTAACGGTGCATCTTTAGGTGATTTAGACAATGATGGTGATCTCGATATCATTGTTAATAATATAGATGGTACCGCATTTATCTATAAAAATACTTCTGAAAAATTAGAAAATAATTATCTAAAAATAAAATTGAACGGTCCTAAGAACAACCCAACGGGTTTAGGTGCCAAAATAACTTTAAAGTACAACAACGAAATACAACATCATGAGTTTAAAACTGTAAGAGGCTATTTATCATCTGTTGAACCAATCAATCATTTTGGATTGGGAAAAATAGATACTATAGATGTATTAGATATTATATGGACAGATGGTAAAGAATACAGGCTACAGCATGTACAGGCTAACCAAATGCTAGAAATTAATTATGATGCCGCAAAAAATAAAACAGCCCCTAAAACCCTTAATAAAACTATTTTTACAGAAGTTACCGATTCAAAGTTCAGTTCACCCTTTGTTCATCATGAAAACGATTATGATGATTTTAAAAAGCAGATTCTATTACCACATAAATTATCTCAAAATGGTCCATGTATAACTGTTGGTGATGTTAATAACGATGGCTTAGAAGATTTTTACGTAGGTGGCGCGGCAAATCAGAAAGCTTCGATATATGTACAAGATATAAAAGGCAAGTTTATACCATTAGAACAATCTGCTTTTGAAACAAACGCCCAAAACGAAGATGTTGGTGCAGTGTTCTTTGATGCAGATGGGGATCTTGATTTAGATTTGTATGTTGTAAGTGGCGGTAATGAATTTTCACAAAACTCCCCCACCCTACAAGATCGATTATACTTAAATAACGGTGTAGGTAATTTTGAGTTATCAGACAATTTACCAAAGCTAACACAGAGTGGTTCATGCGTTATTCCTTTAGATTTTGATAAGGATGGTGATTTAGATTTGTTCGTTGGCGGTAGACTGATTCCTAATTCTTACCCTAACGCACCAAACAGCTTTTTACTCGAAAATGATAAGGGTATTTTTACAGATGTAACGGAAAAAATTGCCCCTGAACTATCAAAGATCGGCATGGTTACTTCGGCTACTTGGAACGATATTGATGGTGATTCTACAGAAGAGCTTATCGTCGTTGGTGAATGGATGCCTATTACCATTTTCAAAAAACAAGGTCAAGAATTCATCAATGCAACAACATCCTTTAATTTAACGAAAACAAGTGGTTGGTGGAACAAAATTGTTGCCACGGATATCGACAAAGACGGAGATACTGATTTTATAATAGGAAACCTTGGACTTAACTACAAATTTACGGCTAGCGTTGAAAAACCATTTACTATTTATGCAAATGATTTTGATCGCAATGGCACCAATGATATTTTTCTGACTAAGCACTACAAAGATAGGCTTGTACCTGTGCGTGGTAAAGAATGTTCTTCTCAACAATTACCAGAGATAAGCCGAAAATTCAGAACCTATCAACAGTTTGCAAAAGCAGATATTGACGATATTTTACCTGATATTAAAAATGCATTGAAATATGAAACTCAAATTTTTGAAAGCATCATATTAGAAAACAACAATGGAGAATTACGGATCAAAGCCTTACCAAAAGAAGCTCAGTTTTCGGTCATTAACGGCATTATTATAGATGACTTTAATAACGATGATATTCTTGATATTTTAATAGCGGGAAACAAGTTTGAAGTTGAAGTTGAAACTACAAGAGCAGATGCATCAATAGGTCAACTATTTATTGGTACGGACAATGGAAGTTTTAACGCTTTAAATTACTTGGAAAGTGGAATTTTACTTCCATACAATGTTAAAGGAATTGAAAAAATAACTATTGGTGACAAAACTGGAATTCTAAGTGCTATTAATGATGATAAGCTTCGCCTATTTACAGAACAATAAATAACAATCGCATCTAAATAATAGTTCAAAACATGCAATAAAAAAAGACGAAGTTGTTTTACCAACTCCGTCTTTTTTATTGTAATTATCCTTTGAAATAAAAATGTAATAGGGCTTTACTTATTCATCCTCTAATTTCCAAGACCTAATCCAATCATATTTTGTGGTTAAATCATCAAAAGAACCTGTTTCAAAGATGGTTTCAGAATCTATCGGGTTCCAGTCATAGGTTTCTATTGCCATGGTTAAATGACCCTCTAAATCAAAATCAGCAGGAGGATTTGTAATGGTATGTGCTAATTGTCCATCCAAGTAAAATAATATCTCAGTTGGCGATTTCCACCAGCATCCGTATACAAAGTATCTAGAATTATTTTTTTCTTCTAAAACTGTTTTGGCGGGACTTTGTAATGACCCGGTAACTTCGGTATCACATTCCCTTTCATGTCTCCAAGTATTAGAAGCATATATATGATCAAAATCTGCAGCCCAAGCCGCGGTCGTTGTAAGTCTACCCACACATTCCTGTATATCTAATTCGAGTTTTCTTAGAGGACCAGTATTACAATTCTGTTGAAAAGAAATCCAAAAAGTAGAAGACATAATTGTTTTATTCGCTTGCATTCTACATTCATAATAATGCCCATGTTTTGCATTTAACTTAGAACGTACTATTGCACCACCATGAGTAAACTCTATACCATTAACTGTTTTTGGAATTTCAAATTCTTCGGTAGTAACATTCATGTTACCTTCATTAACAGAAACATTATCAGACTCAAATAAGCCCGGTGGGCGACCGATCCAATTAAAGCCATCGGTCGATGGGCTTCTATGCCACTTGTCATCATCGAAAGTGGTTCCATTAAATTCATCTGACATATTCTCGACTTTTGTCCATTTTTTGCCTTCAGGTGTAGGGTTTGCATTGATAAAATAAGGCAGGTTTACAGATGGATCATTCTGTACAACGGTAATTTCAAAACTACATGTCGTTTTATTTCCTGCTGCATCTCTAGCCTCAAAAGTATTGATTGTTGTACCTATCGGAAATTTTGCTCCTGTTGCCAAACCCTCAATTTGAGATGTAATTGCGCTTACGTTATCGCTGCCTTTGGGAGTTTCATAAGTAACCTCAGCACCATCTACGAAAGACTCAACGTTTATAGTTATAGATTCTTGACAATTTATTGTAGGGGCTACAGTATCTAGCTCAACCTTATTAGCGGAGTCATCGCCACTACTGCAAGAGGTAAATACAAATACAGCTAGTGCATAAAATATCGTATAATTCAACATATAAAACTTCATTCTTTTTGTTTTATATAAAGTTAATCGACCACTAAAGAAATATCTTTTCAAATGTTTTTTACACTATAACATATGATCTTTCATCATAAAACTTAAAAAGCTTTATTCCCGATTAACCAATTGCTATCTATAAATATAGCTTTCTAGTGTTTTATGAAATACATTATTTCACAAACTCAATCTTATAAGCAAATGCATAATCCCCATTTTTATTTTTAGAAGCTTGAATAATTAGTTCAGTCTCATTTTGTGCCCAAGAGATTTTCTCAGGATTCCCTAAAAGTTGAATACTTCTTATTTTTCGTTCCTGTTTACCTAGAGCCCTTATATGTATTTCTTTTTGTGGGCAATCTAGAACTATGGCATAAAGCGTGTCATCTTTAGTAGTGAATCTAATATCCTCTGCTGTATTATCGGCATTTTTATGCTCACTCAAATGACCTTCAATTACTTCTGCTGGTCCTTCTCCATAAATTTTCCAAGGTCTAGTTCCATAAATAGCTTCTCCATTTATAGCCAGCCACTCCCCCATTTGCAACAAACGTTCTTCAACCTCCGTGGGTATTTTACCTTCAGCGGTCGGCGTAATATTTAAAAGTACCGCACCATTTTTACTAACCACATCAACTAAAAAATCTATTAGTCTATTGGTAGATTTATATTCAGGATTTTCAATGTTGCTCCATGCTTTCCAATCTATAGAATCGTCAGTTAACCAAGTAAACTCTTTTTTCTCGCTCATTCTAGAGCGCTCTAAATCTAAAACTGCAGAGCCCACCGCTAAATCGGTAAACTTATAGGTGACGACTACATCTTTCCCTTTTTCAAGGCCTCTATTATAAAAACCTGCTAAGAATTGCTTTCTATAATCTTCACCTATAATATCCATTTTGTTATCAAACCAAACAATATCAGGATCATACTTAGTGGTTAATTCCGTAAGCCGATCTAACCAATCTTGATTAAACTTTTCATCAGGTAAGGGGTTTGTAGGTTTATTTGCCATAACAAATGTACCCTCGAGAACTTTCGGACCATAAAGCCCTTCAAACAGTGGATTTGAAGCATCTGTATTGTCATTCCAAGTTGGGTACCATGCATACAACCAATGACGATGAAAGGTGGTAATAAATTTAAGTCCCCGAGATTTTACGGCTTTTTCCATAGCACCGACTACATCAATTTTTGGTCCCATATCCTTCGCATCCCATTGTGTCAGTTTGCTATCCCACATCGCAAAACCATCAGCGTGTTCGGCAATAGGACCTGCAAATTGTGCACCAGCTTTTACGAATAAATCTGCCCAAACATCGGCATCAAACTCTTCAGCCTTAAACATGGGTACAAAATCTTTGTAACCGAATGTATCTAATGAACCGTATGTTTCTTTATGGTAGGTATTTATTGGGTGCCCTTCAACATACATCCACCGAGAATACCATTCATTTTCATAAGCAGGCACAGAATACGGTCCCCAGTGAAAATAGATTCCGAATTTTAAATCTTTGTACCATTCAGGCACCTCATATTGCTGCAACGACTCCCAATCGGCTGTATAATGTTGTTTATTAATTTCAGTATCGGTAACAACTTTTTGTGCAGAACAACCTTTCAACATTAAAACAGCAATGCAACTAAAAAATATACCTTTCTTCATGTGCGTATGTACTCTTAATTGAGCTTTAATCAATTATAATTTTAGGATAATCATTGACCCCCTTCTTCTCTAAATCTTCTTTTTTGATATTCGTTTTCCAAACATAGGCATATTTAAGCTGCTTCATTTCAGAAAAAGAAGGGATACTTTTAGCCGTTATTTCAGTACCTAATAAATTTACACTCGTTAAATTCTCTAGCTGCGTTAATTGAGCAACTGCTGCATCTGACAACGGATTATCGTTCAACTTCAATTTTTGAACATTTATAAACTGAGCAATCAATTTTATATGGTCATCTTTAATATGATTATTCTCTAATGATAACCAAAGAATATTCTCTTTTATAGAAAGTAATTTTTCTAGTTTTTTAGACAAGGCATCCGTTGTACCATTTTCATTTGAATTTGGCGCTAATACAGCTTCATACAATCCAGATTCAAATGCTAGTTCACGTAATCTAAAGCCTTCTACCTGTAGTTCAGTTATTTTATCGTCAGCAACTAAACTCACACTCGGAATCGGTATCTCTGAACCATCAGAAGAACCTGCTGACAAGCCAAGCATAGTGCTAGCTATACCCATAATATTCTCATCTGTTTCAACCGACGCTACTTTAGTTTTGAAATTCGCCTGCGCATTATCAATCCAATACGTCAAAATAGCTATCTCTTCTTCGGTTAAGGGTGTTTTACCTTCGGGCGGCATAAAATCATCGTGATGCGGATCTAACAATACTCTTTTCAGCATTTCAGAATTCGATGCATCACCAGGAATTAATATGTCACCGTTTTTTCCGCCATCAAGAATAGCAAGACTATCTGCAATTGAAAGTCCGCCTTTCTTTTTACTTGAATTATGGCAACTTGCGCATTTATTCTGCAAAATAGGATTTACCAGATGACCAAACACCTCAGCATCTTCAACTTTAGTGACCGCAACCAATTCTTGTTTTTCTGCACCACCAAAAGGCATATATTTCACCAAATAATCACTACCATGTGTAAGGTTACCACCGTAATGACCCGTAACACTTAATAGAATTACCAATAGGGTTAAAAATGAAATATTTGTCTGTAACTTTTTTAAACTTGGTACTTTAATTTTTTCGATTCGTATACCCCATGCTAAAAATGCAATAGCAGTGGTTGCAATACCAAACCAAAAATGAGTATCTAAAGCAGCCTCTTCATAATCGCCACTTAATGATAACATATACCCTAAAATACACGCAACGGCACCACTAAGTCCACCTAAAAATAAAGCCAACGGAGTACCTGAGGTCAGCACAGGGTTCTTTTTCCACCTACTAAAAACTTCCAATACAAACGCAAAGAATAAAAACCCAATAGGTAAATGCACCACAAGCGGATGAAATCTACCTAAGAACAATACAAAATCTGGAACACTATTCTCCATAACTATTTCTTCAAAATCACTTTAAACACGTTCTAATTTAATGGGTGCCGTTTTATTGGCATTCCATTGGCAGATGTATAAATTTTTATCTTCATCTACACATACATCATGACCATGTAGAATAGGCTTATTCTCTAACTGATATGATTTTTGCAGTTCACCATTTTTATATTCGGGCGAAGTACCACCTGGGTTAGAAACTACTTTATCACCTTGTAAAATGGTAACAAAGCCAGTATGATCTTTCCAATTTGTTTTTCCAATTTTAGGTTGAGACCAACATACGCCGGCGTACAAATTAGTATCATCAAAAACAGGTCTACATACCTGCATATTAGGGAGTTTAAGTGTTTTAACATAGGTACCCTCTAGGGTAAACCACTTAAACGATTGTTCGTTTCTAGAAGTACAGACCACCATAGGGTTATTTTTATCTCTATAATCTATTGCTATACCATGTGCATTTTGAAGATTATAATTTGAATCTTCATTTTCGTGACCGCCCCATTTGCGAATAAACTCGCCCTTATAATTATACTGTAAAATAAAATCTTGCCCATAACCGTCTGCAACGTAGATATCACCATTAGGACCCACAGCAACTTCTGTAGGGCAATAATTTAGTCCCGGTTCATAAACACCAATAGTTTGTGGATGCCCAATATCAAAAAGCACTTTACCGTCTATCGTAGTCTTTGAAACTCTACCGTTATGCTTTATCAATTTTCCTGTTTTATTTAGGTACCACCCAGAATCTGCCAAGAATAGAAAATCTTCGCCACCTTCATTTGAAATAGTCAACCCATGACCACCTGGGTAGGCGGTTCCCCAATAGTCCAATAATTTCCCAGATTTATCAAAGATCAATACATTGTTCTGTGGGTGATCACCGATCATAATTAAACGACCTTTACTATCCATTTCCATTTCATGGCAGTTCAACAAGGGTGTTCTAACCGAACTTATTTGCGCCCAATCGTTATGCACCTTGTATTGATAATCGCCATGGCCTAATATGGTATCAGTCGGTTTATTCTTTTTCAGTATATTGAATCCGAATGTCGGTACAGAGGTTATAGCTGCACCTGCAATAGTGGTTCTTTTTATGAAATTTCTTCTGGTTGGCATAAGGGTATTGGTTGATTATTAGGTTAATAAATCTTTAACTACGTTACCATGAACATCGGTTAAACGGTATCGTCTACCCTGATGTTTAAAAGTTAATCGTTCATGGTCAACACCGAATAGATATAAAAGCGTTGCATGAAAATCGTGCACATGTACAGGGTCTTTAACCACATTATAGCTAAAATCATCAGTTTCACCATAGCTAAAACCTGGCTTTACACCTGCACCTGCCATCCACATGGTAAATGCTTTTGGGTGATGATCTCGACCATAGTTTTCTTTTGTAAGTTGACCTTGAGAATAGACCGTTCTACCAAATTCACCACCCCAAACTACCAAGGTATCATCTAGCATACCACGTTGTTTTAAATCTTTAACCAATGCAGCAGTAGCTTGGTCTGTTTTCTGTGATTGACTTTTAACCCCACCCGGACAGTAGTTGTGCTGATCCCAACCTTGGTGATACAGCTGCACAAATTTTACGCCCTTTTCTAATAGTTTTCTTGCCATTAGACAGTTTGCGGCATAGGTACCTGGATCCCTACTATCTTTACCATACATCTCAAAAGTGCTGTCTGATTCGTCTGAAAGATCTGAAACCTCAGGTACAGAAGTTTGCATTTTAAAAGCCATTTCGTACTGCGACATTCTAGCCTGAATTTCTGGATCACCATAAGCATCGTGTTGAAGGTTATTAAGATCACCCAAATAATCTAACATATGCCTACGATCATTACCATCGTAATTCTCTGGATCACTTAGGTACAACACTGGGTCTTTACCCGAGCGAAATTGCACGCCTTGGTGTTCGGTAGGTAAAAATCCGTTACCCCATAAACTAGCTTTTAATGGTTGTCCTTTTCCATTTTTAGAAACCAGCGTAATAAACGTAGGTAGGTTTTCATTATCAGAACCAAGACCATAACTCAACCAAGAACCAATAGACGGTCTGCCCGGTAACTGATTACCCGTTTGCATAAAAGTAATTGCCGGTGTATGATTAATTTGATCAGTTTGCATACCTTTTATAAAACACAAATCGTCTACCACCTCAGATAAATATGGCATAGCATCACTTACCCAAGCTCTTGACTCTCCATATTGTTTAAAATTAAAAGTTGATGGTGCAATAGGTAAGGTACTTTGATTACCGCTCATACCTGTTAAGCGTTGACCGCTCATTACAGAATCAGGTAGTTCTTTACCGAACATATCTGAAAGTTTTGGCTTGTAATCGAAGAGATCCATTTGTGATGGTCCGCCACTTTGAAAAAGGTAGATGATTCTTTTCGCCTTTGGCAAATGATGTGGCAATCCTAATCTATTCTTATTGTATGCCTTTAAAATATCTTCGGGAGCACTGTGCTTTCCAATACCGGCAAATAATTTTTCGGTACCCAAAAGACTACCTAAAGCTAGAGCTCCAATACCCAAAGAAGTTCTCTTTAAGAAATGCCTTCTATCTAGCTGGCTTTCTAGTTTTTGTAAATCTTTATTATTAGACCTTAATTTATGTTGATGATCGTTACACATAGCTTTATACTTATAAAGTTACCAATTTATCTTTTTGTGATGGTGGCATCTGCATTCATAATTGTACTTGCCACTACTGCATTTGCAGCAATAAGGGCTTTGTCATCTGCTTCGCTTAATTTAAAAACTCCTGTATTTATCCAGCCCTTTGTTTTATCAATGTTCTTCTGAAATTTCGAATACTCTTCTTTCTGAAGATTCATCAATAATGACAATTCTTTCTGATTAGGTGCTCTACCCGTCAATTTTTTGAACGCTGAGCGAATACCCTTTTCAATAGAAGTAGCTTCAGAAATTCGTTTCCCTAGAACTCTTGAAGCCTCTATGTATGTAGGATCGTTAAGTATAACTAGGGCTTGTAATGGCGTATTTGTTTTCTGTCGTCGAGAAGAACATAAATCTCTTGTGGGTGCATCAAATGTTGCTATAGTTGGGTTTGGAACCGTTCTCTTCCAAATAGTATACATGCTTCTTCTGTAAAGCCCTTCTTCACTATCTTGAACATAGGTATCACCGTTCACTTCCCATAATCCCTCGGGTTGATAAGGTTTTACGCTTTCCCCTCCAATTTTTTCATTTAATAACCCTGATGCATATAGCGCATTATCTCGAAGCATCTCACCTGATAATCGTGTAGAAGGTCCTCGAGACAACCATTTGTTTTCCCCATCGACTGCAAGAAGTTCTTCGCTTATAACCGAACTCTGTTGGTATGTTCTTGACATCATCATGGTTTTCAATAACGCCTTTACATCCCAGCCTGAGTCTACAAAACGAATAGCCAACCAATCTAGCAACTTAGGGTGAGTAGGTAAATCGCCTTGATTACCAAAATCTTCTGAGCTTAATACCAACCCTCTACCGAATAAATTTTGCCAGTACCTGTTCACCGTTACTCTAGCCGTCAACGGATTTTTCTCATCTGTTATCCATTTAGCTAAACCCAGCCTGTTTTTTGGCCATTCTTTTTTCCATGATAAAATATCTTCAGGCACATTCGGAAAAACCGAATCGGTAGGTGAATCGTAATTTCCACGATCTAAAATATAAGCTTGACGAGGCGTTTTACGCTCTTTCATTACCATTATTTGTTTGACCCTTTCTGTACTATCTACTAAAGTTCTTCTTTTAAGCTCTACCTCTTTAAGAACAGTTGCATATGCTTTAGATTTTGTATTTAAAAAGTATTCTGATAATAGTTTTTTTTCAGTTTCGCTTAAGTTTGAAAATTGCTTTTGTTGCAGCTCTTTTAACTTATCAGAATTCTTTATTTGCAGCACCTCAATAGCCGAAATTTCTCTATCGAACACCAATAAATTATCAACTACAGCCCCTCTAATACCCTTATCTCGCCAAATAGCCCCTACTCTTAAACCAGGTTCTAATTTTGGACTCTTTGCCCCGTATAATTGTAAGCCATTGAATACAATATCTTTATAAAGATTATCGAACGTAGTTTTGGTTTTCAGCTTTTCGCCGTCTTGATAAATTGAAATTCCTTCAGCTTTACTAGAACCATCATAAGTCATCGTTAACTGAACCCATTTCTCTTTAGGCACATCGTTTAAAGACTCAATAACTATCGCATTATCTGGATACACATGTGCTAATAATGCTTCTATTTTATTCTCTTTTATTTTTAGATGATACCCTCTAAACGAGTGAAGTTCTGAGCTATTCATTTTATGGAATATAACCCCGTCGTCTAAGTCTGTCGGTATAAATACTTCAATAGAAACACTAAACGGTTCATTTCTTTTATAAATTCCAATTTTATCCAAATCTAGCCACGTATCACCATCCATCGCTAAACCTTTGCCCGAAGAACCCTGTTTAAAAACCGCTTTTTCATTTTGTACAAACTGCTGACGCATTTGAATTTTATTACGACCATTACCACCAGTGGTATTGATAAGCTTTTGTTCATCAAAATTAAATGAAGCAACCAAACCATTTGGTTTAGAATTCACCGGAATATTACTATACTCGTTATTGGCCAACCATACATCTGCTTTCTTAACTTCGGTTGTTTCTATTTCCGCCAGTCTTTTCTCACTGGTTTTTACAATTTCATCTAAATAAGCTAAAACACCTTCTTGCTCTTCAGTTGGTAATAACATCGCCGGTACGGGTGTTGCCAAATCCCAAGGAATCAATCCTGTTTCATCTATGTTATTGAAAAAGCTATACATCTCGTAATAGTTTTTCTGAGAGATGGGATCGTATTTATGATCATGGCATTTTGCACAGGCATAAGATAAGCCTAAAATACCTTGACTTACTGTAGCTGTTCTATCGGCAACATATTCTGACCTAAATTCTTCGTCAATAATACCACCCTCTAAATTCTGCGGATGCAATCTATTAAATGTAGTTGCTAGTTTTTGTTCTATTGTAGGATTCTCAAACAAATCGCCCGCCAATTGCCAAGTCAGAAATTCATCATATGGCATATTTTCATTGAATGATTTAATGACCCAATCGCGCCAGGGTGAAGTGTCTCTATATCTATCATTACTATACCCATGGGTATCTGCATAGCGCGAAACATCCATCCAATCGAGGGTCATTTGTTCCCCGAAGTGCGTTGAAGCTAGCAATCTATCTATTTGTTTTTCAAATGCATTCGAAGAAGTATCTTTTAAAAACAATTCTATTTCTTCAGGTGTTGGTGGCAAACCTATTAAATCAAAAGAAGCTCTACGCAACAATACCTCTTTCGAAGCCATTTCAGATGGCTTAAGATTGACTTCACCTAACTTTGCCAATACAAAATTGTCAATTTCATTATTAACGAATTGTTTCTGGTCTACCTTAGGAATATCATACTTTTCTGGTTGCAAAAATGCCCAGTGATCTTTGTATTCGGCACCATCTTCTATCCACTTGACTAACACCGCTTTTTCATAAGCGGTAAGGGTTAAATGAGAACTTGGTGCAGGCATGATTAAGTCTTGATCATCTGTTATAATACGATGAAAAAATTCGCTCTTCTTTAAATTACCAGGTGTAATCGCAAACTTACCAGGCGTTTCACTTAGTTCGCCGTATGCGAATTCTGCATCATGAAGTTGTAGACCTCCTTTAATGTTTCCTTTATCTGGACCATGGCATAAATAGCATTTATCAGATAATATAGGTTTTACATGTTGATTAAAATCTACTTCTTCCGGCAGTTTATCATAAGCTACCGCAACCAATTCAGGAAGCTCGGTACCACCACAAGATGATAATACGACAATAGAAAATCCTAAAATTATAAGTTTGCTAAAATTTGTCATAATAATTTATAAAATAAGTAACCTTTCAAAAATAAATTATCATAACCCCAAAGCCTGTAACAAATCAGTTTATAAAATGTACATTTCCGATATGTTCATATTATATCGAGTTGATGTTATGGGTAAATTCTTTATTTTTAAACTCTTTCAGCTGATGGTTGAAAGAATATTATAATTTCACTAATACGATAATCAGTATTATAAAATTCCTTTAAACAAAAAATTAAGCAAAAAATAATGATCCAAGTTCTTCAATCTTTACGCTTAACTCTTTTGAATGTTGGCTATGCCAAGCTTAACACATCATGGAATTTTGAAAATGTGATCAGTCCGTTCACCCGAATGTATTACATCACCAAGGGGAGTGCTAAAGTGTACCATAACAATCAGATATTTACTTTAAAGCCGGGCTACATGTACTTGATACCAAGTTATTGTTATGCCAAATTCTCTTGTGACAACTACCATGAGCAATTTTACATTAGTTTTTTAGAAGAAGTAAATAATGGAATTTCTATCTACGGCATAAAAGATTTTAATTATGAAATTGAAGCAGATAAAAACGACAAAAAGTATTTTGAACGTTTACTTTCCTTAAACAGCAATAGAGAAATAATGAATAGTGATCCAAAAACATATGACAATAAACCTACATTGCAAGATTTTATTAAGCAGAATGAGGTGTTGAGCACAAAAGATTTTCTTGAAACCCAAGGTTTACTTACCGTACTCTTCTCAAAATTTATTACCAGTTTTAATGTTCAAAATAAAATACAGGTTGCTAATTATGGAATGCAAAACATATTGAATTATATCAACAATAATTTACAATCACCCATTACAGTAGTTGAGTTAGCTGAAATTTGTAATTATAGTCCTGATCATTTTTCAAAGCTTTTTAAACAGGCATATAAGTCTAACCCCAATAAATTCATTCAAGAAAAAAGAATAGAGCGATCACAATTGCTACTTCTTACCACTAATGATTCTTTAAACGAAATTGCTGAAAAAGTGGGTTTAAATAACATTTCTTATTTCTCAAGGTTATTTAAAAAGCATACAGGAAAAACACCTGCTTTTTTCAGAAAAGAGCAGGTGAATATCTAAATAATTTGTTTAAAACTTGCGTGCTTTTCTACCACGCATTTTGTTGGCTTCAGCATCTTTTAAAAACTTCTCTTTTGTTGGGTTCCATTCTAACGGTCTACCTAAATTATATGCAATGTTGGCAATGTTGCATACTGTAGCAGATCTATGCCCAGTTTCTACATCGCAAATTGGCTGCGTTCTATTCTTCATCGCATCTAACCAATCTTGAAGATGATTACCCTCAGTATTGTATAGTTTTACTTTGGCATTAGATAAATCTGTAGTTAAAATATTTTCTGGAGTAGTTTCTAAATACGATCTACTTACGTCCATAGTGCCTTCAGAACCAATAAAACGCACACCCCATCCTCTACCAAAATCTTCATGTATCATTTCTATTCCGTTTTCATAATACATTTTCAATCCGCGTACTGCATTTTTATCAGTTGGCGGAACGTATTTTACAGGTCCTGATCGATCCATATCTAAAGCCCATTGAACAATATCGAACATATGCGCACCCCAATCACAAAGAATACCACCGCCAACTTCTTCAAAAAGTCGCCAATCTGGCCAAAAATCAACATCATTACGAGAAGGTGCCAAACGATGATTATAAGCCAACAAAGGAGCTGGACCACACCAATTGTTCCAGTTAACTTCAGACGGCATTGTTTCTGCTTTTAAATTATATGGAATAGCTGGGTCACCAACATTTACAAGCACTTGTTTAATATCGCCCAAGTAACCATTACGAATTAGTTCACATGCTTTTCTAAAAGAACTCCATGATCTTTGCATACTGCCCGTTTGCAAAATTTGACCTGTCTTTTTGGTTGTCTTGACAAGTGCTATACCTTCTTCAATATTATGCGTTAAAGGCTTTTCACAATACACATCTTTACCAGCTTTCATAGCATCGATTGCCTGTATGGCATGCCAATGATCAGGCGTCGCGATGACCACGCCATCAATATCACTGCGCTCTAAAAGCTCTTTATAATTTAAATATGTTTTTACAGAGTTATAGTTTTTTTGATTTCGTTTTTCTGCGTAATTACTTTCTACATGACCTTTAAACCAGTCATTTTTAGTAGACCAAACATCGCTGGCGGCAATAATTTGAGCACTAGTATTACCTATAAAATTCTTAGCTAACCCATTACATTGTTTACCTAAGCCTATAAAACCCAAATTAATTCGATCGCTAGGTGCAGTAAAACCCCTGCCGAAAACATGCCTTGGCAGAATGGTAATTGCCCCAGCAGCCAGGGTTGTTTTAGTCAAAAAACCTCTTCGAGAAAGGGTTTGACCAGAAATTTTCTTAGATTTTTTAGCATTCTTCATTCTTTTAAGTTCTGTATGAATTAAGCTCTCTTAAAGAGCTGTAAAATTTGTTGTGATTAAAACTAGATAATTCAAAATCGTACAGGTGATAGATATGATTAAAAAGATGCCATATATGATCTTTATATAACTTTTTAATATAAAAAAACAAATCGAAAAATCACAACTGTTAACATCTTGTTAATACATCGAAAAAAGAACTCAGCTACAAAAAATAATATATTTTTAGGTTATCAAATTTTCAATATTTTAAACAAAAATTAAAGATATTCACAGAAGTTATCGATTACACATTATACATATCGTATTAAACTGAATTACTTGCGACATTAAATCTGAATAATACAATTTAACCATATCTAAATTTAAAACGAACAAGATGCGAACAACAGCAAACACAATTGCTATCCTAATTCTTTTGATTTTTTCGAGCTGTAAAGAAAATTCAAAAGATGACACGCCATGGGTAGACCTTTTTGACGGCGAAACTTTAAATGGTTGGCAAAAGCTCGGCGGGGAAGCCACTTATACTATAAAAGATGGTACAATAATAGGCACTACCACTCACGGCACACCGAACACATTTCTATCTACCGAAAAATTATATGATGATTTTATTTTAGAATTGGATTACAAGGTTGATTCTACCATGAATTCAGGTATTCAGATTAGAAGTAACAGCAGCCCTAATTATCAGAATGGTAGAGTGCATGGCTATCAAATTGAAATAGACCCTTCTGAAAGAGCATGGAGTGGCGGAATATATGATGAGGGCAGACGAGGATGGTTAAATCCTATGACAGATAACCCTGCTGCACAAAAAGCTTTTAAACAAAATGAGTGGAATCACTACCGAATCGAAGCTATTGGTGATTCTTTAAAAACATGGGTTAACGATGTACCAGCTGCGTATCTTATTGATGACAAAACAGCTAAGGGATTTATTAGTTTACAAGTCCATAGTATTTCTAAAGATCAAAAAGCCGGAACAGATATTATTTGGAAAAATGTAAAAATAGTAACCGATAGTGTGTCCAAATATTCAAAAGCCTCTCCTTTAACCCCTATCACCACCAAAAATCAATTAACTATCGATGAAAAGAAAGATGGATGGAAATTACTTTGGGATGGAAAAACAACTAATGGATGGAAAGGTGCCAAGTTAGAAGAATTTCCTGATAAAGGATGGATAGTTGAAGACGGCGTTTTAAGTGTATTGGCTTCTGGAGGTGCAGAATCTACTGCTGGTGGCGATATTGTTACTGAAGAATTGTATGGAGATTTTGAATTAAAAGTTGACTTCAAATTAACACCAGGTGCCAATAGTGGTATTAAATATTATGTGGACACCAATATTAACAAAGGCGAAGGCTCTTCTATAGGTTTAGAATATCAAATTTTAGACGACAACCTTCACCCCGATGCAAAACTGGGTAACCATGAAGGTAGCAGAACTGTTAGTTCTCTGTATGATTTAATACAGGCAGATGTCAATAAACCAATTCAGCCAATTGGAGAGTGGAACACTGCGCACATTGTTTCTAAAAACAATCACGTTGAGCATTGGCTAAACGGCACAAAAGTTCTTGAATACGAAAGAAAGAGCGATGCATACAGAAAGCTAGTAGCTGAAAGTAAATATGCGAAATGGCCAAATTTCGGAGAGTTAGAAAAGGGTCAAATTTTACTTCAAGACCACGGCAATCTTGTATCCTTCAAAAATGTAAAAATTCGTTCTATCAACAACACTAAAGAATAACTACCATGAGTTCAAACAGAAGAAATTTTATTAAGAAAACTGCTCTTGGCGCCGTAGGTGCTACAATCGCTAGTACTAGCGCAAATGCAATGACAGCTAAAAGTTATTCTAAAATAATTGGTGCTAATGATCGTATTAATGTTGCAATACAAGGTTTAGGAAGAAGATATTCGGCATATATACCAGCAATAGCGCATAAGAAAAACAATGTAGAGCTTACCTATCTATGCGATGTTATGAAAAGTCAACGTGATAAAGCTTTGACTGAAGTAAGTGACAGATTAAGTAACAAGCCAAAATTAGAGAATGACATACGTAAAATTTTAGATGATAAAGAGGTAGATGCCATTTTCATGGCTACCCCAGATCATTGGCATGCACCAGGTGCATGTATGGCAATGCAAGCTGGCAAGCATGTGTATCTAGAAAAACCATGCAGCCATAATCCGCGTGAAGGTGAATTGGTAGTTGCCTATCAAAAGAAATTTAATAAAGTGGTTCAGATGGGTAATCAACAACGCTCAGCATTAGAATCACAAGAAATTATAAAAGAAATTCACGATGGTATTATTGGCGATGTGTATAAAGCAACTGCATTTTACATAAGTGGAAGAGGTCGTGTACCTCACCAAACAAAAACCAACCCACCAGAGGGATTAGATTGGGAACTTTTTCAAGGTCCGGCTCCAAGGCGCGAGTACACAGATAACACTTGGGATTATAACTGGCATTGGTACGGATGGGATTATGGTACCGCAGAAATGGGGAATAATGCTACCCATGAACTCGACATTGCCCGTTGGGCATTGGGTGTAACCTACCCTGAACATGTATCTGTTGACGCGGGAAAATATCACTACAAAGATGATGGCTGGGAAATGTATGATACCATGGAGGCTACTTTTAAATTTGCCGGAAACAAAACTATAAAATGGGATGGAAATAGTAGAACCGGCTATCATAAATATGGAAACAAACATGGTAGAGGAACTATAGTTTCGGGATCTGAGGGTACGGCTTACATAGATCGTGGTGGTTATAAATTATTTGATCAAAAAGGAGGCTTAATCAAAGAAAACCTATCATCTGGCGAAGAAGCTGGCACTGCACTCGGCGGTGGTGGCGATATGTCTACATTGCATACTGTAAACTTTTTTGATGCCATAAGAGGAAAAGCTGAATTAACTTCACCAATTGACGAAGGTGCTATAAGCCAAATGTTAACCCATTATGCTAATATTGCATATAGAATAGATGACTCTTTTGAAATTGATGAAACTACAGGTCGTATATTTAATAGGGAAGCGATGAAGTTATGGTCAAGGTCATATGAACCAGGATGGGAAATTAAAGATATTTAATTCCCTAACACATCATAGTAAAATATAAATTAATGGAACAAACATGGCGTTGGTACGGTCCGAATGACCCAGTATCGTTAGCAGATATAAAACAAGCAGGTGCAACAGGTGTCGTTAGTGCATTACACAGCATACCCAATGGTGTCGTGTGGCCTGTAAACGATATTATGCAACGCAAGAATATTATTGAAGCAGCAGGCTTAACTTGGTCTGTCGTAGAAAGCGTACCTATTCACGAGCAAATTAAGACGCAGAAAGGCGATTATAAAACGTACTACGAAAATTATAAGCAAACACTAACCAACTTAGGTGAATGCGGCATAGACACAGTCTGCTATAACTTTATGCCTGTGCTAGATTGGACCAGAACCAATTTAGATTACGAAGTTGAAGATGGTTCTAAAGCCCTTCGTTTTGAAGCTGCTGCTTTCGCAGCGTTTGAGTTATTCCTTTTAAAAAGACCTGGTGCCGAAGAAACCTATTCAACATCTCAAAAATCTGCCGCTAAAACATACCATGATAATCTTTCTGAAGAAGGTAAAACGAAGTTAATAAACAATATTATAGCTGGATTACCAGGTGCTGAAGAAGGCTATTCGTTAGAAGAGTTCAATGCTATTTTAGCAACCTATAGTGCAATTGGAGCAAAAGAATTAAAAGCACATTTATTTGCGTTTTTATCTGAAATTATACCTGTTGCTGAAAAGGCTGGTATACGCATGTGTATACACCCAGATGACCCACCGTTCCCGATTTTAGGCCTACCACGCGTGGTAAGTACTGAGCAAGATATAGCTGATCTGTATCAAGCAGTTGACAGCCCTAACAACGGATTAACATTTTGTACTGGATCATTCGGGGTAAGACCAGATAATGATTTACCGGGAATGGTAGAACGTTTGGGCAACCGTATTCATTTTATTCATCTACGTAGCACACAACGTGATGCCGACGACAATTTTCATGAAGCAAATCATTTAGAAGGAAATGTAGATATGTTTTCCGTAATGAAAGCATTGGTAAAAGAACAATATAAAAGAAAAGCCGCTGGTAGAAAAGATACAAGAATGCCTTTGCGACCAGACCACGGCCATAAAATGTTAGATGACCTGAGAAAGAAAACAAATCCCGGGTATTCAGGAATTGGCAGACTTAGAGGTTTAGCTGAATTAAGAGGACTAGAAATGGGTATTAGAAAAAGTTTGTAATCAGTTTTATTAATTATCAAGTGCTTGAAGTTCTTTTTCCGTGAATTCCATACCGGTTGAAGACTTCACACTTCTCAGTTCTTGTATTCGTTTTGTACTTAGCCTTTTCGGTTCATCTGAAAAAGCATTCGTTACATATGATATAATATTGGCAATGTCGGTATCGCTTATATTTTCATTTCTTATGAGCCCGGGCATTGCCAAGTTTATATTGTACTCTTCGCCATTAACATGAACCGGACCTTCTAGACCATGTAAAATAATCAATGCCAAACGTTCTGTATTTTTCACGTGTTCAGAGCTCATAAGCGGAGGCGCCAAACCATCTATACCCTTACCATTTGCTCCGTGGCATGAAGCACAGATTTGAAAGAACATTTTAGCTCCGCTAGTACGTGTATCTTCATGGGTAACTTTTCTTGTGAAAATAGCATTCATGTTTCCTGCTTTTTTATTTGAAATAGTTCTTACCAACTTATTTACAAAAGGAGTATGTTTTAGACTATCCATTACAACGGTATTGGCATAAATATCTGAATCAACGGCACTCAATCCAGCAATTACTGCTTCTATAATGGTAATATTGTTTTCTCTTCTATTTAAAATTTCTATCATAAAAGGTAAAAATCGTTCTTCATCAATCTTAATATAACTACCTAACAAATTACCTAGATAAAGATCTAAACCAACAGTATCACGGTCCAAAACAATTTTGAAAATCGATGCTGCTTTTTCTATATTTTCTTCGGATGCAAATCCTTTTTGAAGCACAAGAGCATGAGCCGTAACATTATCATTGCTATTAATAATCACATTGGTTAAAAAATCAAATGACAATTCATTCCAACCTTCCAACACATACAAAGCATGAATTTGACTCCATTGATTACCTGTATAGAGTCCAACTTCTTTTACCTCTTCAATAGGTTTCTTAAGCTCTTTGAAAATCAAAAAATGTTGGGCACGATCACGAATCCAACCATTATCATTCTTTAGTAACGAAACCAATTCACTTCCACTTAAAGCATCAAAATCTGGCATAACCTCAACTTTTGCATCTTCATGAGAAACTTTTAAAATCCTTCCAAAATTTACGATTGTATCTAATTCCTTCGCTTTTGCCTTATCTCTTAGATACGGACTCATATACGCATGATGACCTATCATACCTCTATGCATGTCTACCACATACATATTACCTTCTGGACCGTTTTTTAAACTTACAGGTCTAAAACCTTCGTCTGTAGAGGTAATGAACTCTTTATCTTGCCAAGCTTGTTTTGCAATAGTAGAATCTCCGGTAAAAGATAAAAGGGTACGTTTAACTAAATTTCCTTCAGGAATACAGACAAAAACATTCTCATCGTAAGATTGGGTAAATTCGCCACCACGATATACTAAGGGACTACAGGCAGCGGTTGCATTTACTAAAATACTATCTGCATTCAAAATTCCTTTTGCATACCCTCTATTTACCGACCCGGCAAATGCAGGGTAAACCCTTTGATCAATAGTCAATAATTTATCTACACTAGATTTAGGAGTAAAATATTCATTACTGATTAAGGTATTCGGTAGCACATAATCACCTAATAGAATTCTAGAATTATCATTGTAATATAGCCTCCCAAAATTATCATGAGTAATTCCCCATTGACCTCTAAACGTTGTAGCTTCCTTTTTCCAAACTCCCGCTTCTCTTCGATATCTAAAATTAGATTTCGCGTTGTAGATCCAATTATCAATATTTAATTCTAATCCGTTAGGTTGATGTTCAGGATTGCCCTCTACCGCATAAATAGAATCGACCATAACCTTGTTCACTGGTTTATCATCTTCAATATCAACGAACCATAAATAAGGAGGTTCAGCATATAGCAAACCGCCATACACATGCGCCAATGCTCTTGGCATGACCAAGCTATCCATAAAAACTTTAGAATGGTCTGCGATACCATCATTATCCAAATCTTCAAGAATGACAATACTACCAGAAGGGTCTTTTTCACCTGAGCCTTGTAAGTCATCCATATAACCGGGCATCTGAGCCACCCAAATTCTACCTTTTGCATCAAAATCGATAGCAACGGGGGCTTTTAACAGCGGTTCAGCTGCAATTAACTCTAAATTAAATCCGGCTTCTATGGTATACTCATCTAATAAATTTATCGATTCATTAGATGTATTCTCACAAGAGCATAAAATGCAACCAACGATTAATACGATAAAAAGCCTGGTATATAAGAGCAACTTAGAGTTTTTATTAGGTGTAATATGGATAAATAGAAATATCAATTATACTCCAGAAAATGAAGTGAATCCGCCATCGACATCAAAAATACTTCCAGTAACAAAACTTGATGCATCACTTAAAAGGTAATGAACCATACCATTTAGCTCAGAAGCATCGCCAAAACGACCCATTGGGGTATTCTTTATGATACTATTTCCTCTCTCTGTAAAAGACCCATCTTCATTAGTCAATAAACGTTTATTCTGATTACCTATAAAGAAACCAGGCGCCACGGCATTCACCCTTATTTTATCACCATGTTTAGAAGCTAATTCATTGGCCATCCATTTCGTAAAAATATCAACAGCACTTTTAGCCATTGAATACCCAAGTACTCTCGAAATAGTTTGTTTTGCAGCCATAGAAGAAATATTTACAATAGAACCATAACCTTGTTCCACCATTAACTCACTTAAAATAACTGTAGGTATTACGGTACCGAATAAATTTATATCGACAACTTTTCTAGTATCGTCCATAGCAATATCTCTAACCGTCTGATCTGGTTGTACAGTAGCACCAGGTATATTACCACCCGCTAAATTTACTAGTCCGTCTAAATGGTTAAAATCCTTTTTTATGGTGTTTCTTAAATTGGTTAGTTCAGCTTCATCCATAACATCTACCTTGAAAATAAATGTACTATTAGGAACTAGTGTATTTAACTCATTTTGTTTATTCTTCAATTTATCTTCAGACCTGCCCAAAAGTAGCACTGTCGCACCATTCTCAACTAAATATTGAGCAATTGAACCACCTAAGGTTCCTGTGCCACCAGAGAGGGCATAATTTTTATTTTTCAGCGAAAGTAACTCGTTCATTTTTATTTTTTTTAAACAATCTCAATGTGATTCAGGTCACTTAAAAAAGAGCTGAAATTCACCTATATATTTTGTTACGGCAAGTTAATAGATTTCTTAAAAATGACCTTTACTGTTTATTTTTTATAACAAATACTTATGTGTTTAGTTCTAAAGCCCATCTTTGACAAGAATATTGATCTTTATTATTTTTTTGCCAAAATGATGATCATAAAAATTAGGCTCTAAAATTTTCAAATTCATTTATAAACTCACATTATCTAATTGACCAGCTACATATAAATCCATTTAATTAAGAGAATGACAAAACTTTTGATGGAAACACAATTATCACGAATAGATTAAGAAATTTCTAATTCTGCCAAGTAACTTTGTAAAGATAATTTTGGATAATGAAGAAGGCAGTTTTATTTATGATTATAAGCACGTTTTCATTTAGTTTAATGAACTCGTTCGTAAAATATCTAGATCATTTTCCCACATTCGAAATTGTATTCTTTAGAACAATTGGTTCGCTAATACTAGGCACATCATACATCTTACTAAAGGGTATTCCCATTTTAGGAAACAATCGAAAGTTTATGATATTTAGAGCCCTTGCTGGTTTAACCGCAATGAGTTTATTCTTTATGTCGTTGAAATATTTACCCGTGGGTACCGCTGTTTCCTTAAGATACCTTGCCCCTATCTATGCCGCAATTTTTGCTGTTTTTTTACTCAAAGAAAGATTAAAACCAATTCAATGGTTTCTATTTTTATTAGCCTTTGCTGGCGTTTTAGTCTTAAAAGGGTTTGATAATAATATAAATACCACTGGTTTACTATTAGTATTGGTTGCATCTGTTTTCAGCGGATTAGTATATGTGCTAATTCGAAAAATCGGGAATAGTGATCACCCTCTGGTAATCGTTAATTACTTTATGTTTACAGGTACTGTTATTGGCGGAATATTAAGTATTAATAATTGGGTCAACCCAGCGGGTGTAGATTGGTTATTATTATCAAGCTTAGGTATATTCGGTTTTTTCGGTCAGGTATTTATGACTAAGGCTTTTCAGATTGCGAAGACAAATTTGGTGGCTCCTCTAAAATATATTGAAGTCATATTCACCATATCGGTGGGTGTTTTTTGGTTCGGAGATATTTACTCTCCATGGAGTTTATTGGGTATAGTAATGATTGTTGCAGCTTTAATAGCAAATGTCATTATCGGTAAGAAACAAACGAATTAAATAGTATGTATAAAAAAAAGCTGCCAATTGCAATGAATTGACAGCCTATAGTTATGGTCAGAAATTTCAATTATTTGCGAGCGGTATCTTGCTCAGCCAAGCTATTATTTACATCTTTCAATGAATTTACAATAACAGAATTAACCTCTCCTTCAATTTCATCAGAATAGTTAAAGTAATAGATGGCAGTAATCATCAATGCAAATGCTATTAAAAAGTTTGCAATCATCTTAGAATCTAAAAAGTTCTCGTTATTCTCCATCATCTTGAGTTTTAATATTTCATGAATATAAAACTTATACAATTAATTAACAAATTTTTAAGAAATCGATTTGTAAGATAATCTCCATTCAATGAAACAGTTATGACATCGTTGAAATTCGAATTTTCTAAATTTAACTTACAATTAACTGATTCACATATATTTAACACTTTTTTGAATCAAAATATATAGGTTTTAAGACAAACTAGACCCTTGCTTAAATCTACCTTTGTTGTAAGAAAACAATAATTAAATATAAAATCTAGAACAAATGAAAATTTTAAAATCAATAACATTCGTAACCTTATTATTCTTAGCTGTTGGAGTAAACGCTCAAAGCACTAAAGACAAGAAAATCATTAAAGATTCAGAAAATGCAAAAGAAAAATTAATGACTATGGAAGTTGGTTTAGACCAGTTCTTCACCAATTCTGCCGGGTATGTAATATTCCCAAATGTTGGTAAAGGCGGATTCATCATAGGCGGAGCATCAGGTAATGGTGTTGTATACGAAAACGGAACTATGGTAGGTATGGCTGATTTAAAAAAATTAAGTGTAGGTCTACAAGCAGGAGGACAAGCGATTACGGAAGTAATATTTTTTGAAACAGCAGATGATTTAGCTGAGTTTAAAGATGGAGATTTTGAATTCTCTGCTGAAGCTTCAGCAGTTGCTTTAAAATCTGGAGTTGCAGTAAATGCTAAATATAGAGACGGAGTTGCCGTTTTCGCTTTACCAAAAGCAGGATTAATGGCAGATGCATCTGTTGGCGGACAAAAATTTGATTACAAGCCAATGATGAAATAATTCATTTCACTTTTTGATATAAAAAAAGCCACCCAATTGGGTGGCTTTTTTAGTTTTCATTTTACCCATTCGCAGTAAACCCGGGGTAACACGTCATACCACCATCTACGAAAATGGTTGTTCCGTTGATGTATTCAGATTCATCTGATGCTAACCAACTAGCCACACTACCAATATCGTCTGGCACTCCTATTTGTTTATAGGGTATTAATTTTAACATGCCATCTCTACCTTCTTGTGTGCTCCACACATCTTTATTGATATCTGTTTTTATAGCACCTGGTGCGATAGAGTTACATCGAATTCTATCTGGACCATATTCTTGACAAATGGTTTGCATTAACATGACCAATCCGCCTTTTGAGGCAGTATAGTTTGCATGACCTGCCCACGGGATAACTTCATGAACAGAACTCATATGAATTATTTTTCCTAAAGATTTAGAAACCTCTGGCCGCATTCCTCTTCTTTTAAATTCAATAATCGCTTCTTTAGCACAAAGAAACTGTCCGGTAAGGTTTACATCAATCACTCTTTGCCAATCTTTCAATGGCATTTCATGCAGTGGGTGATCCAACTGTAAGCCTGCATTGGCAACACAAACATCTACAGTGCCAAATTCAGTTACCGTTTTCTTGAACATGTTTTTAACCTCATCTTCTTTACTAACATCACATTTAACTACAATGGCATTGCCAGCATCAGAGTTTTTACTGATCCAGTCTGCAACCTCTTCAGCCTCTTCTTTACTACTATGGTAATTAATTACAATA
This sequence comes from Maribacter sp. 1_MG-2023, assembly GCF_030547005.1. GTDB lineage: Bacteria > Bacteroidota > Bacteroidia > Flavobacteriales > Flavobacteriaceae > Maribacter. The sequence continues at coordinate 253,770 of NZ_JAUOPN010000001.1, read as the reverse complement.
TTGGCACCTTCCATTGCCATTGCTTTTGCAACGGCTTCGCCGATACCATCGCTAGAGCCAGTGACTATGCACGTTTGCCCTTCTAATCTTTTATTTGGTTTTTGCATGATGTTTCTTATTAGATAAATATATCTTGTAATCATGGTTTTAATTTTCTCAAAAACCAAAATTACTAGCACAACGAATCCATGTAAAAATTACAACTTACAAAAGGAAATTATGGCAGGAATAGAAAATTTTCTCCATTTAGCTATTTCATAATACTCACTAAAATAATCGTAGTACTATAAACTACAGCAATTATCATATTTCAAGTGCGCTACTTATTTTGTAGAGAATTTAAAAGTTGTTTTAGTGACATACTTTTCACCTGGTTTTAGAGTAGTACTTGGAAATTGCGGTTGATTTGGAGAATCGGGATAATGCTGTGTTTCAAAACATAATCCGCTTCTTTTTACATAAGCACCACCACCTGGCACAGGTAAAGTTCCGTCTAAAAAGTTACCGGTATATAATTGCATACCAGGTTGATCGGTCAACACTTCCATTAAGCGCCCAGACTCAGCGTGATATGCTTTTGCAACAGAACGGTATCCTTTTTCTTGACTATTAAGCACCCAACAATGATCGTAACCTACCCCTAATTTAATCTGTTCATTATCTGCATTAATTGCATCACCAATAAATCGCATCTTTCTAAAATCAAATGGAGAATTTTCTACAGAAGCCAAATCACCTATTGGTATTAATGTTGGGTCAACAGGCACAAATTTATCTGCATCAATTTCTACTTCATGATCTAAAATTAATTCAGAGAAATTTCCTGATAAATTAAAATAAGAATGTTGCGTTAAATTGACAATTGTAGTTTTATCTGTAGTCGCTTCATACAAAACATCTAAACTATTGTCTTTGTTTAATGTATAGGTTACTGTTGTTTTTAAATTTCCAGGAAAACCCTCTTCCATATCTTTACTTAGGTAGCTTAATTTTAAAGAGACAGACGAATCTGATTCTTTTTCCTCTTCTACTTTCCAAACAACCTTATCAAACCCCATTAATCCACCATGTAAAGAATTTTCTCCGTTATTCTTTGCCAAAGTATAATCTACATCTTCTAAACTAAATTTTCCTTTTGCAATTCTATTTCCATAACGACCAACAAGAGCTCCGAAAAAAGGGTTCTCTTTTTCATATTGCTGAAGGCTGTCAAAACCAAGAGTTACATTTTTCATATTACCTTCAGAATCGTGAGTAATAATTTCTGTAATTATACCTCCGTAAGTAATAATAGTGACATCAATACCTTCTATATTTCGCAGTTTAAACTGTGTTACTTTTTCATTATTGGTGGTAGTCCCATAACTACTTTTCTCGATTTGCATGACACTTTCTTTTTTCGCGACTACGTTATTCTTCCCTTTCTCGTTACAAGACAAATACGCTATCAAAATAATTAAACTTACTATTGAAAGTATGGTATGTTTTACTAATCTCATACTATTTTGGCTTGGTGGAATTTTAAATATATCGATAAACTTTATTTTGACCTAACTACATTTAATACTTCAAGATAGTTTATAACAAGATTGTTTTAAAAAATTATAAATTAATTTGAGTTCATTATAAAATATTTGAAATAAGTTAAATTAGTGCTATGGACAGTATTACTTAAAATTTGATGCGCGCTGTATTTTACACTTACTGACGTAATATTGCAGCAGCGTTTCGTTTAGATTAAATTCCGCAATACACATCAAAAAATTCATTAACACATTTAATAATAGGCAACTATATAAGAAAATGCGCAAACCTTTTCGTATTTAAAGCAGTTTTATTTGATTCAATCTTATTAAATTAGGCAAGCAAAAATTAAAAAATGGTTTTGAATAATTATCGCAAAGAAGACAAAGTCTTACTTGCTGTAGATTGTATTATATTCGGATTTTATCAAGAAGAATTAAAAATTTTACTCGTTCAAAGGGACTTTGAACCAGCAAAGGGAGAATGGTCCCTTATAGGTGGTTTTCTTAAAAAAGAGGAAGATTTAGATGCAGCAGCTACAAGAATTCTTAACCATTTAACGGGTTTGAATAATATTTACATGGATCAGGTTCACTCGTATTCTAAATTAGACCGTGATCCCGAAGAAAGAACTATATCTGTATCTTATTTTGCGTTAATTGATATCGCACATCATTGTAAAGATCTTTTAAAGCAAAACCCTATTAAATGGTTTGATCTTAAAGATTGTCCTGAATTAATTTTTGACCATAATGGCATGGTAAAAGATGCTCTCAAATTACTTCAAAATAAAATTAGCAATAAACCCATCGGATTCGAACTTTTACCCGAAAAGTTTACCATGCGCCAACTTCAAAAAATGTATGAGGCCATTTTAGATACTGAATTGGATAAAAGAAATTTCATCAATAAATTTAATTCTTTCGATCTTTTAAAGAAAACGAACGAAAAAGATATGAGCTCTTCTAAAAAAGGAGCTTTTCTATTTGAAGTAGATGAAGATAAATATCAAAAGAAAATTGAAGAAGGTTGTAGTTTTAAAATTTAATAAAGCTATAATTTTTAAGCCGTTTAAATATCCCTTATAATTCAATAATCGTAAATTAGCCTACACTTATCTATGAGCAAGAAAGCTACCATTTACGATATTGCAAAAGAGCTGAATATTACCGCAGCTACTGTTTCTAGGGCTTTAAACAATAATCCTAAAATAAGCGAGAAAACTCGTGATCTTGTTCTTGCCGCAGCAACAAAATTAAATTACAAACAAAATAGGCTCGCGGTGGCACTTAAAAGTGGTAAGAGTAACAACGTAGGTGTTGTTGTACCTTTCATTAATAAAAACTTTTTTGCCTCGGTTATTCGCGGTATTGAAGAAGAGCTCTACCCTAAAGGATTTCACGTTATCATTTCTCAAACTCATGAGGAAAATGATCGTGAAAAGAAAATTATTCAAAATTTGATAAATGCTCAAGTCGATGGCATTCTAGTGTCTACCTCTTTTACAAATGAGAATAAAAATCAATTACATCAGGTTTTAAAAAAATCTTCTCCCTTTATATTTTTTGATCGTGTTTTACATTTTGATGATATTAGTACGGTAACCATAGATGATTATCAAGGTGGCTTTAATGCAACCGAACATTTAATAAGCCAAGGCTGCAAAAGAATAGCCCATTTTAATGTAAACCAAAATATTGAACTGTATAACAACAGATTTAAAGGCTATAAAGATGCACTTGCAAAACATGGTGTAGCCTACAATAGCGATTACGTAATTACCTTAAAAAGTGATATAGAAGCAGGTAAAGAAGCTGCTGAAAAACTCATGAACTTAGCAGTACCACCCGATGCTATTTTCTCTTCTACAGATAATGGATTGTTGGGAGCTGTAAAATACCTACAAAGTATAGCTGTAAAAATACCAGAAGATTTTTGTGTAGTAGGATTTAGTAATGAACCCTTTACTCAATTTTTAGAACCCTCTATTAGCTCTGTAGATCAGTCACCCGTTGAAATGGGAAAAATGGCTGCAAAAGTATTCTTAGAGCAGATAGAAAGTAATCAAGATGTGAAAACTCATAAAGACGTTGTGCTACCTGCTAAATTGATTATTAGAAAATCATCTAGCAAACACAAGTAAATTATAATTACATCTACCTTCAATCTCAATTCAGCTTTTAATTATAATTGCGCAATGCTACAAATCAAATAAACTAGGCAACCATAAGCTTAATTGCGGAATATAAGTAACTAAAAATAGCGCAACAATCATTGCTATAAATAACGGCAACAAGGGTTTAAAGACCTTTTCTATAGTAGTTTTAGCCACACCTACTCCAACAAACAATACCGAACCAACAGGTGGTGTACATAAGCCAATACATAGATTCAATACCATGATGATTCCGAAATGTACAGGGTCTAGCCCTAATTTGGTCACTACCGGTAAGAATATCGGAGTAAAAATGAGCACTGCAGGAGTCATATCCATAAAAATACCTACAAACAATAAAAGCAAATTAATGATCAAAAGAATGACAATCTTGTTATCACTTAAACTTAAAAGTCCTGTGCTGATATCTTGCGGAATATTTTCATAAGACAAAGCCCAAGACATACACATAGATGACCCTATCAGCAACATTACAATTGCTGTAGTAGCTGAAGAATCTAATAATATTTGTGGCAATTTCGGCAAGGTAATCTCCTTATAAATAAAGCCAAGAATTAAACTATATAATACCGCAATAGCAGATGCCTCAGTAGCTGTAAATATTCCGGTAACAATACCTCCAATTACCACAACCAGCATAAATAGACTAGGTAAGGCATCAATAAATGTTTTACCCACCTTTTTTAAACTGCTGCGTTTCCCAACTTTATATTTCTTCTTTTTTGCCCAAAAAGATGCGACAATCATAAGAAATAATCCTGTCATTATTCCGGGAATGTATCCTGCCAAGAACAATGCTGCAATAGATGCACCACCACTTGCCAATGAATAAACGATTAATACATTACTTGGCGGAATAATTAAGCCTGTAGTTGCAGAAGTAATATTTACAGCAGCACCGAATTCTTTAGAATAACCTTCTTTTTCCATCTCAGGGCCTAAGATGCTTCCCATTGCAGATGCAGACGCCATTGCAGAACCCGCAATCGCTCCCATTAACATGGCTGCTATGACATTTATTAAAGCCAATCCGCCAGGGAAAGATCCAACCAAGGTCTTGGCAAAGGCAATAAGTCTATGAGCTATACCGCCTTTGTTCATGAGTTCTCCCGATAATACAAAAAACGGAATTGCCAACAACGCAAAACTATCTAAACCGGTCGCCATACGCTGCGATACTGTAGTGAATGCCGGCATTGCAGGTATACTCACCAACATGGTCAATAAAGACGAAATTGCTATACTCCAAGCTACAGGTGTACCTATAGATAACAAACAAATAAAGCTTAGTACTAAAACAATAATTGGTAGTTGCTCCATCATGAGCTGATATTTTTTAGGTCTGACATTTTGTAATACATAATCAACAAGCCGCTAATAGGGATTATAAGATAAACTAGTGCTAATGGTAATTGTAATGCCGGTGATTGTTGCCCTAGAACATAAGAGATATAAACCAACCTTGACCCGCCGATTACAAAAGCAAAGAAGACAAATAGTATAATTAAAATGGTTACTATTATCTTCAATTTCTTCTGTGTTTTCTTACTCTGTCGCAACGGTAAAATATCTATAGCCACATGCAAGTTTCGCCCCGATACATATGCAGCGCCAAGAACCCCGATCCAAATCATAAGATAACGAGCTAACTCATCTGTAAATGAACTTGGGTTACCCGTTACATATCTTGTAAATACTTGCCATAATACATTTATGACCATAACCGACATGATCAGTACCAATGTCTTGCCCAAAACGGAATCTATTTTGTTTCGCATAGTAATTAGTTGGTTTCTTGAATTTGTTTGATAAGCGAATACATTTCCTTATCCTCTTTATATCCTTCAAAAATGCTTTTTACTTTTTCCGCAAAAATTGTTTTATCCGGCCTTATAATTTGTACACCTGCTTTCTGAACTTCTCGCAAAGCTTCCTCTTCTGCTTCTGCCCAAAGAATACGCTGATATTTAACCGATTCTTTCACCGATTCATTTAGCCACTTCTTTTCTTGTTCGTTGAGCTTATCATATACATAAGTCCCGATTAATAAAACATCTGGTAGTACAGTATGTTCATCTAACGAATAATATTTACAAACTTCGTAATGTCTGGACAGGTAAAAACTTGGTGGATTGTTCTCTGCCCCATCAACAACACCTTGCTGTAAAGATGTATACAATTCTCCCCATGAAATAGGTGTAGGAGAACCACCTAGCGCTTTCACCATATTTACGGCAGTTGCACTTTCCATCACTCTTATTTTTTCACCGATAAGATCATCTGGTTTTTCAATGGGTTTATTCATGGTATAAAAACTACGGCTACCGGCATCATAATACCCTAAGCCTTTTAACCAATATTTCTCGCCTTCGTTTAAAAGCATTTCACCAATTGGTCCGTCAAGAACATCAAAAGAGTGTTGACGGTCTCTAAAAAGAAATGGTAACCCTAGCACCTTTATTTTTGGCGCAAAGTTCTCTAAAACTCCCACTGAAACTTTGGTCATATCTAAGCTACCGATCTGTAAAAGTTCAAGACATTCTCTTTCGGTACCCAATTGTTGACTTGGGTAAATTTCAAGTTTCAATTTACCACCAGACCGCTCCAACAAATCTTCACCCATTTTCACCATCGCCTTGTGTACCGAATGGCTAACATCTAGACCATGACCTAAACGCAATGTCTTTACTTCAGTCTGTATTTCACAACATAAAAAGGTTAAGACCATAATAAAGAGCAATAGTATTTTTATACTTTTCATAGTGTTGGATTAAACGGCTAATGATTTCCGCAATTTTTAACTGAACAATTTCTCTCTTAGGAAACGAGGAATTAAAATTTGAAATACTCCTTTGCGTTATTATAACTAATATCTTGTATAATTTGCCCCACCAATTCAAAATCTTGAGGTAATTCTCCACGTTGCATTTCTTGACCAAAAAGGTTACAAACAATTCGTCTAAAATATTCATGCCTAGGGTATGAAAGAAAAGATCTTGAATCTGTCAACATCCCTATAAAACAGCTAATTAACCCCATATTAGATAATGCATTAAGCTGCCTAGTCATACCGTCTTTTTGATCCATAAACCACCAACCAGAACCAAACTGCATTTTACCTTTAACCTTACCATCATTGTAATTACCAATCATTGTCGCTAGAACTTCATTATCTGACGGATTTAGATTGTATAATATAGTTTTAGTAAGCTTGTCTTTAGAATCTAAAGCATTTAAAAAGCTGGAAAGGGTTCTTGCCTGAGAATAATCTCCGATAGAATCCCAACCTGTATCGGGACCTAAAATACGGGTCATTCTTGCATTATTATTTCGTAATGCGCCTAGGTGAAATTGCTGTATCCATCCTCGAGAATGGTATTGCTCACAAAGAAATAATAAGATTGCTGTTTGAAATTTTTCGTCTTCCTCTAAAGACAATTGCTTTTTCTCTTTTCTTTTTTGAAAAATGTTTTCAATTTCGGCATCTGTAAATGCACTAAACGGAACATAGCTAAGACCATGATCCGATAATGTACATCCATTTTCAGCAAAATAATCTAATCGTACAGAAAGCGCATCGCACAAAGATCTATAAGAATCGATGTTTACGTTACTAACAGCAGAAAGTTTTTCTAAATAATCAAGGTATGTATCATTAGAAATCACAATAGCTTTATCTGGTCTAAATGCCGTACTCACTGTTGTATTTAAATTACTATTCTTTATTTTAACGTGATGATCTAAACTATCAACAGGATCTTCAGTAGTACAAATAACCTCTATATCCATCTTTTTAATTAAACTTTGACAGCTATATTCTGAAGTTTGAAGTTTTGCTGTTGCCTCTTCATATATGTCACTAGCAGTGTCAGCATTTAATAGCAAATCAATATCAAAATAGCGTTTAAGTTCTAAATGCGTCCAATGATACAAGGGGTTTCTTAATGTATAGGGCACTGCTTTACCCCATTCAAGAAATTTCTCTTTATCTGGAGCGTTACCGGTAATATATTTTTCATCAATACCAAAAGTTCGCATCGCACGCCATTTATAATGATCGCCATCATTCCAAATTTTGGTTAGATTTTCGAACTGACGATTATTTGCGATTTCATCTGGTGGCAAATGACAATGGTAATCTATAATTGGCATTTGCGAAGCATAATCATGATAGAGCCTTTGCGCAAATTTATTTTCTAATAGAAAATCATCAGTTATAAAGGTTTTGTTTTTTATCATATTATAATTCTTAAATTGTAGTTTTAAATTTTTCTATTAAGTACAATTTACCATGTATTTAAAAACATCATTAACATAAAACTAGGAAGCAATTAGTTTCGATTTCGAAAAACTAATTCAATTCAGCACAAAAAGTAAACCTACATTCAAAACTCACAGTATAACAACATAGAGTGCTTAAAAGTTGCTTTACAAGTCATCCTTAATTTTATGCAATCGATTACACAAATATATCTAATTTTAGATATTTTGCAAGTAATTACACCTAAAATTACACTTATAAAAAATTTTAGTTCTTTAAAATGAGTATATCACAATCAACTACTTAAATACACTGAATTAAACGTAATTTTTCTCATACTTTGTCAAAAAAGATTGAAAAAACACCAATCGGACAATAAAAATTAACATTCAAATTGAAAAAAAGCGCTCAAAACACCCCTATTTCGTTAAATTGTTCATAAATACTATTATCTAATAGCCTCATAACTATATACAATTGACAAAGAATTGCGTAATTTGAATATTATGTTAACTTTGAAAAAAAAGAAGCAAATGGAGTTACTTGAAAAAGCTCAGGAATTTATAGGTCGAAAAATGAGTAATATGTCTACTAGTGACCGAGTAGAGGCGTCGAGAGAGGCAAAAGCACTTATTTTAAGCATTAATGAAATATATAAGGAAACTAAAGATTCTAATTTAATGGATGTAATGAAAGAAGTTACAGTCAAAAAGAAGAAAATCGAGAAACGATTGAACGGAGTACCTTTAGTATAAGCTTAATAGATTTAAAGACTTATTGAAATTTCTTTTAAGAGTTTAATTGAAATAAAAAAATCCCTTGAACTTGGTTCAAGGGATTTTTTTATTTCAATACTATTTTACACTTCTATAATTTATGAAGCCTGATTTAAACAATTTCTGCACTCAGTCCTGCTTGTAGTAATTTAGAACATTGTGGTTTCAATTCTTCATACTCACCAGTCTTAACCGTACACTTACCTTTGTAATGCACTATTAAAGAACATTGTTCAGCCTGTTCTGGTGAATGCTCACAAACAGACATTAAAGTATTTATAACATGATCAAAAGTATTGACCTCGTCATTAAAAAGAACGATTTCATTTTGTTGAACCGTTTCTTCTTCTAAAAGTAATTCTTCGGAAACTTCTTCTCTTGTACTCATCATATTCCAATTAATACCTTCTAATTTACATATTTTGCGGCAACCCAATTATTACGTTCAAGGTTTTTTTCAAACTTTAACGCTAACTCCGTACACTTTTGCGTGATCATATCTAAGTCTTCAGTATAAAAACCACTTAATAACAAAGTACCACCTGCATTTAAAGATTTCGCATAGCTCGGTAAATCTGCCAACAAAATATTTCTATTAATATTTGCGATGATCAAATCATACTTCTTACCCGCTAGTAACGCCACATCACCTTCATATACAGAAATGAAGTCCATTTTATTACGCTCAACATTCTCCTTCGCGTTTAAATAACACCAATTATCAATATCGATGGCATCTATAGTAGTAGCACCACGCATACCCGAAAGAATCGCTAAAACCCCTGTACCACTACCCATATCTAACACAGTTTCACCTTTTACATCTAACTGTAAAATATGCTGTAACATCATATGGGTTGTTTCGTGATGACCTGTACCAAAACTCATTTTTGGTTCAATAACAATGTCATAATCCACATTAATAGCCTCATGAAAAGGGGCTCTTATCATACAAATATCATCAACGATAATAGGCTGAAAATTTTGCTCCCAAGTGGCGTTCCAGTTCTCTTGCTCTATTTCTTTATAATCGAAAGTAAATGCATATCGCGGATTCTGTAGTATCGGAAGATCCGCTAACATACCTTCAGACCAATCAGTTTTTTGAATGTATGCCAACACATCATCTTCTTCTTCAACAAAACTTTCAAAACCGACTTCACCCAATTCTGCAATGAGAAGGTCTGAAGCCGGATCTTTAGGTTTTACCGTAAAACGGTATTCAATATATACTGTATCGCTCATTTTTAAATACTTCGCTTAAAAAGCTTTAATGATAGCAATAAAATCGTCAGCAACTAATGAAGCTCCACCTATTAAACCACCGTCAACATCTGGTTTAGAAAAAATCTCTTCTGCATTACCTGGCTTAACACTACCACCGTAAAGAATAGTTACATTATTAGCTATAGTAGCATCAAATGCTTCTGAAATAGTTTTACGAATAAATGCGTGCATTTCTTGCGCTTGTTCAGGAGAAGCTGTCTCACCAGTACCAATTGCCCAAACTGGTTCATATGCCAACACGATATTAGTCCACGCAGATGGTTCTAAACTAAATAGTACATTCTTTAACTGACTTTCAACTAAATTGAAATGGTTACCAGATTTACGATCTTCTAATTCCTCACCAAAACAAAACATTACACGAATACCTTTATTTAAAGCCGTAATTACTTTCTTTGAAAGTATCTCATCGCCTTCACCAAAATACGCTCTTCTTTCAGAGTGACCGATAATTGCGGTATCAACACCAATGTTCAATAACATATCTGCAGAAATTTCACCAGTAAAAGCACCACTTTCAGCATAATGCATGTTTTGTGCAATAACTTCAATTTTAGAACTTTCTAAAGCATGTACTGCACTAGCCAAGTTTACATATGTTGGCGCTACCATAACTTCTGCATTTGTATCTGGCAATTTTGCCGACAGCTCTGCTAAAAGTGTTTCAGTCTCTGCCAAATTCTTATTCATCTTCCAGTTACCTGCTACTATCTTTGCTCTCATGTTGTTATATTTCTAATTATACTATTTCAGTTAAATATCTTAATTGAAGATTAAATCTTCTAAGTCGTTGTAATGTACTTTCTGTTTTATGGTTCCTTTTTCTATAACCAAAATCCCAGGGTTTGATCTCACAATAGTCTTAAGTGTAGTTTCATCGGTAAAGTAAAAATCAAAACCTAGGTTATTCTCTTTTACCAAAGCATCAGTTTGATCTGGTCCAGAGGCTGACATACCTATTACTTTATATCCAGCTTTTATAGCTTTGTCAGCTACTGTTTTAATATTCTTGAATTTTACTACGTTTGATTTTCTTAAATCGTAGGCTATAACCATAACCAATTTAGGTTCTTGTAATAAAGAAGCGGCGAAGTCCTCCCCTTCTTGCTCTATGGTAAAATCATGAACAGGTGGTTCATAACCAGCCTGAATCTCTTCTGTTTCAACATCGATAAATTCCCCATCTACTGTTGGGTAATCTCCATTACTAATATGAATTTCTTCAGTACCATTTACATCGAACTTCCATCTGTATTCGAAAATAGCTTTAGGCGCATCATCTGGCGTACTCATACCCTCTTCAATGTTCTTGCCAATTTCATAGGGTCTAAAATCTATTACTGGCAAGTGATTTAGAACATGGTATACGTACCCAATACAAGCTAATAATGATAATATTAAAAGAGGTATTAAGGTTTTAGGTTTTACTAACGGAGTTATATATTTTCTACCTGCGTATATGATTAAAATCAATACCAAAAGCGCCACATCTTTCGTAAAAGACTCCCAAGGGGTCAGCTTTATAGCATCACCAAAACAACCACAATCAGTTACTTTATTAAAGTAAGCAGAATAAAAGGTTAGAAAAGTGAAGAAAACAATCATGGCAATCAGCGTCCATATGGTGATTTTACGTTTGTAGCCAAGTATAAGCATAACACCAACCATGACCTCAACAATCACCACAAGAATTGAAATTGCCAAAGCAAAAGGAGTTAGAAAAGGTAGATCTAACACACCTTGACTAAAATATTCTTCTAACTTAAAAGAAAAACCAACAGGATCGTTCAGCTTTATAAATCCGCTAATAATAAAAAGTATACCTACAAAAATTCTTACGACACCTACTAAATACTTCATTCTTCTTATTATTTTGATTCTGAACCTAAATGTATCAATGCAAAAACGGCATAATTAATCATGTCTTGGTAATTGGCATCTATACCTTCGCTTACCAAAGTTTTACCTTTATTATCTTCTATTTGCTTTACTCGAAGTAATTTTTGCAAAATTAAATCTGTAAGAGAACTCACTCTCATATCTCGCCAAGCCTCACCATAATCATGGTTCTTGTTCAACATCAATTCTTTGGTAATTTTAATATGCTTTGCATATAACTCTACCGCTTTTTCAGTATTTAAATCGGGTTGATCTGCTACACCAAGTTCTAATTGAATTAATGCCATTACCGAATAATTGATGATTCCCATAAACTCTGAACGTTCACCTTCATCAACCTTACGAATATCGTTCTCTTGAAGACTACGTATACGTTGTGCCTTAATAAATATTTGATCTGTTAGCGATGGTAATCTTAAAATTCGCCATGCACTGCCATAATCTGTCATCTTTTTCTCGTACAGATTTAAACAAACCTCAATAACCTCATCGTATTCCTTTGCCGTATCTAGCATGTAATTCTATCTAATTTATGTAAATTTCGCTTAAATAATTGTAACCATCAAGATTGACGGTTTAAACTTGGAAAATGCCACAAATTCCTATTAAAAATTGATAATGACCATAAATTGCAACGGTAAGCTTTTATCATTAGATCAGCCCAAGGTAATGGGTATTTTGAACATTACTCCCGATTCTTTTTTTGATGGCGGAAAATACAAAGATGAAAAGAGTATACTAAATCAAGTTAAAAAAATGCTGAACGAAGGCGCCACTTTTATTGATATTGGGGCTTATAGTTCAAGACCCGGCGCTTTAGAAGTTGATGAAGCTACCGAGTTAAAGCGGATAGAACCCATTATCAACTTAATTCTAAAGAATTTTCCAAACACCATACTCTCTATTGATACGTTTAGAAGTAATGTTGCCGAAGCATGTATTGAAAATGGCGCTGCCATAATTAATGATATTTCTGCGGGATTGCAGGATGATAAAATGCTAAGTACTGTTGCAAAATTACATGTGCCGTACATTATGATGCATATGCGTGGCACACCACAAAACATGCAGCAAAAAACAGATTATGAAGATGTTGTAAAAGAAGTTCTTTCATTTTTTTCTGAAAGATTGGTGGCTGCTAAAGCATTAGGAATAAAAGATATTATCATCGACCCAGGTTTTGGTTTTGCGAAGAATTTAGAACAGAACTATGAGCTATTAAATAATATAGAAGTCATGAATATCATTGAACACCCAATATTAGCTGGCATTAGCAGAAAATCAATGATTTACAAAACATTAGGCACCACTGCCGACCAAGCATTAAATGGCACAACGGCATTACATATGGTCTGCTTACAAAAGGGAACAAAAATATTACGAGTTCATGATGTTGAAGAAGCTGTGGAATGCGTAAAATTATATGAACAATTAAATGCCTAAGTTTATATCAATTTGTTGTCATCAATTTTCTTAATTTTACTAAAACGGTACCGATTGGATTTTTTAAATTTTATTGACTTTAAGATTACAGATGTTTTAGACATCATATTTGTTGCTGTACTGCTATACTACATCTACAAACTAGTTAGAGGATCGGTTGCTATCAATATTTTTATCGGTATTGTTATCGTATGGGCTTTTTGGAAACTGACCGAATTGCTAGACATGCAAATGATCAGTAGTATGGTCGGTGCATTTATGCAAGTCGGACTTATTGCACTGATTATAGTTTTTCAGCAAGAGATTAGAAAGTTCCTTTTAATGATTGGCTCTACCAATTTCGCGAACAAGAGAAATTTTGTAAAGCATTTTAAATTCTTAAAGCAAGAAGGCTTATCGACAGACACAGATGTTGATGCCATATTAAAAGCATGCGAGAAAATGGCCAGTACCAAAACAGGTGCTATTTTGGTTATAGAACGTAGCAACTCCTTAGATTTTATAAAGAGTACTGGTGATCGCATGAATATTGAAATTAACCAACCTATTCTTGAAAGTATCTTTTACAAGAACAGTACACTACATGATGGAGCGGCTGTTATTGTTGGTAATTATATAGTTGCTACGAGAGTAATTTTACCAGTTTCTAACGAGCGTAATATTCCGCTGCGTTTCGGGTTACGACATAGAGCTGCTGTAGGAATAAGTGAAAAGACCGATGCTTTAAGTATTGTAGTAAGTGAAGAAACAGGATTAATCTCTTATATAAAAAACGGAGAATTTGTACTGTACGACTCCATCACTCAATTAGGGAATATGCTTAAACAAGATTTGATATAGTGGAATGCAAAAACTGCCATACAAACCTAAGAACCGATTTCAGTTATTGCCCCGATTGTGGTGCTAAGGTAATTCGCAATAGACTTACGGTAAAGAATCTTTGGTATGATGCCACCGAGCGATTTTTCAATATAGACAACACCTTTCTTATCACCTTTAAACATCTGTTTACAAAACCAGATGAAGTAATTGGTGGTTATATAAATGGTGTTAGAAAGAAGTATTTAAATCCCACTAGCTATTTTACTATAGCCATTACCCTTGGGGGGGGTTATTTGCTTATGTATATTCTGAGTTTTTCCCAAATGCTCTAAATTTTGATTTTCTATATAAATCTGGAGATTCAATTACCGAAGCAGAAAAATTAGGACAGGACTTTCAAAAACAATGGAATGCTTACCTAATAAAATATCAAAGTCTCTTTTACATGGCTATGCTGCCATTTTTGGTATTAATTTCTAGACGTGTATTTATCAATAAAAAGCAATTTAGTTTAAGTGAGCATTTTGTAATTAACATTTATGCTTACTCACATTTATCTATAATTATAAATATTGCCTACTTACTGACCATTTGGAACTCTAAAATTATTTATTATGTTTCTATGGGTAATATGATATTCCAAATAGGATTCTTTACTTGGGTATTTTACAAACCATTTAATCTGACCATAAAGCAAACAGTATTAAAACTGCTACTATTTCTTGTTTTATTCGCTGCGATATTTTTTATTATTATAATAATTACCACAGTGTACATAGCTCTATTTACAGACTCATTTTAAAAAATAGCACCGTAATTAAGCTACCTCTTCAGCTAAGAACTGAGCTTCATATAAATTACTGTAGTAACCACCTTTTTTAAGCAGTTGTTTGTGTGTACCTGTTTCTACAATATTACCGGCATCCATCACAATAATTTTATCCGCTTTTTTTATAGTAGCTAAACGGTGGGCAATAACTATAGAAGTTCTCCCATGCGTAATTTTATCTGTAGCCGACTGTATTAACTGCTCAGAATAGGTATCTACAGATGACGTAGCCTCATCTAAAATCAGAATACTAGGGTTACTCACATAAGCCCGTAAAAAAGCAATTAACTGTCGTTGACCGCTAGAAAGCATAGAACCTCTCTCTTTTACATTATAATGATAACCACCTGGCAAACTCGTTATAAACTCATCTACACCAATAGCTTTGGCAGCATTCTCAATATCAGAAACACTTATTGCTGGGTTTTTCAAAGAAATATTATTCGCAATCGTATCGGCAAACAAAAAAACATCTTGTAATACCACGGCTATGTGCGTGCGTAGTGATGACAAATTGTACTCTTTAATATCTACACCATCAACTAAAATAGAACCGGAGTTAATCTCGTAAAACCTATTCAATAAGTTAATTATCGTACTCTTACCAGCACCCGTAGCGCCTACAATAGCAACTGTTTCTCCTGCTTTTACATCAAATGAAATTCCGTGTAACACCTCTTCATCTTCTAAGTACCCAAAATGAACATCGTCAAATTTTATATCGCCATTTACTACATCTTTCTCAAAAGAACCTACATTTTGTATTTGGCTATCGGTATCTAAAATTTTAAAAACTCTATTAGCGGCAACCATCCCCATTTGTAGGGTATTGAATTTATCTGCAATTTGACGAAGTGGTCTAAAAAGCAAATCGATCAACATAATAAAAGCGAAAATTGTACCTGCTATATCCGTAGATATATTTGCAACATTCTGCAATCCGCCATACCAAACAATTAATCCTACGGTAAGTGAAGAAACAATTTCAGCAATTGGGAAGAAAATGGAGTTATACCAAACTGTTTTCAACCAAGCTTTCTTATGCTTTTCGTTAATTTCTCTAAACTTATCGCTTTCTATTTTTTCTCGGGTAAATAGCTGTACTATTTTCATACCCGTAATACGTTCTTGCACAAAAGAATTCAAGTTAGAAACCTCTGCCCTAACTTCTGTAAAAGCTACTTTCATAGCCTTTTGAAACCACCTGGTAGCATACATTATTATAGGTAACAGCGCAAAAACTATTAAAGCGAGTTTCCAATTTATGAATAGCATAACAATGGCGGCAACTACCATTTTTAGCAAATCTGCCACTATCACGAAAAAACCTTGACTAAATATCTCACCTATTCGTTGCATATCTGCAACAGCTCTTGTTACCAATACTCCCAATGAAGAATTATCAAAGTACTTCATTTTAAAAGAAAGCATTTTCTTGAAGAGACTTATACGAACATCTTTAATAACAGATTCGCCTAACCAGTTTGCATAATAATTAAAAGCCAATTGACAAATTACCTGACCAAGCAGCACCACTAACATAGCAATGGTTAAGTAAAGCAACATCTCTGCATTACTTTCTTTTATGGCATCATCAATAATTTTCTTGACAATTAAGGGTGTAAGAATCGCAAAACAAGACAGTAATATGGCAGCCAATGCAACGCCATAAAAAGTAATTTTGTACGGTTTTGTGTAGGCGAGTAAGCGTTTAAAAAGACGAGTGTCAAATGCTTTGCCAGAATCCTTATCCATTCTTTAAAATAGTATTGGGGTAAACAATAGAGGTCAAATATAATCCTTTTGCAGGAACAGAAACGCCTGCTTTTGTTCTATCCTTGCTTTTTAATATGGTATTAACATAGTCCGCCGGGTATTTACCCAATCCCACATTAATTAATGTTCCAACAATAGCTCTAACCATATTGCGCAGAAATCGGTCTGCTGTGATTGTAAAAACTAGTCGATCATTTTTTAGTTCCCATTTTGCCTCTCTTAGGTCGCAAATATTAGTGTACACATCTGTATTCGACTTTGAAAAACATTCAAAATCCTTTTTACCCAACAACAACGTTGCAGCACTATTCATTTGAGCTATGTTTAAGTCCTTCTTTACAAAATGAGTTAAATCTGTAGAAAAAGGATCTTTCTTTTTATCGATATGATATTCATAAGTTCTTGCTGTGGCATGAAAACGAGCATGCGCATCATCTTCTACTTCAAAAATTCGATCAACCGCAATATCGTTTGGCAAGAAAGAATTTAATCTAAAAATATATTCAGGAATATTCTCAAGAACATCAACATCAAAATGGGCGTACATTTCTTTTGCATGAACACCGGTATCTGTACGACCTGCACCCATTAGCGAAACAGCCGAATTTAAAAGCTTAGACATGCCTTTTTCTAGCACTTCTTGAACGGTTATAGCGTTTGGCTGATTTTGCCAGCCATGATAAGCTTTACCGAAGTATGAAAATTGAATGAAGAATCTCAAAAGTATGTGCTAGTTTTGTACTTCACAAAGGTATTAAAAAGGATACGTTTTAACATTCGTTCCAGTAAAGTCAAATTAAGAATAGTAGTTGCTCGATAAAACAAATCTATTTTCCCAATCAAATTGAACCCTAAAAATGACCAAAATTCTCTTACTTTCTGATACGCATTCGCATATAGACGATGCCATATTAAAGCATGTAAAATGGGCAGATGAAGTATGGCATGCTGGCGATATTGGCTCTTTAGAAGTTACCGATGCCATTGTAAAATTAAAGCCGTTAAAAGGAGTGCATGGTAACATTGACGACCATATTATTCAAAAAGAATTCCCAGAAAACAAAAGATTTTTTTGTGAAGGTGTTGATGTTTTTATAACTCATATAGGAGGATACCCACCTAAATATAATCTGAGAACACGAGATATGATTAGAGAAAATCCGCCAAAATTATTCATATCCGGACATTCGCATATTCTAAAAGTGATGATAGATAAAAAATTAGGCGTTTTACATATGAATCCTGGAGCATGTGGAAAACATGGTTTTCATCAAGTACGTACCATGTTACGTTTTGTTATAGAAGGAGATAATATCAAAGACCTTGAAGTAATCGAGTTAGGCAAAAGATAAAGCACAGGGCATTTTCACATATCTACACCCTGTATTTCAGCTAATTAATATTCGAACGAAACGCCTAAAGAAAATGTACCGCCATCGTAAATATTCTTGCGCTCAACTAAAAAACCGGCATAATCAGAATATTGGGCGACCACATTAAAATGATCCGTTACCTTATACATAGAAGTGATACCATAGTTAGTAAAAATTGTACCCTCGCCGAATAGGAAAGATCCACTTTGCACATTATTTTCTGAAGATAATCTTTCTTGAATTTTAAGTTTACCGATTAGATACAGTTTGTCAAAAAACAAATGACCTAGCTCTACGCCTGCCTGAAATTGATTACTAAAATCTTCTGTTCTAAAATTAACACTTGAGAAAGCAGAAGCATAGGTTTTACCATTCTTAAAGCCATGTGAAGCCGCAAGGGTTGTCCACACATTAAACTCGCCATCAGAAACCGGTAGATTTATTTCATCAAATTCACCAAAAGCATTAGCGTTATTCGATTGTGCAAAATTACTACCATCATTAGTAGGTATATCTAATGCTACTTGCAATGATAATGGGAAGCTTTTTAAAAGATTATACTTTACCGCTAATTGAATATTACCTACACCGCCAACAGTTTCGGTTGTACTAAAACTGTTTAAACGGACTAATGGCAAATCTACAATCGCCGTAAATCTATCAGAAATACCATATTCACCATAAATTAATAGAGCACTCGTGTTAAAAGTACTTCCTTGATCAGCCAATATACCTTCTGTAGTATAATAATTATTTGAAAAGAAATGTGCCGCCGATGCTTGCAGATAAAATCCTTTAGCCTCTCTAGTCCATCCACTTTGTGCCTGAGCATAAAAAGTGAAAAAGCAACAACATACAAATATGATGCGTTTTAATTTTTTCATAATTCTGTCTTATTAAGTTATAGGAAAAGAGAAGAATCAGTTTCCAATAAAAAAGCCTTTGGGAGACATAGAAAAACAGAATCATGTGTCTCTATTCCCAAAGGCAGTAAAAAATTATATTAGTTCAACGCAACATTACCAAACGGTATATTAGCAGTTGCACACCAAAGAATAATATGTGTGTATTTAGCATCTGGTGTAGCACTTAGTTTTATCAACATCTCACCATTATCAACTACATTACCTATCAACATTAAATCTGGATTTTCATTAGCAGGATCCGGGGTAAAAATTTCTGATGTAGATAAAAAGATACCTACTGTACCTGTACCTAATTCAGTAGTAAAATCATCTGCGAAACGAACAAAATTAGCCTCATCGGCATCGACACCTACTTCAACTAAACCTTGTGTTGGTGTACCGCTCTCAGCAACTAGATTACCACTTAAGGTTACCATCAAATCACCTACTGGCAAAGAAGAATCTACTTCAACAGTCTCTGTTTCCACTACCGTTTCAGTTACTGTTACTACTTCTGCATCATCATCTGAGCAACTAATAAAAAAAGTTGTCATGGCACTAGCTAATAATACAAGAGTAAATTTTCTGTTTTTCATAATCGTAAATTTTTAAAATTGTTTTTGTTTAAAACAGGATAATCAACGACTATCGTTAACCTTTCTGTTTCTTGGGACAAACATAGAAACCTGGTATCACGAAGAATTCAAGAAAACATAAACAGTTTATCATAACAGTTAGAAAAACTGCGATGTTTCTGTGATATTTAAAGAAAGGAGTTCTTTATATTTAGAAAAGTAAATACATAAAAAAACCCGGAAACTACCCCGGGTTTTAACGCACTAATACTACTAAGATTATAGGTTTAACGCAAGCGATCAACAGATTTTACAAGATCTTCATCCTTTTTTATAGCCTTGTTAGCAAGAACCAAAAAAATGATAGAAAATACTGGAATCAGCATCCCAATACCCTTCTCTGAGACCAAAGTCTCTCCGGATAAGTTTAGTGATCGGTAAACGAAAAATCCTAATAAAAAAACATTCAATATCAAGTTCAGCCTGTTAATAACAAACTGAGATTTTCTATTTTTAAATTGTACCATAGCCCATATTGCCAGAACGGTACTTGCATAAAAGGCAATAGAAATAAGCATTTCATTATTTGCAAATACTTCAGTACCATCAATATGTATCCATAGGTTAAAGAAGAACGGTAGAATACCCGTAAGTATTGCTACAACTATCAAATAAAGGCTTTGTATTCTTTGAATCATAAATCAATTACCACTTTACACTGCAAAAATACATGTCTTTTCAAAAAATATAACCCTTTTATTCAAAATAATTTGTAATATTGCTACGTTATCACGTCATAACACCTACCAGTAAGGAAATTATCTCCTTTAGATTATCCAAATAAAATATTTACTTCTTACAATACAAACTCTTATAATTTATTCTACTACTTAATGTTTGAGATTTCAGATTTAAAATCAAAAAAGCTACCTGAATTACAGGAAATTGCGAAAGGACTTAAGGTTCCTAAATTCAAGACCTTAAAAAAACTAGATTTAGTTTATCAGATTTTGGACTTACAAGCCGCTAATCCAAAGGTTGCCGCAGCAATAGCTCCTGCCGCAACTGAAGAAGTTAGCAAGCCGGCAGAAGTAAAACCAAAACCGAAGCCAAAGCCAAGACCTAGACCTCGTGTTGAAAAAAATACGAACAAAGAAACTAATGCTCCTGAAAAAGTGGCAGAAGAAAAGGTTGCACCAGCTAAGGTTAATGTAACTAAAACAGAAAACACTCAAGAAAGTGACTCTAAGACACCTGTTGAGCAAAAAAGACCAAGACCTAGACCAAAAGCTGCAAACCAGCCTAATAAAAAGAATTCGCCTCAGAATAACAATCATAAAAATAAGCCTAATCCGAGACCGACTCACGACAAAAGTAATTTTGACAAGGATCTAAAGAATAGGTACAAAGAACCTGAGTATGAGTTTGACTCTATCATAGATAGTGAAGGAGTTTTAGACATCATGCAAGATGGATACGGGTTTTTACGTTCTTCTGATTACAACTACTTATCATCACCTGATGATATTTATGTTTCTCAATCGCAAATACGTCTTTTCGGGTTAAAAACTGGAGATACCGTATTAGGTAACGTAAGACCACCTAAAGAAGGAGAAAAGTATTTTCCTCTTATAAAGGTGAATAAAATTAACGGTATAGACCCACAAATAGTTCGAGACCGTGTGTCATTCGAGCATTTGACTCCGTTATTCCCACAAGAAAAATTTAATTTGGCAGAACGCCAAAGCACAATATCTACTCGTATTATTGATTTGTTCTCTCCTATCGGAAAGGGACAAAGAGGTATGATTGTATCTCAACCAAAGTCTGGTAAAACCATGCTTTTAAAAGATATCGCTAATGGTATTGCTGCAAATCACCCAGAGGTTTATCAAATTATATTATTAATTGATGAACGACCAGAAGAGGTTACCGATATGCAACGTAATGTTCGTGGCGAGGTTGTAGCTTCAACTTTTGACAAAGAACCAACAGAGCACGTACGTGTAGCCAATATCGTTTTAGAAAAAGCTAAGCGTTTGGTAGAATGTGGTCATGATGTTGTAATTCTTTTAGATTCAATTACACGTTTGGCAAGAGCATACAACACTGTGCAACCAGCATCTGGTAAAGTTTTAAGTGGTGGTGTTGACGCCAACGCATTACATAAGCCTAAAAGATTCTTTGGTGCTGCAAGAAATATTGAAAATGGTGGATCTCTTACCATAATTGCTACTGCATTAACAGAAACTGGTTCTAAAATGGACGAGGTTATCTTTGAAGAATTCAAAGGTACCGGTAACATGGAACTTCAATTGGATCGCAAGATTGCAAACAGAAGAATCTTCCCTGCTATTGACCTTACATCTTCTAGTACACGAAGAGATGACATGTTATTAGATGAAGCGACACTACAACGTATGTGGATCATGCGTAAGTATCTTGCAGACATGAACCCAGTAGAAGCGATGGAATTTATTGAACAACGCTTTAAACAAACTAAAAACAACGAAGAGTTCTTAATGACTATGAATCAGTAGAACAATTCTAACATATATTTTAAAATCCCGATTTCATATAGAAATCGGGATTTTTTTATTCCATAAGCTCTGGCATTTCATAAAACTAGACCACTGTTATTCTTTTTAATATCTTTAGCATATAACAAAAGAACTCTCCCCCCAGTCTTTTACCAATTATCGTATTACTAATTTAATTCTTAGAAAATGAAAAGACCGACTACTATCATCAGTAAAATTTTATGCCTAATTCTGATTTCATCTATAATTGGCTGTAATCAACAGCAGAAAAAAAAGAAAGATGAAATTATTGAGTCAAAAATAGTCAAAGCTCCAGACCACATCATTTCATTAAAACAGGCAGATGCTATTTATGACAACTACTCGCAAAATAGGGTACAAATTATTGAAGATTACGAAAACCAAAAAAGACCGTCAGAAGAAAAATTCGAAGCTTCTCGTTTCGTAGATTTTGATTATGAAACACTCAAACAATATATGGCTTATTTGGATCAAGAGGCAGCTGCAGCTGGTGTTAAAAAGATCACCAAGCTAAGATTGTATTTTGCCAACTACCCCAACGAAGAAAATTTTTCAAACGGAAAGCCGGTTATACACAAACGACAGAACAGCATATTCATGGTACCTACACTAGATGATGGCGGTATTAATTATGGCTTTTTCATTGGTGAAAATGGTAAAGCTGAACTAATAAAGGATCGGAAAGCCAATACGAAAGACGGTTTAGGAAATCACCTAAATAAAAAAGAAAACGCCCATGCAAGTTTCGCTCCTACTTTCACTTTAAACTCTAGCTTACAAGGCAGTAAAAGTCTTGCTTTTAATTTCGGTCAAGGTGGTCCGCCTCCAAAAACTGATTTTTAATCCATAATTCATGAAAATTTGGACTTTTGTTCAGGAGAACTATTTTATGCTAGTATATGCGTTGACCCTGTTTGTCTCGCTAGCGACTTACCGTAAATATTACGACACAGCGCTAAAGTACTTTCCTATGATAATCACCTACACCCTACTCAATGAAATACTGGGTTATCTGGTTAGAACTTATGATGAAATATCGTTCTTCAACGAAATGAAATTTAGCAATTATAATGATGTTATTTACAATATATACGCTATTATCTTCTTTTGCTTTTTTTATTACGTTTACCGGAAGCTCATATCAAATGTTAAGTATAAAAAGTGGATAACATACGGAACTTTTATAATGCTAACCGGCTACGTTATTAGCGCACAATTTCAAAACCCTTTAGACACAAATCTTTATTATGCGCTAGGTATTGGATCTTACATTTTGGTGTTTTGTGTTGCTCTGTACTTTAAAGACAAAAAAGAAAAGAGCCATAATTTAATACAACCGCACAATTTAATGTTTTGGGTAAGCATTTCATTAGTGACATTTTACTCCATATTCCCCATCATATACATTATAGGTTACACTGACTACCAAATTTGGGAAGCATACGGCTTGCGCTCCTTTTTAAGAGCACTTATAGTTATCATGTACGCTTTATTAATCCTAGGATTTTTAAAAGGTAGAAGACTTGCTTTTAGATAAAAATTCAGAAATGCTAACTAATCATTCTTTACACGAAGATTTTGCTTGTTTTTGAGAATACAAAACAGCCAAATACTCAATTCAGTAAAGTAGTTTTGTAAATCTGCATAATTACTAGTGACCCTTACCTAGCACGATTTCGAATCTCTATTCTTTGTCATTATTAAAAAATTGGCAAACAAAAAAAGCCTTCCTAATTAAAGGAAGGCTCTAAATTTTTACTTTAAAGCTAAATTATAGTGCAGCTACATGCTTAGCTAACTTACTCTTTAAGTTGGCAGCTTTATTATCATGTATAATATTACGTTTTGCTAAACGATCGATCATACTAACAACACTTGGGAAAAGAGCCTCTGCATCTTTCTTAGTTTCTTCTGAACGCAATCTTTTTATAGCGTTACGCGTAGTTTTATGCTGATATCTGTTTCGTAAACGAACTGCTTCGTTTCTTCTGATTCTCTTTAATGCCGACTTGTGATTTGCCATTTTATAATTTATTATAATTTCTTCGGATTCTCATCCATTCAATTTTTGTAGTCCGTAGGGGAATCGAACCCCTGTTACCAGGATGAAAACCTGGCGTCCTAACCCCTAGACGAACGGACCATTATATCAATACTTGGAAATACATCCAACGGTTTAATTAGTAGTCCGTAGGGGAATCGAACCCCTGTTACCAGGATGAAAACCTGGCGTCCTAACCCCTAGACGAACGGACCATACTTTGCGCAATTGCGGATGCAAAAATACAAATATTTTTTACTATCACAACACCTGCTTATTATTTTTTGAAAAAATTAATAAGCTTTCGCAAATAACACCCTTTTATTAGACGGTTTACCCGTTACCATACAAGTACCTTCCTCTTCTTTTGCATCTATGGGAATGCAACGTATAGTTGCCTTCGTCTCGTTTTTAACACGTTCTTCAGTTTCTTTACTACCGTCCCAATGAGCAGAAATAAATCCACCTTTTTCTTTTAAAACTTTTTTAAATTCATCATAAGAATTTACCTCTGTAATGTGATTAGTTCTATAATCAAGTGCTTTTTGGTACATATTCTTCTGAATATCTTCCATCAAAAACTCAATTTTAGCCACAACATCTGTTGCCAAAACAGTTTCTTTTTTCAATGTATCTCTTCTAGCCAACTCATAAGTGCCATTTTCAAGGTCTCTTGGACCTATTGCCAACCTTACCGGTACTCCGCGTAACTCATACTCATTGAATTTAAAGCCAGGCTTATGAGTATCTCTATTATCGAATTTTACAGAAATACCTTTTGCTCTTAATTCTTTTACCAAAGGATTAACGGTCTCAGAAATTTGATCTAACTGATCTAATCCTTTATAAATTGGTACAATAACAACTTGTATAGGTGCTAATTTCGGAGGGATTACCAATCCGTTATCATCACTATGCGTCATGATCAACGCCCCCATTAATCGTGTTGAAACTCCCCAAGAGGTAGCCCAAACATATTCTTTACTACCTTCTTTAGTTGCAAATTTAACATCGAAAGCTTTTGCGAAATTCTGACCTAAAAAGTGAGAAGTACCCGCTTGTAATGCCTTACCATCTTGCATTAATGCTTCTATGCAATACGTCTCAATAGCACCCGCAAAACGTTCGCTTTCAGTTTTAGTACCTTTTATAACAGGTACCGCCATAAAGTTTTCTGCAAAATCGGCATAAACATTCATCATTTGCTCTGCCTCTTCAATTGCTTCTTTTTCAGTAGCATGCGCCGTATGCCCTTCTTGCCATAAAAACTCTGCCGTTCTTAAGAACAATCTCGTACGCATTTCCCAACGAACAACATTCGCCCATTGATTAATAAGTAATGGTAAATCTCTATAAGATTGTATCCATCTTTTATAAGTGTCCCAAATTATGGTTTCAGAAGTAGGTCTAACTATAAGCTCCTCCTCTAGTTTAGCATCTGGATCAACGATTATTCCGCTTCCATCTTCTGCATTTTTCAACCTATAATGTGTTACTACAGCACATTCTTTCGCAAAACCTTCAACATGACTAGCCTCTTTACTTAAATATGATTTCGGTATAAACAACGGAAAATAGGCATTCTCATGACCTGTTTCCTTAAACATCTTATCTAAAGCGGCTTGCATTTTCTCCCAAATACCGTAACCATAAGGCTTTATAACCATGCAACCTCTTACACCAGAGTTTTCGGCTAAATCAGCCTTAACCACTAATTCGTTATACCATTTGGAATAATCCTCGCTTCTCTTCGTTAAATTTTTACTCATTATCTGGACTTTGGCACAAATTTTGTGAATATTACAATATAATAATTGAGTAAAACTAGTTATTTTTAATATGTTCAACAATATAATTTTGACCAGATGATATATTCTATACCCCACAACAAACTTCGAAACATAACAATGTTGGTTACCTTAGCTGTTTTTGCGACTTCATGCGGTTCATACCAACAATCATCTTACTATGATAATGATGGTATTTATTCCGATGATACTTCGACAACGGTTGAACGAAGGCCTGAGCAAAGAAGCTACACGCAGAATAATCCTGAAACGAATACTTATTCGAACTATTTTGGCGAAAAAGCAAACCAATATGAAGAAATATTAGATGAAGAAATTTTTACAGATGTAGATTCTTACTCTAGTAATGATTTAAATCAAGAAGTTACAGAAGATCAATTAACAGATTATTACGCCACTGCAAATGATTACGAAGGTTATGGTAGCTGGGGAAACAATAATGCTGATGTAAGTATTTATGTGCACAATAACGGATGGAATAACTGGGGCTATGGAGGTTTTTACGGATGGAACAACTGGGGCTACGGAGGTTATTATGGATGGAACCGTTGGGGGTACCCAGGTTACGGATTTGGATACGTTGGCTTTGTAGGTATTGGATTCGGATGGCAGTACCCTCGTTATGGCTACGGTTATGGTTATGGTTATGGTTATGGAAAACACTACTACCCAAACCGAAGATATTCTTTAAATAATTCAAGAAGAGGAAATTACACCAGAACAAATTCGAATAACAATGGTCTTTCTTCAACAGCAGCAAGAGGTCGTTCAAATGTGAATACTAGAGGTAATTCTTCTAGATATAGAACTACTACCGGCAGAGCAACTACAGCTAGAAGTTCTGCAAACACCCGTAGTTCAAGAACCTATTCAGGTAATACATCGGCAAGAAGATCGGTTGGCGTTGATCAGAATAGAGCTTATAGAACAAGTAGAAGCACTAGAGCAACACCAAGGTATAGCAGCAGTTCTTCTAGAAACTACAGCAGCAGATATAGTAACAGCCCTAGAAGTTCTAGTACCGCTAGGTCTAGCAGCAGGGTTGCCGTGCCAAGAACTTCTACCTATAGAAATTCTGGCAGCAGTTCAAGAAGTTACTCTTCAGGCAGAAGCTCAAGTGGATCTAATAGCAGATCTTACCGTAGTTCTGGCAACAGCTCTAGAAGAAGTAGTTCTAGTGGCAGTAACTATAATTCTGGAAGAAGTAGTTCTAGTGGCAGTTCTTACAGAAGCTCTGGCGGTAGCTCTAGAAGTTCGAGTAGCGGATCATCATCAAGATCATCCGGTTCATCGAGAAGTAGCGGCGGTAGAAGAAACTAAATCAAACATTTTTTATAATTGAAATATTGCTATGAAAAAATATCTAACTTTTGTAATACTTATGGCTTGTGCCACTGGCAGCGCACAAAACATAACCGATGCATTACGGTATGGCACTGAAAATCTACAAGGAACCGCTCGTTTTCAAGCCATGGGAGGTGCATTTGGAGCCTTAGGCGGTGATTTGTCATCTTTAAATGTAAATCCCGCAGGTTCTGCAGTTTTTAATAATAGTCTGTTTACCTTTTCTGGATCTAATTATCACACTTATAATGATGCTAGCTACTTTGGAGATGCATTAATTACCAAAAACGATAATATCAAATTAAATCAATTTGGGGGTGCATTTGTTTTCAAAAATTCAAATTCTAATTCTGATTGGAAAAAATTTACTTTGGCTTTCAATTATGATATTGTAGATAATTTCGATAACGAATATTTTGTTTCAGGAAATAGTAACCAAGGTATCGACACCTATTTTTTGGAATATGCGCAAGGCACTCCTTTTGGCTCGATACTTTTACAAGATGACGAGTTTCTTGAGGATGCTTATTTAGATATAGGTGCAGCACAAGGTTTCAGGGATCAACAGACGTTTTTAGGATATTACGGTGGTATTCTTGATCCAGAAACTGAAGATGATAATAACACAAATTATATCAAAAACGGTATTTATAACAGAGTACAACAAAATTTCTTAAGAAAAACTACAGGCTACAATAGCAAGTTCTCCCTCAATATGGCTTCTCAATATAAAGAAAACTTTTACATAGGGACCTCTTTAAACTTCCACGACATACGATATACACAGTATGATGAGTTTGATGAAAACGGTTATGACCCTAATTCTCCTATACAAAGAACAACGTTTGATAATTATTTACAAACAAAAGGTCATGGCTTTTCATTTAGCCTTGGAGCTATAGCCAAACTAAACGATAACATAAGGTTAGGTAGTAGTTACCAATCACCAACGTGGTATCATTTAGAAGATGCTTTATCTCAACGAATTGATTCTGACTTGGCAGATGAAGATATTAATTTTATCAATTTCAATATTGTTAATTTATTTGAAAGATACACTGTTAGAACTCCAGGAAAACTAACCGGTAGTTTAGCTGTAATTTTCGCTAAAGATGGATTATTAAGTTTTGATTATGGGTATCAAGATTTTTCAAGAACAGAATTACGACCAACCTTCGACCAAAGTTTTCGAACTGTAAATACACAAATTGCCAACGAATTGGGCTCAGTTTCCACTTTTAAATTAGGTAGCGAATACAGAATTCAACAGGTGAGCCTTAGAGCCGGGTATCGCTTTGAACAGAGTCCATATAAAAATGGGAATACAATAGGAGATTTAAATGCTATTTCTGGCGGTATTGGATATAGTTTTGGAGGAAGCAGATTAGATTTCGCCCTTAGTCGCTCTCAACAAGACGTTAGCGAAAGATTATTTGATGCTGGTATTACAACTTCTGCATTAATAAACCGAAGTATTACGAATGCAACTTTGAGCTATACGATTAATTTTTAATCAACAATATAAATGCAAAAAAAAGGGAGCAAATTGCTCCCTTTTTTTTATCTCTTTAATGAAAAATGTGTCTTTCGGGTTTTTGCTACTAGTAGATTATCTTGCATGTCACCATATTCAAAACGGAACCAATAATCTGTAGAAGTCATTTGCTGTCCGTTGTAATTTCCGTCCCAGCTATCATTTGCGCCAAGCTGCTTCAACAACTTACCATATCGATCAAAAATAAATACAACAGGATTATCTAATGTTTCAATTCCCTCCACATTCCAATCATCATTTATTCCATCTCCATTTGGAGTAAAAAATTTAGGATATCCTACTACCAAGAACTCTATAGGATCAGTAATTCCGCATCCATTCTTATCATTAATAACAACCGTATTAATTCCTGGAGGAACATTCA
Organism: Maribacter sp. 1_MG-2023; assembly: GCF_030547005.1. GTDB lineage: Bacteria > Bacteroidota > Bacteroidia > Flavobacteriales > Flavobacteriaceae > Maribacter. Next base: position 224,451 of record NZ_JAUOPN010000001.1, on the reverse strand, counting down.
TAAATACAGCATCATCTTGAAAAGCTCCGTCGTTAATGGCATATTCATAATCTCCATCACCTTCAACAAAAAATTCAATATTATTTTGATCAGGATCAATAGATAGGTTAGTATCCAATGTTTCTACACGGTCTAAAATAGGTGTTCCAAAAAAGGTAACTAAAACTCCACTATCGTCAGCCACTGTTGGAGGTGTGCCGGTTATGGTAGTTATTGTAGCAAAATATCGACCAGAATTAGGACTAATAATAACCAACTCTGCTCCAAAATCACCAGAACCGGTAAGCGTATCGTCTACTATACCATCATCTTCATAATCTACCGTCCACTCTACATTGGCAATATCTGCACCTGCAGGTGAATTCAATGCACTAATAGTTATCGGGTCATCACCCTCACAAGCAATGATATCCAATCCCAAAAACTCATCTCTTAAAGCACAATCTAACGCAGTATCTTGACTATCACTTACAGAACTACCCGTAAAAGTCAGCATAAAAGGTTCGGGATCTCCAGTAAAATTATCGGCAAAATTATTTATCAATATGTAATAAATCTCACCAGGTACGACATCTAAATACTCATCATAAGTATTCTGACTACCCGTTAAAGATGCACGACCTTCTTCACCGCTTTCAGGGTTAACCCCTAGTCCTGTAAAATTCGTGTCATTTACTTCGTAATTACAGCGAATTGGTTGCGCTGTACCATTACTTATATCGGCACAATCTACATCTGGACCATAAACAGCAAAATCCCACTCGGCAGTTGGTGTAGAGCCCGAAGTTGCCAATGCCTCAATATCAAAACCAACCTGACCACCTGTACCTGCTCTAAAAACAAACCAAGAAGTATTGAATTCAATATTTGCGGAAGAAAGACTACCTTTTTCTAAGCACCCAGTTTGTAGTATTACATCTGGATCAAAATCATCAACATCACCTGTTCCACCGGCAATACCCATAATAGGCTGATCGGCACAAACAGGAATAGCTGTTCTACAATCGGCTGAATTCTGTGCAGTTACGTTCCAATAGAAAAGAAACAAACAACATATAGAACAAAGAAGTGTTCTCATAAAAGTGTAGCTTATTAGTATACGTGATGTATATTATAACTACACATGACCTGCTTTAGTATCTTACATCGAAGATTCTTGCGTTTAATCGATAAAATGCACTAATTAAGCCTAAACACCAGAGTTAACGCTTTAATGTAAAATGATTGTTGATGTAAGATGCCTTTGTATTTTCCCCTAAAGAATTAGTGTAGGTAAGCTTAAACCAGTAGTCTGATTCAGGTAAAAGAGCTCCATTAAATGAACCGTTCCAGCCAGTTGAATTTTCAACTATTTGATAGAGTAATTTACCATATCTATCATAAATAGTAATCACCGGATTATCTAAGGCTGACAACCCGTCAACTTTCCAAGTATCGTTTACGTTATCTCCATTAGGTGTAAAAAACTTTGGAAAACCTACCACTACGATATCTCTAGAATCAGAGCCACATCCATTTACATCACGAACTGTGATAGTATGCTCACCAGGGAATAAATTATTAAATACCCCGCTATCTTGAGGTGTTTCATTATCAACTTGAAATTCAAAATCTCCATTCTCTTCTAAGAAAACATTGACCTCATTCGAAGCGTCGTCTTCATATTCTACAGTAACATCAGAAATTACTGGCGGACTAGAAAAAACAACAGTCACAGAACGTACGGTAATACATTGTATTAATCCTGCTCTATTAGTTACGGATAAAGTATAAATACCCGGCTCTGCCACAGTAATAAGAGAAGAGGTTTGCCCAGAGCTCCATTCATATGTAAAATTAGCATCGGGTATACGTTGCCCTATAGTTACAATAGGTTCATCCCCACATATAAAAACCTCTGTCTCAAAATCTAAAACAGGTAAATCGATTCCGTTTACATCAAAAGTTTCAGAAGCATCAAAACACATTGAGTTTTCTATAGATGTAGTTCTTACATATATGGTCTGTAAAACCTGTGTTGGGATAAATTCTTTTGAAAGCGCGTTGGCACCATCAAAAGCATCTTCAAAACTTTCATGATAAGAGACCCTAAAATCTAGCGGACTCTGAGTACCTAATACCTCGGCATCCTTTGCATTAAAATCGATAGCCGTACCATCTAAACATGCAGTTTCATCTTCTAAAGAAAAGGTTTCAGGAGAAGGAGCATAAGCCACTTGGGTCTCACTGATTAAATTATTACCTAAAGGTCTTACTACCAACACACGATACATACCAGAAACGGCAATAGAAAGTTCTGAATCACTTTCACCAGGTATGCGTTGATAACCTGTACCAGCATCTAAGTACCACTCATAATCTAAAGCATCTACGGTAGTTGCTTCTAAAACCACAGTATCGTTATCGCATGCTATTACTGGCGGACCTAATAAGTTATCTATGATATCACAATCTAAAGCAGAGTTTGGAAACTCGACAAATATGTTACCTGAAAATTGAATAGAGAATCCTGAATTGTTGTTACTAAAATTGTTGATCATGAGTAGATATTCCTCTCCCGGTTCAACATCTAACCAATCATCATATTGTATATTGTCTATACCTGTAGGATCCTCCCCCACTCCTATAAAACTACTATCATCAGAATTATCGAAATAATTACAGCGAACAGGCTCACCCAGTGTGCTACAATCGTTTGTTCTATACAAAGCAAAATCCCAATCTTCGCTTGTATCAAATCCGATATTAAAACCTAACTGACCTATTTCACCAGTCTTAAATTTATACCAAGCAGAATTTGTTTCGATAGTACCACTACCCTGCGTTATACACCCAGAAATAGAAGCTCCGTTGAAATCGTCAATACCATAACCATTAGTACCACCATTTACAGGAGTATTATAGCAAATAGGAACCGCATTGGCGCAATCTGCCGACACCTGTGCAAAACAGGTAAAGATGCTAAAAAAGCAAATTAATAAAATAGATACACCATACTTGGTCATAGAGGCCTTCTCATTTGAAAAATTAAAATTAACTAGACCTTAACGTTATGGCTAATTTATGTTGTGTAATGCCCGCAATTAGTTATAAAGTGGCACATATTGTATATCTTTGCAGCTTCTAAAAGATAGATAAAATGAAAATTGAGGATACACTGGAAGATCAATTTGATGAATTAGGAAATGATCACATTTCTACATCAGAAGATACTCCTTTACGTTCAGATGCCTTTGATTTGGATGATGCCGAAAAGATTGAACGCATTCGTGAAAATGTTCGCGAAATTATGCTAACCTTAGGTTTAGACTTAACCGACGATAGCCTAAAAGGAACTCCTAACAGAGTTGCTAAAATGTATGTAAACGAAATATTCGGTGGCTTAAGCCCTGCTAAAAAACCTAAAGCTTCTACTTTTGATAATAAGTACAAGTACGGTGAAATGTTGGTTGAAAAGAATATCACTCTTTACTCTACCTGCGAACATCACTTTCTACCAATAGTTGGTCGTGCACACGTTGCTTACATTTCTAATGGTACCGTGGTCGGTCTTTCTAAGATGAATCGTATTGTAGACTATTATGCTAAACGTCCACAAGTTCAAGAGCGTTTAAACATTCAAATCGTTAGAGAATTACAAAAAGCTTTAGGTACTGAAGATGTTGCTTGTGTTATTGATGCAAAACACCTTTGTGTAAATTCTAGAGGAATTCGCGATATTGATAGTAGTACCGTAACAGCAGAATATGGCGGTAAATTTAAAGAAGAATTAGTACGCCGCGAGTTCTTAAATTACCTAAACTTAGATACCCATTTTTAATAGCATATAGCTTCATGCAATTGTACGAAAACCAGGAAATTAAAGTATACAATTCCTTATCAGGAAAAAAAGAAGTTTTCAAACCCATAAATGAAGGCCACATAGGCATGTATGTTTGTGGACCAACAGTGTATAGCAATGTACATTTAGGAAACTGTAGAACTTTCATGTCTTTTGATATGATTTTCAGATACTTTAAACACCTAGGTTATAAAGTGCGTTATGTTCGTAATATTACAGATGCCGGTCACTTAGTTGATGATGCGGAAGATGGCGAAGATAAAATTGCTAAAAAAGCACGATTAGAAAAGCTAGAACCGATGGAGGTTGTTCAGCGATATACTGTAGATTTTCATAATATTTTAGAGAAATTCAATTTTCTACCTCCAAGTATAGAGCCCACAGCTACCGGACATATTATAGAACAGATTGAAATTATTAAGGATATTCTTGAAAAAGGATTTGCCTATGAAACCAATGGTTCTGTATATTTTGACGTCGCTAAGTTCAACGAAGAGCATGAGTACGGTAAACTAAGTGGCCGTAAGCTTGAAGATATGATCGCAAACACTCGTGATCTTGCCGCTCAAGACGATAAGCATAATCCGCAAGATTTCGCTTTATGGAAAAAAGCTGAACCACAACATATTATGCGTTGGCCTTCGCCATGGGGCGACGGATTCCCAGGGTGGCATTTAGAATGTACTGCGATGAGCACAAAGTATTTAGGCGAGACATTTGATATTCACGGAGGCGGAATGGATCTTAAATTCCCACACCATGAATGTGAAATAGCTCAGGCTGAAGCTTGCAATGGTCAAAGTCCTGTAAATTATTGGTTACATGCCAATATGCTGACCTTGAATGGAAGAAAAATGGCTAAATCTACTGGTAATAGTATTCTGCCTGGTGAGATATTTTCAGGTGAAAACGAGATTCTTAGCAAACCCTTCTCCCCTTCTATGGTACGTTTCTTTATGATGCAGGCACATTACACCAGTATTTTAGATATAAGTAATGATGCTTTACTAGCATCTGAAAAAGGATTCAATAAATTGATGGAGGCAATCAATTCAATTCAATCTTTAAATACCGGTAAGACTACCGATTTTGATGTTGCAGCTTGGAAAACATCTTGCTATGCAGCCATGAATGATGATTTTAATTCGCCTATCTTAATTGCAAAACTGTTTGATGCCGTTAAGCACATCAACCTTATTAAAGAAGGTACTGAATCTATTACTGAAGAAGATAAACTTGAATTGGAGAACACCATACACGGTTTCGTTTTTGATGTTATAGGCTTAGAGAACAAAAGTAGTTCTGATGCCGATACCGAAAAACTAGGTGGTGTTGTAGAATTATTGATTGAATTACGTAAATCAGCGAGAGAGAATAAAGATTTTGCCACATCTGATCAAATACGTGATCAATTAGCAGTATTAGGTATTCAATTAAAAGACGGTAAAGAAGGTACTACATATAGCCTGTAATCTTAATCTAAAAATCTAGATTTCTGTATTTTAGACTGGTATTCTCCAGGAGCTACTTGTTGCCTTGTTTTGAAAACTCTATTAAAATAAGATCTACTTTCAAACCCGCAATCGAGATATACATCTTTTATGCTTCGCTTAGGATCTTGTAGTAAGCCAACGGCTAATTTTATACGTTCGTTATTGATAAACTCGACAGGAGAAATACCCAACTCTAGTTTAAAGGTTCTATAAAAATGAGACGGACTCATACAAGCTATCTTGCTAAGACTATCTACGCTTAAAGATTTATGCACATTATCTCTAATGTAACGTATAACTTCTGTCAGTCTACTTTCTTTTTTAACTGATAAAGTAGCATTACTATAAATTTTTCGCTCATTAGTCTGTAGAATTCTAATGATCAATTCACGCAACATATTATCTACAAACAAATCTTTAGAAGGATGTTCTTCAGAAAACAGAAATAAAAGTCGCTGTATAATTTGAAATATGCCTCTGTCATTTACAAAATGAAAATTGTAATCCATTAATCCCCATGCATCCTTATTACTTTTAGGCATGTTCTCATTCATGAATTGCAATACCTTATTTATTTTATCCTCAGAAATAGCCATTGCCAAACATCTAGTTGGGTTCTTTGCCATGGCTTCGGGAAAATCAATACACATACCTTCATTCGCTGGTAAAACCAAAGATTCACCTGGCAAAAAATCAAAAGACTCATAATCGCGCAAGTGCATAATCTTCTTTCCTTGAATCATACTCGCCAAAACAGGCTGTTCAAATTTCAAAAGAACACTTGCAGCTTGCTCATGAGTTTCAAAAACATGCATAGCCGCATTATTCATCGTATAAGAGGTTTGGTTCTCTACCATAGTCTCTAAACGTCTTCCTTTTAAGAAATTCTCAGCTAAACGAATCACACTTATATTGATTTAATTTTAAGGAATTTACAAAAAAATATACTTAAAAAAATCATAATATCATTAAATGATAGAATAGTTCACACTATTCGTAGAATGCGTCAGATAATATCAAAAACTGAGAAGTACATTTAGAATATCGTATCGGTAGTACCTATATGAGCTTACTTCTATTATTAACTTAAATCATATATTATGAGCACAACAGCAACTGTAGAAAAAGATGTACTTCAAAAACCGAAGTTTAAAAACCAATATGAAAATTTTATTGGAGGCAAATGGTTAGCACCAAGCAAGGGAGAATATTTTGACAATATTTCACCTGTAGACGGTAAGTCTTTTACAAAAATACCTAGATCAACAGCGGAGGATATTGAAAAGGCTATAGATGCATCGTGGGTAGCCGCTAAATCATGGAATGCATCTTCAGCAACCGAAAGAAGTAATATGCTTTTAAAAATTGCCGATAGAATAGAACAAAACATTGAGGTATTGGCGAGAGCTGAAACGTGGGACAATGGCAAAGCCATTCGTGAAACTATGGCTGCAGATCTACCATTAGCAGTAGATCACTTTAGATATTTTGCAGGTGTCATTAGAGCAGAAGAAGGATCGGTCAGTGAGTTAGATTCTAATACAGTTGCATTGAACGTTACAGAACCATTAGGTGTCGTCGGTCAAATAATACCTTGGAACTTTCCATTATTAATGGCTACGTGGAAATTGGCACCAGCATTGGCAGCAGGTAACTGTGTTGTTCTAAAACCGGCAGAACAAACCCCAGTAGCAATTTTAATATTAATGGAAATTATTGAAGGTATTTTACCTGACGGAGTACTTAACGTGGTTAACGGTTTTGGTGCAGAAGCAGGTAAACCATTAGCGTCTAGCCCAAGAATAGACAAAATTGCATTTACAGGGGAAACTACCACCGGGCAATTAATTATGCAGTACGCATCTAAAAATATTACTCCCGTTACATTAGAACTTGGTGGTAAATCTCCTAATGTATTCTTTGAGAGTATTATGGATGCCGATGATGATTTTTTCGACAAGTGTTTGGAGGGTGCGAATATGTTTGCATTAAACCAAGGCGAAGTTTGTACTTGTCCGTCACGTATGCTAGTTCAAGAAAGTATTTATGACAAGTTTATAGAACGCGTAATCGAACGTACCAAGGCAATTAAAATGGGACACCCATTAGACCCAAATACGATGATGGGTGCACAAGCTTCTAATGATCAGTTTGAAAAAATTCTTAACTATATACAAATAGGTAAAGAAGAAGGTTGTGAAGTTCTAACTGGTGGTGATCAAGCTTATAATGAAGGTCTAGAAGGCGGCTATTACGTTCAACCAACCATCTTAAAAGGAAATAACAAAATGCGTGTTTTCCAAGAAGAAATATTTGGACCTGTACTTTGTGTTACTACTTTTAAAGATGAGGCTGAAGCTATAGAAATTGCAAATGATACTTTATATGGATTAGGTGCCGGAGTTTGGACACGTGATACACACCAAGCATATCAAATTTCAAGAGCTATTAAAGCAGGTAGAGTTTGGGTAAACTGCTATCACTTATACCCTGCCCATGCTCCTTTCGGTGGATATAAAAAATCTGGTATCGGTAGAGAAAACCATAAAATGATGTTAGCTCATTATCGTCAAACGAAAAATATGCTAATCTCTTATGACAAGAAGAAAATGGGATTCTTTTAATAGCCAAAAAACATGAAAACTAAACGAGTATTAGTTACCGAAAAAGCAGCTGCTGTAATCGCTGAACTTAAACAAAAGCATGGCGAACTCATGTTTCACCAAAGTGGTGGTTGTTGCGATGGCTCTGCGCCTATGTGCTTTGAAAAAGGTGAATTAATGCTCGATGACAATGATGTTTGCCTAGGCAGTATTGAGGGTTGTGACTTTCATATGTCGCGAGACCAATTTGAATATTGGAAACACACTCAACTCACTCTTGATGTTACGCCAGGCATAGGTTCAAGTTTTTCATTAGAAATACCCATGGGTATTCGATTCTTAATCAAATCTAGATTGTATTCTGAAGAAGAAGCTCAACATTTAGAACCGATTAGAATTGGTGCCTAGAAGTAATGAGCAATAGATCCAAGTCCTGATGTTTTTCATCGGGACTTGTTATTTACAAAGGTTACATGTTTTGTAGTAAATTTGTGTTATCAATTTGTCATCGTGAAAATTTCATTAAAAAAAATTCTGATTACCCCTTTTGTATTTCTAGTTCGTTTTTACCAACTGGCGATATCACCATATACACCTGCAACCTGCAGGTACTCCCCAACGTGTTCTCAATACACCTTAGAAGCATTAAAAAAGCACGGCTTATTTAAAGGAGGCTGGATGGCGACTAAACGTATTTTCAGTTGCAACCCTTGGGGTGGAAAAGGATATGATCCCGTTCACTAAATAAAGTTCAAGTTCAAGACGCAAGTTCAAGTTCAAGTTCAAGTTCAAATACGAAGATTTTTTTGAATAAGAATTTATGATATAGTAACTCAAGACCTTTGATTATTTTAAACTTCACATTTCTATTCCCATACATTTTTTCTCTTTTCTCAATTTTAATCTCTCTTTTCTATCTTCTCATTTCTATCTTCCCTTTTCTCTATAATCTTAACCCTCTTTTAACTAAATGCAAAACCGATTTTCCAATTCTAAAGCCTAGGGAGATTTCTATTTTATTATCTTAGCCTTTCAAAATTCAACACATGCATTTCTTAGGAATTACTTGGAATCCGAATGAGACTCTTTTCAACATCGGCTTCATACAAATAAAGTACTACAATCTTCTTTGGATAACCGCCTTTGCTTTAGGTTGGTTTATCATGAAAAAGATATTCTTTAACGAGAAAAAATCTGTCGAGCAACTAGACTCCCTTTTCATATACACGGTTTTAAGCACCATGTTAGGTGCAAGATTAGGTCATGTTTTCTTTTATGATTGGGCTTACTATTCTAATCACCTTATAGAAATATTAATTCCTGTTCGCGAAAGTGCTTCTGGTAGTCTATTATTTGGTTTAATAGACGGTTATGAATTTACAGGATTTGCCGGTTTAGCGAGTCACGGTGCTACAATTGGTATTATCATAGGCACCTATTTATACACTAGAAAATTCCCTGAATTTAAAATGCTCTGGATATTTGACAGAATGGTCATACCTGTTGCTATTGGTTGTTTTTGTGTACGTTTAGGAAACTTTTTCAATTCTGAAATCAATGGTAAAATTGTTGATGAGAATTTCATCTTCGCTACTAAATTCATTCGCGATTCAGACGACTTGCACCCATCAAAAGCATTAGGCATTACCCAAGAAAAAACTTTAAATGCCGCTTACGCTGCAATTGAGAATAATCCACAATTTTCGCAATACTTAGCTGAAATACCATATCGTCATCCAGCACAATTATACGAAGGTATAGGCTACCTTTTAATATTTGTTCTACTATATTTTCTGTACTGGAAAACTGATAAAAAGAACAAAACAGGGTATTTATTCGGACTGTTTTTTGTTTTATTATGGACCGTTCGTTTCTTAGTTGAATTCGTAAAGAAAAGTCAGGGCGGATTCGAAGAATCTTTAGGGCTACTATCCACCGGTCAATGGTTAAGTATTCCTTTTATCCTTGTTGGATTATACTTTATGTTCAAAAAAACTAAAACTGCATAATATTGAAAACGATACATAAAAGTTCGGTTATATTAATAGTTGTAGCTTTCTTACTTTTTTCTTGTAAAGAAGCGTCAAAAAAAACTATAGCTACACAAAGCATAGATTTCACTCATGAAGGAGACTTATCTATCTTTTTAAATTCAAGTGACACGTTAAAAACCAAATTCAATATTGAGTTTGCAGAAACCGATTACGAGACCCAAACCGGACTCATGTACCGAAAAGGAATGGATAGTAATCAAGGTATGTTATTTATTTTCCCTGATGAGCGAGTACATTCTTTTTACATGAAAAATACAGAGTTTCCTTTAGACATTATTTACATAAAAGAAGATTTAAGAATTGCTAGTTTTCAAGAAAATGCGCAGCCACTTAATGAGTCTGGGCTAACATCTCAAGTACCTATCAAATATGTTCTTGAAATCAACGGAGGTTTAGCTCAAGAATTGGGGTTATCTATAGGCGACAGCATTAGCTTCAGCAGAAAATAGAGCAATTGCCCTTTTATATTTTATAGTAATACAATGCCAGTACACGTACTATTTAACGAAGAATCTGAACGGTTACTTTTTAAAGAAGTACAGCCTTCAGATTTTCAGAGCTGGCTACCTTTTCATGAAGAACCTTTAAGTAGTCAATTCTGGACCGGGTTACCACCTGACCCAAAAGAAGCCTGCCAACAACAATTCGACAGAATTTTCGAGCGCTATAATGAAAGCCTGGGTGGCATGAATGCACTATACCTAAAAAGCACCAATACTTTAGTAGGTCTTTGTGGTTTGTTGATACAAGAAGTAGCTGGTAAAAAAGAATTGGAAATAGGGTATTCTATATTACCAAAGTACTGGCGACAAGGTTTTGCGTTTGAAGCAGTCCAAAAATGTAAGCAATTAGCTTTTGCAAAAGAATGGGCAACCAGTTTAATATCAATCATTCAAGTAGACAATATTCCGTCGCAGAAAACGGCATTAAAAAACGGCATGTTTTTAGATTTTACGACTACCTACCACAACAATACAGTTCATATTTTTAGAATAAATGCATCATGAATCATTGGGTAATTTACTTAGATAACAATTCTGATAAAAAAGGCTTTTTAAAAGATTTTCAAAAAGAAAGCATACCACAAGAACTTCAAGAGTTTGAAAATAAAATCGGCAGCTTATTTTCCCCTTTCACCTTAGAAAAATTAATTGATAAAGAAGATAAGCACGATAAAAAAATTATCAGTACTGAGCATCAAGCACTAGAAACTATGTCTAGTGGTGAACAAAAAAGGGCCTTACTACATTACCTTCTAAACGAAAAACCAGATTATATTATTCTAGATAATCCTTTTGATAGTTTAGATATCGCCTTTCAAGAAGCATTAAAAACGATACTTAAAGATCACTCTAAACACATTTCATTTATTCAGTTAGCAAGTCGAAAGTCAGACACGCTATCGTTCATAAATTGTTTTGGTAAGTTGAATAAGAATATGTTCTCTATCACAGAGATCACACCGCCAAATAATAACGAAATCGCTAGTACTTTCAATGCCGTTCGTATTCCGAAATCTATCACGACATACGCAAATATTGAATCTCCATTAATAGATTTCAAAGATGTCAGCATATCCTACGGAAATAAAAAAATATTGAACGCTATTAACTGGACCGTAGATAAGGATGATTTCTGGCAATTATCAGGCACCAACGGAAGTGGAAAATCAACTATACTCTCCATGATATTCGGAGACAACCCTAAAGCATTTGGTCAGGAAATCTATCTATTCGGAAATAAAAAAGGAAGTGGCGAGAGCGTTTGGGATATAAAACAAAAAATAGGCTATTACGCCCCTGCAATGACACTTAAGTTCAATGGCAGACATTCTATAGAGCACATGCTCATTTCTGGTTTAAATGATTCCGTAGGGCTTTATACCATCCCGACCGAGCTACAAAAGAGAATCATTAAACAATGGCTACTCTTATTAAATCTCTATCCTATAAAGAATAAATATTTCAATACTCTGTCAACAGGTCAGCAACGATTGGTAATGACGGCACGTGCCATGGTCAAAAGACCACCAATTCTAATTTTAGATGAGCCTACGACAGACATGGACGATGAATCTGCTAGCTTATTGGTTTCTTTAGTTAATAAATTTGCAGAAGAAACCGATACCGCAATAATCTTCGTTTCACATAGAAAAGAAAAAGGTCTAAAACCCAAACGGACTTTAGACCTTATACCCAGTGAAAATGGCTCATCGGGAATCATTAAATAATTACAAACTTTTATAAAGCAAAAAAGCCGTTCATTTCTGAACGGCTTTTTCTATTTGAGTTAGTTGTATTATCTACTCTTCAATTTTTACTTCAGCTTCACCAGAAGTAACTTTCTTGCTCAATGCATCGAACATTACAGGAGTTGCAATAAATACAGATGAGTATGTACCCACAACAACACCAACAATCATTGCGAACATGAATCCTCTTAACGACTCACCTCCAAAAATGAAGATTGCCAATAACACTACCAAAGTAGTTAATGAAGTATTTAATGTTCTACTTAACGTACTATTGATAGCATAGTTAATGTTAGAACCGCCATTCCAGCCGCGTTCTGCCAAAGTCTCACGAATACGGTCAAATACAACCACGGTATCATTCAACGAGTAACCAATAACTGTCAAAATCGCTGCAATAAATGCTTGATCAATTTCCATGCTAAAAGGCATTAGTTTACCAAATATTGAGAATACACCAAGTACAATCAATACATCATGGAATACTGCAGTTACAGCACCCAATGAGAATTGCCATCGTCTAAATCTAATTAAGATATAAAGGAAAACTACAAGCAATGATCCTAAAATTGCCAAGAATGCATTTTTCTGAATATCATCTGCAATCGTTGGTCCAACCTTTACAGATGCTAAAATACCAACAGCCTCTTCATCTACACCACCTAATACAAAAGCTTCTTTGCTGAAACCATCTGGCAAGTATTTTTGAAGCGAAGAATATAGTTTATCTTGAATTTCAGTATCTACTTCGATACCTTCTACATCTACTTTATAAGGAGTTGTAATTTTTACTTGGTTAGATTCACCATATGTTTTCACATTTGTTCCGCTACCGAATACAGTATTCAATTCTGATGTTATTTCTGAAGGATTTACAGGGTGCTCGAAACGTACCGTATACGAACGTCCACCAATGAAATCTACACCTTTCTGTAATCCTGGACCTGCTAACAATGAGAATAAACCAACTGCTATTAAAATTCCAGATATTACATAAGCAATCTTTCTTTTCGCCAAGAAATCAACATTGATTCCCTTGAAAAGATTTTTCGTGATACCAGTAGAGAAATCTAAGCTTCTACCTTTTCCACTAATATACCAATCGATTAACAAACGTGTAATGAATATTGCAGTAAATAAAGATGTTACAATACCTATAATTAATGTAGTTGCGAAACCTTTAATTGGACCAGAACCAAATATGAATAAGATAATTGCAGTTAAACCAGTAGTAATGTTAGCATCTAAAATAGAAGACAGCGCATTACCAAAACCGTCCGCTACAGCTTGACTCTTGCCTTTACCTTTCGCTAATTCTTCTTTAATACGTTCAAAGATCAGTACGTTGGCATCAACCGACATACCAAGTGTTAAAACTATACCAGCAATACCAGGTAATGTTAACACCGCATTTAAACTAGTTAAGACACCGAATATCAATAAGATATTCAACATTAAAGCAATATCAGCAAATACACCTGCTTTACCGTAATAAGCAACCATCCATAAAAGAACAATTACAAAAGCAATTAAGAACGACATAAAACCACTGTCAATAGCTTCTTGACCCAATGAAGGACCAACAATTTCAGATGCAATAATTTCTGCAGAAGCAGGAAGCTTACCAGCTCTAAGTACGTTAGATATATCTTTAGTTTCGTTTACCGTAAAGTCACCTGTTATTTCTGAACGACCACCTGAGATAGGACCAGAAGAAACACCAGGAGCAGTATATACCTTATTATCTAAAACAATAGCAATACCGGTTTGATTTGTATAAGCATCACCAGTTAATTTTTCCCATTCCTTGGCACCTTTTGTGTTCATGGTCATAGAAACAGCAGGCTTGCTAAACTGATCAAAATCTGCTCTTGCATCACTTACTACATCACCACTAATTCTAGGCGTACCGTCGCGGTTAGATTTTAAAGCATATAAATCGATAACTTCAGTTTCTTCAGCTGATGGTCTTTCCCATACAAATTTTGTAAACTGAATATCAGCAGGTAATAATCTTCTGATTTCTGGCATTCTTAAGTAAGCACCAATAGTAGCGGTATCTTTAATAGCTGCACGAAACATTGCATTTGATCCTGGATTAGCAGGAATCAACAATTCGTATAAAGGATTTACCTGTGTAGCTAAATCTAAAGAATCAGCAGACACATCAGATAATAAAGAATCTAATTCAGACTCTTCTTTAATTTGTTCTGGTTGCTTAACCTCAACAATAGTTTTTAATTTCTCGTTCGCTTGAATAAGGAATGTGCTAAAGCTTGTATTGCTTTGCTTGTACGTTTCCCAAAATTCTAATTGAGCAGTACTTGATAATAAATCTTGTGCACGAGCGATATCTCTAGCACCTGGTAATTCTACCAAAATACGACCTGAATTACCTACTCTTTGTATGTTTGGTTGTGTAACACCAAAACCATCGATACGTTCTCTTAATACCTCAAAAGCAGAAACAATAGACTCATCTATTTTTCTAATGATGATAGGCTTAACCTCATCATCAGACATTTGAAAATTGATTTCATCACTAAGTCCTTTATTCGCGAAGATATCTGGTGAAGCCAATTTAGTTTCTCCTTTTATCTTATCGAAAGCTTCAAAGAACAAATCGATATATGTATCATCACTATTTCTAGAAGCTACATCTGCATCAGCTAAAGCCTTGTTGAAAACTGGGCTTTTTGTGTTGTTTGCCAATCCTTTAAGGATATCCTTAATTGAGATTTGCAAAGTAACGTTGATACCACCTTTAAGGTCAAGACCTTTATTAAGTTCTTTCTTTTTAGCCTCATCGTAATTGGTATATCCAAAAACAGGATCACTACCAATAGAATCAAGATAGCTTGCTGCTGCAACTTCTCTTTTTGCTACATAACCCTCTTCTGATTCAGAAATACGGCTAACCGCGAATTTATTCGCTTCTTTTTCTACTTTACTAGTTACGAAAGTATAGGATAGCTGGTAAATACTAACTAACCCAAATAATAAAGCAAAAAGCTTTATAAGTCCCTTGTTTTGCATTTGTAATAATTTAATTTATGTTGATTATTATTTTGAATATTTTAAAAATCTAAGGCAAATCACTTTTTCGTAAAGTAATTACGTCGCTTAGAAATATTTTTGAATGGAATTAACTATTCCCATCAACGTAAGGACCTGCCCTTACTTCCGGAATTGTTCGTGAAGAGTTTTCTATTGCTATTGCAATAGTTCTATTTATTTTAAATGCTGTATCTACAATTGCGTCTTGCTCGAAAACTATGCTTTCACTAAACGGCAAAACTACCGGATAAGAAAACGTTTTATCATCGTGCTTTTGAGGTACAACCAGGGTTGCGTTCAAAGTAACACCATCATCAGCTTGCTGATGAAGATCAGAAACTACTAAATTATAGGTCTCAGGAAGTTCTTTTTTTGGAGAATCGGAAGGAGATTCTTCTTCATTTGATATTGACTGATGATTTTCTTGGGAAAGAAACTCTTTAACACTAAGGGCATCAACATCGCTATAATAACGAATACTTAATTGTGCACCGTCATTTTCTACTATTTCTATAGCATCAACACCTAAGACTTCTAACTTCTTGGTGATAACTGCCAAAGCATCATCATGAGCAGTACCTGAAGCCAATTCTACATCTGCAAATTGTAATAAAATTTGCTGATTAGAAGCTTTCTTTTGCTCTTGACTTAACCCGAATAAGGCTAGAATAATAAATAAAGTACATACGCACCATTTTGCATTCATGCGGCAAATATAAAAAGAAAGATTATTCTAGGTAGTATATTTTTTACAATATATATTTCTAAAGCACACCTTATCAAACTAACAAAGCCTTTATAGTTAGACTATAAAGGCTTTGTTTTATGTTTAAGAGTTTATAAACTACAACTCTAAAAGACCATTAGTTTTAGTTACACCAGCGGCACTTTCTTTCATTTTTGCTTTTTCAGCATCACTTAAAGGAATATCAATAACCTTTTCGATACCGTCTTTTCCTAATATTACCGGTACACCGATACAAATATCATTCAATCCGTATTCACCATCTAACATGGTCGAACATGGAAACATTTTCTTTTGATCACAAGCAATTGCCTGTACCATAGAAGATACTGCAGCACCTGGAGCGTACCATGCGCTTGTACCTAATAATTTAGTTAATGTCGCACCACCAACTTTAGTATCATCAGCAACTTGCTGTAATCTCTCTGCAGATAAAAATTCTGATACACGAATACTGTTTCTAGTTGCGTGAGATGTTAATGGCACCATACCAGTATCACTATGACCACCGATTACCATACCGTCAATATCAGAAATAGGAGCTTCCATTGCTTCTGCTAAACGATACTTGAAACGAGCGCTATCTAAAGCACCACCCATACCAATAATTCTATTTTTTGGAATGCCAGTAGTTTTGTGCACCAAGTACGTCATCGTATCCATAGGGTTACTAACAACTATAATGATAACATTTGGAGAATTCTTTAAAAGGTTGCTTGAAACTGTTTTTACAATACCAGCGTTAATACCTATTAATTCTTCTCTCGTCATTCCTGGTTTTCTTGGAATACCAGAAGTAATTACAGCGATATGGCTATCAGCAGTTTTAGCATAATCATTTGTACTACCTGAAATCTTAGTATCAAAACCCATCAATGATGCAGTTTGCATCAAATCCATAGCCTTACCTTCTGCATAACCTTCTTTAATATCCAAAATAACCACTTCTGAAGCAAAATCTTTAATGGCAATGTATTCTGCACAACTAGCACCTACTGCACCAGCACCTACAACTGTAACTTTCATTTATTTCTATTTTATGAATTATTATATATAAAATGGTACGTCCACTTTATGTTTATTGAATTTTCACTCCAAAAATAGGAATTTATTGACGAAATATGCTATTGAACTATTGATTTAATTAGCTCTCAAAGCCTTTAAAAACATCGATAAAATGCAGGTTTTGTTAAAAAAAATTGCGCTTTAACGAAGATATCGTGAATTAGTTACCATACATCGAATTAAAGTAATAACCCAAAATTAGTCACGTTAATTACTGTGGATCCCAAATCCAAAATTAAATTAACCTACTTATGACTAAGAAGTTCCTCTCTTTGTTGGCGATATGCGCCATAGTGTTTCTTGCGAACTGTTCTAGGATCGAACAAAACAACGATCCTATTATAGGAATATGGTCGCAATCGGAATTAATAGTAACCGAAAATTCTTCGAAACAAACTGTTCGAAAAGAATGGATTTTTAATGATGTTTTCTTAGGAAGATATCATGAAATCGACGGTTCTACAACTACCCTGAAAACAGATTTCAATTGGTCCAAACAAGGCGATATTTATACAGTTGAGTATAAAGGTCTTGACGGCAAACCCAACAATATAATCACTATTAAATCTACTGATGATGGCTTTTACCTTCAGAAGAAAGATGGTGCTACATTGGCAATAAGGGAATAAACGATTTTAACAGGGCCATGGGAAAAAGGCTGTCCGGAGGGATCTGGGCAGTCTTTTTTATACCCATTGTTGTTCTAAAACAGCTTTTAACAAGTATTACCTACGCTTATTTAAAGCACAAAAAAAGGTCCGACGGAATTAGAGATAATTCCTATCGGACCTTTTTAAATTTAAAATTTGTCTTTATCGAATACCGAAGTTGATACCAACAGTAGCAGTATTGAATTCTCCTAAGTTATATTCCGCATGTAGTCTAAAGAAGCCTAATTTAAGTTTCGTACCTAAAGTACCTGTAACTCCGTTTACTTTTTCAGTTATTGAAAAAGGATCTACATATGTTTCAGAAGCAAAAGGTCCACTCGTTACTCTGTACGTACCTAAAACATCTGTTACCGATTTACCAGTAATGTAATTGACACCACCATAAAAATTAATAATCGGTAATTTTGTAGATACTACAGCACCGAATGCCCAACTACCGATCTCTGCCTCCATACGCTGATTTTCACCATCAGTCAATTCAGCATCTGCCAAATCATAATCGCCCTTAATTTTAGTATAACCCACAACTGCTGAAATAGCTACCGGTAAAATTCTATTCGCAGGTAATAATTTAGTAAAATCATGCTGTATTCCAAATCCATACAAACCAATAGAGGTATTCTCATAATCTATTTTAGGAAGAAATCTAGCCTTAAGCTCCGTACCTTTGATTAGACCTATACTTGCTTGCACATAACCTAATGGAGTAAAATTAATATCTTCTCCAGCAAGTCCAGATGGTAATTCAAATGTTTCACGGGCAACTACACCCAATACTTGACTTTCAACAAAAACTTCTATTCCAGAAATATCTCCAAGAGCAGTCGATACTTCTCTTGCAACTCCAGGGTTTTCAACAAAATCAAGGTTTTCATAGTCGTTTGGGTCTAAAAGAAAAGTTTTCTTATCTTTTTTATTTTTAAAACTAGTGATATTACCAATAATTGATATTTCAAATCCACCCAAGGGTTTTGCATCTGCAGTATTATACCACCCTGTAGAAATATTATAAACCACACTCTCAGAAAGCGGCTTCATATAATCTGTTGTAAACGTTTCTGCATCTTCAACACCAGCTGAAAGCACATTATTAAAATCTGATTGAGCAGAAGCAGTTAAGCACGTACAAACAAAAATGGAAGTAAGTAGATTTTTCATATTTCTAATTTTACCTAAAACTAAAAAACCTGCGCTGTAGGCGCAGGTTTTTGTTGTGTAAGTGGTATTTTCTATGTGTCAATGTTTGCATAAACAGCATTTTTCTCAATAAATTCTCTTCTTGGTGGCACTTCGTCACCCATAAGCATTGAGAAAACACGATCCGATTCTGTCGGATTATCAATTTGTATTTGACGTAATGTTCTAAAGTCAGGGTTCATTGTAGTATCCCATAATTGAGATGCATTCATCTCCCCAAGACCTTTGTATCGTTGAATACTAACACCACCACTGTAGCTATCAGCAATTTCATCACGCTCTTTATCACTCCAAGCGTATTGTTTTTTCTGTCCTTTTTTCACTAAATATAAAGGCGGGGTAGCGATATAAATATGCCCTTGCTCTACCAACTCTTTCATGTAACGGAAGAAAAAGGTTAAAATAAGTGTTTCAATATGACTACCATCGACATCGGCATCACACATGATGACTACCTTGTGATATCTTAATTTCGAAAGGTTCAATGCCTTACTATCTTCTTCGGTACCAATAGTTACACCTAAAGCAGTGTACATATTCTTAATTTCTTCGTTTTCAAAAACCTTGTGTTGCATGGCTTTTTCAACGTTCAAAATCTTACCTCTTAAAGGCAGAATCGCTTGAAAGTTACGATCACGACCCATTTTTGCAGTTCCACCCGCCGAATCTCCCTCGACAAGGAATATTTCACATTTTTCAGGATCTTGTTCTGAACAATCTGATAATTTACCAGGTAAACCACCACCGCTCATTACATTCTTACGCTGAACCATTTCACGAGCTTTAGAAGCTGCATGTCTAGCCTGCGCTGCAAGAATTACTTTCTGAACAATAGTTTTAGCATCGTCTGGATGCTCTTCTAAATAATTGGTCAGCATTTCAGACACTGCCTGACTTACCGCTGCAGAAACCTCACGGTTACCTAATTTTGTTTTCGTCTGACCTTCGAATTGAGGTTCAGCAACTTTCACAGATACTATTGCAGTTAGACCTTCACGAAAATCATCTCCTTGAATTTCAAACTTCAATTTATCTAACATTCCAGAAGCATCTGCATACTTCTTTAATGTAGAAGTCAAACCTCTTCTAAATCCAGATAAATGCGTACCACCTTCGTGTGTATTAATATTATTTACGTAAGAATGAAGATTCTCAGTATAACTAGTGTTATAAATCATAGCCACTTCTACAGGGATGTCATTTTTCTCCCCTTCCATAGAAATAACGTCTTTAATTAAAGACTCGCGGTTACTATCTAAAAATCTAACAAACTCTTTAAGGCCTTCAGTAGAAACGAATGTTTCACTAACAAACTCCCCTTTTTCATCTTTCTGGCGTTTATCTGTAATACTGATAGTAACACCTTTATTCAAGAAAGAAAGCTCACGCATTCTGTTCGCTAAAGTCTCGTAACTATATTCTATAGTTTGAGTGAATATGGTATCATCTGGGTGAAAAGTCACCTCAGTACCTCTTTCTGTAGTCTCTCCTATTCTTTTAACAGGATACAATGCTTTACCTCTAGAGTATTCTTGTTGCCAAATAACCCCCTCTTTAAATACCTTAGCAGACAAATGATCTGAAAGTGCATTAACACAGGAAACACCCACACCGTGAAGACCACCAGAAACTTTGTAAGAATCTTTATCGAACTTACCACCGGCACCAATTTTGGTCATTACAACCTGTAATGCAGATACACCTTCTTTTTTGTGAAGATCAACAGGTATACCCCTACCGTTATCTTTAGTGGTTATTGAATTATCTTCGTTTATGATTACACTAATGGTGTCGCAATGACCACCCATAGCCTCATCAATAGAGTTATCAACTACTTCATATACCAAATGGTGCAAACCACGGACCCCAACATCACCAATATACATGGATGGACGCATACGTACGTGCTCCATACCTTCTAAGGCCTGAATACTATCTGCCGAATAATTTTTCTTATTTGCTTCTTCGCTCATAAAATTATGGTTGTTTTACTTCAAATTTTGCAATCTTACAAATATACGCAATACCCCGTGAAATATGGTCTTTCTAGCTATTACGCAAAAGCAAGTTATCAACAATAATTGTGGAAAATTAGCCCTCAACCCCTAAAAAGCAGCATATTTTAGAATACACCCCTAAATTGAAGCGCGAAAGCGGAATAAGTAATAAAATGCATGCCTTGTAAAATGGAAATAAACTTAGTACCTACACTAGAAATTGCATTATTCTCAGCACAATGTTAACATTTTAAAGCCAAAATTAACCGGATTAAAACCGATGTGTGCGCTATCGATCAAAACAAGAAAATATTAAGATTTCCTTTACATATGGCTTTTAACTTAGCTATATAATCTTAAAACAATATATCATGAACGAGGAGCAATTTAAAGGAAAATTGAATATAGCAAAAGGGAAGCTTAAGCAACAATATGCTGACTTAACAGATGATGACTTGAAGTATGCTGAAGGTAAATCTGATGAGCTATTAGGAAGAATTCAAGAAAAAACCGGAGAGTCTAAAGAGAAATTGAAGAAAATGATAAACGACTTATAGCCTACTTTCATTTTTATAAAAAAGCAAACCCCGTCTACAAAGTAGACGGGGTTTTGACAATAGATATAATGACTAATTCAAACCCTATTGTTTAACGTATGCTTCACTATGTACGTTAGCTATTGCTCTACCAGAAGGGTCATTCATATTTTTAAATGCCTCATCCCATTCTAAAGCTGTCGCTGTACTACAAGCTACACTTGCCTCTTGCGGTACACTTAAAGCTGCAGCATCACTAGGAAAATGTCCTTCAAAAATCGTTCTATAGTAATACTCTTCTTTATTCAATGGTGTATTAATAGGAAAACGGAATGCCGCATTCTCTATTTGCTCATCAGTTACCTCTTTGTCGACCAATTCTTTTAGGGTATCGATCCAACTGTAACCAACGCCATCACTAAACTGTTCTTTTTGTCTCCATGCAACACTTTCAGGAATCATATCTTCAAATGCCTTACGAACTACCCATTTCTCCATGCGCTCACCGTTGATCATTTTATCTTGTGGGTTGATGCGCATAGCAACATCCATAAATTCTTTATCCAAAAATGGTACACGTCCTTCAATTCCCCAAGCAGCTAAACTCTTATTAGCTCTTAAACAATCGTACATATGTAACTTATCTAATTTACGTACCGTCTCTTCATGAAACTCTTGTGCATTTGGTGCTTTATGAAAGTATAAGTAACCTCCAAATAACTCATCTGCACCTTCACCAGATAATACCATTTTTATACCCATAGACTTAATAACACGAGCCATTAAGTACATTGGCGTAGAAGAACGAATGGTAGTAATATCATACGTTTCTATGTTATAGATAACATCTTTTATAGCATCTAAACCTTCTTGTATGGTAAATTTAATTTCGTGGTGTACGGTACCAATATGATCAGCAACTTTTTTAGCTGCAGCCAAATCTGGTGACCCCTCTAAACCTACAGAGAAAGAATGTAATTGTGGGTACCAAGCATCAACCGTATCGCCACTTTCAATTCTTTTCTGAGCGTATTTTTTAGCAATAGCAGAAGTTACTGATGAATCTAAACCACCTGACAACAAAACTCCGTAAGGCACATCAGACATCAACTGCCTGTGAACTGCAGCCTCTAAAGCTTCTTTAACTTCTTGTATGCTTGTTTCATTATCTTTAACTGCATCATAATCCATCCAATCTCTAGTGTACCATTTTTTTAATTGACCGTCAGAACTATGTAAATAATGTCCTGGAGGAAATAATTCTATTTTAGTACACGTACCTTCTAATGCTTTCAATTCTGATGCTACGTAGAACGTTCCGTTTTTATCCCACCCCATATATAAAGGAATAATACCCATGTGGTCACGAGCAACAAAATATTCATCTTTCTCAGCATCATAAATAGTAAACCCAAAAATACCATTCAATTCATCTAAAAAATCAACACCTTTTTCTTGATACAAAGCCAATATTACTTCACAGTCAGACTCTGTTTGAAAATCGTATTTACCTTCAAATTGCTTACGTAACTCTCTATGATTATATATTTCACCATTTGCGGCTAATATCAATTTACCATTCGGACTCAATAATGGTTGTTTTCCAGAAGCTGGATCTACAATAGCCAAACGCTCATGCGCTAAGATTGCTTTATCATCTGCATAGATACCACTCCAATCTGGCCCTCTATGTCTAATTTTCTTCGACATTTCCAAAAGTTGAGGTCTAAGTACTTCAGTACTTTCCTTAACATCAAATGCACATACTATTCCACACATAATTTAATAATTATATCATTTCGAATACAAATATCAATTTATTGTTTCAATTAACAAACACATATCTAATTTATGATTACATATTGTAACTATAAAATACATTTTAAGTTATATTTGATATATACAGCCTTTAAATCATGTTTAAAACGTGATGAAATGTAACAATCAAAAATTTAACTTCTTTTTATTAACACTACTGTAAGGAACTGCTTAGTTTTATGACCTAGAAAACCAAAACAAATGATTATGAAAAAAGTATTTACACTAGCTACATTAATGTTAGCCTTAGTTTTAACCTCAACAGTATCTGCCCAAGAATTTTCTGGAATAGACAAAAGCCCAATGGATATGGCTGCCTACCCTACAGATTATAAAGTTTCTGAAAAGGCAGTACGCGTTATTTACGGAAGACCACAATTGAAAGGTCGTTCTATGGAAGAATTAGCTCCAACAGGAAAAGTATGGAGAACAGGTGCGAACGAAGCTCCTGAAATTACATTTTATAAAGATGTAAAATTCGGCGGTAAAGATATTAAAGCTGGAACGTATTCTTTATTCACTATACCTGGTGCAGATGAGTGGACAGTTATATTGAATACAAACTTAAATCAATGGGGTTCTTATTTCTATGATGAAGCTTCTGATGTTGCTCGTATAACAGTACCTAACGGTTCTGATGCTTCGTCACTTGAAGAATTTTCAATCGCTTTCAAAGAAGCTAACGACGGTGCTCATTTAGTAATGGGTTGGGACAAAACAAGAGTTGCTGTTCCAATTACTATGTAATTAGAAACACGATATATTAAAAAAAGCTCGGTCATTGACCGAGCTTTTTTTTTTGACCTTTTTGCTTTTACCGAACTATACCGTTTACAAAAGTCTGCTCGGCACGAATAGTAGGAATCTCTGATACCGGTACCGTCATCATATCTTTATCATAAATAACAAAATCTGCGACCTTACCTGGTTCTATACTACCTTTCTCGTCTTCTTCAAAATTAGAGTACGCTGCCCAAATAGTCATTCCCTTCAAGGTTTCTTCTCTAGATAACGCTTCTTCCATTTGAAAACCTCCTTTAGGGTACCCGCTTGTATCTTGTCTTGCTACTGCAGCATAAAATGTCAAAAACGGACTTACATCTTCTACAGGAAAATCGGTTCCTAGCGCAATTGTACCTGCTTTATTTAATAACGTTTTATACGCATAAGCGCCTTTTACTCTCTCCCCTAAACGATCTTCTGCCCAATACATATCGCTAGTTGCGTGTGTTGGTTGTACCGACGGAATAATACCATCTTCAAAGTAATCGAAATCACCTTCTGTTAATACTTGGGCATGTTCAATTTTCCATCGTCTATCAGATTTACCCTGTAGCACGTTTTTATAAGCTCTTAATACCGCAATATTTGCAGAGTCGCCAATGGCATGGGTATTCATTTGATATTCTGAATTTGCCAGTTTTTGAGCCAAAGCCTCTATATCTGCAACGGGAGTAATCATAGCCCCAAAGTGCTCAGGTAGATCACTATATTCTTTTTTTAAAGCAGCACCTCTAGAACCTAATGCTCCGTCGCCATACACTTTAATAGATCGTACGTTCAATCGATCTGTTTTAATTGGACCTTTATTTATATAGTAATCTACATCTTCTTTATTGTTGCTTACCATGGCATATATTCTAATCGATAATTCACCTGCCTGTTGCAAGCTATCGATAAGCTCAATAGTACTTCTATCTAATCCCGCATCGTTTACAGTTGTAAGTCCGTGGTTCAAGCTTATTCTTTCTGCATCTTTTAATGCTTTAATTTTGTCTTCCAATGTTGGCGATGGCATAATACTATCTACAAGCGTCATTGGGTTATCGACCAAAATTCCAGTAATACCAGAATAGCCATTTTCCCATTTTTTTACAATTTCACCACCTTCAACTTTAGTACTCCAGTCAATACCAGCCATATCCAAAGCTTTCTGATTCACCAAATATGCATGACCGTCTACACGTTCCAATGCTACGGGTATATCAGGAAAAATAGTATCTAATTGCACTTTTGTCGGAAATTCT
The DNA here is from genome assembly GCF_030547005.1 of Maribacter sp. 1_MG-2023. Taxonomy (GTDB): domain Bacteria; phylum Bacteroidota; class Bacteroidia; order Flavobacteriales; family Flavobacteriaceae; genus Maribacter. The sequence goes on along the minus strand of NZ_JAUOPN010000001.1, from coordinate 199,096 downwards.
TTTACTTCCCAATCATTCTGATCCCAACCTCTACCTCTAACAAAAGACTTTGGGTTGGCTGTATGAAAAGCTCTTACGCGCTCCAATACTTCATCAAAACTTGTAGTCCCTACTAAATCTACTATTTGCTGGGTAAGTCCTAATCCGTAAAAATGGCAATGCGCATCTATTAAACCGGGAGTAATAGCTCTACCATCGGCATCGATTAATTGGTCTGAAGTATAAACATCACGAATTTCATCTGTAGTACCTACAGCAATAAATTTACCATCTTGCACGGCAAAAGCCTGAGCTTCAGAAAAGGAATCATCTACAGTATAGACTTTAGCATTTACGATTACAAGATCGACTTTCTCTTTCATGAGTTCGCAACCAGATAATAATACGAGTAAAATTGGAAGTAGTTTTTTCAAAACAAAAAATAGTTAGTTAGTAAAATTGTCAAACAAGGCTATAAGCGCCTTTTTAAATAATTACTGAAAACTAAGTATTTTTTCGGAAAGATTTAAATCTTTATTCTACAGGAGTTTGTCGCTTAGCTAAAACTTCGTTTGAGCCACTTTCAGAATAAGATTCTCCAATCATCTTATCTCCTTCTACTTCAAGAACAAAAGAGATACGATCTATACCTTCTTTATTAATATTAAAATTGATGCGATTATTATCAACCTTTATATCTTGACCATTTAATGACCCCGTTTTTAAGCTAATTACAACTTGGTAGTCGTCATTTGGTTTTGAAATAAATATTCGCCCCTTTCTATAAGGTGCATCAGCCTCAGGCATTAAAAACTCCCAAACACCCAAAACAGGATTTTTATCAATAATTTGCTCATGTTCTACTACATCATATGATGAATTTATCGAACGATTTTCGATAAACGAATTCATAAATAGAACATTTGTAAATAAGACAATTTTTATTAAAACATGGTTAGTGCTCATTTTATAAAGTATTGTTTTATATGCATTAGTAACGATACTAAGATAAAATTATTTTACAAATTGTAAGGTTTTTACTACTACAATTTCCTTTTCGCTACAATCCAACTCGTTATTTTTTCTTCTAATAGTACCAAAGGTAAACTACCTGAGTCTAAAATTTGACTATGAAATTCTCTAATATCAAATTTATCACCTAAGGCTTTTTCTGCCTTTGTTCTTAGTTCTCGAATTTTTAACTGACCAATTTTATACGATAGCGCTTGACCTGGGGTTGCCATATAACGCTCTATTTCAGCAATAATACTTTCTTCAGATTCTGCCTCGTTATCTAAAGAGTATTGAATCGCTTTTTCTCTGCTCCATCCTTTTGCATGAATACCTGTGTCAACGACTAGGCGAATTGCTCTATGCATCTCCATACTCAACATTCCAAAATATTGGTATGGATCTGTATAAATTCCCAATTCTTTTCCTAAAGATTCTGCATATAACGCCCAACCTTCTACAAAAACACCCATACTTTCAGGATGTAAAAACTCAGGAAGATTCTTATTCTCTTGCTGTAGACTTAATTGAAAGTGATGCCCAGGTATAGCTTCATGCAAAAACAAAGCTTCATCATGCACCATGTTATAACTCGTCACATCAGGTATAGGAACATAGAAAATTCCCGCTCTAGATCCATCTTTCGACCCTGGTACATATTCTGCACTTGCCGATGCTTCTCTAAATGCTTCGGTTCTACGCACATTAAAACCTGCTTTGGGTGTTAACGCAAATAAAGAATCTATTCGTAAAGCAATACGTTCATTAATAACATTAAAACTTTCAATTACTTCTTCTGGTTTTGAAAAAGGCATCAGTTCTTTTTTATTACGTAGAGAATTAAAGAATGATTTTAAGTCTCCTTTAAACCCTATTTCATTTTTAACCGCTTGCATTTCTTTAGAAATACGAGCCACTTCAGACAAGCCCAATTCATGAATTTCACTTGCTGTCATGTTTGTGGTCGTATGCAATTTTATTAAATACTGATACGTTTCTTTTCCATTTGCCAGCTCTAATAATCCATCTGTATCTCTACAAGCAGGTAAATATACCTCAGTTAAAAACTGATTTAATTCTACATATTTAGGAGTTAGTTTTTCTTGAATGAAATCTTCATAATTACTATGTAATATGTCCATATCAACATCAGACAGTCCGTCAGGGAAATTCATTATCGGCTGATAGAACAGATTTTCTTCAAGCGGAACATCAATAAACGACTGTATCTGAGGTAGCATTTTCAAGGTCAGCACTTTTGGCAGCACGACACCTCTATCCATACCGACCTTCATCTTTTCGATAGACGTATCTAAAAACACCAAGTAATCTTCTAACCTACTTAACCAATTATTATAATCTTCAATATTCTTAAAAGGTTGAACACTGGCACCACCTGCCAATTGAGCAACATACAAATGCAAAGACTGTATTTGAAAAAGTGGCATTAACTCAAAATTCGGCAAATCGTAGATTGGGGAAGCAACCGTTACTAAGGGGTTCATTACCCCTTCTAACTTTACAGTACAATCCCACTGCATAACGCGCATGCTCATATAATCGGCAGCACTAATATTCATGGAATCGTATTTACTTAATTCATCTAAAAAATAAGAGTATCGATCTTTTAAATATAAAATATAATCATCAGAAATATAGTTGGCTATGGTATCATTATATGCCGAAAAGCCAGCTTTGGTAGCCTCTATTGGGTTGATGCTTTTCTTAAACTCATAAAACTCGATAAAAACCTCAGCAATAGGTTTCGTTGTGGCGGTCTGTTCCTCTTTTGGAACTTCTTTACATGAAGTAATAACTGCAACGAATAATAAAAGCCAAAGTGTACGAATCATAGTATTAGTATTTGCACTGAAAAATACAAAAACTAATACTATAGAATGAAGTCTATTTTAGAAACTGTTTACTTTTTGGATTTAGAATTCGCCTTCTCTTTAATTTTTACGTAAATCAACTTTTTACGACCCTTAGAATCTTCTCTTCTTTCTATCTCGAAATGAGGAATGGAATTGATTAACGGAGTCAATTTTTGGAATCCGTAATTACGAGAATCGAAATTAGGTTGTTTCTTTTGTAATAAGCTACCAACATCGCCCAAAAAAGCCCAACCATCATCATCGGCAACATCATCGACAGTCGTTGAAATAAAACGTAATGCTTTAGGCGTAATCTTATCGACCGTATTCTTTTCTGCCGGAGTTTTGTCTGTAGCATCTGAAGTTTCTTCTTCTGATCTACCCTTAAGAATTTCTATATAAATGAATTTATCACAAGCTACAATAAACGGATTAGGAGTTTTACGTTCACCAATACCAAATACCTGCATACCTGCTTCTCTTAATCTTGTAGCTAAACGTGTGAAATCGCTATCACTACTAACAATACAGAATCCGTTAACCTTGCCAGCATACAAAACATCCATAGCATCGATAATCATGGCAGAATCGGTTGCATTTTTACCTTGTGTATACCCGTATTGCTGAATAGGTGTAATGGCATTTTCAAGCAGTACATTTTTCCATTTCCCTAAACGCGGGTTGGTCCAATCTCCATAAATACGTTTTATGGTAGGGTTACCATATTTAGCAATCTCCTCCATCATTTCCTTTACATAGGCAGATGGTATATTATCGCCATCTATTAATACTGCTAAATTCAAATCCATTTTGTAGTGTTTTATGTAAAGGTAATTTGATTTCTACTTGAATAGCAAGATGTTAACCGATAAAGTTAAAAATGATTTTTTAACTGCAGATTATCAGCTTTTAAGAATCTATAACTACAATTACATATCCATAAAAAATTCTATTTTTTATATATCAATTAATGATTTTTGAAAGAAGTTAAGTATAGAAAAATTACTACTACAGAAATACATCATAGCCCTCAGTCTTTTTATCGCTAACTTGTTATTCTAAAAACTAATTCAAAAGGCATGAAAAATAAATCCCCTATTTCCTTACTACCACTTTTACTTGTTTTAATCACTTGTTTTTCAAGCTTTGCTCAAGAAAAAGAATATTATGAACTAAAAACCTACACCATAAAAAATGACATCCAAGAAAAAATGGTCGATGACTATTTGAAGGATGCTTACCTGCCCGCTTTAAAAAGAATGGGTATTGAAAATATAGGGGTATTTAAAGTGCGTAGTGATAAATATAAAATGAGCAATAAAATCTATGTACTTATACCGTATACATCACTTACTCAATTCGAAAGTGTCGAAAAAATATTAGTACTTGATAAGGTACATGTAACCGATGGCGCAGATTATATAAATGCAAAGTTTGAAAATCCACCTTACGAACGCATCAAATCAGTCTTACTGCGTGCCTTCCCAGATATGCCTAAAATGAAACCAACTACTGTCGAAGGCGTTAGAAAAGATAGAGTTTATGAATTGAGAAGTTATGAATCACCAACAGAGGCACTTTATAAAAACAAAGTAGATATGTTCAATGAAGGTGGCGAAGTTACATTATTCAAAAATTTAGGCTTTAATGCTGTATTTTATGCTGAAGTTATTTCTGGAGACCGTATGCCGAATTTAATGTACATGACCACATTCTCAAATTTAAAGGTACGTGATTCTTTATGGGAACAATTTGGTTCATCACCTAAATGGAAAGAAATTTCTTCAATGGAAAAATATCAAAACAACATGAATAAATTGGATCGCCATTTATTGTACCCAACCGAGTACTCCGATTACTAATTTATCTTACTTAAAATAAATTCTACACGCCGGTTGAGAAATCTACCGGCTTCTGTTTCGTTAGTTGTAATGGGTTTTGAACTGCCAAATCCTTCAGCTTTGATTCTATTTGTTTGAATTCCGTTTTTAGTTAAATAAGCAACCACTTCTAAAGCTCGCCGTACAGACAATCGTTTATTAAAAGAGTCTGACCCAACACTATCGGTATTCCCAAAAATTTTAATATTGATGTTTGTATTTGTTTTTAAATAAGCAAGCAGCGATTCCATTTCTTGCTGATGGTCTCCTCTTATTTTAGACTTGTTAGAATTAAAATAGACGTCTTTAAATATGTGCACACTATCCAATTCATATTCTTTTAGTTCTGTAACCTGTGAGTTTTGAGATTTTGATTTCACGTTCAATACCGAAACCATATCCAAATAGTAATAAGAGCCTTTTGTAATTTTTCTTTTTGTTTGATATTTCTGTGTGCGTTTGTTGTTCTTAAAATTACCGATAGTCAAATAATTCTCGGTTCCAGAAGCTTCAAACTCCGTGGTCAGTTTCACCCATTTAATTTCATCGGAATAATATTTAGAATAGGATATTTCCAATTCTTCAGATACTTCACCCTTCATCTTAGACAAGTGTAAACCTGATAGTACTTTGCTAGTCTCAACCTCAACAGGAAACTCGGTAAACCGTATACCAAATTCCTTCACAGCAAAATCTGATCTTTCTGCCAAACTCACGTAAAATGAAATCTTATATCGCTCTCCTTTCGTTAAGGTGTTACTCAATTTTGCCTGAATATATTCTCTATAATCATTAGGTGCATACATATAGAAACCCACATACCCTACTCCAAAATCAGCGGGTTGCTTTCCATTGAAATTTTCTGGAGTTCCCATGGCAATACTGCAACCATTAAAATAATCTGTTGAACCCAAGGTGGGCATATTCCAATCTATTACATCTTTTTCAAGATTACCCAATTTAACGGGACAGTCTCTATACAATTCAAAACTAGGGTTCACCACAAAATTTTGACCAAATCCGTAAAAATGCATGCAAAGTATTAGCATACTTATAATTCCAAAATGTGGTATTCTAGTGAACATGTGATTTGTACAGAATCTCTAAAATACAGAAATCTCACAAAATGGAGTAATTGACTTAAATAGAAAAGCCCTTCTCATTTTTGAGAAGGGCTTTTTAATTCTTTTAAATTTTATTATAAATTCTAGAAATCGAACTTATACGTTGCGCCTCCCAATATCTGAATTCCTTGAACTTGAAAATTAGCCCATCGTTCGTAAGCGTTGTTAGAAAGGTTTGCTCCTTTTATAAAGAACGACCATTGATCTGTATAACGATACCCAACATGTGCGTTAGCATCAAAATAACCATCTAAAGTTATTAAGACTGCTGGAAAATCGCTTGATGGCACATTTTCTAATGCAGTTGACGAAAAATCATCTCGCTCGCCTACATAAAATAAGTTAGCACCTGCGTACCACTTCTCCCCTATTTGATAATCCATAAACAGGGATGCTTTAAAATTCGGCAAGTTCCAAGCTGGGTTACCTGTTTCCGTACTATAATCATACACGGCTACATTTACACCTAAGGTAAAATTACGGTTTACATCAACATTCAATTCTGCAAAAATTCCCAAGGTTTTGATATCATCATAAAAAACATCAAATGAATTACCATAATAGTACCCTTTATCATCTGACCTGAAATCATTTCTAGGGTTCAATGTATACAATGGTCTGTTATTCTCTGCCGAGTATGACCCTTTTACATTATAACTCAAATTAGGCAACAACTGACCTTTAAAACCTACATAAGCATTATACTGACTATCTGTAGGCGCAATATTTAATGTTGGAGATACATATGGATTACCCTCTACTAAATCATAATAAGAGTTCTGCTTTAATTCACCCGTTACTCCGCCATAAGCGATTACCGTTTCATCTAACAATCTGTATGAAGCTGTCACAGCAGGGTAGATATAGAAGTTACTTTCGCTATTCTCCAAATCCATTCCATATACCAAATTCACTCCTAAATTCAACGAAAGATCATCTCGTAGCATTTTTAAAGACGGATTAATACCTACTTGTAAATTACTATAAGATATTCCATTATCATTGGTAGTACTGCTTACAGAAGCATTTTCAAAAGTACCGCCAACATAATCAACATTTACTTTTGCATTTAAAGTCTCTGCGTTAACCGGAAACTCAAATCCGGTATTGAATATCGCTCTGTTTTCACCTGAACTTACTGCGTCAAAAAATCGTCGGTATTTTAAATCTGCTCTTTTAAAATAAGCGTCTTCAACATTAATATGACCACTAGCTTCGCCCATGTAATAGTTTTGGCGTTCATCAATACTATTCAGTACCGTTTCACTTAATACACCTGGCTCAATACCGTACCAATTGTACAATTGATGTTGTAAACCAATCGCCGCTCCCCAATCTAAATCGCGATCACGCTTTGCGTATGATGCGTCTAATTTGGTATCATAGAACGTATCGCTCAATTCTACACCATCAATACCGCCACGAGACGATAAGTGATTGAAGCCAATATCGAAATTCTCATCTCTATTAATGGTTCTACTGGTATAAAATTCACCCAACACATTACCATACAATCCCGCACCTAAAGAGGCATACGAATTATACAATACTGGTGGCGGTAATCTTTCAACTTTCGATGCCGTACCTTTATTAGGTGTAAACGTCGATGCTACGGGAACGGAAAAAATACTATAATTGATAGGCTTTTTCTGTAACACGATAGAGTCGTTCATATTCGGTACCGACTTAATCTTAAAAGCATCTGAAACGGTTGGCGTATATGCTTTAGTTACCGTTACGGTCTCCGTACCCAAATCTTTTTCCTCTTCTTCTTGAGCAAAAACATCTTGAAAGCCAAGCGTTAAAAATATAAGCGTAAATATATGTTTGTTGTACATAGATGTTCTTTTACTGGTGTACGTAATTTTTAGTTAGGATCAACCGATGAGTTACTTTTCGCCTCTTTCGATTTAATGATAGCAAGCTCTGCTCTTGCCTCTGAAACAATTTCTGGATATTGACTAAAGTTTGTTATGACACTTTCTAAAATGTATGTCGCTTGGTAAGCATCATTTAATGCATAATAGTTTTTAGCCATTAACACTAAACCTTTACCTCCCCATTCTTTATACGCTGCATAATCTTTAGCTAATTTTTGAACTGCAATATTAGAGTTCTCATAAGCTCCATCTTTATGCTCAAAATAGGCGTTATAATACAATGCTTCTGCAGCTGTTTCACCCGATGCTATTTGAAAGACCTCAGCATATGCCGATTCCGCTTTTACCTCATCATTTGTTGCAATGGCAGATCTTGCGATCATAATTTGCGCATCACTCTTAATTCTATTATCAATATTCGAAGTTGCCAATACCTTATCGGCATATGCTATGGTCTTCGGATAATTCTTTTGCTTGTAATACCCTTTCATTAGGTTAGATCGTGCAAATGTTCTGTTCTGTGAAATGTTCGCCTGACTCTCTAATTTCAATAAATATGGCAATGCAATTTGATAATCATTTTTAGAAATATAAACTTCACATACACGAGTTAATGCCTGCTCGGCATATTCGCTAGTGCTTCTATCGGCAACATACTTATAATATGGCAAAGCCGATTCTTTTTCCCCTTTTCCGAAATACAATTGCGCTAAACTAAAGTTAGCATCTACAGCATGTAAACCAGTTGAGAACTGTTGAATGTAATTTTTATATCCTTTAATAGCTGCATCAACATTACCTTCTAAATTCTGCTTTTGTGCAGCATCGAAAGTGGCGTTATCCAATTCAGCATCGGTAACCTGTACAAAATCGAGCGTGCGAACCCACTCTGCATATTCGTTTACACGACCCATATCTACATAAACCAATTTTGCCGTTGCCACAGCTTGTATTGCTTCTTGTGTTCTTGGAAAATCGCGAACAACTGTTTTAAACTTCGCCAAAGCAGCTTCGTTTCTTGCGGCATTGTAATTTACAAGCCCCTGTCTCATTAATGCTTGAGGCACTAAGGAACTACCTCTGTATTCACTGATCAAACGATCGTAAGCAGCAAGACCTTTGTTCTCTTGACCTTGAGAAACATAGGTGTTTCCTAATTCAAACAAGGCATCATCTTTAAAACTAGATCTTGGGTATTGGCTTACAAATTCTTCTAAGTTTTCAATTTTGCTATCACCTCTATCCACATAACCGTAGCTCATCGCTTTTTGGTAAAAGGCATAATCTTTCTCTGGTCCCGTTAAAGCCAATGCTTTATTATAAGTTTCTATAGCTGGCCAATATTTACTTGTAGCGTAGTAACTGTCACCCAATCTCAAATAGCCATCGTGTAATTTCTCTACTTCTGTATTTCCGTTTGCTGTAAACGAATTGAAATAGGTAATGGCATTGGTATAATCTTTTTGTTTAAAATAGCCATATGCCAGGTTGTAATCTACATCGGCATACATTTCTGTGTTTTTTGCGGACGGATTATTCTTGAACGAGGTATATCCTTTCACCGCATCATCAAAACGATTAGATAAGTAGTCAGATTCAGCCTTCCAGTAATTCGCTCTTGCTTTAAACAGCATATCTTCTGCATTGCTTAGAGATTTATTGAAGTTTTCAGCTGCAGCATTATAATCCCCTTCCATAAAAAGTTCAATACCTCTGTAATAGGCAACTTTTTGATAGACAGCTTTACTAGCATAGTTCTTATTCTCTTCTAGCAACGTCATTGCGCCTGCGAAGTTCTTAGAAGTAATGTATGAATCTACCAACAAGGTCTGCATCTCATCTTGGTGTTCATCTTTCGGGTAGGTTTTTAAATAATTTGTAATTACCTGAGGAACCGGCTCATAGGCATTACCCACCTCATAACTTAAACGTGCATAATTTAAAAATGCATCTTTTTGAATCTCGGCACTATAATCCATTTCAGAAGCATTACGGAAAGCATTTAAAGCTTCCTGTTTTTTATCCAACTTCAAATAACATTCTGCCAAATGATAATATGCATTTTGCGCAACGCTGTTAGTACCGCCAATAATTTTATTGAATTGAGCGATGGCATTACTATAATCGCCTCCTTTATAATAAGCGTAACCTAAGTAGTAATAATCGGTATTGCTCCATTTACCACCTTTACCATTGTATTCCGTTAAGTACGGAATCGCATTTTCGTATTGCTTCAAGTTAAAGTAACTCTCCCCAATAATCTTATTTAATTCAGATACTTCTCGTCTGTCAGCTTTTGTTAGTTGTTTTTTCGCCAAAGCAATCGCCTCATCGAACTTACCGAGCTTAAAATTCATATCCGCCTGATAATAGCTCAGCTTCTCCTCCAATACATCTTGATCGGTAATTTGATCAAAACGCTGATTTGCCGTTTCGTAATCATCTTCTTGATATGAAATATAACCCAAGTAGTATTTTGCTTGAGAACCGTACACTTGAGAAGTAGTTACTTTTTCAAGATACTTTTCGGCTTGTTTTGTTTTACGAGATGAGAATAAAGAGTAGCCATAATTGAAGTTGAACTTATCCATCTCGCCACGAGAAAGTGAGTTCTGATCTACCTTGTCATACCATTTCAATGCATACGGGTATTTACCTGTTTGAAAGTAGTACTCTGCCACATCGGCAAAGGCAGAATTACGTTTGGTAGAAGTCGGGTATTTTTCCACGAAATCTTCCATCAATCGGTCTGCACCCATCTGATTTAAGCGCACTGCCGCATTTGCTGCGTAGTAAGCACTATTGGCAGCGGTCTCCTCGTCTTTTGTAGACACTTTGACCTTTTCGAAAATGGTCTGTGCCGCTTGGTATTGTTCGTTGTTGTATAGCGCTAGCGCGTCTTGAAAAGCCTTTTGCTCATGAGTATAAATCTTAGTTTCTTGGGCACTTGTCAAAGCGACCAAACCGAATACCAATGGAATAAAAGCGGTGATTTTTTTAAGCATAGTGTTCTGTACCTATTTAGAATTACCAGTATCACATGTGATAACGGCAAAAATTGTACCTAAGTATGTGTAATACGCACTCAAAATAAAAGATTTTAAAAAAGGGTTCTCTAATATCAAATGGAACTTATTACTTTTATAACAACATTTGCGTTATGGAAGAGATTGTTTTAGAACTTAAGGATGCCTCTATTTTTCAAAAAGAGAGTTTGGTGTTGAGTGAAGTAACTATAAAAATTGCAAAAGGGGAGTTTGTATACCTTATTGGTAAGACCGGTAGCGGTAAAAGTAGCTTCATGAAAACGCTATATGGCGATTTACCTTTACAAAAAGGTGAAGGTCATGTAGTTGACTTCGACCTTAAAACATTGAAGGAAAAAGATATTCCGTTTTTACGTAGAAAACTAGGTATTGTTTTTCAAGATTTCAAACTACTACCAGACCGAAATATCAACCAAAATATGGCTTTTGTTTTGAAGGCAACTGGCTGGACAGATAAGGTTAAAATGGATACCCAAGTATCAAACGTGCTTGAAAAAGTGGGTATGAAAACCAAGGGATTTAAGTTTCCGCACGAACTTTCTGGTGGGGAACAACAACGTATTGCCATTGCACGTGCATTATTAAATGACCCAGAACTGATTATTGCCGATGAGCCAACCGGAAACCTTGATCCACAAACCAGTGTAGAGGTTATGAAGGTATTACAGGAAATCAATAAATCTGGAAGAACTATTTTGATGGCAACCCATGATTACGCATTAATACTAAAATTCCCATCTAAAACAATTAAGTGCGACGCTAACAAAGTATTTGAGGTGGTGCAGAGAGCGGTTTAGACACTTAAATATATGCCAAAGATTGTACTTAAAACTCTGATAAATGCAAAGAAAGAAATTGTCTTTGATTTATCGAGGAGTATCGATCTTCATAAAATTTCTACAGAGCATACAGACGAAGAAGCTATTGCCGGAGTTACAAGCGGGTTAATTGGATTAAACGAATGGATTACTTGGCGCGCTAGACATTTTGGCATTAATCAAAATTTAACTACTAAAATAACCGAATTCGAATACCCTAATTTCTTTTCTGATGAAATGGTAAAAGGTATTTTCAAAAGCTTTAAACACGAGCATCATTTTGAAAATCATAAAAATGGGACATTGATGATTGATTATTTTGACTACCAATCACCATTGGGATTTTTAGGAAAAATTGCAGATAACTTATTCCTGAAGAAATATATGACAGATTTGTTGGCGAAACGAAACACTACCATTAAACAATTTGCCGAATCTGATAAATGGAAACAGATAACAACGTTTAAAACAACGAAAGCATGATTGCACGAATTTGGGAAGGTAAAACCAAAATAGAACATCTTGTTGAATATGAAGATTTTATGAAGAGTCGTGCTATTCCTGATTATAGCAAAACCTCAGGATTCATTAAATTAATGTTTTTAAAAAATTCTGACCATCAATACGCATACTTTAAACTCATAACTGTCTGGGAGAACTTAGAAGTCATTAAAAATTTTGCAGGTCAAGATTATGAAATAGCAAAATATTATCCAGAAGACAAAAAATATCTTATCGATTTTCCAGAACAAGTTACTCACTTTGAAATCTTTGCAGATTAATTAAACACAATACATTGCCATATGAAAAACCCTGAAAAAAAACGTTTGGATCAACAACATACCGAAAAAAAAGATTGGTTAAAATGGGGTCCTTATTTAAGTGAACGCCAATGGGGAACGGTACGTGAAGATTATAGTGCAGGTGGCGATGCTTGGAACTACCTACCACATGACCATGCAAGAAGTCGCGCTTTTCGTTGGGGTGAAGATGGTATAGCTGGCATAAGCGACCGTTATTGCAATATGTGTTTTAGTATTGGTTTATGGAATGGTAAAGATCCTATTTTAAAAGAACGCCTTTTCGGTTTAACAGGTCCCCAAGGTAATCATGGAGAAGATGTAAAAGAGCTGTATTATTATCTAGAGAATACACCGTCGCACTCATATATGAAGTATTTGTACAAGTATTCTCAAAAAGAATATCCGTACAATCAATTAATCGACGAAAACCAAAAACGTAATCGAAAAGAGCTAGAATTCGAGTTATTGGATACCGGTATTTTCGATGACAACACCTATTTTGATGTTAGCACAGAATATGCAAAAGGCGATGAAACTGATATTCTTATTCAAATTACCATAACCAATAGAAACTCAAAACCTGCACCTATTACCTTATTGCCGCAAATGGTGATGCGTAACCATTGGTCATTTAAAGAAATGCCCAAAAAACCGACCATCACTCAACAAGGGACAAAAACTAACCCATCTGTTCACATAGACCACCCTTACGTGGGTAAATACAACCTCTATTTTCAAAAAGCAGCGCAGTTATTCTTTACGGAGAATGAAACCAATAGAGAAAAGGTTTATGAGGATAAGAATGATCATCCGTTTAAGAAAGATTTGTTCCATACCGCTGTATGTAATAATGATTTTGACCTGGCAACAAAAAACAATTCAGGTACCAAATTTGCGCCGTTATATCAAGTTATTTTAGATGGTGGCGAATCAAAAATATTCCAACTTCGTTTAACCGAAGAAACACTTGACACACCTTTTTCAGACTTTGATTCCATATTTAAAAAGAGACAAAAAGAGTGTGCTCAATTCTATGATGAAATAGCCCCAAAAGCAACGGAGGATAGGAAGGCTATTCTAAAACAAGCATTTGCAGGTTTACTTTGGACGAAGCAATACTATAACTACGAAGTTGAAAAATGGCTAGATGGTGACTACAAAACTACTCCGCCGCCAAAAGAAAGATTAGAAGGTCGTAATAGCCATTGGAAAACACTGCGTAATCACGATATACTTTCTATGCCAGATGCTTGGGAATACCCTTGGTATGCTGCGTGGGATTCTGCTTTTCACTGTGCATCGTTCGCATCTATAGATCCAGAATTTGCGAAAGACCAACTACTATTGTTCACCAAAGAATGGTACATGTCGCCTAACGGACAAATACCTGCTTACGAATGGAATTTTAGTGATGTGAATCCGCCAGTACAGGCATGGGCAACTTTGCAAATTTACGGCACCGATAAATCTATTACCGGCGTGCCCGATATCAAGTTCTTAAAACGAATGTTCAATAAACTCAATTTGAACTTTAACTGGTGGGTGAACCGTTTAGATAGAAATGACAACAATGTTTTTCAAGGCGGATTCTTAGGTTTGGATAATATCGGAGTATTTGATCGTAGCCATGGTGTACCCGGTGGCGGATCACTAGACCAAGTAGATGGTACTGCTTGGATGGCAATGTACAGTCTAAACATGTTAGAAATCAGTTTACGTATTGCAGAACATGACGATTCGTATGAAGATATGGCGACGAAGTATTTCGGACATTTTATATTCATAGCAGAAGCATTGAACAAAATGGATACCGACAAAGCCAATACTTGGGACGATGTTGAAGGGTTCTTCTATGACCGCTTAACGTTACCGGACGGACAATCAACCACCATAAAAGTTCGATCTATTGCCGGTATGTTGTCATTGGCTGCGGTACTTACAATCAAGAAAAGTGTCTTAGATAAATTCCCGAAATTTAAGGCAAGTGTTCTTTGGTTTAAAAAGTACCGTGCAGAGAATTTAAAATATGAAGTGATACAACAGTATGAAGAAAATGGTGATTTACTTCTATCGTTAGTACCAAAAGACAGAATGCAAAAATTAGTTGCTGCACTCTTAGATGAGAAAGAATTTTTGAGTGAATATGGCATTCGATCATTATCTAAAATACATGAGAAAGCGTATCAAATTCATATCGATGGCATAGATTATTCTATTGATTATGAACCTGCGGAATCTACCGTTTCGTTATTTGGTGGTAATTCTAACTGGCGTGGACCTATTTGGATGCCGATGAATTACTTATTCATTCAGGCATTACGTGAATACCAATGGTATGATGGCAATGATTTCTTGTTCGAATACCCAACGGGAAGCTCAAAATTACTCAATCTAAAACAGGTTAGTGATGAATTGAGCAAACGTCTTATTAAGATGTTCGAGAAAGATGAAACTGGAAACCGAGCCATCAATAAGAACTACGAGAAATACTACCAAGACCCTAATTTTAAGGACTTGGTATTATTCTACGAGTATTTCCATGGAGAAAACGGTCGTGGTTTAGGAGCATCACATCAGACAGGTTGGACAGCTTTAGTAGCCAACCTTATTGAGCAGTTAGAAGATGAAAGCTAATATTTTATAAGACAATATGTCAATTAAAAAACAGCTAATTAAGTGTAATAATTAATCAGTTAATCTGAATTGATGCAAAGAATTAAAATAAGTTAACGACGGCATAAACGTATTTAAAATAAAAAGCGAGGTGTAAAAAAACCTCGCTTTTTGTTAGTTTCTATACTAGTTTATGTTTAACTATTTTCATCTAGCTCCATAACCAAATTCGCAATTAAGGCAGTCCAACCTGTCTGATGAGATGCGCCTAACCCTTTACCGGAATCACCATCAAAAAATTCATAAAAGAAATGCTCTTTTTTAAAGTGCTTATTTTTAGTAAATACATGATTAGTATCTTCTGAGTGGTACACAAACTTACCATCTTCATTAGGCTCAAACAGTTTGATCAATCTTTTAGATATCTCATTTGCAATTTCGTTCAAGTTCAATTTTACCCCAGAACCTGTTGGAAATTCATATACATATTGTTTACCGTAGTATGAGTAGTATTTACGAAGTGATTGAACGATCATGTAATTTAAAGGCAACCAAATTGGTCCACGCCAGTTAGAGTTACCTCCAAACATGTTAGATTGACTTTCCCCAGATTCATACGAAATTTGATGATGCCCGTTATGTTGAAAAACATACGGATGTTCTTCATGATATTTTGAAAGTGAGCGAATACCATAATCGGACAAGAACTCTTTTTCATCCAATAAACGAAACAACAATTTCTCTAATCGGAATCCGCGCATAATCGAGAACAGATAATTACCATCTGAATTAAATTCTTCGATATTAGAAATCAAAGAAGCCAAATCTGGTCTAGTTCTTACAATTTCTGCAGCTCTAACTTTAAAGTGCTTTAGCTCATCGAACAAATCTTTATGAATGATCTCTACAGCGAACATTGGTATAATACCAACCAATGACCTCACTTTTAATCGGTCTGTATTACCATTCGACATTTCTACAACATCATAATAGAAATTATCTTCATCATCCCAAAGTGAAATATCCTTTTGACCGATGTGATGCATTGCCCATGCGATATTCAAGAAATGTCTAAAGAATTTAGCCACACTATCCTCATAATTCGGATTCTCTTTTGCTAACTCAAGAGACATTCGAAGCATATTCAAGGTAAACATCGCCATCCAACTAGTAGCATCTGCCTGTTGCATACGTGTTATACCCTCTGGCATATGGTTACGATCAAAAACTCCAATATTATCTAATCCTAAGAATCCGCCTTCAAAAAGGTTGGTTCCACTTTTATCTTTTTGGTTGACCCACCAAGTAAAGTTTACCAATAACTTCTGATACGCTTTTTCTAAAAAGTTTGTATCGCCTTTACCTGTTCGTTTTTTATCTTTCTCATAAACTGTCCACACTGCCCATGAATGCACAGGTGGGTTTACGTCACTAAAATTCCATTCATATGCCGGTATTTGCCCGTTAGGGTGCATATAGCTTTCCTTAAGCACCAACAGTAATTGTTCTTTAGCAAAATAAGGATCTATTTCTACAAAAGAAGCCATGTGAAAAGCAAGATCCCAAGCGGCATACCAAGGGTATTCCCATTTATCCGGCATTGAGATTACATGCCTATTGGTCAAGTGTTCCCAATGCTTATTCCTAGAATCTGTTCTATAGGGTTTTGCTTCACCAGGTCCACCAAATAACCATTTATATACATCATAGTAGTAGAACTGCTTCGTCCAAAGTAAACCAGAAAAAGCTTTCCTAGCAATCTCTTGTTGCTGAACCGGAAGTTCTTTTTTTAAGATATTACCATAAAACTCCTCACACTCTTTAATTCTCTTTTCAAAAATAGCATCATAATCATCCCACGGATCGGCAAGTTTCTTTTTACTAAGACGGACTTTTATTGATTTTTCTTCTCCAGATTTTAAACGAAGTTTATGCCATACGGCAAATTTGGAACCTTTTTTATCTGGATTAACCGTAGGTTGCCCATCAACAACATGGTCATTGATACCATCTTTTACGTATTCGACCTCATTAGGTACACCATAAATACGTTGGTTGTTAGTTTCGTTCTCACAGAAAAGCTGATCTCCATTCTCATGATAAAAATAATAACGACCATTTCGCGTACTACGAGACTGTACAGAACAATCTGAAATAGATTTCATCTCAGGTCGTTCAAACCTGTTGTTATGCTTCCAAAAATTACGAAACCACAAATGCGGAAGTACGTGAATATTAGCAGCTCTTGGACCTCTATTAACTACAGTAACCTTCATTAAAATATCACCAACATCTTCCTTGGCATATTCTATAAAGCAATCGAAATAAGTATTATTGGCAAAAGCCTTAGTATCTAAAATTTCGAATTCAGCTTCCTCACGACTTCTGCTTTTATTCTTTCGAACCAGCTCGGCATATGGAAACTTCTTATGCGGATACTTATATAAATACTTGGCGTACGAATGCGTAGGCGTTGATACCTGATGAAAATAGAGTTCTTTTACATCTTCACCATGGTTACCTTCATCATTGGTTAAACCAAAAAGGCGTTCTTTTAAAATGGAATCTTTTCCGTTCCAGAAAGCAGGCGCTAGACATAGAATTTCTCTAGAATCGCAAAAACCGCCAATGCCTTCTTCTCCCCATCTATAGGCATTACTTCTGGCTTTGTCATGACCAACAAAACTCCAAGCATGCCCTTCGGGACTATAATCTTCCCTTACAGTACCCCATTGGCGCTCTGCCAAATAAGGACCCCATCTTTTCCAGTTTTTATAATTATCCTCAACGGCTAATCTTTCTTCCTCAGCATTTTTATGGACCATAAAGTCTTTTTCAATTATAATAATCTTCTATCAACTTCATCTGCGCAAAAGCAGTATAAAAAGTTGAATAAATTTAATGTCCAAATTAAAGACATAAGGGCAAAAATACTATATGTTATAGTATAAGATTGATTAACGCATTCATGAAGTGATTAGTATTACTTAATCGCAACTATTCAACCAATTACATTGTTAACTTGTTAAAGTTAATACTGTTATACTGTGAACCTCATAAACTTAAATAATTCTGTTTTGGAAAATTTTATAACAGATTGTTAAAATATACAGTTTCAAAACTATTTTACAATTGCACTATCCACCTTGTCCGTTTTCTAATTTCATTGAAAAATAACAAAAGATAACGGAAAATATTATTAACGTAAGCACATAAAAAACAATGCCATGTCTTGCTTTTTTCTTAACAAAAAACAAGGTAGCAAACACTATTATAAATATAACATTAACAGCTATAAAAACTGGAAATAGCACCTCTTTACAAAACTCATCAAATTCGGTAAGGTGACCATCTGGAAAACCGATATTAGAACTTGTATAATATACAATCATCAATACGAATACACTAATAAGGACACCTATACCGGCAAATTTACGCTCTGTCATTTTTTGTACATCTTTCTCTGCTTGCTAAATATATCATTTTACTAATTATTATATATTGCCTTAGAAATAGCTAATCAACTACACTACTTTTGACTTTGTTGCTTTGTATACAGTTTCAAGAATAAAACAGAAAACAATAATACCCAATGCGGTTAAAACCCCTACTCTATTCTCAGAAAACTGCTGAATAATTAATGTCGAAAAAGCCAAAAAACAAAGTATACTTGCCAGTAAATGAATATAACTTCTAGATTCTAGTTCTTTGTGTTTTTTGTAACCGATGTAATTTACGATGCAAAAAATCAACAAAAATCCTGCACTGCCGGCTGTTGATATACTTTTAAGATTAAACAGATTAACCAATGCAATTGACAGCAATGCAGTTATTAAAAACCCTACGGGTTTACCCCAAAACATATGGCAAAAATACTTAGGCAACTCGTTATCTTTAGCGATGTCATAATTGACCCTACCACTACCTAACACGGTAGCGTTAATAGCTGAAAAAGTGGAAATCAATGCCGTAACGGTCATTACAGTAAAACCAATTTGACCTAATGTTGGCTCTGCGGCTTTTGCCAATACATAATCTTGGGCATCTGCTATCTGATCAAATGGTAAGACACCAACAGTTACGATAGCAATAAGAATATATAATATGATTACAAAACCAACAGCACCAAAATAAGCCTTGGCTGTATTCTTCTCTCTATCTTTTAAATCGGATACCGAATTGGCAATTAATTCAAAACCTTCATATGCAACAAAAATGACCATACCACCAGAAAGTATGAGCATGGGGCTTTCCCAATTTTCGGGTGACAATTGGTGTAAATTTTCTGGATGAGCAGATAAGCCATAAAAGCCTACGCCAATAAATGCAACTAGAATACATAGTTTTATAATCACTGCCATAGACTCAATCTCACCAACCAGCTTAACACTTAAATAGTTAATGAGTAATGCAAATAGCAATATGGATGTTTGAAATATACGTGCATCGATTTCTTTTGAACCTGAAAGCGATAGTAATTCGGTCGCATACGATCCAAATGCCGATGCGTATAGCGCAAGCATAACAATGTAACTGATCCATAAAAGATTATTGATACCGCCAGCGAAAATTCCGTTTCCAAAATGTTGATGCACAAACTTAACCGTACCGCCATTTTCTGGATACTTCTTTGAAAGTTTAGCATACGAATAAGCGGTTAGCAATGCTATAATACCGGCCCAAAGAAATGCTATTGGTGTTGCACCTTTTGCCAAAGCAACTGCCAGCCCAAGAACGGCAAAAATTCCACCACCGACCATACCGCCTATACCTATAGAGATAGCATCTTTAAGTCCGATTTTCTTATCCATTTCCCTGTACTTTAGTTCATAATATTAATTACGCACATCAGTTTCTAGAATGGCGTACTCAAAACTATCTGACCATCCGGATTGCAAGGGGAGAATTTTTCTCTTTCTTCCTTCTTTCATCATTCCTACTTTTTCCATCACTTTTGCAGAACCTATGTTGTCTACAGCACAGCCTGCTTCTATTCGATGTAGTTTAAGCACAGGAAATCCGTAGTTCAATACCGCTTTTAAAGATTCTGTCGCATAGCCTTTGTTCCAATAATCGAGATGTAATTTATACCAGACCTCAGCTCTGTTATATTTTTTGGGACCTAATCGTAGTCCGAATAAACCTATAAATTCATCATTCGTTTTATGCTGAATAGCAAAGGTGTGATTTCTGATTTCTGTAGCGTTATTATCCTCTATCCAAGGAGTTATTACCTTATGGGTTTCTTCTAAATTTTCAGGAATACCAAGAGTATTAAACTCGTCTGTTTCTGGTATGGAATGTAAGCAATGAATAACTTCTGCATCTGCCACATAAATTAGCCTTAATATTAATCGATCTGTTTGTATTTCGAGTTTGTTCATGGCTGATGTGATACGTATTGAAACTATAAATATACCTTCAAATATAGGTGTTGAAGATTTTAATTAACAGGTAAATAAATTACGAAATTAGAACCTTTGTCTTTCTTGCCAATAGCATGAATATAACCATTATGTTTTTCAACTATCTTTTTACAAATGGAGAGTCCGATACCTGTACCTGAATATTCGGTTTTGGAATGTAGCCTTTGAAACACCTCAAATATATTACTACCAAATTCGGGTTCAAAGCCAATACCGTTATCTGCAAATGAGATTTTATAATAGTATTCTGTAGTCTTACTAAAGTTTTCTACAATTTCTGAATTTCGTACCTTTTTAGAGCTAATGACTATTTTGGGAGCTACATCTTTTTTGCTATACTTTATAGAATTACTAATAAGGTTCGTACAAAGTTGTTCTATTTTAAAAGGTATACCCTGAATAACAGGCAAATTCTCGTAAGAAATAGAAGTACCGGTATCTTTAATGAGTTGCGATAATTCATCTTCAATTTTCCCTATAATTTCACCCAAAGAAATATTTTCGAATTTTGAATTAACCTTATCTATTCTTGAATAGGAAAGTAAATTCTGTATCAATTCTCGCATTCTAAACGTACCATCTTTAATCTTTCCAAAATAATTTTGAATACTGGCAGGCATGTTCTTTTCATCATCGTCTTCTATTCGAGAAATAAACATTTGAATTTTGCGTAAAGGCTCTTGCAAATCATGACTAGCTACTCTATTAAAAGATTCTAGCTCTTCATTACTAAGCTTCAATTTCTCATAACTATCAATAAGTGCTCTATCTTTTTCTACACGGCTAGTAATATCTTGCACAATACCCACCGATACAGGTCTATTGTCTATTTCAACATATTTTCCTTTTAAATCTAAATGCCTTACGCCTTTCGTCTTGGTAAAAACACGGTATGCAAAAACGGTAGATGTACCTTTCTCTTCTACATTGGCACCTATTGACTCAAATATGGCAATATCATCTGGATGCACAAATTCTTTGTAAGAGCTAAAAGTAACCTCAAAGCTATTGGGCTCAACCCCAAGAATTCTATAAAAGTTATCAGAAACCGTTGCTGTACCATCATCTAAATACCAAATAAAACTACCTACACCCGCTACATTTTCAGCCTCTTTAAAAATGGTGTTTTGAAGGCTTAAGTCTTCATTCAGTTTTTTGAGCTCTTCTTCAGCTTTTTTAATTTTTGAAGTATCCCAAGCGGTATTTGTAATTCCGTTAGCAGATTTTACAATCGTATTAAAAATGTATTTTTTTTCACCTTCAAACGTATATACACTCTCATGCTCTTGGGTATTGCCACTAACATAACACTCTTTCATTAATGCAAAAAGTCCGTTTTCCAAAACCATTGGGTACATCTCTAAAAGTGAGCCACCTATAATATCATCTTGTTCTGACCCTGTTACTTTTTCTATGGCATTAGAGGTATACCTAAATTGAAAATCGATTATATTATTCTCTTTATCAAAAATGGGCTCAAAATGGCTAATAACATTGTTAGAGCTTTTATAAACTCCCTTTAAAAACTCTTCTGTTTCTTGTAATTTTTTATTCTGAACAAAAACCTGGCTGTTTACTTCTTGAATTTCACCTTTCTGTTTGTAAATACTTATAAAGCCTATTAAAAAAATACCCAAAGCCGTTAGAGCAACCAACAAAGATGACATGGGTGTTAAGAACGATTGCGATGTGTATTCTTCTTTACGAGCAACCATTA
Source organism: Maribacter sp. 1_MG-2023 (assembly GCF_030547005.1). Classification (GTDB taxonomy): domain Bacteria; phylum Bacteroidota; class Bacteroidia; order Flavobacteriales; family Flavobacteriaceae; genus Maribacter. Next base: position 176,924 of record NZ_JAUOPN010000001.1, on the reverse strand, counting down.
AGTAGTTCTCTTCAGATAACATTCTATCTTTTATGACCTGAGACTCCGCCACAATTTTAGATATTCGTTCATTGCGTTTATAGCGTAAACCAGCAAGATGAATTAATATACTATCTTTTACTTCCAAACTATCTTGTGAACCAATAGCATCAACGATGGTAGTAGTGTCTATTTCAACCTTAATTCTGTCTCGTAAAAGTTGTAATGCTTTAACGCGCTCTTGTTGGGCATCATTATCTGCCGTAAGTGTATTCAGCCTATCTAAAGACTGACCCATTTCTGTAAACACAATTGCAGAAAGATTACTCTCTTCGGCTTTAAAAAGTTTTTTAAGTTGAATAGCTTCTACCTCTAAAAATTTAGAAGAAAGCTCTACAATAGTACGCTGTACCTCTAGCGTGTGCGAAACTAAATCTCCCGTTTTATGAAGTCTATTAACTTGCTTATACCCCACACTAACAGTGTACAATAACAAGGCAATAGCCAAAACCAGTAAGATAATATAGGTTTTTGCCGAACCGATAAGCGACTTTAGCTTCATCATAATCTTACTAGAAAAAAGGCTTTTCATTTTTAGTAACTAGTTAAAAGGGGGGTATTACCAATTATTAAAATTTCAATAAATGAATATACCTCATTTTGGTATGATCAGATTCAAATTTTTAAATAAATATGAAAAATGAATTTCTTGAAATAAAAAAAACATACTGTAATACCTAATACGAACATCTAAAAATTTCTCTTAGAGTCAGCTAGTATTTGGCAACATAGTTCAGCACGAGTATTTAGTGTCACAAAAAATAAAGCCCGATTTCGTAAACTATGGAAATCGGGCTTTTATAAAATTAATACTTTCTAATTAATCTTGAAATGCCAATGTATCGGTTTCTTTTTGAGCACTTTTCTTTTGCTCTTCTACTATATCTTGAATAAACTCGTCTATTTGATCCTTAGTAACATTAGGCATACAAATTACGTGTGTAATGTCATCGGTGGCTAATTGCCATTTCTTTTTAATAGCATCGGCAACTTTAGGTAGTACAACGGTAATCGCCCCTTCGTTCTTCCATGCGTTGATGCCTATTTTTAAAAGTTCTTGTTTACAATACTCGGCAGTTTCTAAACTATGACGATACCGTTCTTCTAAACCTTTTACACCCATTTTCTTTATCGCGTACCACAGAAACAACGGACTATGACCATTTCTTGAACCTGTAATAGTAGTGTCTAATGAACCTATATATGATATGCCCCTTGCTATTCTATCTCTCAATGAACGTTTTGCGATTATAACACCAGAAGGAAATGGAGACCCTATAAACTTATGCCCACTGATAGAAATACTATCTGCACCATCTTGAAAATCAAAAGGAATTCGTGGTTCTATAAAAGGACCGTAAGAACCCGCCAAAGCAGCATCGCAATGTATATAGTGATTTTGAATAGCCAATTTCTTCAAAATTCTTTTCACCTTAGAAACATCATCTTTCGCCTCGGTCATTGTCGTACCAAATGTGGTTAGAATAATAGCCGGCTTATCTCTGTTCAATTGCAAGGTATTCTCTAAATCATCATAATCTAGCTCCCCATTCTCTTGTGCTCTAATGGTAATACTCGGCAGGTTCAATAAATGAATATTTTTCTTCACACTGTAATGTGTAGATTCAGAAAAATATACCATTGCCTTTGGGTGAGATTCTCTTGCCAGGTACAAGCCGTACAGGTTACTTTCTGATCCACCATTGGTTACATACCCCCAAAAATCATTAGGATCTGCTCTGTATAATTTTGCAAAAAAATCGACCACTTCACGCTCCATTTCATGTGTTTGAACCTTATACGTATTATCTTCATAAGGATCACCGACATTATTAATGGGATGCTTTAAAAACTCGTATAATCTTGAATAATCAAAATCCTTTGCGACTGGGTAACCTATAACTCTATCTTTCTCTTGAATTAGTTTGGTTAACAGCTCATCTATCTGTTGCTCGTTATTCATATTCATTGTGGTTTGCTATACATATTACAATACTGTAAAATTACTATTACTGATAATAAATTACTTTATATAAAGTATATATAGAATATTGAACTGATATACTTAATTTAACAGTTCCAAAAAACTGCTTAAAGGCGCGTTGAGTTGGATAACAGAAAAATAAACTGGTATGGATACGATTGATAGCAAAATATTGATGCAACTACAAGAAAATGCTAAGCAAAATACTAAAGAAATTGCGGCTAAAGTAGGGTTGAGCGTTACCCCTACCTACGAAAGAATTAGAAAGCTAGAACAGCAGAAAATTATTAAAGCCTATGTCGCCTTACTAGATAGAACGAAAATTGAAAAAAAATTAATCGCTTATTGTCAAGTGACCTTATCGAAGCAACAAAAGAAATTGGCAGACAGTTTTAAAGAGCAAATATTGCTTCTACCCGATATTATGGAATGTCATCAAGTATCTGGTAATTTCGATTATTTATTGAAAATCGCTTTAGATGATATAGCGGAATTTCATGAATTCATGAATGAAAAACTATCTGTTATTGACGGAATTTCTACCATACACAGCTCGTTTGTATTGAATTCTGTTAAAGATAGCACTGCTTATAATTTGTAAAATAAAAGGGGTAAAGAAAAGAGATTAAGAGTTATAATGACTGATTTGATAACTTATTTTAATCTTCCATTTCGGAAAAATATACTTCTTTAAATTCGTAAATATAATCAACATCAAATGGTATAGGTTCAAGATGCGCATGAAAATCATCATATATTTTACCAGTGCCTTTTTTAATTTTATAGCTAGACTCTTGAGATTCAGACACTACTTCAATATCGTAAAAATCTTCATTCTCTCGTATAACTATGTCTTCTTCAAAACCCTCTAAATTACCAATCGCTTGTTTTACAAAATCGATATCCTTTTTGATATCTTCTGTTAAGTTAAAATAGGGAATCGTTCGTTCAATGGGATAATTGTAAGGATTTGCTACGGAGTTTTTATACGTAGTTTGCGTAGTAATATTCACCCCAACATCAAAATAGTAGATTGTATTCATAGGAAGATATTTATATTGATTTCTAAAAGAAACATATACTTCTTCGCCATTTGATAATACCGTGGCCGACGTGAAATTTTCGAGACTTATAGTACCCCCAATTGACTTTAAAGCTAGTGTTAAAATAGCATCTTTACCCATTTTTATTACCTCCAATACCTCTTTTGACATTTTAGGATTTTTTTCTTCCGTTTGCTGCGCATAACAAACTGAAGCAGTTTGCATGAATAAAATAAATATTAGGCTTGTGATGATTTTCATTGATTGTAAATATTTTACCAATAAATCTAATTAACTATTAGATATTCATTTATCCATCTGATGTTTTTATTTTACCATTATCGGTAAGGTTAACAATATACCTTTGCATCTCAGAAGCGTCTAAAATCATATCCAATAGGTCGTAAACACTCCCTCTAATTAAAGAATATGAGTTATTGAATAACAAGGATAGTGGAATATCTGAATTCCTTACTTTAATTTTAAATTGTTAAAATTATCAATCATATTTCCTTTATATGAGCTTAGTATTATCAACAGCTTCTATAACGCTATCTGCAGGTTGATCACACGAATACTGTAGTAGCAATTATTGCTGATATCAAAAATAGTAAAGTCTCAAAATCCCTATAATAAAAAGGGTTTTAGATTATTCTTTCATTATCAAGCATTGGCACTATACTTATACTTTGATTAAATCTAATAATAATATAGAACCTACAAGGTATACGTCATTACTTAATGGATTAACATAAATAGATGCTTTGAAAGGGATTGAAATATTTTTGGTGTCAATAATAGTTTTATAAAAAGACACGCCTAAATCATTAAACCCTGGTTTATTTCCGTAAAATGAAGGACCACCAATATCGTTCCAACTGAATGAATACCCGGCATGTGCTTGAATTTTGGTGTTCTTTAATTTCCAAGTGTATTGCAAATTAATATACTGAGAATAGCGTTGTTCTCCTCTTCTTAATAATATATCATTAGCATCATCTTCAGCTAATGAAGGTCTATCCCTACCAAATATAAATGTAGAAGAGGTTAAATCAAGATGTTTTGTAAGTTGTACATTTACCATGAAATCTAATATACCTCTGGTAATTTCAGGGTTAAGATCAAAAAAACCTGAAGGTGTGGGAATGTTTGTAATACCTTGGGTATAGTTATAATACCAATCTAGTCTGATGTTATACTTTGGCTTATAGTACATTAATATTAAATCGGTCTCACTATAGCCACCATTAAATGAGGCGCCGCCGTAAAAACCAAGTACAAACTCTCCATATTTTACCCCAGCTAGAGTAGAAAAAACAGGTGCTTTTGAAGGCAATAAACCACGAAACACATTCATGGTTTTCAAGGAAAAAGACATATCCCAAACAACTTTATCATTTGTATCCATGCGGATAATACTGTCTTGTAATAAGCTATTTTCGTTCTGTGCTTTAATTTTAGGAATAAATAATACAATAAAGCAAAACAACAATAGCTTTAGAGGCTTCTTTTTTAGAATAGTATTCATAGAAATAGTTTTTTAAAATTGAGTTCTTATTTAGGAAAAACAAAATTAATTTGAGCTCTAATACCAAAGTTTGCTTTTGCACCTTCTGGAGCAATTAAATTAAATCTTGGACCTACCTGCAATTGGACTTTTTGTTTTCCTAGGCTTGTAATTCCTGAAATAGAAGGGGAAACCATAAAGTACTTTGACTAGCTTCCCAGTTTTGAGTGTACTCTGCTATAAAAGAAACACCAGCGCCAGAGGCCCAGTTATGAGCAATAAACGGCTGTATAAAAAACTGATTTACATCTGGTCTATCACTACTACCTGCAACACTCCATAATTGATTTACTAATACACCATAAGTATTTGCACCACTTTGTACTAAGGCCACGGCAGATGGTCCTATACCAAATTTCTTAGTTGTTAGAAAATCATCTGTACCTGTAGGTATTAATAATGCTGGTCCAACACCCCAAGTGATTTTTGATTTTGTTGGACTTAAAAATGCCGTTACTACGGCGTCAGATAAACCTGTTTCAGATTCTCCAACACCTGTAATATTGTATTGTGAAACTACAGGCAATACCACACGGGTAATAAGGATTACATTTTCTGAGAGTTGAAATGGAAGTACAGGTTGAATATTAACCGTATATCTTGACCCGTTGAGATCACCAATACCAAAATCCATATTTTGTTGGAATGGCACACTAATTAAACTTGCTATTGGATTGGCTAGTTTTTGTGCTAATGCCTCTGCATTATTATTTTTTTCGTCTTGTGAAAAGGATACGCTCCAAATTAAAAGAAGTACGATGAGGAATAAATTTTTCATAACTTGCATTTTAATTTTTTTTAAAAAATCAAACTTTTGATAAAATTCTAATGTTTATTCTTTTCCTTGTTAAAGCATAAGGCATGGTAGATTCTGGTACATCTTATTAGCCTTATGCCTAATTTAAATTTTAATACAGTTCTTTATTCTTAGCTAGGAACAACTAGAAATAATATTTTTATTTAGCATTATAATTTTTCTAAATCCTATTCATCAAAGAGCCCAGATGTCGCGATAGGCCTTAAGAAGCGGTGTATAGAATCATCTGGCGCGTTGGTTGAGAATGCGGCGATTACGAGGTCACGATCTGGTGATACATAAATGGCTTGAGACTGAAGACCCGATTTCCAGATATCTCCATCCTCCCATACACCATCCCATTGCCTGCTATTACTGATGACATCATCATTATTAAGTCGACTCACGAAGACTGGCCCATCAAAGCCATTGCGAAAGAAATCACGTCCGCGAACTCCGTTTCGTATGCGTTCTATAATATCCGTGGTTACAATCTGTTCTGTAGAAATCTTTTTCCAACTTGGAGTATATAGCATACCGAACCGTGCAAAATCTCTGAGCCTGCTGGATACCACACCATGAGTTGCCGCAACTCCCCCAGGGGAAAGGTGAAGGTTCAGAGGTGCATCAGCTCCTACTTTCGACCATATTTTCTGGCTAACGAGTTGAGCGAAAGGGTCGCCTGTAACAGCTTCACATAGTAGCACAAGCATCTCTGTTGTAGGAGAACCGTATTCTAATTTAGTCCCAGGAGGGCCAACAGGTTTTGCATCTTTCAGCACATCTACAACAGCCTCATGTTTCCCATTATATTCGATGCCAAACTCGGCAAGAAAAAGTCGTGATGCAATAGAGTTCGGATCGGCGCGCGTCTCGTCATTTTCTTCTGAATTGAGACCAGGAGTCATATCCAGTACATCAATCACCTTGATATCAGCCCAACCTGTATCACGGAATTCTGGCATATGGTCTCCCATTGTTTTCTCTTGATCAATTTTCCCTTCTTCGATAAGCAGATCTACCACAAGACTCGCTATAGGTTTAGCTGAGGACATCCACACATGAGAATCCCATGGATTCATGCCCGGATAAGTTTCATAAACCACTTGTCCTTTGTGTATAACAATGAATGCTGCTGCGTAACTTTCAGGGTGCACCATAAATTCATCTAGCGATAAGGTACCGAAGTGCTTGGTATTTGCCTTGATCTTTCCAACCTCGGAATTGAGGTTCTCTTCAAGAGGCATGTTAGGCTGACGCACAGGTAAAATAGCGGTTTGCATCACCTCAGAAGTTCTCATGGACCACCAAACGGATGCATCTCCTCCTGACAAAAGATACGGAAGGGTATAGTTAGCCCTGAATTCTTTCAATTGTTGTGCTGTGAATCCCTTTTTAAAAGCTTCAATAGGTGTGCGCTCTTGCTTTGCTTTGATTTTATTTTTAGTTTCAGTCATAGGTGTAACCGCTTTTCCTGATTTATCTTCTTTAGCCTCCTTGCTGTTGCATGCCAAAATGAATAGACCTAATATGAAAATATAAATTATTTTTTTTAATATTTCATTTTCTAATTTTATAATTAAGCTTCATATTGTACAACATCTTTTTGTCTTAACATGCATTTCTCCAAAAATTACCAAGGTAATGGCACAACCGGTGAAATCTGTAGACGTATTTGATGCTGAGGTCCAAAAGTATCAGGAGAGGCTACATAGTACCAATATTGTAAGCTTATTTTAACGGGGAGTTTGCCAAACCTAGTTACTTTATTCAACCCAGTGGCGATAGGTAATGCTAACCTTTCCCCTTTAGGTGCATTGTGATTGTAAGACCAAGTGGGCTGTCCTGTAATTTGCCATGCATTTTTTAAGTTAACAACATAAAAATATTGTCCTGCGGTTATACTGGCAGATTGTATTCCTGTCGATGCGGCCCACATATCGTCTCCTAATATGGTAAAACTATCAACATCTGCATCACCAACCTTGTTAACACTCCATGAGTGACTAAACATGGCACCAACAACTCCCCATTTAAGTATTTGAGCTACCATGATTTCAGGTCCTAACATGGTGTAATTGGAACGTAAAGCTTTATCTGACGCAGTACGAAAACTACCAAAAACACCTACAATACCAATGGTTTTGGAGGGAAATGTTTTTCCTATAGCGATATCAGCACTAATATTACCAAGACTAGCGCCTTTATTCTCGAATCCATTGGCGCCAAATACCGGTTGGGATAAATAAATGGGGATATTAGGTCTTACAAAAAGATTTACTCCTTTACCTAAAGGTACAGGAAGACTAGGTTGAAAATTCATTACATAACCATTTTGACTTCCAGAATCTGGGAGGTTCCCTTGATAATTTACATAATCCCACTGTAATGCCATTTGACCTAAGGTGTTGTTAGGGTTTGCTAATTCTTTCGCTATTGCTGCAGCATCTGCTGGATCTTTTTGATCGTCGTCTTGTGCCCGCAATAGACCCGCGCCTAATACTAAAATTAAAAAAAGTAATGAGGACTTCATTGTTGTAAAATTTTTCATAGTTTTTTTTGTTTTAAACTGTTAAAAGAATGAAATCTGCCTGCATTTTTGGGTTTTTAAAAATTTGAGTAAAAAGTGTTTACTTTAAATGATGAGTGTGCCATCTTCTTGTTGTAGCTTTCTCATAATTTTTGAATTATACGTAACACTTTACCTAGACTGTTAGTTATCTATCTTACTTATTAGAGATTTCAACCCAATGGCCAAACCGATATTTACTATACCTGCTAGCATTAAGCCAAACCCTATCCAATAGGTAATTGCTAGGGTGCCAGCCAATAAATTATTGGTAAGAACAAAACCTACAAGAATAGTAAATATGCCTCCTACTAATCCTAGCCACCAATGTGCTGCACCTTCCTTTTTGTCTTTGAATGCATTAACAGCATTCATAACACCTGCAACAATTAACCAAAAACCAACCACAAATGGGAGTGTTGCAGCAGTAACTGCTGGATTAGACAATAAGATAAAGGCAACAAAAACATCAATAAGACCAATTGTTAATGTCCATCCCCAATTTTCTTGGGTGTCTTTTGCTGCAATTGACATAAAGATTTGAGTGATCCCTATAAATAACAAACTTACGCTCAGATAAATGGCAAGACCAACTATTGATCCTACAGGGTGCCTAAATACCATGATGGCTAAAAGGATTAAAACAATACCTCTTATTAAAGTTAGCCACCAATATTTGTTCAGTGTTTTCATAAATTTTATCTTTAATAATTATACTTTGATTAATTCTTTATGTTGAATTTAATTCCCTAAGACCATTTAATGTGCTGCTTAAAAATCAAATTTTGCCATGGTCTGAATTCTACTCGCGTCTCCAAAAGCGTTGTTGTTGGTTCTTTGAGCTCCCCACATATATTCAGCACCTATAGAAAAGTTTTTATCTAATTTGTAAATTAGATTGAGATGCCCTACGCCACCTCTTTTTAAAGCAAAAGGTGCTCTGGAATCTGGGGCATCTAACCAACCGTAGGCATAATTAAAATTAGATTCTAGTTTAGGATGCCATCTGTGCATAAACCCAGCCATTATAGCTCCCGCTTGCATTGGGTCTAGTTTGCCTTCCGCGTTTAAAACGGCATTGGAATTACTACTAGAAAAGGCGATTATATTGTTTCCATACGCTTCACCATAGCTTAAATTATAGGTAAAATAATTGTTGTCACCAATGTATTGCCTTCCCGCAATTACAAAATCATACTGTAGCGTTTGGTCTTTAGGGCCGGTTGAGCCACCATCCCAACGCAATTGAGCAACACTAGATCCTAAAAACATTACGCCAGACTTCCACCTATAATCTAATCGTATAGCCAACAAGGGGAGTTGCTGAGAAGCCTGACCTGCCAAATCGTTAGGATTTTCAATTCCTAGAGTAGCTAAATTTTCAAGGGCAATAGCAAGTTTTAATTTATCATTTAATTGTTTTTGATATCTAATTTGTGTGGATCGTCCTCCAAAGAGGGCGTCTCCTGCTGCAAAATCCATCATAAAAGCCATAGATTCAAGCAACGACAGTGTTGTCCAGGTTTGGCCTATGATAAAATCGCCTGCAGTAATATAAGCATGCCTTAATCTAAATTGATTTCCAGCCGTGTAAAAATCACCTTCAATAAATAACTCTAAGGGCAACTGGTTTTCTCCAGAACGTCTTACATCTATATTAACTCGAGTTTCTTTGGCAAAAAAAGAAATATAGCCTTCGTTGTCATACTCTGGCTGCCCTTCAACAGGAATGGTGGACATCAAAAATTGGTTTTTATCTAACGTTCCATCAAAATCATAAATAAAATCTGCTTTTAAATAGCCTCCAATTTTCATTCTAAAATCCGTACCGAACATTGGCCAAGAACCCGAAAAAGAAGGATCAATTAAACGTTCTTTGGCGGTTTTTATGAGCTGCTCTTTAAGGTCTTTATTAGGTGTTACTAATTGCCCCTTAACAGAATCTTTTGATGTTTCCTCCTGAGCATACATCCCTAAAGGTATTTGTAGACCGAGCAAAAGAATTAATAAACTAAAGTTTCTCAATGTTTCAATTTTAAAATGTTATTAATGTCATTTTTGATATAAAGACCATTTAATTGATGATGTTCTTATAAACTTTGCCATCTTTCATAATGAGCGCAATATTATCAGTGGCATTTGTTAGAATGGTGATATCCTCTAATGGGTTTCCATTGATAAGCAATAAATCAGCGTAAGCTCCAACTTCAATAACCCCTAGTTTTTTTGGATAAGGATTTTTAGGTCCTGACATAGCTAGCAATTCTCCTCCTTTGGAAGTTGCCTGACGTAGTATTTCTACTGGAGAAAACCACTTACTTCTGTGTTTAAATTCTTCATTCATACGAACAATCATTGAAGGGTCGGTTATAATATCTGATCCAAATACGATGTTATCAAAACCAATCTTTTTGGCTATGGTAAACATGTTATCAATACCAGCATAGGCCTGTCTGTGCTTATTGGCTTGATCTTCCGTATAGCCTTTTGGGATAAAAGTGAATACGATCACTTGTGGTGATAACCATATGTCTTTATCTTTCATTAATTGAAGCGTTTCTTCATTCATAAGTTGACCATGTTCAACGCACCTTACTCCGTTATCAATGGCTCTTTTTACGCCTTGGTTGTTATAACAATGTACAGTTACGTAAGTTCCGAAGTCTTCGGCGGCTTGTACCGCAGCTTTTACCTCTTCTGGTAAAAATTCAACAACTTCAAGAGGATCCGAATAAGAACCAGTGCCTCCTCCTAATGCCAATTTAATTTGCGATGCACCCTGTCTTAGGTTTTCACGAACAGCTTTAAGCATTTCAGGTACACCATCTACCACTGCCATATCTCCGTAACGCGTAAGCGGATCCCAAATACCACCAACCAACTGCGACGACATACTTGGCATTCTATGGTCGGAGTGACCTCCCGATTGCGAAATCATTGGCCCAGAAGGATAAATACGAGGCCCTAAAATATGCCCTTGATCTATAGCCTTTTTTAAACCAAAGGTGTTGCCAGATACGTCTCTTGTTGTAGTATAACCATTCATCAAATACGTATGCACCGTTTCTGTTGCACGGTACGCATAGTATCGCGTGTCGCTAGTGAGAAGCTCAGGTGCTGACATTTGCAGCATAAGGTGCTCATGCATGGCTATAAAACCAGGAGTCATTACCCTACCTGCAGCATCAATTAATTTAGCTCCTTTAGGGGCTTTAATCTTCTCGCCAATTTGCTCAATAATATTGTTCTTAATAAGTATATCTTGTCCTGTTACTAAGTCTTCTGATATACCGTCAAAAATTGAGGCATTTGTTATTAGAGTTACAGTTTCGGTCTCCTGCGCATACGTATTTGAACACAATAGTAGCAACACACAAATGCTCGTAATTAGATTTTTAATTGTTTTCATGGATAATGTATTTTTATTCGTAATAAGGCTAGTTCCTAAATTAATTTTAATAAGGTTAATGTATCAGTTTCATCTATAATCTCTAATCTCGCCAAAACTCCGTTATCTCGTTCTTCCATATAGAGTTCTATGGGATTGTTTATGGTGTGTGTAAAACCATTTAGCATTATCATGATGTTATTTCCTTTTCCTAAAGGATCATAATTAATAGACTGAAAGGCTTTTTGCTCTACTAAAGTGCTGCCGTCTATTTCTATATCAGTAAGTCGCCCAAGGTTACCTGATGTTAGTGCTTGAAAACGATCTTGACAATTATTTAATTCAATCTTTTTTCTAATACTCATATTGCAATTTTTTATCTAATAAAAGTTAAATTCCGTCTTTAATTAGGGTTCTTCGTGTTAAAAGTAAATAGGCCCAGTACGGCGATGATATTGAGCACTGTTCCATATCCATTAATAGCCACAGCGGTAACGTAAGCAGTAAAACTTGCATAGTGCTCTAGACCAGAGTCCATATATCTCATAATATTACCAACTACACCACCCCCACCAAAGGCCAAAATAGCAAGCCCCATAGCTATTCGGTACATTAGTTTTCTTGGTAATTTTGCCAAGTATAGACCGAATCCATAGAGCGCAAATAAGGCTAATGAAGGAACCATAGGAGCGGCGCTTAAGGGTTCGCCAGTTTTATGCTCTATCCATGCGCTAATCAATAAATAGGACACAGAGGCCACGGCAAAAATTACCTGAAGAAGAACCAGTTTCTTAAGTTTTATCATTATTTCTAGCTTTTAGACACCCATTAATCTGATAACGTGTTTTTATAAACTTTCCCATCCTTCATGATTAAATCTAAATTTTCATGAGGTTTTGCCAATATGGAGATGTCATCTAATGGATTTCCATTAATTAACAATATATCTGCAAAAGCACCTTCTTCAATTTTACCAACAATTCCAGGATACGGACTTCGGTCTCCTGATAATTGTAATAATTCACCAGAATTAGCTGTGGCTTGAGTTAAGATTTCAGCTGGGGTAAACCATTTGGCTCGCTCAACAAATTCTCTATTTTGATCAGCAGAAGCTTTCGAATTTACCACTACATCTGTTCCAAATACCATTCTCAACTTATGTTTTTTGGCTAGTTTGAACATGTTGTCAAGACCATCTGTTACCATTTTTCCTTTAGCTAATCGTACGGGGCCAAGATCAGGTGAAAAGGTAAGGTATACTACTACTTGAGGACTCAGCCATACATCATTTTCAGCCATCAATTTAGCAATTTCATCATTTATTAAATTCCCGTGTTCTATACATTTAACACCACCCTCAATAGCTTGTTTTACACCATCAATAGTATAAACATGTGCTAGCACGTATGTTCCAAATCCTTCAGCAACTTCAACAGCTGCTTTAATCTCGTCAAGAGTAAATTGCCTTCCATCTATTGGGTCAAATTCGGTCCCAACACCTCCAGCAAGATGCATTTTAATTTGAGAAGCACCTTTCTTTAGATTTTCTCTAGCTGCAACAAGTACATCATCTCTCCCATTAACAATTCTACTATATCCAAGGCGCTCAAGATTATTTTCGGGTCCGCCAAATTCTCGTGGCTCCATATGCCTTGGATTGGCATCTCCATGACCTCCAAATTGAGAAATAGCTCTTAAACTAGGCCATACCCTTGGCCCAGCAATTTCCCCGCGATCTGCGGCTAGTTTTGCACCCCAAGAAGCACCACCTACATCTCTAATACTGGTAAATCCGCGCATTAAAAGTCTTTCGGCTTCTAATCCTGCTTGAATACCTATATAATCTAAATCTGGAGCATAAGAACCCGCCATATCCATAACTGGAACACTGGCAAGACTTAAATGGTAGTGCATGTCAATAAAGCCAGGCGTTAGCGTTCTTCCTCCTGCATCTATAATTTTTGAATTTGCATCTTGGGTTATTACAATACCCTTAGCAATTTGTTCAATTTTATTACCTCTAACGAGCACATCTTTACCTTCGACAAGTTTATCGGAGCCATCAAATATTCTGGCATTAGTAATAAGGGTTACAGATTCAGTCTCTTGTCCACTAACAGAAAAACTAAATGCTGCTAAGGCAATAGCAACGACGAAAAATTTATTGATTATTTTATTCATTATTCTAAATGATTAGTTAATATTTATTTCAAAGTATTCTTATACACTTTACCGTCTTTCATGATAACCACAAAGTTCTTATCAGGGTTGATTACTAAATCTATATCTTTTAAGGGATTTCCATCAACTAGCAACATATCAGCATAATTCCCTTCCTTGATGGAACCAATTCCTCCTTCGCGGTAAGGATTACGTGGGCCACACAACATTAATAATTCTGCATTGGTTGATGTTGCCATTTTTAAAACTTCATAAGGCGTATACCAACGCTTCAATTTTGCTAACATTTTCCCTTGGGCTGCTGCTGCTTTAGGGTCAAAAAGGGCATCGGTTCCAAAGGCTACTTTAACACCTAACTCTTTAGCTCTTTTATATACGTGATCTGTACCTGAAGTTACTTTAGAAAATTTTTCTTGACTGTAAGGGTTATCAAATTGCAAAGCATCTTCATCATCTAATAAAGGCTGAAGGCTTAGCCATACATCATTATCTTTCATCATTTGTAAAGTTTCATCACTCATTAAAAAACCATGTTCAATAGATTTTACACCGGCTTTAATAGCTGTTTGCACAGCTTCATCTGTAAAGATATGTGCAGCTACATAGGTGTTCCACGTTTTGGCAACATCTACGGCTGCTTTCATTTCTTCAAAGGTGTATTGTTGTACATCTAAATCATCATAGCTAGATGATACACCACCACCACCAGAAATCTTAATTTGTGTAGCACCCATTCTAAGATTTTCTCTAGTTCTTCGAATCACTTCATCTACACCATCTGCAACCATAATAAGACCAACCCGCTCCCAATATGGCATTGGATCTGTTAAATTTCTTGGGACATCGTTTTTTCCTCTAAAATCAAAATGACCCGAAGTTTGACTAATAGGAGGTCCAGAAATAAATAAACGTGGCCCTGGGTATTCACCTGAATCCGTTTTTTTTGCAACAGAAAATGGATTTCCTCCAACATCTCTACAAGAAGTAAAACCTCGCATTAAGGTTTGTTCAGCACCTATAAACCCTGTGATAGCTACATCGCCTGCGTCACCAGTTGCAAGAATACTTTGTGGTGCATTAGAGTAATATGTATGCCAGTGGGCATCAATTAAGCCAGGGATTAAGGTTTTACCTCCGGCATCAATAACTGTAGCGCCCTCTGCAGAAAGGTTTTTACCTATTTTTTTTATGAGTTTACCTTCTACAAGCACATCAGAACCTGTTATCAGTTTTTCATTGACACCATCAAAAATATTGGCGTTTTCAATAATAATTGAAGTTTGCACCTTGCCTTGCGAAAAAAGGGTTATGCTAAATAGAAATAGCATGCATAATGTTGTAATTTTTTTCATTTTTTTTGTCTTTAGTGTTAAAAGGGGTTTGTTAGGAGTATATTTTTTTTTAAAAATCTATGCATACTTTACAATTTGTTTAAAGATTGAATATGGATATTTTTGGTTAGTCATAATGTCTCGTGCTAAAATATGGCTACAGCTTAAAAACAATCTGATAATCAGTATTATAAATAGTTAAAAATAACCAAAAAAAGAATGTATCGTGAAAGTTAACTACATTTTTTTTGTAGCTTTTTTCGCGTGAGCTGCACTAAATAAAAAGGTTTAATCTAGATAAAATTCATCTCTTAAGATTCCGTTTATCCTTTCTGCCATAGCATTTTCATAATAATATTTATAATTTTCTTCTCTAGAGTTAAACGTTTATCAGCTCTTTTTTTAAGCTTAAAATAAGCATTTCGGTTAAGGCCAAAACAATTAGATATGGTAGTTGAAGAAGCAAACCCTATAGTTTTTCTTTGGCTTCAATTAAGGGTTTATATTTAACTTTTTTTAATTCACCAATAAATTTACAACCTAGATTTTCCGCAGCTGCTTTCAAAAAGGGTATTCTACCATCATATCAACACTTCTACATTACAAATAATGCTTAAGCCTTAAAAATAGCTCATAAAAAAAGCCAGCATTTTAGGATGCTGGCTGTAATTGATTCTAAAGAAAATGGAACTACTCCTCTCCCAACTCGGTGATTTTCTTCTCGTATAATTTCTTACTCTCTACAACGGCAACGTTCAATTCTTGCATGATACCGTCTACACGACCTTCAATGCTTTTCATTTGATCATTGATATTATCGAAAGAATTAAGGGCTGCAGCAACTTCTAATGCTTTTACCACCTCAACGGCATCGCCATGTAACAACCTTAATTTTTCTATAGCCGTAGAAGTATTCGCTAATGTTGCGTTGTATTTGGTACGCGCCTTTTCTATAGCGCCCAAGAGTGTTTTTTTACTCTTTTCATCACTTAGGCTATTGGTCTGTGTCTCCATTGCCGTGAACAGATTGGAAGCTTTCTCTTTTAAGTCTTCGTACTCCTTATTCAAGTTATTAACTCTACGATCTACTTTTTCCCAATCTCCATATACCTTGGCAAATTCCTTATCTTCATTCTTGGTATCTTCTAAAGCGCTTTTTAAAGCGTTTAGAGATTCTAGACCTTTATTTACATTTTTGTTCGCGGTCTCTTTCTTATTCTCAAAATCGTCTACTTGAGACTTGAATTTATCTTTTAAACGAATAAGATCTTCCGGACTTTTATCTTTCCAACAAGAAGTTAGGGTAAGTGCAATTAGGGCAACGAATAGTGTTCTTTTAAACATGTAATACTTTCTTTAGTTAATGGTATAGCAAAGATACATATTCTTAGATGCTTTTAATTTGAAAATGAAATGGCAATAGTTTTTACTTGTAAGTAATTAAAATGTCCGCTGCTTTTTTTAAATCAGACACCACTATTTCTGTTTTGGGCGCTAACGGATATTCTTGTTGCCCTGGTCTACTTATAAACGCTGCTCGCCACCCTGCCCAAAGTGCTCCAGCAACATCCCAGCCATGGGCTGCAATGAGCATACACTCTTCTAGCTCCAAACCCATTTGTTTTGCTCCCCATGCGTACGTATCCGTAAAGGGTTTGAATTTCCCTGTTGGTTCTACGCTTAGCATTTCATCAAAATACTCGGTCAATTCGGCATTTTCAAATTGCTTTTTTAATCCGTCTTTAGATGAATTGGTGAATGCGACTAATTTGTATCCCGCGTTTTTTAATTGTGCCAGCGCTTCCTTAACCTCAGGATGCGCTGGTAAATTACCCATAGACTCAGAAATGGTTTTACGCGCATCTTCTTCCGTCAGGTTTATATTATGATTTGCAGCTACCATTTGCAATGCAGCAGCACCAATATGACCAAATGGCTTGTATTGACCACTAGCCGAAGTCACTAATGAATACTGCAACATTGTTGTAAACCAAAGAGAGAGTAAATCTTCTCTTCCGCCTAATGCTTTGCCTACTTCTTTTTTAACTTTAGTAAGATCTAAAAGCGTTTCGTTGACATCAAAGAACAACACTTTAGGACGAATAGTTTTTGAACTTTTATGTTTCGTAGTATTATCCATAACCCTAGTTGTCTTTAATAATATTTATATTTTTTACTAAAGATATAAGAAACTACCAATGCCACCCAAGCAATTACAGCTGCCATTTGTTCTCCATCACCTACCATAATGTGTGCAAAAAATGCTAAGGTAACCGCAAAGAAAAATGCGGAGTATGCCCATTCTTTAATAATATGAAACTTAGGATTCCATATAGCAAATAACCCGATCAACTTTGCAGTAGCGTACGGATAAATTAAATATGTAGGGTAACCCAAACTCGTAAAGGCGCTTTTAATATATTCATGATTAAAAAAATACATGCCTGCAGAAAACAGTATGACCAAGGTAAAAATACCTGTAGCAACGTAATAGATTATTTTGTTCGCATTCATAATTATTGGTAATTAACTAGTTGCTTATTCTATTTCAACTTTTCTAAAGCCGTTAATATTTCTGACACTTCTGCTCTTTCGGTATAATCTGCATCTAAAAATGCATATTGTATAATGGCATCGGTATCGATCACATAAGTTGCAGCCAATGGTAATTCATTACTATCATCTCCATTTACCTTACTTAAACCAAAACCTGCTTCATACATTGCAGCAACCTCATTGGTCAAGGAATATACTACACCATATTCTTTTCCAACAACATTACCCACATCGCTCAAAACAGAAAACTTTAAAGAATTCTTTTCCGCTGTACTTAGTGAGTTATCTGGCAATTCTGGTGTAAGTGCGATCAAGGTAGCACCTGCTTTTTGAAATTTAGGAAGCTTCTCTTGTAAATAATGTAGTGTGATGTTACAATACGGACACCACCCACCTCTATACCAAGTAACAACTACAGGTCCGTTTTTTAGTTCTTCATACAAAGAAACCGATTTGCCCGATGCATTTTTCAAGGTGAAGTTAGGTGCTTTACTATTGACATTCAATGCATTTTCCAATACACCAGATGCCGCAACACTACTAATACCCTCAGCATAGGTTTGCTTTTTCTCATCAGTAAATTTCACAGCTGCTTCTTGGCGCTTTACCGCTAATAATGCATCTAGTTCTCCTTTATTAGTTGTGCTCATGATAGACGGATTTATATTTTTATTAATCGGCAATTAGTTCGCCTAGTATTTGTTTAAAAGTAGAAACGGGTTGCGCACCTGTTACTGCACTTTTCATATTAAAAACAATAGTCGGTACTGAGTTTACACCCATATTCTTCCATTCGCCTTGTTTGTTTCTTACCTCAAATCTCGCTTCTTCACTGTCTAACCTAGCCAGTGCCTCGTCTGCATTTAAACCGACCGCTATTAAAGCTTCTTTCAAAACAGCTCTATCAGAAACATCTTTTCTTTCGGTAAAGAAAGAAGTAATCAATCGCATTTTCAGCTCGGTCTGTTTTCCAAAATCCTTAGCATATTCTAACAAAACATGAGCTTCAAAGGTGTTTGACATACGCATCTCATCAAAATAATCGAATTTGAAACCTAACTCTTCACCAACATCTGTCATGTTTTGGCGCGATTCAATTTGTTGTTCTATTGTAGAACCGTATTTTTCGGTAATATGCTCTGTTATATTTTGCCCTTCTGGTGGCATACCAGGGTTTAGCTCAAACGGTTGCCATTCAATCTCCACCCGATCTTCAATACCTAGTTCTGAAATGGCTTTTTCTAAACGCTTATACCCAATTATGCACCAGGGACATACTACATCAGAAACGATATCTATTTTTAATTTCTCTTTCATCTCTTAAAATGTTACCAATTCACTGATCTGAATCTCACCTTGTACATTGCTATAATTTTTAACATCTGCCGCAAATGTCGCTGCATGAGGACCAAATGCCGCTTGAAAAGAAGCTACATCCTCAAACTTTAAATGAGCAATGGCTACATAGGGTGCAGCGTCGCCTGCCGCTCTGCCACCAACACCTAGATCCAATTCCAATCCTTTCAATGCATTACCCACTAGTTTTTGAACCATTGGCAAGTGCGTATTTTTATAATAATCAGTATCGAACTTTACGTCTTTACTATTCGGATACATTACAGATACCTTTATCATTTTTTGAGTTTTTAAAGTTGAAAAAAGTAGCGGTTCTATTCAATCAAGAAACGCTACCTAGTATATTCTAGTTTTCTGATAAAATTTGACGAATCATTTGATTGGTGAATCCCCATTCGTTATCATACCAGGTCATCACTTTTAACAAATCGCCATCTACGACTCTAGTCATACCTAAATCAACAGTTGACGCATGCGGATTTTTCACAATATCAGAAGATACCAAAGGCTGATCTGTTGTAGCAAGAACGTTCTGATATCTTTTAGTAGCCGCTTCTTCCCTAAAAATAGCATTAATAGCTTCTGGTGTAATATCATGTTCCATTACAAATGTTAGATCGGACATTGAACCTACCGGAATAGGAACACGTAAAGCAACACCATCAAATTTACCGGCTAAACCTGGCAAAGCTTTAGTGGTTGCAATTGCTGCACCAGTAGATGTTGGTACTATATTCGCCGCACCGGCACGCCCCATTCTTAAGTTCTTCTGTGATGGAGAATCTACAATACCTTGAGATGCAGTATAGGCGTGTACCGTAGTCATGATAGCTTTCTTAATACCAATTCTACGACTTAAAATCTCAACAACAGGACTTATGTTATTTGTTGTACAACTAGCACATGAAAATATGTTAGTTTCTCCAGCTTCCGTATTTACACCATGAACTACCGTTGGTATGTCCTCACTTTTTGTTGGTGCTGAAATAATAACAGATTTAGTACCTGCTTTAATGTGTTTTTTAGCGTCTTCGCTTTTGGTAAAGAAACCAGTACTTTCAATAACTACATCAATATGATGTTCTTCCCAAGGTAAATCTTCAGGATTACGTTGCGAGTTGTATTGAATTTTTTGACCATCTATGATCAAGTTGTTATCATCATGAGAAACCTCTTTTTCATAAATTCCATAAACTGAATCATACTTAAGTAAATAAGCTATATTCTCTATAGATACGATATCGTTTACCGCTACTAACTCTAATTCTGGAGTATCCAAAATCACCTTTAAAGAAGCGCGACCTATACGCCCCATTCCGTTTATTGCTATTTTTTTCATTTCGATGTATTTAGTTTATTAAAATTAAATAACCTTCCGCCTAAAGACGGAAGGCTACTAAAATCACTCAATCAACATATGGTTTCGGGGGAAAACTGAAACCTCAATTATTTAGACCATGCAAAACCTTGAAAAGGTGCATCTACTGGTGTATGTGCAATATGGTTTGTATAGTTACTGATAACTTTTTGAGATAAGCCTAAGATAATTTCCAATACTTGTTGCTCACCATAACCAGCTGCATAAAAAGCATCTAAATCATCTTGAGTTACATTACCACGGTTACGAACTATAGTCAATGTCATAGTTCTTAGTGCTTCTAATTTTGCATCTGCTAACGGAGTTTCGTTACGTAACGCTTCTGTAATAGCATCATCAACCTTCATCATTTTAGCTATACCTGTGTGTGCTGGTACACAGTAATGACAAGCATGCTCAACATTGATAGCCTGCCATACTACTGTCAACTCATCGTTGTTGAAAGAAGTTTCAGTAAATAGTTTATGTAATGTTTGATACGCTTCTAAAATTTTAGGTGAAGCAGCCAATACACCGTGCAAACCAGGGATCATACCAAATGATTTTTGAGAATTCTCTAATAATCCTTTGCTACCTTCTGGTGCAGACTCAATATCGTGTACTTTTAAAGTTGTCATAATCTTATTGTTTTTATTAATTATTATATTTATGTTAAATCTAAGCAAACGCTTAGTTATTGATTAAAAAAAATGCTACAAGTGTAAAAATGTAATCTTAATAATGCCTTTTAGCTGTTCCTCTTTAAACACCTTCGATGAAATAGACAGACCTAAAAGAGCGTTCATTAAATAGTCAGCTTGTGCTTCTATTTCTTTTACATCCCTTGAGTCGTCTTGTTTTAGGTTCCTTACAAAAAGTTCTCTAATATTTGCAGAAAAACGTTTTAAAGCAGCCATAATTACAGGACTGGAATCTTCTTTAATTTCATTTACAGTATTGGTAACCAGGCAACCTTTAAAAATTGCACCTTCTCTAGAAAAATCAAGAAAATCAAGAAAATATTCTTTAATACCTTCTACTCCATTATTAGATTTCTCTAAGGTATTGGTGATGGCTTTTATTTGGGTATTATAAAGTTTAATACTTTCTAGAAATACACCCTCTTTGTTTTTAAAGCTGGCATAAATAGAGAACTGGTTAATACCCATTTCTTTCTCTAACATACGAACCGATGTGCTTTCATAGCCATTACGCCAGAACAAGCGCATTGCCTTATCTATAACCTCAGTCTCGTTATATTGTTTTTTACGTGCCATTATTTCTAATTACACTACAAAACTAAGCAAGTGCTTTGATACAAAAAAAAATTTAACTTTGATTTAGTACTTGATAGCTATATTAAATAAAAAAATGAGCCAACCCGGAGGCTGACCCATTTCAGGAAAAGTAAGCGAACAGTTTGTTTTTAGGATAACACTCCTACTTCTTTTTCAACCTTTTTGCTTTTGGATCCGGCATCAAATTGGTTAGACGTATTCTTCTCGCCACCTGCTTTTAAAGCCTTATCTCCTGCAAAGAAAGATTTATGATCATCACCTAGATCAGAACCTGCCATTCTCTGGTGTTTTACACAAGAAACACCTTTACGAATTTCTTGTCTTTGTACACCTTTTACATACGCTAGCATACTTTCTTCTCCAAAATAACCCTTGGTAAGATCGCTCATATGTAATGCTGTGGTATGATATGTTGGTAAGGTAATTAAGTGATGAAAAATACCAGCATCCCTAGCTCCATCTACCTGAAAGCTTCTTATTTTCATATCTGCACGGAAAGATAATTCAGTATCATCATAATCTTCTGACATTAAATTATTTCTATCGTACTCCGTCATATTCTCCCCTTCTGCAAGCATTTCATCATACGCCTGCCCACGAAAGTTCAATGTCCAGTTAAACGATGGTGAATTGTTATACACCAATTTTGCATTAGGCACCACGGCTCTTATTCTATTTACCATATGTGCAATTTGCTTTACATTAGGTGTTGGTGTTTCAATCCACAGTAAATCCGCCCCATTTTGCAAACTGGTAATACAATCTAGCACTACTCTATCTATATTAGTGCCGCTTCTAAATTTATATAATCCGTTTGGCAAACGAATTGGACGTACCAATTTACCGTCTCTTTTTAAAAGTACATCATCTTCTCGCGCCTCTGAAATCACAATTTCCTCTGCCTCCACAAAAGCCAAGTACTGTGATGCCAAATCACCAGGTTCTTGACTTACTGGCAACTTCTGTGTAAGTCCCGCACCTTCAGAATCTGTTCTTGCTACAATTACCCCATCGTCAATTCCCAATTCAATAAACGCATATCGTACTGCATTTAGTTTGGCAATGAAATCTTCATGAGGTACGGTTACCTTACCATCTTGGTGCCCGCATTGCTTTGCATCTGATACCTGATTTTCTATCTGTATGGCACAAGCACCCGCTTGGATCATTTTCTTGGCCAATAAATAAGTAGCCTCCTCATTACCAAAACCAGCATCTATATCAGCAATGATCGGTACGATATGAGTTTCATAATTATCGATTTCATCTTGAACATCTTCTCCATTTTCCAATCTTCTGAACAGATCGTTCAATTCAATAGCATCCGCCTGGCGTAAAAAATCATAGATTTCTGCAATTAAACTTGATACCGCAGTTTTTTCATGCATAGATTGATCTGGTAACGGTCCGAATTCTGAACGTAGCGCTGCCACCATCCATCCAGAAAGGTATAAGTATTTTTTACTGGTAGTTTTATGGTGCTTTTTAACAGCAATCATTTTTTGCTGCGCAACAAAACCATGCCAACAACCTAAAGATTGTGTATAGTTAGACGGGTCTGCATCATACTCCGCCATATCTTTTCTCATAATGCCCGCTGTGTATTTAGCAATATCCAATCCGGTTTTAAAACGATTTTGAGCGACCATTCTAGCAGCATTTTCTGGGTTGATATCGTTCCAAGATGCCCCGTATTTTTGCTTTAGGTTTCTTACAGTCTCTAATGCCGAACTGTACTTGCTTTGTTCTAAATTTTTCATAATTTTGAAATACGTTATTTAATATTGATAATGAGATCCTGTTCATTGTTGCCGCAATGGCAGGATCGTTTTATTTAAATGAATTTATAGGCAGGTAATGTTAAGAACTCCTCAAATTTATCTGTAACCACCAACTGATCGAACAGTTGTATCGCCAATTCAAATTTGGTGTTCTTCATATTATCTTCACCAACTTCGGTAATTAGTTTTTCTACTTCATCATCGAATATTTCCATATACAGACCTTTATTCAATTGGCGCCCATCTGCAAGGATAACTTCATTCTTCAACCACTGCCATACCTGGGTCCTAGAAATTTCTGCCGTAGCGGCATCTTCCATTAAGTTGTAAAGTGCTACTGCTCCATGCCCTCGCAACCAAGCCTCTGTATATAAAATACCCACATTGATATTTTTCCTAATTCCGGCCTCGGTAATTGTACCTCTTGGGATTTCTACCAAATCTTCTTCTGTTACCTGTACATCTTCACACAATACGTGCATTTGATTAGGTGTTGGCATGTGCTTGTTAAATTCGTTCATAGCTACCTCAACCAAGGCAGGGTGTGCCACCCATGTACCATCATGGCCATTTTGTACTTCGCGTTCTTTGTCTTTCCTAACTTTTTCCAACGCTTCGGCATTTGCTTTGTCATCGTTCTTAATCGGTATTTGCGCTGCCATACCACCAATAGCAAGTATACCTCGCTTATGGCATTTTTGAACCACAAGTTTTGCATAGGCATCCATAAACGGAGTCGTCATGGTTACCTGATCCCTGTTAGGTACGACGAACCCAGGGTGGTTTCTAAACTTTTTGATGTATGAGAAAATATAATCCCAACGACCACAGTTTAGCCCAACGATATGATTTTTTAGTTCAAAAATGATTTCGTCTAATTGAAAACTCGCTGTAATTGTTTCAACCAATACCGTCGCTTTAAACGTACCAATAGGTACCTGCAAATAGTCTTGTGCAAATTCAAAAACTTCGTTCCACCAACGTGCTTCCGTATAATGTTCCAATTTGGGCAGATAGAAATAAGGTGCCGTACCGTTCTCCATCATAGTTTTTGTATTATGGAAAACATATAGTCCAAAATCTACCAAACTACCCGAAGCCTCTTCTTCATTTATCAATAAATGTCTTTCATTTAAGTGCAAGCCTCTTGGCCTTACCAAAAGCACTGCCGTTTCCTCCTTTAATTGGTATGATTTTCCCCTCTTTGTATCTGTTAAACTAATAGTCTTTGTATTAGCGTCCATTAAATTTTGTTGCCCTTCAATACTATTTTTCCAACTAGGAGAATTGCTATCCTCTAAATCCGCCATAAATGTTTTAGCACCAGAGTTCAATGCATTTATAATCATTTTACGATTTACAGGTCCGGTAATTTCTACCCTTCTATCCTGTAAATCTTCAGGTATATTTCCTGCGGTCCAAACTCCTTCCCGTATCGTTTTGGTCTCTTTAGGAAAATGAGGAAACTGACCACTATCAAAGACTTCTTGCTGGACTTCACGGTTTTTAAGTAGCTCTAATCTTTTGGTGTTAAATTTCTCATGTAGTGCTGTAAGAAACTCTAAAGCACTGTCTGTTAAAATCTCAGGATAGTAATGATCTACCTGATTAGCGAACTGAATTTTCGGATGTTTTAAAATCGTGTTTTCCATTATTAAAAGTTTTTGTTGACACAATGATAGAATAAAATACTTTACAAAACAAGCGAACGTTCGCTAAATATATAAAATTCACTTTTTTTATGATGTCCGCAAAATATAGTATCTTTAAATTCTCAATATGGAACAAGAATATATAAAACTCATTTTCGGCTTAAAACTCAAGCAAATACGGACAGATAAGAGTCTGTCTTTATTTGGATTATCTAAAATTTGCGGACTTTCAAAATCTTATCTAAATGAGATTGAGAAAGGAAAAAAATATCCGAAGCCAGATAAAATCATTTTACTGTCAGAAAAACTAGATGTGCCATACGACCAAATGGTCTCTTTAAAGCTTGATAAGAACTTGGCTCCTATTGGAGATTTGCTACGTTCAAAAATTCTAAAAGAGATTCCGTTAGAGCTGTTCGGTATTAAAGAGAGTGACTTAATAGATATTGTTGCTACAGCACCCGCAAAGGTCAATGCCTTTATAAGTACCATAATAGAAATAGCACAGCATTATAGCTTTAGTAGGGAAAGCTTTTACCTTGCCTCTTTACGCTCTTACCAAGAAGCCAACCATAACTACTTTGATGATATAGAGCAACAAGTTTTAAAATTTGCAAAAGCTTATCATATCGATTTATCCAAAACGCTATCTTCAAAAGATTTAGAGGAGATTTTAATAGAAGAATATGGATACATTATTAACAACGGAGAAATAGAAAAATACGAAGCTCTAGAAAACTTGAGATCTCTTTTTGTTCCGGAAACTAAAACCTTATTGCTATCTGCGGACATTAACGAAGCTCAGCGCGCTTTTATTTACGCCAAGGAAATTGCTTATAACTTTCTTGCATACGCAGATAGACTATATTCTTTTCCATGGATAAAATTTGAAAATTTTGACCAGGTCCTTAATAATTTCTATGCCTCATATTTTGCCGGCGCACTAGTAATTCCTAAAACCCTACTTGTACCAAAAATAGAAGAGGTATTTTCAAAAGAGACTTTTGATGCTAAGAAATTCCTATCCCTTATTAATGGCTTTAATGCCTCGCCTGAATCAGTATATCAGCGCCTTACCAACATTCTACCTAATTCCTTCAATATTCAAAACCTCTTTTTCTTAAGGTTTACACACAGGTTAGGCAGTAAAAAATATCATCTAAAAAAAGAGCTACACCTATCTCATCAACATTCGCCAAGAGCTAATGAAACTAACGAACACTATTGCCGACGCTGGGTATCGCTAAAAGTATTGAATGATATTAAGATGAGCCAAAAAGATCATGAATTTGATTGTCAAGTTTCTGAATATGAAGGCGAAGACAATAGCTACATTGTGTTCTCTTCTGCAACAAAAGATCCGTTCAAGGATGATCAGTACAGAAGTATCAGTATTGGTCTGCTGATGAACAAACAGCTTGCACGCAAAATTAAATTTTTAGATGATCCAAAATTTAAGTCTCAGAAAGTAGGGGTTACCTGCGAGCGTTGCGCTATTAAGAACTGCAAGGAACGTCAAAACACTGCTCTTGTTCTAGATAGAATCGATAAAAACAAAAAGGTGCAATCTATTGTAGAAGAGTTGCAGACCAAGTTTAAATCTTAGCAGCTATATCAACTTGGTTTTTTCACAGAAAACACCATGAGTTACAAAACTAGTAAGCATTAAATAACCAGAGTATACTTTAATCGCTAAATATTCTAATACCAATATCAAAATAGCTAACTGACTTACAGTTCTTTACGATTAAAAAAAACTATCATAATAAAATGATAAAATTAATCGTTATTCAACTAATTAGATTTCATTTGTATCAACTTTTTAGGTCCATAAAAAGAACTTAAAAAACGGACAAAAAAATCTATAATTAACTAAACAATTAAAAAAATGAAATCACTTTTAATAGTATTGTTCGTAGCAGTTTCTTCGTTGACCTCTTATGGTCAAGATACCAGCACTATAAACGGAACGTATGAAGGCTATATTGATGGCGTATACGCTTTTTCTGATGGTGAAGGTTACACTACAGAGTTCACTAACATTACAGATGATGTTGCGAATGAATTTGATTTAACCAGCGAAAAATTTGTTGGTAAACAATTTATAATCACTTTCACTGTAGATTCTGAGTTAGATGAAGATGATGAAGAAATTCAAGTTAGCACTATAGTTAAATTGCTAATGCCAATCTAAACACATATTAAGGACCTAAAAAAGGTCCTTTTTTTATGCCGTAAATCGTGGCAAAAAAGATGCGTGTATTAACAAAAATATTCTCCCTTCAAAGACCCGATTCTTTTTCGTTTCTTTGTAATTCATAACAAAATATAAAATGACTTTACTAGGTATTGATGTAGGTGGCTCAGGAATTAAAGGAGCATTAGTTAATTCGGAAACAGGAGAAATGATCTCTGAACGCCATAGAATACCTACCCCCATACCTAGAACACCAGAAGCAATGACCGATGTAATTGCTCAAATTGTGAAGCATTTTGATTACAAAGGCAAAGTTGGCTGTGGTTTTCCAACCATTATTAAAAACGGAGTCTGTAAAGCTACCGGCAATCTTGACAAAAGCTGGTTGGGTGTAAATGTAGAAGAGTTATTAGAAAAGAAAACCGGATTAGATTTTACCGTAATCAATGATGCAGATGCTGCAGGTTATGCTACCATGAACTATGGCACTGGTAAAGGTAAAAAAGGATTCGTTGTAATGATTACCATTGGCACTGGTTTAGGTAGTGGTGCTTTTTTAGATGGTAGATTGATCCCTAATTTCGAGTTAGGACAAATTCCGTATAAAGGATATTCTAAAATTGAAAAATGGGCAGCTGGATCGGCAAAAGACCGCGAAGGACTATCCTATAAAAAATGGGGAAAAAGATTCAATACCTTTTTAGAGTATGTTGAATTGATCGTATCACCAGATTTAATTATTCTTGGTGGTGGAGCCTCAAAAGATTTTGATGAGTTTAAATCTAAGATTAAAATTGATACAAAAGTAATACCCGCAGCGCTTCAAAATCACGCAGGTATTATTGGTGCAGCAGTAGCTACACTTCATTAATCTTTATTCAAATACAACATATTATCAATGTACCTTTAACCTAGCTATTACACTTTAAAACAAAGTGTAATAGCTCATGCTCAATACTTTCATATAACCAACCAAAATAACCTAAATGAAAAAAATACTAAGTTTATTAGTAATTATCAGTTGCCTTACTGCCACAAAACTATTAAGTCAAAGGGCAAATTTAGATCGAGAATACTTTCAAGTCTCTTATGTTGATTTGCCAATAATACCAATTCTAGATGACTCAAAAAGAACCTTTACCTCTAGTAGTCGTAATATTTTTTTAGAAGGATTCTCTAGAGTAGCACAAAACGGAACCCTTGATTTTAGATTTACTTTTCATGGTACCGAAATTGGTGATGTAGATATCAAAAAAAGAACCCACGAAGAAAAAGACAAAGATGGAAACGTAACCAAAACGACGTATACATATGACGTAATTTGTAGTTATTCTTCTTCAGCTACAATATCAATTAATAATGCCGATTCTGGTGAAAACTCTTCTTTTTCACTATCTGAGAATGACAACTACTCCAGTACAGGGTTCAAGACTTATTCTAAGGCTAGTTCTTACTACAACAATAATCGCTATAGCATAAGAGATAAATACCGTACTAAGCATCGCAATAGTATGATTAGTCAGACGAACAGTAAAATCAATTATAAATACGGATATGTACCAAAAACATTAAACCAATCACAACATTTTTGGATCATTGCTACCAAGAAGCATCCAGAATTTGCCAATCACCAAGAAGCATCTGAAGCTTTGAAGGCAATATTTTCAAAGATGCAGCACGACCAACCAGTTGCCAATTTATTAATAGAGGCACAACCATGGATCGATTATTTTAATGACGTTGTAACAAGATATAATGAAGATGACAAGCAGCATAAAAAAGTGCGTTATGCGAGTTATTACAATATTGCAAAAATCTATTTGAACTTAGATTTACCCGAAAGAATTAAGGAATACTCTGATTTACTTATCGCAAATGAGTACGATAAAAAAGACGGAAAGAGACTTAATAATAGTGCAGAAGATTTAATTAATGATTTTACCGTAAATGAAATCTCAACAAGACACTTTGAAGTTATTACCGAAGACCTTTCAAATGAACCAGATGTAGCTATTGTATATGCAGAAGACCCAGCTGAAGAATCAGAAAAAGCAGTTGCGTTTTTAATAACAGCTGCTAACGATACTTTACAAACAACCGTTGCTATAGACGAATTAACAAAAGCGAGCGTAGCAATACAAATGTTAGATGAAAACAATAAAGCCAAAGAAGTTGCTGCTATAGATAGTAAACAAATTGTTTTAACTACAGGTGATATTTACGAAGTTGCCACTTTTACTTCATCAGTTTCAAGTGACAAAACTAATGCTCCGAAATTCGCAAAAGCTATTTACCAAGGAAACAAAGTATCATTATACGAGCATATGGGCAAAGAATATGTTTTGAAGTATACCAATACTGAAGACGGTATATCAACAATGAGCAAAGATTTTGTTTTTGGATTCAATAAAAAATTAGCAGCCCTAAGTACTGAATGTGAAGGGGTAAAATCAAAAATTATGGCTAGTGAATACAAAAATACTAAAGAAGGTCTTTTAGCTTATAGTCAAGCGTATGATGCTTGCGCAACTGAATAGAATTTAAACATTGATTAAAACAAAAAACGTGTATCTAAAAGAACTTTTAGATACACGTTTTTTTATAGTATAGATATACCTTAAAATTTAAAAAGGTATTATTCTAAAACTTTTGCGCCCTCTGGAGCATCAAAAAAGTCTTTAGATAATTCTTTCTCAAAAGAAACATCTGTAAAATCAATTTTAGTGATATAGTCGCCAGGTTGATTATTTTTAACTGTCCAGTACGTTTTAAATCCGCCTGGCATGATAATACCGTCTACCGTTTGCTCACCTATAAACTCTGTAAATTTTTCTGGAGCATGACCCCCATTTTTAAAATACTCTGGGTATGAAACGATATATCTCATAACCGCTAATTTACTGGTTTCCTTATTTACATAAAGAATATAGTAATCATCGGGTGCATCACCAGTTTCAGCATCAAAGGTTACTTTGACAACATTATAATCTTTCTCTTTAAAAGTAGTCGGTTCTAAAAGCTCTAGGTTCACCCCTTCACCACTTAAAACAAACGGATGCCCAACAAACCATAATGGTGTTAGCGCCCAGAACTTAGTGTCATAAGCAAATGCTATACTGTCTTTAGCCATCATCCAAGCTTGTTCACCTGTCCAACCAAATTTAGCAGCACTATCGGTAGCACTTGTATGTACAGATCTGTTGCTCCACGTATCTACTGTTTGGTAACTATCTCTAGCAGTTTTACCATCTAGAGGCTGATAATTAAAACGAAAAGTAATTGGTCCGTTTGCATACCAAGTATCTAGTCCGCCATGAGCTTCCATTGCATTCCAAATTACTTTTCCTGCATCGGTAGTGTTTAATCTTTCTTTTGTTTTTACAACTCTAGAAGACACCCAAGAATCTGGATAAGCAATTACATTAGTTTCAGCCACCACTTCTTTAGCAGTTTCGGTTGTGTTTTTAGGAGTTTCTTTACAGGATACAATAACTGCAAGTACTAATAATAGTGATAGTTTGTAAAGTAATTTCATAGTTGTTCTCTGTTTGTTGATTTCCCAGTTAAGATTATACGGCTTTGTGATTTAAACTGGCTATTTTACGTTCCTCGTAATTCTCTGCGACCACCTTATCTAACTCTGCTGGCGCTTCAAAATTTAAGGTATTTTCTTTCAGTCGTTCTTCACCACCAAAAATAACTTGAATCTCTTTTTTAAATAATCCTTCTAATGAACGCTCTGCAACATACTCTGGCGCATCCATCTTTCTACCTTTAAATTTTTGCATCATCTCAGTATCTGTAGCAGTGGGGAAAGCACAGGTTACCGACACTTTAAAAGGCGCCAATTCTCTACGCATAGAATCTGAAAACTGACGAATAGCAGCTTTGGTACTACCATAAACTGCATAGAATGGCATTCCGATCAATCCCAATCCCGATGAAATATTTAAGATATAGGCATCTTCAGAAAACCTTAAAAGTGGAATGCAGTATTTTGTCAATAACATTACAGCGGTAAGGTTCACAGCAACCTGATCGTAAAGATCTTCATCTTGTATATCTTCTAAAGGACCTGCAGCGACTATACCGGCATTGTTTATCAATATATCTAAATGACCCCATTTATCTTCTATACGTGCCGCAGCATCGCGTAAAACCTGAATGTTGGCAATATCACCAGCAATTCTGATAAAGCTTACCTCAGGATATTCTAATGATAAATCTTTAAGATTCTTTTTATCGCGTGCAATGACCGCAATATTGGTGACCCCTTCTTTAATTAGGTTTTGAACCATGCATTTTCCAATACCCCGAGTACCCCCAGTAATGAGTACATTTTTTCCTTTTAGTTGCATAATAGTGTTCGTTTGAGTTGTGATTAAATTCCACTTTAAATTAGCTAAAATTCTATGCAGAAACGAAGAAAAATACAGGATAAATGCATTATTAAGAATGTAGGAAAATCTAACCTATTTTTTTGCGTTTTTCTGAACACACAGACACTAATTAACATTATATCAGCGTGGTAATCACAAAATACACTTTACCATTAACCTTCAATAAATCACTAAAACTAAAAAAACCACCCGATTGGGTGGTTTCTATATTTAAAAGCAAAAAAAAACTCCTTAAAAAAGGAGCTTTTTTACTTATGCTATTTTATTTCTCTTACGTTCATTTTCTGTCAAATAGATTTTACGTAAACGTAAATGCTTAGGCGTAACCTCAACATACTCATCTTTTTGAATGTATTCTAATGCTTCTTCAAGAGAAAACTTAATTGCAGGAACAATTTTAGCTTTATCATCTGCACCAGAAGAACGAACGTTAGATAATTTTTTAGTTTTTGTAATGTTAACGGTCATATCATCTCCACGAGAGTTTTCACCGATAACTTGACCTTCGTAAATATCTTCACCCGGATCAACGAAAAACTTACCACGGTCTTGTAATTTATCGATAGAATAAGGAATTGCTTTTCCTCTTTCCATAGAAACTAAAGAACCATTCTGTCTCTGTGGAATATCACCTTTCATTGGTTGATACTCTAAGAAACGGTGAGCCATAATAGCCTCACCAGCAGTAGCAGTTAATAATTGGTTACGAAGACCGATGATACCACGTGATGGAATTTGAAATTCACATAACATACGGTCACCTTTAGCCTCCATACTAGTCATCTCACCTTTACGGATAGATACCATTTCAACAGCTCTACCAGAAACTTCTTCAGGTAAATCGATAGTCAAATGCTCGATAGGCTCACATTTAACACCGTCAATCTCTTTTATAATTACTTGTGGTTGCCCAATTTGTAATTCATAACCTTCGCGACGCATAGTTTCAATTAAAACTGAAAGGTGTAATACACCACGACCGAATACTAAAAATTTATCTGCACTATCAGTTTCGTTTACACGTAACGCCAAGTTTTTCTCTAATTCTTTTGCTAAACGATCTTTAATATGTCTAGAAGTAACAAACTTACCATCTTGACCAAAGAAAGGGCTATCGTTAATAGTGAACAACATACTCATTGTAGGCTCATCAATTGCGATAGTTTTTAATGCTTCAGGATTTTCGATATCGGCAACTGTATCACCAATTTCAAAACCTTCAACACCAACTAATGCACAAATATCACCAGTTTCAACTTCTTGTACTTTCTTACGACCAAGACCTTCAAATACATATAGTTCTTTAATTTTAGATTTCACGATAGAACCATCGCGTTTTACCAAAGAAATTTGTTGATTCTCTTTCAAAGAACCTCTTTGTAATCTACCGATAGCAATTCTACCAGTAAATGAAGAGAAATCTAAAGAAGTAATCAACATTTGAGTGTTTCCTTCTTTTGGTTCAAAAAGAGGAATATGCTCAATAACCATATCTAACAATGGCTCAATATTCGTTGTTTCGTTTTTCCAATCTTCACTCATCCAGTTGTTCTTTGCAGAACCGTATACTGTAGGGAAATCTAATTGCCATTCTTCAGCACCTAGTTCGAACATAAGATCGAAAACTTTTTCATGTACTTCGTCTGGAGTACAGTTTTCTTTGTCAACTTTATTGATTACCAAACAAGGCTTTAAACCAAGGTCAATAGCTT
The DNA here is from genome assembly GCF_030547005.1 of Maribacter sp. 1_MG-2023. GTDB lineage: Bacteria > Bacteroidota > Bacteroidia > Flavobacteriales > Flavobacteriaceae > Maribacter. Next base: position 143,717 of record NZ_JAUOPN010000001.1, on the reverse strand, counting down.
TTTGAAGTACAAAACGTGTTTGTGGCATAGGACCTTCAAAGGCATCTACCAATAACAAAACACCATCTGCCATATTCAATACACGCTCAACTTCACCACCGAAATCGGCGTGACCAGGAGTATCAATAATATTTATTTTAGTATCCTTATATATAACGGAAACGTTTTTAGAAGTAATGGTAATACCACGTTCTCTTTCCAAATCGTTATTATCCAAAATTAAATCACCTGTATTCTCGTTTTCACGAAACAAGCTACAGTGGTACATTATTTTGTCTACCAAGGTTGTTTTACCGTGGTCAACGTGCGCAATGATCGCAATATTTTTTGTAGTAGTGGACATAATGTCTTATTTAAGCGTGCAAAGATACTTTAAATAATGATAGTTGCACTTAAACTTATGTTATTTTTATCTTATTGATTTTGAGATAGTTCGCTAAAGCAATGCTTACTTTTTTCTGCCACCAATAACCCAACCTAGTCTAGCGTCGATTAAAATACCCACATCTGTATTAAATTCATCTACAAATATGCCAGGGCCGAAAGCCAAACCAAAATAGAATCCTTTTTTATAAGTACGCTGTAAACCATACACTAACGCAGTATTATAGAAATAATCTGATGCATATTCAAGATTACCAATAACGGGTGTGCCAAATTGTAATTGATTCAAAAAACTAATGTAGTTACCCGTATTTCCAGATATATTTTTCCCTTTAGAAAGTCTTCTATCAAAGTTAATGTATTGCCTAACATCTGCTTCTAAACCAGGATAGAGTCCAAAATTAGTTTCTCTATCTGACCCTCCGTTAAGTGCAAAACCTAAAAAAGCCTCTAAATTCAACGTAGTTTTAGAACCAATACCCAGTTCGTATGATACCCCTGGTGCCAATAAATTAGCTTTAAAGAGTCCGTCTTCTACTAGTTTGTCAGATTGGGCGTTAGCATAAAAAACTGACATAAGAATAATTGAAAGAAAGGTGATTTTTTTCATGATTGTTTATGGTTAGAATTTATTCGGATTATATATCAAATATCAGACCACATTAATCGAACGTAGGTTTTCTAGATTTTCGTTTTGTCGCTACCCAACCAAAATTAACATTCAGCAAAAAACCATGCCCATTATCTACGCCGTTTCCATCAAAATAGCCATACCCTACTTCTGCATTTATATTAAAACCTTTTCTATTGGTACGCTGAATACCGTATACTCCGCCATAGAAAGCAAAGTTATAATCACTACTTCCGTCAGTGATATTATCAACAAACTGAACGGGTTCCCAAAATATACTACGCGCAGGGCCAATATAATTTGCAGAGTTACCAACTACATTTTTATTAATATCTAAGCGTTCTTGAAAGTTATGGTAATACCTAATTCTGGTATGCCACGCATAGCCCAAAGCATAGCCCTCTTGGTAGCGAGCAAAAGCTGGAGTAAAACTAGTTGATGCGCTTACATTTTTAAAAAGACCTAATTCATATCGAATACCGGGTCCCAGAAGATTAATCGTAAATTGATGTCGTTCTAGATTGACGAGTCCCTTGCCTTTTTCAGAAAAATCCCTAATCTGAGCTTGCGTTGCCGTGACCGTTAATAACAGAAGAATTACCGTAATTTTTTTCATGTAGTTTGATTGATGTTGCAACTAAAACTACATGTTTCTAAAAACGTAATCACTAGATTTAATGAAATATTAAGAAAATACTTACGTAATTAACGACCTACACACCATCGTTTTTCACTTATGATAAACCCGATGCTCAAATTAGCCACCGGATAGATTCCGCCTTCAAATTGTCCTTCATAATAAGCTGCACCTACATCTACAGAAAAGTTGAATCCAGAATCAAAACTACGTTGTATACCAATCACCAAACCGGCATAACCGAAAGCCCTTTCTACATTTTCATTGGCAATGGTTCGTGAACCCGGAAAAAATACCGCTACAGCAGGTGCCACATAATTAGCAGAATTGCCATAAATCTGTTTTCTTTTACGCTGACGTTTTTCAAAATTATAGTAGTACCGATATTGACCAGCTATTGCAGGAAAAACCCCGAATTCGCTATACACATCTGGTAAAAGAGGATCTAAAGCCACTTGAATTCCCGCTTTAATATCTAGAGTGGTATTCGTACCTAAAGCCATTTCATACTCAAGACCCGGATTAATTAGATTAATCTTCACCTGCCTCAGCTCACAATTTTTACCAAATTGGGCATGGGCATTACCGGCAAAAACTACCAGCAATAGAAAAATTAGAAACGGTTTGATTTTCATTTCAATTTGGGGTTTCGACAATCTTATCTTAATAGAACAGTAAGCTTCTTAAAATAGTATCTTTGATTAAAAATATTCGACGAATGAACCTATCCCTAATACCCCAAATAAAACATACAGACAGTAATAACTTCTTTCTACTTTCAGGACCATGCGCCATTGAAGGTGAAGACATGGCAATGCGCATTGCAGAGCATATTATTACCATAACCGATGAGCTTAAAATACCTTATGTATTTAAAGGAAGTTTCAAGAAAGCAAATCGTAGTCGTTTAGATTCATTTACAGGTATTGGAGATGAGAAGGCATTAAAGATTCTACGTAAAGTTTCTGAGACATTCAAAGTACCAACGGTTACCGATATACATACAGAACAAGATGCTGTTATGGCGGCAGAATATGTAGATGTTCTTCAGATACCAGCATTTTTAGCGCGTCAAACAGATTTAGTTGTTGCCGCTGCACAAACTGGAAAAACGGTAAACATTAAGAAAGGACAATTTATGAGTCCTGAGAGTATGAAGCATGCCGTTAATAAAGTTACCGAAACGGGTAACGAGCAAGCTATTATTACCGATCGTGGTACCATGTTTGGTTACCAAGATATGATTGTAGATTTTAGAGGTGTACCCACCATGAAACAATTTGCACCTGTAGTTTTAGATGTTACACATTCGTTACAACAGCCAAATCAAACTTCTGGTGTTACGGGTGGTAGACCAGCTTTAATAGGCACAATGGCACGTGCAGGTGTTGCCGCAGGTGTTGACGGACTCTTCATAGAAACTCATTTTGATTGTGCCAATGCAAAAAGTGATGGAGCCAACATGCTGGATTTAGGATTAATGAAAAAACTATTGACAGACTTAGTGGCGTTGAGAGCAGTTGTTAATCAGTTATAATCGAATTATTCTTTCAGCAAATATTATAATGACCGAAGAAGAAATAGTCAGAGGGTTTTGGCATTTTAATCAAAAAAATGAATGGCCTCCTCAAAAAATAACTAAACTAGAAGAATATAATGGCGGTGTTAGACTAAACTTAGATATTACACAACAGTCAAATCTAAGCACTTACCAACAAACAAAGTTAGTTAACAAATGGTGTGATACCCTACCTGAATTATCAAAAGTAAAATACATTTGGTTTATCTCTAAAGTAAACCAAAAAACTTTTGACGCAGTTTGTGAAATGCCAAATATTGAGGGCATTTGGATTAAATGGAGCGGCATAAAAAACATCGATAAAATTGTAAAAATAAAATCATTAAAGCATTTTCATCTTGGTAGTTCTTCACAAATTGAAAGTATATCGTGTTTAGCAGAAATGAATTCTTTGATAACACTAGAACTTGAGCAAATTAAAAAAATCAATGAATTTGAACCGATTTCTAAATGCTTGAAACTAGAAGGGCTTGCCATAGAAGGTAGTATGTGGACAACTCAAGAAATAAAGAATTTAAAACCAATCGAAAAGCTTAAAAAACTTAAATATTTATCTTTAATGAACACTAAAGTTCTGGATGCTTCATTAAAACCCATATTAAAATTAAAAGAACTCAAAAGATTTGATTCATCTTTAAACTTACCTTCTCAGGAGATTACCAATTTAAAAAAGATAAAAACATTAGAATTCGGCAATGTCCCTGCAGAATATTTGGATATAAAAACACAAGTCAGAAATAAATTAAAATGGTTGTAAAAGGAATAATAAACTTAGCGGATGTTTTTGAACAAGACATCTATCAAGCTAAAATTATACTACTATTTTATTCTTTCCGTTTATAAAACCCATTTTTACGAACTGAGTAAGCATCATTTAAAACATCAACTAAAATATCGTTATCGATATCTTCAAGGGTACTATAACGCAATGAACGTACTACTTTTCTATTTTCAGTAATTAGTACGTTCAAATGTTTTGTAAGGTGGGCAGAGTTCCAAAAAGCAATATCAACAAACTGCTTTTTGTGCGAGGCATTCAAATAACAAATGGGCGATTTACCAATATAAAAGCAAGGAATATTCCATTTGAATTTCAGTTCAACCTCAGGCAAAGTCGTTTCAATCATCATTTGCAAATGCATTAATATACCTCTGTACGGTTCGGGCTGATTGAAAATATAATCCTCTGCTGGTTTCATAATTAAATCGATTGTATTAATTTAAAATACGAATTCATTTACTAATACGCATTCAAAAATATAATTTTGATACTCTTAAAATTCATCGATGCTTAAAAACACAACTATAGTTTTAATAATTGCTTTTATAACAGGTACATATTATATCGGTGTTGCTCAAGAAGACCATGATCACAATTGGTATTTCAACAATAGTAAAAGTTTAAGTGAATTATGGGAGCTAGATGATGAGCACCAACGTGGCACGTTTATCCTTACTTCTTATAAACCTATATACATAACTGCTGCAAAATATTCTACCAACCCAAATGAATTTCCACAAGCAGAAAATTCAGATAAAGTTTTAGATGAGCCGACCAGCTTAAATGCTGTAGAGTCAAAATTTCAGATCAGCCTAAAAACCAAAATTTTTCATGGCATGTTCGATGGTAGAATGGATTTATGGATGGGCTATTCGCAGACCGCCTATTGGCAAATTTATAATACAGAGCGTTCAAGACCATTTCGCGAATTGAATTATCAGCCTGAAATTATTGCCAACATCCCTATTCAATTTAAAATACTCGGTTTCGACGCTAAAATGATTGGAGCTGCAGTCATACATGAATCTAACGGACAGTCAGACCCCATTTCTAGAAGCTGGAACCGTATTGCTTTTCATGCTGCATTAGAACGAGGGAACTGGCAGGTAATGCTTAAACCTTGGATTAGGATTGGAAGTAAGATTGATGACAACGAAAATATATCTGATTATATAGGCCGTGGCGAAGCCGATATTACCTATGACTGGGGCAGACAGCGCTTTAGAGCTATTGCCCGACACTCTTTAAACCTAGGAGACAAAAGACGTGGTAGTTTACAGCTCAACTGGTCTTTCCCTATTTTTGAAAATTTCAATGGTCATGTACAGTTCTTTGATGGTTACGGCGAAACTCTAATAGACTATAACCATAGACAGACCACTTTAGGTATTGGAGTTTCTTTAATTAACTAAACGCTTTTAAAAGACTATACACCTACTCTATTATTTGACTTAAAGTCCATTTTTATGCATTCAGATATAAATTTCTGATAGAAAATCAACGCATATTTCTGGTTGCATTAGTCTTTTTGTAGTTGTTTATGCAAATAAGTATTCTCCATAGAACTTTGATTAAAATAGCACTGTCAAAAAGAAGGGAAGCATTTTAAAACAGTACATTCACGCAAATTTTACAAACTATATAATTTGGTAAAACCTCTCTTTTTAAGCTACCATTAAATCATCTTCTTTAACTTTTTTTACCTCAGATTTATTGAAGTTTCAGATATTTAATTTAACTTTGTATTTCAAAGTACTTTAATATGGAGACAAATAAGTATCTAAACGATATTACCGAAATCAAGAATATAATGAATCGTTCTTCACGGTTTATTTCCTTAAGCGGACTCTCAGGTGTACTTGCAGGTATATATGCTTTGATCGGAGCTGGCTTTGCTTATATTAAGCTAAAAGATACCTCAGCTGCCAATTATGAAAACTACTCTGGTAGGTCTTCATCACTTTGGGGTTCAGATACGGTTAGCGACCTAACGTTAATTGCTATTGCAGTTTTGGTGGCAGCAGTTATTACCGGTTTTATTATGACCTTGAAAAAGTCTAAAAAAAGTGGAGAGAAAATTTGGGACAGCACTAGCAAGCGGTTAGTATTCAATTTTGCTATTCCGTTAGTAGTAGGCGGACTTTTTTGCTTGGTACTTATGCAACAAGGTATTGCTGGTCTTGTTGCTCCTGCAACGCTTATATTTTATGGTCTGGCTTGTGTTAACGCAAGCAAGTACACCATGGGCGATGTTAGATATATGGGTTTGGTTTTTATAGGAATAGGATTAGTTAGTACTCAATTTATAGGATATGGATTGTATTTTTGGGCTCTAGGGTTTGGCGTTTGCCACATTCTTTATGGTGCATTAATGTATTATAAATACGATAGAAATTAAGATTAGCCTAGCTATTAATATATGAGTTTAATTGACAACATAAACAAAGCTTTTGACCACCGAATAAGACTGGGTATTATGTCTATTCTAATGGTGAACGATTATGCTGACTTTAAAATGCTAAAAGAGCTTTTAGGTGCTACCGATGGCAATTTAGCCAGTCACACCAAAGCACTTGAAAAGGAAGAATATATAAAAGTGGAAAAGCAATTTATTGGTCGTAAACCAAATACTCGCTACTCTGCAACCCCACTTGGTAAAGCACAGTTTAAGAAGCATATTAATGCTTTAGAAAAACTAATAGGTAAGTAGTATATTTTTTTATCATTTTACTTTGAATTTCAAAGTACTTTTAAAATAACAAATAATGAGAGCAGCCATATTAGAAAAATTATATAATTGGAGTGTGGTACCCTATCAATACTTCAAAAAAAATGAAGCTTGGCAATTTAATGCTGAAGAGTTAAAAAAATATCCAAGCGACTCTTTAGGCTATCATATGGGCAAATTTCTTGTTGCCAACAGCTTTCAGTTACAAGAAAAACTAGAGAGTCATGATGTATTTCATGTACTCACCGGAACCGGAATTACCGTTCCTGAAGAAATAAGCATGCAGTTTTATTTAATGGGAAATGGAAAAAGAAGTCTTTATTTATTCACGGTCATATGTATTGGCTCTATGCTGTATCCGGAGTATTGGAGGCAATTTTTATCTAAATATAACTGTGGAAAATCTGCACTACCCTTTCATCAATTAGATTTTCAAAAGCTGCTAAACCAACCCATCCAACGGATAAAGTCCACATTTTTAATTTCTTAAAACCATGATATTAAAACTATCTAAAAACTCAAAAACCCGTAAGACAGTACACCTGATTCTTGGTTACTATCTCTTATTAATAATCGCAAAAATCAAATCATTAATAACCTTTTAAATACATCATATTATGAACGTTCATATAAAATCACTGTTATCTGCATTAGCCTTCAGTTTATTATTCTACAGCAAAAGCTTTGGTCTAAATTTATTTCTTATATCCATTTTAGTAGTGGTACTTGTTTCTACCTTAAAAGAAACTAGAACCATGTCTTGGGGCTATGCACTTACCTATATTATTACTTCAATCTTAGTATTCATTAACCCAACGGGGTTTAGCATATTTGTTCATTTCATGGCATTAATGGTATTTGTTGGCAAGTCCATTTCAAACAAAACATCTTTATACCTCTCTTGGTTGCTTGGCTTTACAAATTTATTGGTTGCAGCTATTGCTAATTTCATTCAAAGACAAAATTCGGCAGAAGAAAAAGATGTAAAGAAAGTGACTTCACCAAAGCTAATAAACCGTTTAAAAGGCGGCTTCTTCGCTGGTGTTCTACTCATTTTATTTGCGATGCTGTACAAAAATGCAAATCCTGTTTTTGGGAACCTTGTAAATCAAATCAATTTTGATTTTATAAGCATCCCGTGGGTATTCTTTACATTTCTGGGGTATGTTATATTTCTAAACATTTTACGCCCATTAGATGCACAAGAATTAATAACAGTTGATGCGTCTCAGAAAAACGAATTGGAGACTCCGACCGAAATAGAAATAATAGGACAAAAAAAGCAACTTGAAAGTGAGCATACCTTAGGCTCATTTATATTTATCGCCCTTAATTTTTTACTGGTATTCTTTTTAGTAACCGACGGAATTTACCTGTTCCAAAAAGGCGACATTTCTAATGCAGAATATTCGGCATCTGTACATCAAGGTGTGTATGCACTTATGTTTTCGATAGTGCTAGCAATTATCTTAATTCTTTATTTCTTTAGAGGAAACCTCAATTTTTATAAAGAGAATACGCAAATAAAAACGCTTACATATGTTTGGATCTCTCTAAATATTATACTAATTGTCTTTACATCTTACAAGAACTTCACGTATGTTGAAGCCTTGGGTCTTACCTACAAACGTATTGGTGTATTCGTATACTTACTACTTACCCTTACCGGATTAATTACAGCCTATATTAAAGTAGCGGAAGTAAAAAGCTTTGTTTATTTAGTACGCACCAATATCGCCACAGTGTTTACTTTCTTAGTACTAAGCGCTGCAGTGCCATGGGATAAAACTATTACGTATTTCAATTTAAGTACGCTTGAAAATCCTGATATTCATTACCTCATCGATTTAGGGGATACCAATAGCATTCAGCTATACAACTATGCTAAAAAGAAAGAAGTCAATTATGAATTGAACATTAGTATTCGAGAAAAACATGAAGAATACGTCACTTTACAATCAGAAAAAACATGGCAAGAATATACGTTTGCCCAACTCGTTAAAAACGATACAAAATGATGGTTTTATTTAAACATAAATGGAACCGTAGAATTTTGAGGGTAGTTTCATTGTATTTTCTACTCTCAACTTTACTACTGTGTATTGCCTTAATACCAAAAACTGAGTTTACTATCATTGTTGGTATTATACTATATCTCAGCTATATCATCGTTACTTGTATAGCGTTGATTATAATTTTGGTAAATGTTTTAAGGTATTCGAAAGATATACCAGAGCATACCATGGCGCTTATCTTACTGATTATAAATTACCCAATAAGTATGCTTTATATCTATTTAACAAACGCCTAAAATTTCAAAACATGAAATTCAAATTCAACCGTATCTATTTTATATATTTTCTTGCACTACTAGGAATTGAAATCTTAATTGCCATATTTTTAAAATCCGGCTTTATTCGACACACATTCGGAGATTACCTGGTAGTCATTCTCATGTTTTTCTTTTTTAAATCTTTTTGGAAGGCAAATGATATTACCATCGGTATTGTCACCATACTAATTGCTTATGCCATCGAATTTTTACAACTCACCAATATGTTAAGCTACTTTGGGCTGGAGCATTCTAAATGGGCAAATTTAATCTTCGGAAACTATTTCAGCATTCAAGATTTATTGGCATACACCCTAGGTATACTAACCGTAACAAGTTTAGAAATCAAAAAACGATTTTTACTAAAACAACCTATAAATTAAAGTGAGACCTGTATTTATTCTTTACCATCAACATAATCTTGTAGATATGCATAACGTTCAGTAAGCTTTCCATTTTGGGTCATTCTAGCTCTTTCAAGAACGCCATCTTTATCGTTGTTAAAAAATGCAGGAATCACATTTTTAATAAAAGCCTCACCGAAACCTTCACTTGCGTCTCTAGGTAATTCACACGGTAAATTATCTACCGCCATAACTGCAATTGCGTCAGCATTCTTAAAATCTATTTCAGACTCAGAACCAGGGTGATACCCGTAAATTGGGTCTGCAATAGTTGATGGTTTAACAGTAGAAGCAACCGGACCGTCAATATCACAACTTATATCAGCAACAACTTGAATTTTAAAATCTTCATGTTTGGCATCTTCCTTAGTAAACAAATAAGGAGCGCCTTGACCATAAAAATGACCGGCAATATAGAAATCAGTCACCTTGGCAAATCTGAAAAAGTTAGATTTATATTCTTCTGGGTTCGCAAAAAAGTCGGCTTTATTACCACGAACTCCGTCTTTTCGTTTGTTGTATTCACCAGCATCTATTTGGCAATATACAGGCTCATTGAATGTCTCTTCTAAGTATTCGGTAACATTCACCCTTCTCATTCCCATACCGTCTAGCATTTCTCTAGCGCCATTCCCTACCCTACCTCTACCGGTAAGCAGTACTTTGATTGCAGGTAATCTTAATTTCTTTAGTTCATTTATTAAAGCCTCTTGATCTTCTAAATCGTTGGCTTTTGGTAATTGAAACAAACCAAATTTGAGTCCGTATGCTCGAAATCCGTTATAGGCACCCACAATACCGGCATATCTACCAAAGGCAACAACACGTTGTTCTTGCTTATTGGTAATAACCTCATGGTCGTACATTTCAATATTCTTCGCTAATATAGCTTGAAGCAAATCTCTATTATAAGGTTGCTTTTTAATGGTATGTGAAAAGAAAAAGTACTTTTTATTCGGAATTAGCGCATCAATCGGCACCTCTTTAACACCTAATAGTACTTCGCAATCATTCATTTCATCGGCTACGGATACGCCCAAAGCTTTATAGGCATCATCGGCATACGCTCTAATAGGCGAAGATTCTACAATAATTTCAGCCTTAGGAAATGTATTTAGGACTTTTTGACATGCTTTTGGAGATAGAACAACACGCTTATCTGGCGGATTCTTACGTTCTTTGATGATTCCGAACTTCATATGGGTTTGGTATAAATATTGCACTAAATTATGCAATTAGAAACACTTGGCTTAGGTCAAAATAAAAATTATATGGGATCGTAAAGTTTTGTTAGCTTTGCTGCCCGCTATTTAATAGTTGAAGTCGATTGAATTGATGCAGCTATTATTTAGACTAGGAAGTTCTTTTACATATTGGGGCCGACCGGTTTTGACAGCGAGACCAGTTGGAATGTAAGCATGTCGAGCGCTGAGAAACAGCTCGTTAATCTCATTTTTCACACTTTTAATTGGCGAAAATAATTACGCTCTTGCCGCTTAATCCGAATTATAGTAGGATTTAGCCTCGTCCCTACCAGGTAGGGAAGCGAGATGTTCCTGAATAGCCCTTGTTGATGGCGATTCTTATAGGAGCACCAGAAAAGTCAACATAAGGGTGTCCGCTCGCTTTGGCGACACCACCAAAATCTTAAGAAGATAAGTGTGTATTGGGCGGCTTCTGGTCAGGTACGCATCGAAAATTAATCAGATTCTAAACATGTAGAAAGCATTTTAATTGCTTGTTTGGACGAGGGTTCGAATCCCTCCGGCTCCACTAATAGACCCTGTAAACCCTTTGTTTACAGGGTTTTTTATTTTGCGCTGACAGAATCGTTGACAATCTGTTTTGATATGTTGTGTTTCTTACAACGATGTTAATTTAGTAATTTTGGTTTATTAGCACTAATTAATATTAAAATAATGAACTATCTATCCGTTTTAATCTATTTACTCTTATTTCTAACAATTACACATTCCTATATATTTTCCGTTAGACTTTCAAAATTCATAGTTGAACCATTTATTAAAAACCCATATAAATTTCATTCTGTAGATTATATTGAAATTATAAGTTTAATACGTAATAACGGTATCAAGTTATTGTTTGCATTTATATTCTTGTTAAGTCCCTTATATATTTATAGGTCAATATTTAGCTTTAACATCGAAAGCCATAACATTTTAAGTATTTTAATGATTGTTATAATACTTACCTCTATGGTTTTACTTTGGTTGAATATTTGTAAAATTGGAAATTCAAATTTCGGTCATAAAATTATCCATCCAAAAACGGAAAAAACAACCAAAAAACAACAACACTTAAATATAAATTCTGAATTTTCCGAAGCTAACACAATATCTCAAAAGAAAAATAAAATAACTTCAGCTAATTTTAGAAAGGAAACGTCTAAAACAAGAAATTCCTATAGGAAAGGTTTGTTAAAAATACAGAATCTTGAATTGCTTGAAAAATTTCTCGAACAGTTAAAAAACTTCAAACACTTCAATAAAGATATTAATCAATTTGAAAATTTAAATATTAATATTGGACCAAATCAGAATAAAAATCTTAGTCAAGAAAATATTTGTTTTGCAATCCTTTCCTTTTTCCTTTATGAAGTTTGTACAAATAGGGACTTCATTGATACTACGCCGCAAATATTCTATAAACCATTCAATCAAATTATTTTCAATAATAATGAAAGGTTAAAGCGTTTCAATTATCCTAAATTTAAACAGAAGTATATTAATGATACCGGAGTAGAACATTTTAGAAACTCTGAATTTTATAAGGAATTACTAGTACACTACAAAAATAGTCCGAAAATGTAGAAAATGTAGAGAATGTTTCAGTGCTAAAATTAGATTTTTGAAATATCTAATAATAACATTCTATATACATGAGCACGTACACGGACCCCTTTTTAAGCATTCACAATAAGTTAACAAAACTTACAGAATTAGTTCTTGAAATAAAGAACGCACCTAAAGAAGATTACTCCTTAAAATACTACACAAGACAAGAAGCTGCTGATTTATGCAGAAGCTCTGTACAGTCTATAGATAATTACATCAAATATGGCTGGATAAAGGTTGAAGACTTTGGTCCAAAGAAAAAGTTGATTCAACATTATCAAATTTTCAATGAAGATCAAACATTGAAAGAGTTCCGATATAAAAGAAAAGCATAAAATGCTCTAACATTTTATGCTTTTTAGTTTTTAAACAATTTAATACTTCACCTTAAATCGTATAAGACAAATATACGGTTTCTAAACCATTATATATGAACGAGACACCATATATTAGGGTAGGCACATCCTATTTTAAGACAGTAAAAGCGCCCACTATAGCAGGTCATTACAATGAAATACTCATTTATTGGAACGCCGAAACAATAAGACAAGATCATGGTAAAGACTACTTTGCAAAAATTGAAAAATATGACGGCTTTACTTGTATTCCTAGTCATACAGATTTTAAAAAACAATATTTAACTTTTTACAATACCTATAATCCACTAAGCAACAATCCAATTCCAGGAGATTGCGAACTATCAAAAAAGTTTGTGAAACATATTTTCGGGAACCATTACGAATTGGGGCTTGATTACTTAGCTCTCTTATTTTTAAAACCTACACAGACACTTCCAATCCTTTGTTTGGTTTCTACTCAAAGAAGTACTGGAAAAAGCTCTTTTCTTAAATGGTTAAAAATGATATTCGAGAATAATGCCACCTATTTAACCAATGATAGCTTTGGAAGCCAGTTCAATGCCGATTGGGCTAATATGCTTCTAATAATGATTGATGAAGTGCTATTCAACAAAGAGGAATTAACAGAAAGAATTAAATACCTAAGCACAACCAACATCAATAAAGTCGAAGCGAAGGGAAAGGATAAACGTGAAATAGAGTTTTTTGGAAAGTTCATTTTATGTAGCAATAACGAAGATAGCTTCATAAAAATCGACAATAACGAAACTCGATTTTGGGTACTTAAAGTTCCTATTATAAAAACCGAAGAGATAGACATGCTGGTCAAATTAAAAAAAGAGATTCCAGCTTTTCTCTACTTTTTAGAAAACAGAAAACTAAGTACAAATAATACTACCAGAATGTGGTTTACTCCGGCTCAAATAAAAACGGCTGCATTAAACAAATTAGTACAAAATAACCGTAATCGAGTAGAGAAGGAAATTGCCAGTATTTGTCTTATGGTAATGGAGAAATTTGATTTAGAAGAAGTCAACTTATGTTCAGGTGATATCCTACCAGCCTTAAGTAAATCAAGAGTTAATACAGACCAAACACATATTAGAAAAATACTAAAGAAAGAGTGGAAATTAAAGAATCAAGAAAACAGTAAATCTTATGAAAAGTTCTGCTTTCTTTCAGATGGTGAAATTTTATTAAATACTACTAAAGGAAGGTACTATACCGTAAAAAAGGATTTTTTACTTGAAAATTTTGATGATTTGATGACAGAATACGAATAGCCCAATGAGAATGGATGATTAGAGTGTCATCACTTAGTCATCATTTTGTCATCAAAAATAAAAACGATGACAGATGAGTATAAAAATAAATCAAGTTTGATGAAACGATGACAAAACGATGACAGGGAAACCCCTAATATCATTGAGTTAGCAGAGATTATCATCGTTTCATCAAAAATATCACCAATTTAACACCACAAGAAATGAATTGTATAGAAGCAAAAAAAATAGACATAATTATTACACTTAGAAATCTAGGTCATAACCCCATACGAGAAACGGAAAAAGAAGCCTGGTTTCTATCTCCATTTAGAACCGAATCTGACCCATCTTTTAAGGTCAATAAACAAAAAAATGTATTCTATGATTTTGGAATAGGTTTAGGGGGTAATTTAATAGACCTATTAGCAAAAATGTTAGGCTCGGTAAAAAATGCACTTGATTATTTAAACGAAAACAAAACTAATTTTTCTTTTCATCAGCAAGTTTTTGAATCTACAGAAGTAAACTCTTCCATAAAGATAGACCGCGTAAAAACAATTCAACATTTTGGATTAATCGACTATTTGAAAACTAGACAAATTTCAATTTCAACAGCACGTTCAATTTGTAAAGAGGTGCACTTTCATATGTATGACAAAAAATATTTTTCAATAGGATTGAAAAATATATCTAAGGGTTGGGAATTGAGAAACAAATATTTTAAATCTGGATCTTCCCCAAAAGACATTTCGCTGATTAAAAACAACTCTACTACACTTATAGTAACTGAAGGAATGTTTGATATGTTATCCCTATTAGAATTTGATAATTCTTTAATAAAAAAGGCAGATTTAATGATTCTAAATTCTTGTTCTTTTCATGAAAAGTTAATGAATTATAAAATTGAATATGATAAAATTCACCTCTATTTAGACCATGATGACACAGGTCGTAATATCACAGATAAATACATCAATGAGCAAATGAATTTTCAAGACTGTTCAAAATTATACATAGGTTACAATGATGTAAATGAATGGTGGGTTAACAAAAATGAAATATAGAGTTTGAGTAAGAATTCAAGATGTGTGTGCTGGGCCCACAATCTTGATTTTTCTCCCGATGGTCGCAAAATAAAATAGAAACAAATGAGAAAAAAAGCGAGAGTAATAACCAAATTCAGATGTACTATTTACGAGAAAAAACTTTTGAAAATTAAAGCCAAAAAATCGGGTCTATCCTTGAGTGAATTTTGTTTTAGGGCTGCATTCAATAAAGAGATAACCGCAAGATTGACCGAAGAGGAAATCGAAGCATACAAAACCATTTCAACCTTTAGCAGAAATTTCACTTTGATAGGTAATATGTTTCGAAAAAGAAACCCTCAATTAAGCCATGAAGTATACGCCCTATCCAAAGAGCTTAAAGAACATCTAAACAAATTCAAAAAATGATTGGAAAAGGTAAGTCCATATCACATACAAATGCGTCAATGGCATACGGCTGGAATCAGGAAAAAGATGCATCTGTGGTAATAAAAGAATATTTAGCAGGAGAAACTCCACAGGAAATTACCAAAGAATTTGAAATCATACAGAGTATGAACGAGAACTGCAATAGAAATACCTTGAGTTTTGTCTTAAGCCCAACCATTGAGGATGGTAAAAAATTATCCAAAAAGGGATTAGGAGATATTTCAAAGACATTCTTGAAACAAATGAAATTAACAAACCGTCAAGCAATAGCTTTTGTTCACAGGGATAAAGAACATACACATATTCACTTATATGTCAACAGAATAGACTTCAAAGGTAAAGCCTACAATGATAGTTTTATTGGTAAACGTAGTAATGAAGCAGCAAGACAAGTAGCAATGGAAATGAATTTAAAAACCGTTCAAGAAGTGCAAGTCGAAAAACTTAAACCATTACAGAAGACAAGAAGCGAAATACGCTCTATTCATATACAAGTTCTAAAGAAGGAACGACCTAAAACTTTTGACGATTATATCAAAAAAATGGCTGCCAATAATGTAAAAGTAATTCCGAGTATCAACAAAGGAGGTACACTTCAAGGATTTAGGTTCGAGTATAAGGGCATAAACATGAAAGGTAGTGAGGTACAACGCTCTATGAGTGGTGGTAAGATTGCAAATGAAATTGCAGCTAATAGTAATGGAGAAATACTTAAACATTCAGCTCAGGCTGTGAACATTGCTGGAAAAACCCTAGAATTAAGTACAAATATGATAACCGGCTTAGCAAAAAAGGCAATAAAACAAACTATAACCAAGGGTATTGAAATAGGAATATAACTATGGCAAAAATTGATGATTTAGCAGATCTATTAGTAGAGGAATTAAGCGACTTTAAGGAACAGTTAAAAAGAATGGAAGAATTATCCGCCCAATTAAAACTGATTAAAATACGACCGGATATTACTTTACTACAATCCGCGATAAGCGCTCCACTAGTAGAACAAGAGCTAATTCTAAAAAATCAAAATAAAGAATTAAGTAAAATCACCAAGAAACTTACAAAATCGAACTACTATCCTAATTGGCTACTTATTCTATCTGGCTCAATAATTCTAAGTTGTTTTCTCTTCATCGGTATCTCAATCTTTCAAATAAAGCAAGTTGAAGAAAGTAATCAGGCTTATTATAAAAAAGGTCAAAAAGAAGTGATTAATCACTTCAACAAGTTTATAGAGGATAATCCGGAAGCTGCAGAAATGTATCAAAAATGGGAAACCAACTTAAAATAAAATTATGGCAAAAATCATATTGATTACGCACCAAAAAGGCGGAGTAGGAAAAAGTACTTTAACTTTCAACCTTGCACAGAATCTTAGTGAACATTCAAAGGTTGCCATACTTGACATAGATGCTCAAGGCAGTCTATCACAGCTTTCAAAAATTGTTGATTCGTTCCAAATTACAACAGATGAAAATATCTTAACGACCAATGACCATTTGGATTTTATTTTTATTGACACACCTCCTTACCTATCGTCAAAGCTGAAAGAGCTTATCAAAATTGCAGATTTAATATTAGTACCGACAAAAGCCGGAATTCTAGATTTGTTAGCTATTGACAACACTATTGGTTTGATTAAAGATGAACTGAAAGAAGAGAATACCATGATTATCTTGAACATGGTGAAAGCTAATACAACCATAACTGAGGACATCCTAAAAAACCTCGATTCACATAAAATTAAAGTTGCTAAAACCATGATAAGCGATTTGGTAGCATTCACTAGGTCTCCTTTGCTTAAAGGTGTTACAGCCGATAGAAATGCGCAAAGGCAAATTGATAGTTTAACAAAAGAAGTCTTAACAGCTCTTATATAAATACATATTTATATAAATAATCAAATATATAAATCTACATTATGTCAAAAACAGAATTCAACAATTTAATAGCCCAAGCAAGAGCTTCAAAACTGGACAAATCGATTCAAAAGGTGGTACCAGAAACATCTATTGACAAAAATGAAAAGCAATTTTCATTTTATATAGATAAAGTTCTATTGAGAAAATTGAAATCAAAAGCTTTGGAGGAAGATAGAAGTGTGAAGTCAATTATCAATGAAAGTATTCTTAGTTATCTTAGCCAATAAGGATTAAAAGCTAATCTATTCAGTAATCAAGAATTATCAATTACATCGAATAAACTTATAAATATTAAGACCTTTAAAGCAACTGAGGAAGAGTGTGGTTGTAAAATATGTAAAATCTATTATAAAAAAGGAAATCATGTAAGTCCCTTCCCCAAGTGCGATTGTGGCAATATTGCCATGTTCGATATAACGGAAGATTACGTTCGTTTTACTACCTCCTGGCCATACGTTGGTCACACGACTACAAATAACTGGGAAGAAGTAATATGGAATCAGATCAAGACCTCTGGTAGTCCTATTCATATTTTAAAAAATCCAAATCGAAATAAAGATGAGGATTTTATAATTAGCTTCGAATATTAATGAATAAAAGTCATGTACTTCTAAATTTGAAGTCCTGTGATTTTAACTAAATTTGAACAATAATAAATCAAAAAATATAAGGAACAACAAAGAATTTTAAGATATAAAAGCATTTTGCTTTTGATTTAGTACTGATAAAATCGCCAGTTTTAATGAACACTACAATCAAGACAAATGCCCACGCTCTGGCGTGGGCTGTTCTTGTGTGGTGTTCGGGTGTCTGGCGATACCTTCAGTGCTAACGGGTTCAGTTCCACGCTTTTTTATGGACAATACACAAGAAATTAATTACTCAGTAATCATCAAGAACAACCCAGATAAAGAAACCCTATATCTAGTTAATTCATATTGGAGCTATAAAAAAGGAGAGTTTGAAAATAAACCAAAGCAGTTATCTAATAATTACAATATTAGTCTTCACGATTTATTTCTAACTATTAAAGAATATTCTGATGTATGTCTAGAATGCAATTGCGGCGCTTGTAATGAAATCTTAAAACAAGAAGTTACTTCACAAACACATTTTCTAAGTACTCTTAGAAATTTACCATTATGTGAAGAATGCATTGATAAACAAAGATTAAAACAAGATGAGGAAAACAAAAGATTAATCGAAATTCGTAGAAAAGAACATGAGTTAGCAGAAATAAAATACCAACAGCAAACAGCATTCAATTCCGCAATTGAAAGATATAAAGAAACAAGAATACATGAAGATGAAGCAAGGTTTATGATTCATTTTATCAATACCTGCCCAAATAGAATATCTTTATCTTATTACAACGAAAATTATCTAAATTTTTATAAACTCAAATTACTAGAACTTATACATATAGAAGAAAATTTTGCAAATGAATATGTTGTGATTTCCTATCCTGAAGAACTTAAAGATTTATTACTTTGTGAAATTAAACAGGAATCATTAGCATCCAAACCTACAAATGCGAATACCTGGTCTAGATTAAGCTTCTTATTAGAAAAAAATAAAACTTACCGAAATATCCACACACCACGTTTTAGCGGGACACTTTTAATTAAAGAAGATGTCTATTTAGAAAAAGGCACAAAATGCCTATACGGAGTCTGGGATAGGGATCATGATGATGCCTGGCTTACATTAACTCCAACATCTGATATAATTGTTGCTAAAAATAAACCTATACATAAAGAACCGGAGCATATAGCAAATATCCTCAACAGGTTTTTGGATAATCCTGAGAACCGAGATTATTAAGCCTATTTAAATAGAACAACTGTTAACATTACAGAAGCTATTGTTCCAAATAAAATTACTCCCGATATAACTAGATTTAATTTATTTTCTACTTTCTTGATCATAGTTGAATTTTCCATAGACACAAAAAGTTTAAATTTCACCTGTCCTAAATTAATAATTATTGAAATAAAAACCCTCGCACTTCATAGTATTAGTTTTGGTAAGATTTGGGTTTTGATTCTGACTTAAGACGAGATTCTTCCATAATTATGGATTTATATAAATAAACTTCAAACAATCCTTGCCATGGTAATTTTAATCTAGTTTAATTATTAATCCCTAATTAAATTATAACCATCAAATCGTTCATCTATTATCATTTGTACAATTTGAGCTTCCTTATATCCAACAATATAAAAACGTTCATTTCCTGTTTCATCAATATTCTTAAATTTTCTTGCCACTTTGTTAGCTTCTTCAAAAGTGTCAAATAATTCTGCATTATTAAGACTCATATCAAAATATTTTCGCTTTCCATTCTTAGTAACAAAACTTACTTTGGTCAAATATTCGAATGGCACCAATACATTGCGCCCTCCCTTCAATAATATAACATATGGTGATTGATAATCTTCTAGAATTGAATGTATTTCTAATTCATCAATCTCATATATTGTCGCCACATATTCTTTAACTACCTTAATTTCCATAAATAATAAGTTTTAGGACATCATATTTTCACTCGTTGGTTACTCAACATTAATATCTTATACGCTATTTTAAAAATACTCTAAAGTTTATTGATATTTACTGATAAAAAAATAACGAAATTTTTAATCTCCTTTACGGTTTCCCGTAATTATAGATTTATATAAATATATAACTTGTGAGCAATCTGAAAATTTCACCTATTATGTATCAATATAAAAAGGGTCAATATTTAATCAAATCGAAAAGCCAATTCGAACTAGTTAAACAAAAGGCATGAATTTATATAATTGTATAATTCTAGAATTGTATATTTATTCTCACAAAAACGAAGTTCCCCTAATAAGTACCATAATGGAGTTTTAGTAATATTACGGTAGACCATCTCAATGAATACGAATTTCAGTTTTTTAGAACAGCAATATCCTAGCCTTTTCGCCATAAGCGAACTTTCAGAAAAATTAATTTATATAGACCCTAGTTCATCTCTTTCTAAGTCTAGGTTGTTTTCTGAGAAACTTAGTCAACTAGTTTGGGAATTTGAAGAATTAGGCGACTTTATGGGGACTCAGAATGACCGTATTTATAGGTTGTCTTCGCTAAATATTGCACCAGATATTATTACAAGCATTCTACATACGGTACGTAAATCTGGAAATCAAGCCAGCCACGATGGTACCGGCACTTTTCCGCAAGCTCATTTCATTCTAAAAAAGTGCTTTCAATTAGCAAAATGGTTTTATGAAACCTATGAGCAAGATTATATAGAAATAAATACTTATACCCTACCTGAGAAGGAAGATACCGCATCTGATGAACTCAGTGAGAAATTAGAAAAGCTTTCTAAAGAGTTTACCGATTATAAAAATAAAATAGCTGAGCTTAATAAAAATAAAGAAGAAGTTACGGCTCGTAAACAACGAAGTGATGCCCGAGCCAAGAATCTTGACTTAAGCGAGGAAGATACAAGACTAACGCTTATAGACCCAAAGTTAATTGAAGCTGGTTGGGAATGTGACACCCTTGAACTTAATTATAAGAAAAATAAAACCCTTCCTCAAAAAGGTAGAAATATCGCAATTGCCGAATGGCCTTGTGATGGCAAATGGGCGGACTATGCTTTATTTGTGGGAACAAAACTATACGGTATTGTAGAAGCTAAGAAATACGCCAGTGATATTTCAACTGACTTAAGACAGTCCGATATTTATGCAAAACGTATTTCTGTAGATGACAATTTTGAAATCTTAGGAGAATGGCAAGATTATAAAGCACCTTTTTTATTTTCAACAAATGGGCGTGAATTTCTAGAGCAAATAAAAACAAAAAGCGGTATTTGGTTTTTAGATATACGTAAAGAAAGAAATAGAGCTTATCCAATACGAGGTTGGTTTTCACCTACTGGCTTGGTTGAACTTTACGAACGTGATATAGAAGCAGAGAATCAAAAGTTAGAACAAAGCGATTACGATTATTTACAAGATAAAAACGGTTTAAGCCTTCGAGATTATCAAATAGATGCGATACAAAGTGTTGAAAAGAACATTCGAACAAACTTTGATGAAAATCGTTCTCTTTTGGTCATGGCAACGGGTACCGGAAAAACCAGAACCGTTATTGGACTTTCTTACCGATTGATTAAAGCCAATCGTTTTAAGCGAATATTATTTTTAACGGATAGAAAACTTTTAGCACAACAGGCTTTTGGAAGCTATCAAGATGTTAAGATAGAACGCATTAACACCTTTGCAGATGTCTATAAAATGGAATACGTGAAAACGCTGATTCCTGATTCGGAAACACGTTTGCACTTTGCTACAGTACAAAGTATGGTAAAACGGCTATTTTATGGTGATAACGAGCTGCCTATTGACACTTATGATTGCATTATCATTGATGAAGCCCACCGTGGTTACAATCTAGATAAAGAGCTCGATGAAGAAGATTTGGAGTTCAAAAATCAAGATGATTATGTTAGCCAGTACAAGAAAGTTATAGAATATTTCAATGCCTATATAATAGGTTTAACTGCAACACCTGCATTACATACCACTGAAATTTTTGGCAAACCGGTTTATTCGTATTCGTATCGCCAGGCTGTAATTGATGGGTATTTGTCGGACCATGAACCTCCGTATCGTATAAAAACACGATTGAGCGAAGAAGGCATACTTTGGAAAAAGGGTGAACGCCCTAAAGTATTTAATCCAGAGACGAATAGTATTGAAGAACTTGCAGAATTGGAAGATGACCTATTGGTAGAAATTGAGCAGTTCAACAAGCTGGTCATCACTCCTGATTTTAATAGGGTCGTTTTAAAAGAACTGGTGCAACATCTAGATCCGGATAGCGATGAAAAAACCTTGATTTTTTCCGTTCGTGATTCACATGCAGATATGATCGTGGAGATGCTTTATGAAGAGTTCGAAAAAATAGGACTTGAAGTGCCCCAAAATGCTATCAGGAAAATAACAGGGGCAGCGTATGACCCTGAGCAACTGACCAAGGAATTTAAGAACGAGAAATTTCCGAACATTGCGGTAACGGTAGACTTATTGACCACGGGCATAGATGTTCCTAAAATTTGCAACTTGGTATTTATGCGCCGGGTAGGTTCTAGAATTTTGTATGAACAGATGATAGGTCGTGCTACCCGTCTATGTGAAGAAATAGGTAAAGAAGATTTCAAAATATTCGATGCTGTAAGAGTGCATGAAGCCTTACAGGATTACACGCAAATGAAACCGGTTTCTAATCCATCTACAACATTTACGCAATTGGTGAATGAATTAGATGCTATCGAGTCCGATGAGCGCGCCAAATCTCAAGGAGAACAGCTTATTGCAAAATTACAACGCAAACGCCGTAAGATTGAAGAAAATAGCTTAGAAGAGTTTATTTATATGGCTGGCGGTAAAGAACCTAAAGAAGTCATACAAGCAATTAAAGAAGCTAGTGCACAAGAAGTAAAAGCGATTATTAAAGAATTTAAAGGGCTGTGGAATTATCTTGACACTAAAGTCTACAAACCAAAGCATCAATTATTATCAGACCATAAAGATGAATACTTAGGTACAGAACGCGATTATGGGAAAGCCAAAAAGCCAGAAGACTACATAGAAAATTTTAAAAAATTCTTATTAGAGAATCAGAATAAAATAGCCGCTTTAAAAGTGATTGTGTCTAAACCTAGTACCCTTGATAGAAAGTCACTTAAAGAGCTCCGCCTTCTGTTAGACCAAGAAGGGTTCAATGCAAAAACCTTGAATGCCGCTTGGCACGATGCTAAAAACGAAGATATTGCTGCAGACATTATTGCCTATATTCGTACACTTACCTTAGATGTAGATTTGGTAGGGCATGAAGAACGTGTTCATAGAGCTTTTGAAAAAGTAAAAGGTATGAAACCCTGGAACAAGATTCAGCAAAAATGGCTAGACCGTTTTCAAAAGCAGCTATTGGCAGAAACAGTTCTTAGCAAAGAAGATTTGGACAAAGAGCCATTTAAGGGCGAAGGCGGTTATAACCGCATTAACAAACAATTTGAGCAACAATTAGATGATGTGTTAGAGACCATTAATGCTAATCTTTACGTTGCCTAATCATAAAATACAACAATTACATGAGTGCAGATGAAATAGCCAATAAGCTTTGGAACCTTTGTAACGTATTACGGGATGATGGGGTTACCTATCACCAATATTTAAATGAGCTTACGTACATTCTATTCTTGAAGCTGAGTGAAGTAAAGGGTTTTGAAGAACATATTCCTGAGCAATACCGTTGGCGTTCTTTTGTGGAGGAGACCGATAATGCAGAATCTTTTCAGCGTTACCGTAGTTTCTTGGCAGAAGTGAGTAATGAGACTACCAGTGCAGGTATTAAGGAGATTTATGCTAATGCCTCTACAAGTCTTAGAAAACCGGTAAACTTTAATACGTTGGTGCAAGCCATAGATGACTTGGATTGGTATGAGGAAACCGACCGTGATGTCATGGGCGATATTTATGAAAGCCTATTGGAAAAAAATGCAGGTGAAAAGAAAAGTGGTGCTGGGCAGTATTTTACACCAAGACCATTGATTAATGTGATGGTGGAATTGATGGCACCCAAATTGGGAGAACGTTGGAACGACCCTGCAGCAGGAACTTTTGGATTTATGATTTCTGCGGATGAATACTTACGCACCAAACATGATAACTATTTTGAACTGGACGAAAAAGACCGAAAGTTTCAAGTAGAAAAAGCATTTAGTGGTGTTGAGCTGGTGGGTGATGCCCACCGTTTGGCTTTAATGAATGCGAGATTGCACGGTATGGAAAGCCAAATTATTTTAGGTGATACCCTAACGGAAATGGGAAAAGAACTTAAAGGCTATGATGGCGTATTGGCTAACCCACCGTTTGGGACTAAAAAGGGAGGTGAGCGCCCAACCCGTGATGATTTTACCTACCCAACCAGTAACAAGCAGCTTAACTTTTTACAGCATATTTATAGAAGTTTAAAAAAAGATGGTAAAGCACGTGCAGCTGTAGTATTGCCCGATAATGTCTTGTTTGAGGATGGTGATGGGCAAAAGATTAGGCGTGATTTAATGGATAAATGCAATCTGCATACCATCTTACGCTTACCAACAGGTATTTTCTATGCTGCAGGAGTAAAAACCAATGTACTTTTCTTTACCAGGGGCACTACCGAAACTGAAAATACAAAAGGTGTCTGGTATTTTGATATGCGAACCAACGTACCTAATTATGGTAAACGCACCCCATTTACTAGAGCGGCATTTAATGAATTTATAGAAGCCTATACCGGTGGTGTGGAACCTGAGAAGTTAGCGAACGATTTTGATAGCGTTATTGATGAAACCGCTAGAAAAAAGATAAAAAATGAACGTTGGCAATATATAGATCGAGAAACCATAACCAAGAAAAACGACTCCTTGGATTTAGGTTTAATTGCTGATGATAGTGTTAGTAATGGCGAGGATTTAGGAGAACCTATTGATATAGCCAAAGAGGCTTTGACAGAATTGGAAACCATTACCCAGCAGTTGCAGGCGATGATAAAAGAACTAGGTTAATGGCAAGTAGAGGCGATATTGATTTTATTAAAGTACAACCAACTTTATATCATAACTGGATTAAAATTGGGTTTGAGGAAGCCTTGAAAAAAGCACCCAAGTACGTTAAACACAAAACTAAGGGATTGGCATTGCAAGGGAAATATCCAGTAGTTGATCAAGGTGACACCTTAATTGCTGGATATATTGATGATGAAAAGTCCATTTATAAAGGAGATACTCCAGTAATTATTTTTGGGGATCACACTAGACATATTAAATACATAGATTTCACTTTTGCAGTTGGTGCAGATGGTACGAAAATTTTAAAGCCTTCGTCAATTCTTAATGAGAAATTCTATTATTATTACTTAAAATCATTAAAAATACCAGATTTAGGCTATAGTAGGCATTTTAAAATTCTTAAAGAAGTTCAAGTTCCTTTACCACCCCGCCCCGAACAGGACCGTATTGTTGCTAAAGTAGATATTTTAATGGCTCAGGTGTCAACCATGCAAAAAAGTTTGGAGCGGATACCCCAACTCTTAAAAGATTTTCGACAGCAGGTGCTCACCCAAGCGGTTACCGGTAAGTTGACGGAGGAGTGGCGTGAGGGGAAGGAGTTGGAAAAATGGAATTTGGTATTTCTAAAAGATATCACCAATAAAATAGGTAGTGGTTCGACTCCAAAAGGTGGTTCTAAAAATTATAAGAAGACAGGTATTCCCCTAGTTCGTTCTATGAATATTCATTTTAATGGAATTAAATCGGATGGACTAGCTTTTCTAGATAAAAAACAAGCTGAAAAGCTTAAAAATGTTGAAATACATAAAAATGATATTTTATTAAATATCACTGGGGCTTCAATCGGTAGAGTTTGTATAGCAGAGGATTATATTGTTGGAGGAAGAGTTAATCAACATGTAAATATAATTAGATTGAATGAAGGTATTTCACCAAAATATGTAAATATGTACTTATCCTCTTCACAAATTCAAAACTACATATTTAATGAAAATTACGGTGTCACAAGGCAAGCTTTAACAAAAACACAAACTCAAAATTTACAAATAAATCTTCCCCAAAAAGCGGAACAATTAGAAATTGTACAACGTGTTGATTTTCTTTTGGCAACTGCAAATGAGATAAACAAAAAATATAAAATTTTAAAAAATAAAATTGATTCGCTACCCCAAGCCATTTTACATAAAGCTTTTAAAGGGGAGCTAGTAGAGCAATTACCTACAGATGGTGATGCCAAAGATTTGTTGAGGGAGATAGAGGAGTTGCGAAAAGAAAAAATCTGAATTCAATTAACATGACTCTAGCCGCTATTTACATATTTGACTATCATTTATTTGAAACACCTTTTACATTAAATTTTGGTGGAAAATATATATACAAATTAGAAGAAGATCCAAAGACTATAAATATAACCCGAGAGCGAAACCCTAAATATTTAGAAAGTTTTTTTGATGAATCAAAAACATTACTTAATGTTTCAGCTATAGTTGGGTCTAATGGTGCAGGAAAAACTTCTTTGATGTATGAAATAGTTGAAGCTATTGATAGAAACAGTGGTAATCAAGTTATAATTTTTGAAGATGGAGAAACAGCCATCTTTCATAACTTTATGAGAATAAATAAAAAGCTTGCTATCCCTTTTTCCTTCAAAAATATCGAAGTTGATATCAATACGATTTATTATAGTCCTTTTCTTGATTTTAAACCAGCTTTAAGCGGAGTTGATTTAAGTTTTGATAATATTTTAAGTAAGGATTTAGAATCTTTATCCTATTTATCGCCGCCATCTGGATTCGTATTACCGAAAGAGGTAATCAAGCGAGCGAATTACCGAAGGATAAGGAATTTAAAAGTTTCGGAATTAGCTAAGCCAATTAAGGA
The DNA here is from genome assembly GCF_030547005.1 of Maribacter sp. 1_MG-2023. Lineage (GTDB taxonomy): Bacteria > Bacteroidota > Bacteroidia > Flavobacteriales > Flavobacteriaceae > Maribacter. Next base: position 116,884 of record NZ_JAUOPN010000001.1, on the reverse strand, counting down.
AATATTTGATTTTCCCGATGATAATTTGCACCGTATCACATTTACCAGATATAGAATCGATGCTGACGAATACGAAGTTTTTTTTGATAATACGCCCAATGATTTTCGACCATTTTTAAAAGGTTTATATAAAAAAATAAAAACAGAGTCCTATCAAATTAGAAATTCCAAAAGGGATACCGATAAAGATCAATTCATCCTTCAGAAAAATTTAATGAAGAATTACATTTTGATGGATATTTTCTGTCTTCTCATAAAGTTAATGGAAATGGAAAACTCGTATCTTAAAGAGGGGCATTTTGATAAAATTGATGTGTATGATGAAAAACTTATAGAAGCCAACAATCCATTTAAATTATATAAAATTTGGTTTGAAGACTATTATTACTCCAAAGGAGGACAAAAGAATTTACCGGATAAGGAAATTTTAAGTTTATTGGATTTTCTTTTTAATTATATTGATAATATTGAATTTGATAGTAATCAAAGAGGGTCGATTTACTTTGATTGGAGTTTAAAGTCAATATTTCTGGAGACCGAAAAAGTAGACGAATTGTATGAGTTAGAACGCAAATTAATTAGCAGTTTAAGTAAATATTATGCGGTAAGTGATTCAAATGATAACATTGAATATAGGACGGTAAACGAAATTCCAAACTATATCAATTTGGAACCGTCATCCAGAAATTTAAGTTCAGGAGAAACTGCCATGTTGAACCTGTTCAGTAGAATCCATGAGTATTTTGATACCAATGTAATTTCAGAAATGCCAACAGAAAGAAAGTACAAGCACTATCTTTTATTGTTGGATGAGGCGGATTTGGGTTTTCATCCTATTTGGAAAAGATATTTTGTGAAAACGTTAATTGAGTTTTCTACAAAACTATTCAAAAAAATAGATGCGAAAGTACAAATCATTTTTACCACACATGATCCATTGTCACTGAGTGACTTACCTTCGAACAATATAGTTTATGTGAATAAGTCTCAAGATAATTCTTCTAGTTACATAATATCTGATTCAGACCTTCATAAACCGAGGCACTCCTTTGGAGCCAATCTCACTGATTTATTAGCGGATTCTTTCTTTTTACAAGATTCTCTAATGGGAGATTTTGCAAAAGATAAAATTCAAGAAACAATCAATTGGCTAAGGAATGAAAATCGAAATTTAGATGAGAAAGAATATCATAAAGATTTAATCAGGATTGTAGATGAACCCATTCTGAGTACTAAGTTGGAAGACATGTACTATGAAGTCTTCAGGGATGAAACGGATAAAGAAAGTAAAAAACAGCATTTAATGGAAATGGCACAACGATATGGTCTTGATATAAATTTTGGCGAGCAATGATTTACCTAGGAGAGCAAAAAGAAGCGCTACAAAATTACAGTAATGAAATTACATGCTGGTTAAAAATTAAACTTTGGGGAAAACATTCTGTCGCTAATCCTCACGGTCATAATTGTGGTAATGAATTGTGTAAAACATGTTCGAAACCATTAAAGATTAAATCGGATCTAAATCCCGATTTTGTCGGCTGCTTTACCCAGCGTAATATAGAATATATTATAGCCTCAAAACCTGACGAACTGCTTCTGATTGAAGAGGTAATTAAGAGAATGTTCACAGGAAGAGGATATGATGAAAATGATTTTAAAGAAGAGTGTAAAAAGCTTTTTGTCAAAGCCGGGTATGAAAACTACTTCTATAAAAATCTCAATTATCAATTAGCCCAATGGTTAGACATTCATACCTGCACTTACTGTAACAGACAATATATTTTGGTCATGAGGAAAACTAATGGTGAAAAGGGAATGGTACCTCAGTTTGATCATTGGTTTACAAAGAGCAAACATCCTTTGCTTGCACTGTCATTTTATAATTTAATTCCTTCATGCAGCATATGTAACAGCTCTATAAAATCTACGGCAACCTTAAACTTAGAAGACCATTTACATCCTTATATTGATACTGGAATTTCAAAATCGTTTCGATTTAGTTACCTCGCGAAATCTCCTTCTGAATATGAAGTAATATGTAAAAAATATGACCCTTCTGGTTTAAAAGCCCAAAACACTATTGATATTTTAGAAACAAAATTATTATATAAGGGACACTCAAAGAAAGAACTTCAAGATTTAATTGACTTACGTTATAAATATTCCGATAACTATCTAGATACTCTTTTAAATAAGACTTTTGAGAATTTGGAAGTTTCCAAATCAGATAAATACCGCCTTATTTTCGGTATCGAAATAGATGAATCCAACTATCATAAAAGACCCTTCAGTAAGTTCAAGAAAGATATAGTTGATGAACTCATAAGAACTTCAAAAAGGGTTTAACTTTATTTTAAATGAAAGAAATCCAACAATTATTAGACATTACCGCTTCATTAAAGAAGCAATTTGAAGGAAAGCTAGATTTTTCTTTAGACGGTAGATTGGTAGGTGACATAGGTGAAGCTTTGGTTAGCGAAATGTTTGACATTGAACTTTATGGTAAAAATGCACCTGTATATGATGGTATTCATAGACAGAGTAAAATAGAAGTTCAAATAAAAGCAAGCATGGGTTATTACTTCAGTTACCCTTATAATATAGATTTAGAACACTATATAGCTGTTCATATAGAGCCAAATGGTACGTTGGAGGTTATTTATAACGGACCAGGGAAGTATATCAACCAATTTTTGAAAGAAGGTAACAGGAAGTTTTATCGAAATATATCTACCACAGTTACCGCTGTAAATTTAGGAATCTTGAATAATAAATTAAAAAAATCGGAACAATTGCCACAAGCCAACTTAACCAATGAGACTCTTTAGTTATTGTCTTCCAGTAGACGACGGAGCAGCCCCCAATCCCTATTGGGGTACTTGTACTCTTGCTATTTGTAAACCTAAAATAAGAAGCGTAGCAAAAATTGGTGATTGGATTGCTGGTGTTGGTTCTGTAAATGTTAGAGGAAAGAGCTATCGAAATAAATTGGTCTATGCTATGAAGGTTACCAATAAAATGACCATGAAAGAATATGATGATTATTGTTTAAAGTATTTACCTAAAAAAGTTCCAGACATTAATAACAACGATTATCGATTAAATGTGGGCGATTCAATTTATGATTACTCGCAAAGTGAACCAAAATTAAGAGATAGCGTTCATAATTGTCTTAATAGAGAAAGGGATCTTAACGGTAAAAATGTATTACTATCTAATCACTTTTATTATTTCGGAGATAATGCGATAGATTTACCCAAAAGATTATGGCCTATTATTAAACAAGGTCAGGCACATAAATCCGATGCAAATGAACTTTATAAACTTGATTTTGTTGACTGGTTAGAAAAAACACCATATGACCCAAATCAACTACATGGAAAACCACAAATTGTATTAGATTTTAAACATCGTCATCTACAGAACTGTTCTTCTAAATGCTAAAATCATAATTATTAAATACTCCAAAATTTTATGAAATTCCATCCTTATATAGGTGAAACCTACTCAAATTCACCTATAAAATTACTTGTTTTAGGTGAAAGTCATTATTGTAAGAAGCCAGCATGTTGCTTTAATGAACCTTCTCAATTGAAATGTATTTCCAAAACGGCGCAAGTGCTTCAGGAGTATTTAAATTATAAAAGAGGTTCAGGATATTATGGCAGATGGATGAATACTTTTACAAAATTTTCCAATGTGCTAAACGGCACTAAACAATCAAATAAAGATTCAATCAAATTTTGGGAAAGTGTGTCATTCTATAATTTTGTACAAGTCCCAATGAAAAAACCGCGCCAATCACCTTCACATCAGGATTTTGATTTGAGCTATCCTGATTTTAAAAAAGCTGTAAAAACTGTTGACCCAGACTTAATTTTTCTTTGGGGTGATAGATTGTGGTGTAATATTCGAAAGGAGGATATATCAGGCAAACGTAACCCAGCGTCTAATACCTTCGCATATTTCAAGTTTGAAAAAGACTATCCACTACTCGTTCTTCCACATCCCTCATCATCAAAATTCTCGTACAATCTTAGGGGGGCAATCGATTCTTTTATCGCGAAGAGATAAGAATACTGAATATTTAACTATCTAATCTAATTTGCTAAAACATTAATAATTAAATCATGAAATATTTAGCTTGTCTCATCTCTTTCCAAATCTTTTAAACTTACCGGAATAAGGGTATGTCCAAACATTTCTAAAACATGATTAACCCTTGCAAGGTTAAGGTTTGTCTTACCTTGTTCAATTTTACGAACAACAGTTAATGCTACTCCTGCCCTTTCAGCAAATTCCTCCTGAGTAAGATTCACTCGTTTTCTTCTTTCTTTTACGAATTCAGCTAATTCTTTCATTATATGCAATTAGATATAATTTCACTATAACATATAAAATTATATGTTATTACGTATAGTTTTAAAAACCATCAAAAACCGTATTAGCAGCATTTATTCGAGCTGTATCATCCACCTGATGATATTGGTTAAATGATTTTATATCGGTGTGTCCTGTAATACTCATAATAACTTTATCAGGTACACCTTTATTTCTCATAATCGTAATAAAACTTCTTCTAGAGGTAGGTGCCGAAATTTTGTTATTTAACTGTTTTACGAATCTTTTTTGAACTACACCTTTTACCCAAGAATACTAAACATAATAAATAAGTCCATTTTTTCCAATGTCTAGAAATTAGCACGCATTATAGCATAATACGAAACAGTTTTAAAATACGTTAGTTTATATCTACCGAAGCGTCTGTATAAGTTTGTAACAATTAAATTATGTAGTTAATGAATGTAATTAAAAAAGTTATTTTTTTCCTATTGAGTCTGGTTTCTTTATTTGTATTCTTTTATCTACTTGGCTTCCTCTTTGTATTATTTGAAAAGCTATCTAATCTTTCGATAATTTTGATAACCCTTTTAGGTGGAGGCTTTATCGGTATCATAACATTTGGTTATATATCTATTTTGGACATATTAATCCCAAAGAACAAGATTGCAAACGCTATATTTATACTAATCGCTATTGTAATTGGAATTATGAATATAACAGTCCATTGGCAAATAGATATAAGTTTAATCCCGAGACTATGTTATATTTTTATTTGCACAGGTTCTTGTCTTTTGATTATTAAGTCAAGGCTTATTCCATCCGATTCATAAGTCTTTTGATAACGCCTGAATGATTCATTTAAATCTAAAGGATTAATACTATAAACTAAATAGTGAACTTCAAATTTGGAATTTTAATACTGGTTTTTGCCTTTGCCTCTTGCAGTACCTACAGATGTTATCGTGGAATTTATGCTACAGAAAAACTTTTGTTACTTGATAGCGCATCAAAAGACAAAATCATAACGAACGATACCCTATATCTCAACAATAATATATATTTAAATAAAGCTATATTTAATTGCTCTGACAGTCGTACTAGAGAGATGCGCATACTTGGAAACTTAAAGGATTCGACTGTTTTACTAGTTCCTTTCGAATCTGATCTCATCAACGATTCTATTTTATTCGTGAATACGCAGTTTTTTATATCTCCTTTGAATCGTGGAATAATAGTTGCTACTAGTAAAAAAGGAAACGAAACGCACTATAAATACCCGGAACAAGCCAAATTAAATTCCCTGATTAAGAAATTAGACAAAGAAGGTCTGTACAAATTGGAAAATGAAAAGTTTGTTTTTGTAACATCATCTATATCACAAGATGCATTTAAGAAGTATTGTATAAATGCAACGTGTTATGTTCCAAGTCCAGGACTATTATATGACCAAAAAATCAACTTAAATAAATTAAAATCAGTAGATTCTCTTGATTACAAAATTGAATCATGGCTAGATAATCTTCATTGAAACATTTAATTAATTACTCCTATAATGAATAAAGAAAACGAAATACGCAAGTTAATGAGTCATGGAGAAAAAGTTTTCGGAGATAAATCAAACTTCCAAATATGGCTTAACTTAGAAAGTAAAGCCTTAGGAAACATTACCCCAAAATCTCTATTAGAAACTGAAGAGGGAATACAACTAGTTAATGATGAATTGGGCAGAATTGAGCATGGCATTTTTTCTTAATACCGGTAGTAAATAAAATATATCCTAACCTTTGTAAGCAAGTATAATTAGGAAAACTAAAACCAATGCCAAAGCCACACTTACCACCCATTGAAGGATTTTAAATTTAGTGATTAGGTTTGTTTCAAAACTATCTAACTTTTGTATTATTCTTTCCATAACAATCTATTTTTTTTAAAATATAACTCATTAAATATAAGCCTTTTATTTAGTAATTTTCTTTATTCTATCAATGAAAATTTCAAGATAAAACCCTTGCATTTCCTCAGACAAGAATGACGATTTAATTAAATTCTTAATGTCATCTATAGAACCATTAAAACGATTAAGGACACCAGCAATTTGCATCTTATTCAAGCCAAGGTTTATTGCAAATTCTATAAAATGGTCCTTTTTAAGTTTCCTTTTTTTTCCACCTATACTCAATGCCATCTCTTCAGCATCATCCGGGTTCAAAATAGCAACATTCAATAAATCATATGCAGGTGATAAAGCCCAACCATATGAAGTTTTTATCATTGAAAAATTTTTCAAATGCATATCGTTGTTACCGGTTAAATAACTAAATATTGTCAGTTCAAAAAATCGTAGCTTATCCAATAACGTGTTTTCAGCATAGGAAGTAATAGCCTTCCCAATACGTTCCATTGAACCTTTGTATTTATCAAAAGCTTCAGTAATCTGAAACATATCCAGCATATGAATCTTGGTACCATCCTCTTCTCTATCTATACGCTTAGTAATATACGAGAGCTCTCCTGAGGACAATCGTATTAACGATTGTGGTACCACTTCTATTTCTAATAATTTAGCGATCTTCATTGTCAAATGTTCGTTCGCCGGCATTTCTTGAAAATCTTTAGATGGTGGTTTAAATATATAATTACCACCTAAGGCGCCAACAACGGTTAACCTACTTTCTTTACCTGTTTCATCTAAAACGGACATAGAAAGCTTTGGCTGCACCCCTGGTACCGCAATACTACGTTCTACCACTTGTTCGGCCAGCTCACTCATTTGATTTAATGAATATTCTATTTTTGGTGGCGTTTCGGCACCAAAAAATTCAAGACTACATGATTTATGAAAATCACCTTCTCCATCGATTTCTTTATAGCAGTATAGGCACCTATTCATTTTCTTGTATTACAGGTTCAACACTTACCGCTCCTATACAATTTTGGCAACATGCCATTAATAGTCCCATGCGATCATTTCTATTAATTTTCCAACTATTGGAAGCAATGTTTAATAACCAACCTTCGGGTATCAATCCTTCAAAAAATGGAAATAACCTATTATCCGTATATAATTCATTACTAACCGGCATTTTAAAGGTAATAAATTGATTAGGGTAATCGTTTACATAAACTTCGTCATAAGCAAATGTATATTCCCCGTCATCAGTTTCTATTAATAGACCACAATAAATAGCATCATAAAATATTTTAGCTTGTCTCATCTCTTTCCAAATCTTTTAAACTTACCGGAATTAATTTGTGTCCAAACATTTTCAGTACTTGGTCTACCTTTTCAAGATTAAGATTAGTCTTGCCTTGTTCTATTTTACGTACTACTGTTAATGCCACCCCTGCCCTTTCAGCAAACTCTTCTTGGGTTAGATTAACTTCTTTTCTTCGTTCTTTTACAAATTCGGATAACTCCTTCATTATATGCAATTAAATATAATTTTATTCTAAAATACAATATTATATGCTTAAACGTATAAAAATATATTTTATTATTATTCTATATGTAAAAGCATATAAAATTATAATGAGAAAAGTCAATCTTAATCCGTAAACAACTAATTTATAGACATATATACCCAGTAATAGGTATTGTTTAAATATGGTCAAATCATTTCTTTTACTATCATAACCAAAAACTATTTAAAATGAAAAAAAATATAGTATTACTAAGTTTTCTTGCTATCATTCTTTCTTGTAATAAGACAAATGATACTACAGAAATTGATGAGACATCTACTGTTGAAACTCCAACTGATGAAGTTCCAATTGATAACGGAACTAATTTTGACAACATTAACGTAAGTTTTAATGAAGTTAACAGTCAAGAAGGAATTAACTATTCAAATCTTCTTCAATCTACCATAACCATTTCCAATGATATACAGATTTCAACATTTGGTCAAATAGGTGTTGATGGTTTTGCAACAGGAATCGAAAAAATTTACACTTACAACGCAACCGAAGGCATTGAATCTATAATGCTTTTGGATGACAATAATGAACCATCTTTCATTTACGGTGTAGATATTGCTACTGGTGAAAAATCAAGCGGTGTTACTGAATTTGAGAGGATTGATATCAATAGTTTTTATGTCCGCTTATATGATTATGACTGGACAAATCGATTAGGCACACTACTTTTTGAAACTATAATAACAAAAAATGGTGACACTTTCACTAGCTCCCCAGTGTTTGAAACCACGACAAACACAACTTCTAAATCAAATAAGTCCGGAACATCTTTTAAAATCCCAATATTTAGACTTGATAATTTTGAAAGTGGCAAATCACATTCCCAAACCTTGAGGTCAAGTGATTTAATAAATGATTGGGTCAATGACTTAACAGATTTTAGAAACAATCAAATTCCAGAGTTTTTAGGAGTTCTCAAAGATGTTGGAATTGTAGCAACATTAGGTGCTGGAGCAGCTGTTTTGGTTGGATCAGCAGGAGCAGCACCACTATTCATAGGAGCCGCGGCCTTAACAGCTACAGCGACGGCATTAGAATTCTTCATTTCAGATGATTTTTCAGATTTCATCGAAGAAGTTCAAAGTGACTTTAGCGACATAGGAAATGATGTTAACTCTAATATTTCAAGCTTGGTTGAAATTATTGAAGGTTATAGCGATAATACTTCTACATTTTTGAATGATAATCTAAATCAATTATCAACTTCTGAAATTCTTGATGACATAGAAGACTTTGAACTTTTAGTAAATAATGAAAATCTAAATGATTTACCTGACAGTAATGGTGTACTTCAAATTGGATTATCGTGGAATACTAATAATACCGATATTGATTTGCATGTAGTAGACCCTTTGGGTACGACTATTTTTTGGGAAAATCCTACATCGTCATCAGGTGGCTTTTTAGATAGAGATGACATAGATGGTTTTGGACCTGAAAATATCTTTTGGAATGGAAATTATCCTGACGGTATATATAGCGTATCTGTTGTTTATTTCGGTTGTGAGTTAGATATTTGTCCTTCTACTAGTTACACAATCAAAATTAGTGATGGACTTGGGTTCCAGCAATCATTTTCAGGTAGTTTGAGTTCCGAAAATGATTCTAATTTGGTCTCAAGTTTCGAAGTAGTAAATGGACAAATTATAATATCTATGTAGACAATTTACTAAGCTCAAAGAATTATTTTCTTTGAGCTTATATTTTTAACTATTTCATTACATGGTCTAATAAATTCTAAATGGACTTATACTCCTTTTAATATAATAGAACATAAGTTTGTATATAAATTTTAAAATTCATCAAAGACCGAATTAACTGCACTAATCCTAGCAGAATTATCAACTTGATGGTATTGATTAAACGATTTTATATCCGTGTGTCCTGATATACTCATAATCGTCTTATCTGCAATACCCTTATTACGCATTATGGTGATGAAGCTTCTTCTAGCGGTATGCGTTCCTATCCTTTTATTAAAAGGCTTAATGAATCTTTGCTGAACGACACCTTTTAACCTAGAATATTCCACATCATGCGTCAATCCGACTTTTGCAATAACTTCCTTTATTGCATCATTCTGTTTTTGGTTAGATATTACCGGTAATTGATAATCGTATTTTTTAAGAATTGACAATGCCAATTTAGACAGTGGTATTAACCTAGGTATTTTATTACTGTTTTTTTCTTCTTTTAGTAGTATGCAATTACTTGGTGTAATCAATCTCTTGTTTATCAACTTAAGCTCACCATATCTCATTCCGGTTAAACATTGAAAAACAAAGGTATCAGCAACCTTTTGTAAATGCTCTGTTTCAAAATCCGTATTGTAAATCTCAACCAAATGCTCTAAACTAAGCACTTCTTCCCGGGTTAAAACCCGTTGTGGTTTTTTAAAAGTTGTAAATGTATCATTATAAGCATAACCGTTTTTCAACGACCAAAACATAAAGGTCTTAAATAGACCAACATTTCTACTAAACGTATTGGTATAATGATTCTTATATTCATAGCAGAAATCCGTAAACTCGGTAAAGAACTTTTTATTGATTTTTCCGAAAGTGAGTTTGTAATTATAAACGCGTTCAAATTCAATCAATAAATTTTTAATGTTTTTGTAACGCTTTATAGTAGATTTTTTCCACTCTTTTAATTTAATCTTTTCTTGAGTAAACTTGTCGAAAACTTCAAAGAATGAACTAGCCATACTAACTCTCTCAAAAACCTTATCAAAGTGTTCTTTTAACGTACTACTATCAAACTCCAATTCCCCAAGTTCTGACCTAGATTTAATTAGCTGAAAAGCATCTTCAAAATCTCTTATTCTTTTAGATATAGCTAGTTGGTTTTTAGAAACCAATTTCCCTACTTTATTTGGTCTTTTATTTATAAAATCCCAATGTATTGGAAGAATTGATTTTTGGGTAGAATAAACAAACTTCTTTTTTTCTTGATTGAAATAGCAAGAAAAAAGAATTAGCGTTTCAGTTTCGGATTTGGAATTTCTGAGATAAAAAGAATATTTCATAATTTTAAAAAAATGCAGTTTATAGATGCGTTGACAAAATCGTTGACAAAAATGTTATAACTCTTTATTAAAAAAAGTTATAAACAGATATAAAAAACAGACATAAACATCTGTTTTTTAGAAACATACACATTAAAACTGATTATCTAAAACTATAAAGGGGAATAGCCTCCGGCTCCACGATTAAGCGCAATTGGTTTGCGCTTTAGAACAAAAAAAGTCCGACAAGTTTACTTGATCGGACTTTGTTGTTTTAAAGAGTCTGGCCATTTTTTTGGACAGCCAATTGCATTTACAGAACGTGAGCTAGTTGGGAACACCGTAAGGTAATCCTCCGGCTCCACTAATAAAAACCACCTTCTGGGTGGTTTTTTTCGTTACACCTGCGGGATTCGAAAGCCAGCACATCAGCTCGCACCGTGCTAAATAGGTCTACTAGACCTTTTATTAACGTAAGGTCGTCTCCGGCTCCACAAAATAAAACCACATTCTAGGTTATTATATCTATGAATGAATTTGAAATTTTTATACCGCAATTTTACTCATCGCAATAATATCATTCAAATTTTTAGCAATTAAAGGTTTTGAGATAAAATCACGAACCAACTCATAACTTCTTCCTTTTTTGATTTCAGATTGATCAAAATGAGAACTCACAATAAATACTTGCGGTTTATTACTGAAAGTTAATTTTTGGAATTTATCTAAAAACTGCCAACCGTTCATAACTGGCATATTTAAATCTAATAAGATAATATCAGGCAATCTCTCCCCACTTTTTAAAAGAGAAGTTAAATTGTTCAAAGCCTCATAACCATCTTCATAAACTAGAATATTAGCACTCACAAAGTTATTGTGATTCAAAAGAATCTTGGTGCCATAAACACAAATGGGATCGTCGTCTATAATACAAACTGTGTCAACTTTCATATCAATTCATTTTTTGGGAAAACTTTATATAATAAATATACGTTATAATAATTTTAACAAGATAAAACTTACAAATTAATTTTACTAAAAACTAATATTTATCATATAAAGGTCAATTTTGAGTATTTAAATTTTCATTTAAAAAGCATGAAATCAACTCAACATCAGCCATTTACTACTGATAATTTACGAAAATCAAAAAAAAATACGAAAGAATTTCACAAAAAGAATACTTAGTATCTTAATACAGTAAGAAAATATTCTTCATAAAAAAATACATTTGTTTTTATGTATTGAAAGAAAATATTAAAGAGTTCTAACTTTTAACACTTTCAAATAAAATAGTCAAAAATTACAAGCACTAAAGATTATGATGGAAGCTGCTAGTATATAAATGACAATCTTTTTAATCACACCAAATAAGAACTACCTAGCATTTATATTCTATATAAATCATCTAATCCGTTTTAATAAAATTTCTTCTCAACGATTAGCATTAAGTGTCAAAAAAATGTGGACTCCAATAATTAATTAACTACAGCTAAAACTATATATAACTCATTATCTGTAAAACCATTAAATGCATATTTAAAAATCAACCAAAAACCTAGGTTACGAACAAATGTGAATTACATTGTTATCAACATGCTTATATCTATTTCATTTAATTACGCAGTTGAAACGCTTTTTTATTTATTTTTGGATTCTACCAAAACCAACCATGACTGAAAATATTAGACAAATGTTCAGTAAAATGAACGACGAAACTCGCAATGAAGCGCTGCTACTTTTGAAGTCAGAGTTTAATTTGGAAAGCACCAAATACGTTAAAAAAAACTGGATTATTGGTGGTCGTATTCCTGAAAAGAATCAAGAGAAAATTGTTCTGATTTTTCAGAATCTTCTAAGGACTCAAGTTTTTAGAATCAATGAGATTAAAGTTCAACTTTAATTTAAACTTAACTTCCTACTATATTTAACCTGTAATATAGAGCATAAAAAAACCGATACACTTTGAGGATGTACCGGTTGTTCAACTAACTCAAACTTATTCTAAACTCGATGCAAAGATGCATTCAATTATTAATTTCAAGTTTATCTAAACATCAAGGTAACTTTAAATTCTTTGTCTTTTGAAGTTTATTTAGCAGATACATAGGACACCTCAACAATAAAAAGAATTTAAAATCACCTTTCAATATACGCCAACTTGAACATACAAATTACGCTATGGTCATAAAAAATTCTACTCATAATTTTAACCATCAATGATATAGTCAATCAAGAAACCTAAGTCGAGTAAAAAAAAGGTATGACTTTCAATTTTATATTAAAAAATCAAAATAATTCTACATACAATATAAGTCAATACACTTATATTATACACCATTTTTGTTATCAACAACCGGTGTTAATAACATTTATGTGCATTTCATCGAATAAAACCAACTTTTCGTCGTTAATGAATAAAGTTTAAATATTTTCGAAATGCGCTAATAAAATAGCGAGATAATTTTTACCACCAATTACATGAAATTATACCCTACCAAAACCTTTTTCGTCCCTGTAGCAGCCATTATTTTCCTTTTAAGTTTATCTTCTTGCGGCAAGGATTATGACCTAGTTTCAGAATACGTAGTACGAGATAACGCTGAAAAAGTAATATCAAACAATACCACCGACAGCAACAATTTTGGAGTAGCGGTTATTGATAATGTAAGTTCTATAAAGTAGCATCAAGAAATATAAACAATCCTTTTTAAAACTGGTTTGTTTACCTTCTACAAGCACCAACTTATTTTAAATTGTATTAAAAGCTAGAAATCTTATCTGGCTGTTTTTGAAGACCACAATCTTTACGCTGTAGTAACCACTATATTTTACTTGGTATTAAAAGTGCATAACCTCAACATTTATTCGCAAATACGCTCAAGCACCTTATACATACCTACATTTTAGTTAAATGCCAAACATATAAGCGAAGCACCTGTATTAATGCATTTTCTGCTAACTTTGCAGTACTAAATCATTCTTCTCTTTTTGTATACGATAATTGACATAGAAACTACCGGAAACGGCATAAAGGGTAATCGAATTACCGAAATTTCCATTTTTAAATATGATGGTCACGAGGTCATTGATGAGTTTACTTCTTTGGTAAATCCAGAATGCCCGATACCCGCCTTTATAACCGGACTTACAGGTATTGACGATGACATGGTACGGAATGCTCCGTTGTTAGAAGAACTAATTCCGCAGATCGTAGAAATCACCAAAGACACCATTTTTGTAGCCCATAGTGTCAATTTCGATTACAATGTCATCAAAAACGAGTTTAAATTACTTGGTCATGATTTCTCTAGAAAGAAACTATGTACGGTTCGTTTATCAAGAAAATTGCTACCTGGCTACAACTCCTACAGTTTAGGAAAGTTAACTGCTGCATTAGGTATACCATTAACAGATCGACACCGAGCCCGAGGCGATGCACATGCTACGGTACTTTTATTCCATAAATTACTGAGAGCCGAAAATGCAGATACCGTTTTTAAACAATTTTTGAATTCAAAATCTCAAGAAGCTACTTTACCTCCTGGGTTGCCAAAAGAGGAATATCTAAAACTACCAACCACTGCTGGTGTGTATTATTTTAAAGACAGTAAGGGGAAAATCATATATGTAGGTAAAGCCAAAAACATTAAGAAAAGAGTGCTTGGTCATTTTTATGATAAAAAGACAAAAGAAATTACCCTCTGTGCAGAAACTACTTCATTAGATTTTGAGGAGACAGGTAATGAACTAATTGCCTTACTAAAAGAATCTGCCGAAATTAAACACCACTACCCTAAATACAATAGTGCACAAAAAAGGTCTATTCAACAATACGGCATTTTCACTTACGAAGACCGAAACGGCATTATACACCTTGCGTTCAATAAAATAAAGATGACTCCGAATCCGGTTGCTATTTGTTATAGTCCAACCGAAGCTAGGCAGTATTTAGAAACCCTGTGCAGCACTTTTGAGCTTTGCCCTAAGTATTGCCATCTACAAGAAAATGTGGCTGTTTGCTCTCATTATAAAATTAAACAATGCATAGGTATTTGTTCTGATTTAGATATTGTAGAAGAATACAACCAACGCGTACAAGATGCCTTACAAAGTATTAAAGAAGTAGAAGCTACGCTGGTCATCAAAACCAACGGCAGAACTATGGATGAAAACGGATTTGTTGTCATCAGAGAAAACAATTATTCCGGTTACGGGTTCGCCCCTACCGATGTTGCCATAAAGCAAATTGAAGATCTTGAGATGTTCATTACGCCACAAAAAAATACGCTGGAAACCCAGCGTATTGTTGAAAGCTATGTAAGAAATAATCCTACTGCCGTATTTGCTTTATAAGTTCAGTACTACAATACCTATAAGGTGGTTGGACAAACATAGTCTGTCTTCTCTAAATCTTCATTTTTAAGTGCTCCGTACCCACCTTTTACATCAATAAGATTGTGGATTCCGCGACTCTTTAAAATAGACGATGCTATAACAGAACGATATCCGCCAGCACAATGCACTAAAAATTCTCCTTTCTCAGGAAATTCAGATAAATGCTTGTTCAATTCACTCAACGGCGTATGAACTGCACCTACTAAGTGCTCACTTTGATATTCTCCATCTTTACGAACATCAAAAATACCAACATTACCTTTATCAATAAGGTTTTTAGCTTCTGATGCTGTTATAGATGTTATTTGGTCAATTTCTTTACCAGCAGCTTTCCAAGCTTCAATTCCGCCTTTTAAATATCCTATGGCAGAATCAAAACCAACACGCGATAATCTAGTAATTGCTTCTTCTTCCTTTCCTTCAGGTATAACCAATAATAAAGGCTGTTTGGTATCAGCAATTAAATCGCCTACCCACGGAGCAAAATCACCGTTAAGTCCTATAAAAATAGATCTCGGTATATGACCTTTCACAAATTCATCTTGATGTCTTACATCTAATACCAAAGCTTCAGTATCGTTCGCTGCTTTTTCAAACTCATCGGGCGACAATTCAACATTACCACGATCAAGTACATCTCCAATATCTTCATACCCTTCCTTATTCATCTTTACGTTCAAAGGAAAATATTTAGGCGGTGGCAACAGACCATCGGTTACTTCTTTCACAAATTCTTCTTTGGTCATATCTGCCCTAAGGGCATAATTCATTTTTTTCTGATTCCCCAAGGTATCGACCGTTTCCTTCATCATATTCTTACCACATGCAGAGCCTGCACCATGAGCAGGGTACACAATAACATCATCTGCCAACGGCATAATTTTAGTACGTAAACTATCGAACAACGTACCAGCCAGTTGCTCTTGGGTCATATCCGCAGATTTCTGAGCTAAATCCGGTCTACCTACATCACCTAAAAACAAAGTGTCTCCTGAGAAAATTGCATGGTCTTTACCATTTTCATCTCTTAACAAATAGGTCGTACTTTCCATGGTATGCCCTGGTGTATGTAACACCTTAAAGGTAATCTTACCCAATTTAAACTCTTGTCCGTCTTCGGCAATGATAGCATCAAAAGAAGGGTTTGCTGTAGGACCATAAATTATTGGCGCACCAGTTTCTTTCGATAAGGTTACGTGTCCACTTACAAAATCTGCGTGGAAATGGGTTTCAAATATATACTTGATTTTTGCATTGTCGTTCTCAGCCCTTTTAATATAAGGACTCACCTCTCTTAATGGGTCAATTATTGCTACCTCTCCATCACTCTCAATATAATATGCTCCTTGAGCCAAACAACCTGTATATATCTGTTCTATATTCATTCTATACTTTTTTATTTTAAAATATCCCTTCCCCTTTAAGGTACGAGATTTATTTAATTTAGACTTCTTTTAGCTTTAGCCATTCTACTATTTTCATAAGCTACTTTTGCGGCCAATAATGAAATTTCATTTGGATCATCAAAGAAATCCACTGCTTCCTTCGTTTTTACAAATAAAAACTCCCGTTGCAATTCTTTAATGATTCCTGTATTAAAAATGATATCACGCGTTGGTCCAATTGCTCCTGCAATAAAAAATTGTAGTCCTCTTTCACGAATATCGTGTATTAACTTTGATAGCATATCTGCTGCAGTAGCATCTATATAATTTATAGATTCAGCATTTAGAATTATCCCTTTTAATTGGGGTCCTTTTGCTCTCATATGTTTTAATAACTGCTTTTTAAAATAGGCAGAATTACCAAAATATAATTGCGAATCAAATCGAACAATTAAAAGATCATTACGCACCACCACCTCATCTGCAAAACGAATAACATTCTTGTAGTAGTCAGAATTACCAATGTTACCTATCTCCACAAAATGCGGTTTAGACGTTCTATATACCATTAACAATAAAGAGCATAACACACCAATTAGAATACCTTCCGTTATACCTATAAATAGTGTGATTATAAAGGTAAGCAACATTATAAAAAACTCATCTTTTCTATTGAGCCATAAATGTTTGAAGTAAGCAATATCAATAAGTTTTACTACAGATACCATAATAATACTTGCCAAGATTGCATTGGGCAAATATTGAAATAACGGCGTTAAAAACAATAAGGTCAGTACCACCAATATAACACTGAATATTGCTGAAAGATTCGTTTTTGTACCAGCATCGTAACTAATTGCAGATCTAGAAAAACTTGCGGTAACTGGGTAACCTTGAAAGAAAGACCCAACAATATTTGACGAACCAATAGCTATTAATTCTTGATTAGCATCTATAGTATCTTCACCTGTTTTATCTTCTATGGCCTTACCAATAGAAATAGCTTCTAGATACCCAACCAACGCCAAAGCAATTGCAATAGGTGCTAATTTTTCCATGTCTACAATATCTAATGTTGGCATTACAAAAGTTGGAAATCCGCTAGTGACTTCACCTACTAATTTAACTCCATAGACATCAAGCTGAAACTGATAGACAGCCAATATACCTAGCACTACTATTATTAATATTCCTGGGATGTTTTTATTCCATTTTTTAAAGCCCAGCAATAATGCTATACCAACAATACCAATACTAAAATCTACCCAATTGATTTCACCTAGTTTGTAAAAGATATTAAAAACGGTTTCATAGATTTTATTACTGCCTGGTATAGAAACACCCAATAAATGTTTCAGCTGACTTAATACAATGATAATCGCTGCCGCGGATGTAAAGCCACTAATAACGGGTTTAGAAAGAAAATTGACCAAAAACCCCATTCGTAGAACACCTAATAAAAACTGTATGCAACCCACCATTAAGGTAAGCAACACGACCATTATAATGTAGTTTTCTACACCGGTAATTGCCAATGTCCCCAAACCTACGGCAACCAATAACGAATCCATCGCTACAGGACCTACGGCTATTTTTCGTGATGTTCCTAAAAGTGCATAGGTTAGTATAGGAAATAATGAAGCGTATAGACCATGAACTGGCGGTAATCCTGCAATCATTGCATACGCCATACCTTGCGGCACTAATACGATACCCACAGTAAGACCAGCCAACAAATCTTTAATGAAGTAAGCTTTTTTATAGGTTGAAACCCATTCCAAAAAAGGGAAAATGTTTTTCACAGGTCAAATTTAATCATTTCAAAGGGCATAAAATCAGATTTTAAAACCATTACTTTATTGATTCAGAAGTCTGTTAAACTCCAGAGCATTTTCTACCCAGAAATCAAGATCATCTTCGGAGTCGAATCCATCGGGACCTACAAATAAAAAACCTCGAATTGGCTTGCCAGTAAAGTCCATTGGTCTGCTACCCGGTTTGTTTAGTAGTTCTTCATAATTCAATTTACCAACACGCACCATTAACTTATCTTCTTCGCTTTTTTTGTCGAACATAATACCAATGCACATTTTACCATTGACCATAAAGGTGAGTCCGCCCATCATTTTCTTCTCCTCCAGATGACCTTTGCCTTTTAAACGAGGTCTAACCCTATCTGCTAAATACTCACTATATGCCATTGCTTAGAAATTAAGTTCTTCTGGTTCTAGTTCTTTATACACTACTTCTTCGGCAATTGATTCTATATTTCCCGCATAGCTTTTACCACGGAGTTTGCCCACGGTGTGTGCTTGCAGTGCCACATTATTATTTGAGCTCAGCAGCCCTTCTAATTCTTTTTCAAAATCTGCAGATGATGTTAACCACTGCTCTTCCATATCTTCCCCCAACATTAATGGCATACGTGGTTCTTTCAGTTTCGGGTTATTATGAATTTTAGCCATCATACCATTTCCGACTGTAGTTACAATTGAAAATGAATTGATAGTACCGTTATGTTCAGGGTGTATCCACTCAGACCACAATGCAGCTAACGCTAAAGGTTCATTATTTTTTCGGTGGATAAAAAACGGATAGGTATTATCGTTATAATGGTGATGCTCGTAAAAGCCGTCAACATAAAGTATGCAGCGTTTTTCGTTGGCAGCATCTCTAAAAGCGGGTTTCTCGAAAATGGTTTCTACCCGAGCGTTCAAGGTACTATTCCAAATTTTCTTTTGTTGTTCAACACTATTCACCCAATGCGGAATCAATCCCCAAATTGCTACAATAGGATAAAACGGATCATCATTGGTATAAATTAAAACCTCAGGATGCGAAAACCCTGATGCATGGTGAAGCGGCAAATCGGTCAACGGTGCAAGTTTCTCAACAATCTCTTCAATCGCCTTTAAATCTTGACTTCTCTTTGCTCTTTTTAACTGCGCCTCTAAGCTGGTTTTTACATCATAACACATACACTATTCTTTAGTGATGAATTTTAAACTATACAGGTTTTAACGTAACTGTAAAAATAGCCGGCTCTTTCTTTAATACCATAAAACCTTCTGCTAAATCATCTTGTTCTACCGCATACGGATAAAAGGTAATTGGCTCTATACAGACCATATTAGGTACCTCCGTCCAAAGCATAAAATGACTAAAACCTTCAGACGTTATTTGTAGCGATTTCTCATCTTTTAAAGTAATTACATCTGTATTTGGCACTTGTAATGCTCTACTGCCAACTTCCAAAACCTCGGGTATGGTAATATTTTGTTCTCCGGCAGAAATGATCGCATTTTCAGAATGTAGCATAAACGCAGGGTGATAGCCCAACATAAAAGGCATGCCTTCTTCGCCAGAAATTGAAAACGTAACCACCAACGAATTGTCTATTAATTCAAGTGACTTTACAAATTCAAAATCGTAAGGCCAGCTTAATTTCTCTGCTGTAGATTTTTTAGGATATTTTGAATTTAAAACCTCAGTATTTGCTGTATATTTTTTAGAGAACACAGCTTTACTTGCTGAGCTTTCTACCAACTTATATTTCATTTCCCGCAGCAGACCGTGCTGATCTTGAGTAGCAAAACCCTTGGGAGTTTTCACTTTAAAATCTACCTCATTTGTTGGTCCGATCAACGGAAACATTTCAGTGTCTACACTGCGCCATCCAGGGTTTCCCTTTTGGTGCATAAATTCATAACCAGAAACTTGGTAGCCTACCAATTCTCCTGCTTCAATTGTCACTTGCTGGTCACTTACTCTTAATGTTGTTATATTACTCATTTATCAATCTATAAATTAATAATGCTGTTCTTTTCGTTAATGCTTCAATAGTATTCAAATTCACCGTTTCTTCGGGAGTGTGGGCTGCATTACCCATAGTACCCAGTCCGTCTAAACAATCTACATACTCCGCTACAAAAGAAGTATCTGCCGCACCTCTTTTACCCGGATCGTATGCTAAAACCTCACCTTGTTTTAAATCTAAACTCACATTGTTCAGTTTTGTCAATAACGCCTTATTACCTTCAGTAGGTTGCATTGCTGGGTAACTATCTTTGAAAGTTACTGTTGCAGATGTATGTGGTAAATTATTCGCCACTACGGTTCGCATATTATCACGAGCACGTTCTTTTTGTTCTTCAGATATAAAACGTAGTCCGCCACGGACTTCTGCTTTTTGAGCCACTACATTGGTCTTACCAAAAACAGTTCCCTTACTGGTCATTTCATCAAATTCTACAAAAGTACCACCAACTAAAGTCCCAGGATTAAAAGTCAATAAATCTTCTCCTCTAACATCGGTATAAAATCCGTTTAAGATTCTCGACATTTCAAAAATAGCTCCTGCACCTGTATCTTCACTAAAGATACCAGATGAGTGCGCTCTCTTACCCTCTACCTCAACTTTCCACCCTGAAGAACCTCTTCTGGCAACAGTTGCATAATTGAATCCGGTGGAGTTTTCAAAACCTAAACCTATGTCACTTCTTTTAGCAGCTTCAATTAAATCATGTCTACTTTTCTCTAGCGGACTACCTGTACTTTCTTCATCACCTGTAAAGGCAACAATAATTTGAGCATCATTTAGCAATCCGTTTTGTTGTAGCGCTTTTAAAGCATACAGCACTATAACATCGCCACCTTTCATATCATTACCACCTGGTGCATGAGCAATAGAGTCGTTCACCATCTCAAAAGTTTGAAACGGACTGTCTTCTTCAAACACCGTATCTAGATGACCAATAAGTAATAACTTCTTTCCTTTTGTCCCTTTAATTTCAGCAAATAAATGTCCCGCTCTATTCATTTCTTCAGGCATAGGTATCCAGGTACTTTCAAAACCGATATCGGTGAAAGCAGAAGCAAATTCTTGACCTACCATTTCAACACCTTTTAGATTTAAGGTACCGCTATTAATGTTTACGACTTTTTCTAAAAATGAAATTGCCTCGGCATTATTTTGCTCAATAGATTTTACAACCTTCTTCTCGTTCTTTGAAAGTTTCTGTGCATTGACGCCTGTCAATAAAAACACAGCAATTAGGGTAAGTAGTAGTTTTTGATGCATGTGGTCTGTTTTACATCAAATTTACCAAAAACACTTAATTTATAACGAGAATAAACCACTTACTATGTTAAGCTCTAGAGTAAAATAAAATGTGGTGCGAATAATTACTATATTGCACCATAATCATTTTTTATGGCAACGATACGAAAATCTATAACCTTTACCGATCAGCAAGACAATTGGATAAAGCTAAAAGTTGAAAATGGCGATTATACGAATGACAGCGAATATATTCGTGATTTAGTCAGAAAAGACCAGCAAGAAAATATGAAATTGGCAGAACTAAAAAATGCCATTGATGAAGGTTTACAAAACGGAAGAAGCTCATTAAAAATCAGTGATATTATTGAGCAAGTAGATAATGGCAAACTATAATTTATCTGCAAAAGCGCAACGAGATTTAATTGCTATTTACAAATATGGAATTAAATTTTTTGGACAATCGCCCGCAACCACTTACTTGCAAGAGTTAGAAAACTTTTTAATTGAATTATCCGACAGACCTACATTGGCAAAAGATGCTTCAACCATAGCCAACGGATTGAAATTCTATAATTATAAAGCCCACGTCATTTTCTATCAATTCGAAAATGAGAACGAAATTTATATAGTAAGAGTTCTTGGAAAACGAATGAACTTTATTGAACATCTATAGTTCAAACCCTCCCAACACTACTCAAACCGAATAGCTTTCACCGGTGTAATTCTAGTAATAATGTATGACGGGATCAAAAGCATCAATAAACAAAGTAACAACACTCCCGCATTTAAA
Source organism: Maribacter sp. 1_MG-2023 (assembly GCF_030547005.1). Lineage (GTDB taxonomy): Bacteria > Bacteroidota > Bacteroidia > Flavobacteriales > Flavobacteriaceae > Maribacter. Next base: position 94,418 of record NZ_JAUOPN010000001.1, on the reverse strand, counting down.
AGAAGAACAGTCCAAAGATCTATACTTACAGGTATGTACTCAATGTAATATTCTTTCGGGTTCGGGAATTTGAAAATTCGAAACTTCTCTTGAATAAATATAATACCAAGCCCAATAAGATTGCCCCAAAATAAACCAACAACAATAAGATAGGCTGCATTATACAAAAAGACCTTTCTAATACTCCAGTTGTTAGTACCCAATGCTTTTAAAATACCAATCATTGGCGTACGCTCTAATATTAAAACGAGTAATGCAGTAATCATATTTATACCACCAACAATGATCATGATGCCAATGATAAGGGCTATATTAAAATCGAACAAGCCTATCCATTCAAAGATTTTATAGTATTTATTTTTTATAGTTTTAGTATCTAAACTTGCTACCGTTTCACCGTAAATCTCATTCGCTTTTTGATCTATATCATCAAAACTATTCAAGAAAATTTCAAAATTACCAACTTCGTTATCTTCCCATTTATTCATGCGCTGTATATGGCGTATGTCTGTAAAAATATAGAGTCCGTCAATTTCTTCAAATCCGCTATCGTAAATTCCGGTAATAGTAAATTTTCTTTGATTGGGTATTTTATCAGCAGCATCATCTCGCAAAAAAAAGGTAAAGAAAGAATCTCCCACTTTTAAGTTCAAACGATTTGACATGATTCTCGAAATAAGAACATCAGAATTTAACTCTCCGGAATAATCAGGTAAAACGCCGTCAATTAAAAACTCATCGAACGGCTCCCAATTATATTCCTTTCCTACACCCTTGGCGATAATACCCTCAAAGGTTTCTTCAGTACGGATAATACCCGCCTTGGTCGCCACAGCTTGTATATGTACAATGCCATCGACCATATTGAAGTCCGGATAAAACTCTTGCTCCGTACTCACGGGCACCACAGAAACTTCAGAATTATTATTGTCGTAATTATAGATTTGAACGTGACCGTTGAAAGCAGTTATTTTTTCACGTATTTTCTCTTTTAAACCACCTCCTGTAGCAATGGCGACCAACATCATGATAACCCCTATTGCAATTGCTGCAATGGCTATTTTTATTATTGGTGCAGATATGCTAATTTTATGCTCCTTACCCTTTATAAGCCGTTTGGCGATAAAATATTCTAGATTCAAATGATGTTATTTTTATCCAATTTCAAAAGTACAGTTTTATTATGGTTTTTGGTATTGGCTACCTGCGGAAACGAAACCAAAGAGCAAGCCATTACCACATCACCAACCAATGAACCCCTAATAGAACAAGAAGCAAAAGAAATTGTTGTCGCCGCCAACCGTACAGAGGTATATGTACCGCTTTTAAAAGGAAAAAAAATAGCTATTGTCGCTAACCAGACCAGTGTTATTTTTAAATCTGACGGGCATACACATTTGGTAGATAGTCTGCTTTCTTTAAATATAGATATTAAACACGTATTTGCCCCAGAACACGGATTTAGAGGGAATTTTGATGCAGGTGAACACGTAAACAATAGTAAAGACATTAAAACAGGACTAGATTTAATATCATTACACGGTAAAAACAGAAAGCCAAGTCAAGAGCAATTAGAAGGTGTAGATTTAGTTGTATTCGATATACAAGATGTGGGCGTTCGTTTTTATACCTATATCTCGACTATGCAATTGGTGATGGAAGCTTGTGCCGAAAAAGGAATTCCTATTTTAGTTTTGGACCGCCCTAACCCGAACGGTCATTATGTAGACGGACCAACCATGGAAGCTGCAAACACCTCTTTTCTAGGGATGACTGAAATTCCGTTAGTGTACGGAATGACCATCGGTGAATATGCTAATATGATCAATAATGAAAAGTGGTTGGAAGGTGATAAAAAAGCTGAATTAACCGTAATCCCTTTAGAAAACTGGACACATGATATGTTTTACAGTTTACCAATTCGACCTTCTCCAAATTTACCAAATGACACTTCTATTACGCTATACCCTAGTTTAGGAATGTTTGAAGGTACCAACATTAATGCCGGTCGCGGAACAGAGTTTCAGTTTCAACGCTACGGCGCTTCATTTTTAGATTCAAAAATATACGATTTCACCTATACTCCTGAGCCAAATTTCGGCTCTAAATACCCAAAAGAAGAAGGAAAATTATGCTACGGTAAAGACTTATCTAAATCTGAGCGTATGAATGAGGTAACGATGGATTACATTATTGATGCCTATACTAATACGGTCGACAAGAGTAAATTCTTTATCACTAGCGGATTCACCAAACACGCAGGTAACAACAGACTACAAAAGCAAATTGAAGCTGGTGCTACCAATGCCGAAATAAAAGCAACTTGGCAAGATGACATTGAAAAGTTCAAAAAAATTAGAGCAAAGTATCTACTTTACTAAAGGTTGTTCGCCAGCAATATCAGTCGTTGGTTTTCTATACCCTACAAAAGGATATTTCAGCAAAGAGCTAATTTGACCATTAGCCACCTCATCAGGAAAAGTGTCTACACCGTAGATAATTTTCTCTCTGTCTAAATGCATATACGTACCAAATAAGCGATCCCACCAAGAGAAGATGTTCCCATAATTACTATCTGTATATGGTAGTACATAATGATGATGCACTTTATGCATATCTGGTGAAATAATTATATAACTAATCGCTTTATCAACTCCTTTTGGCAACTTTATATTTGCATGGTTAAATTGAGATAAGACTACCGATAAACTTTGATACAACATAATAATACCTACCGGTGCACCAACTACAAAAACACCAACTAAAGTAAATATATAGCGAATGATACTTTCTAAAGGATGGTGTCTGTTCGCAGTAGTCGTATCTACATTATGATCCGTATGATGCACCAAATGCACCATCCACAATGGTTTTACTTTATGCTCTACTAAATGAGCCATGTAAGCTCCAATTAAATCTAACAACGCCACACCTAAAAACACATATGCCCATAATGGCATTTCTGGCAACCAATTAATGATACCGAAATCATTTGCAACTGCCCAATCAGAAGTTTTTAATAATAAAAATGCTAGTGGAAAATTGATAACTATAGTGGTCAATGTAAAAAAGAAATTAGGCAGCGAATGTTTCCACTTGTTATAGCTTCCATTAAATAAGGGTACAATACCTTCTAGTATCCAAAAAAATGTAATCCCGCCAACTAAAATAAGTGATCTATGAGCTGCCGGGATCGATTCGAAATATGTTATAAGTTGTTCCATTAAATGAGGGAGTCGTTTAAGTTATGAGCCGCAAATAAACATTCTAATACTTAATTATTGTATCATCAATAAAAAATATGAATTATGATAAATTCGCAACTAATCACCCAATATAATAAACTTTTGTTGATTTCATAACTGAGAATTGTACTTTTTAAAAATCTTGTTTCAAAAATACAAGGCTTGAAGATTTGCTAAAACTCACATATTATGGGTAGATGGTCACTGATTTTCAGCCAGTAGGATACTGGTCCTATTTCGAGTGTTTTAATATTCTTCAAGAATTCTTGACTTCCGAAAATATAATTACTTCTTCCAAACTGTTTTAAATGTCTCAAAAACGATCAGCATTTCTTCGGTTGGTTCTTCTCCGTTTTCAACCATTACACTTTGAAAGAAATCCCAATGCGCTTTTCTCCATTTTTGAAGAGGCTCTATATCAGTCCCTATATCTAAAGCCGCTAAAGATTCTGAAAGTTGATTGAAAGGTATCGTGTCAACCTTTGTTATTTCAACAATAGCTTGTGCTTTACCATCAAAATCTGTAATAATATGATTTGTGCCAATTTGCGGCAAGTCAGCTTCTGCTTCAACATACCATTTATACAATCCTGAAGTAGTAGCGGTCTTTTTTCCGTTTACTGTCAACGCTGCCAATCTATCGGCATCTTCTTTATTATCATGAAAAAACCAAGATTCTGGTAATTCTTCTTTGTTAGCTTGAGGGGTAGATACGATATAGTCATTCCACATTTCATAGACAGATGCGTCAATACCATTTTCTGTTAGTATTTCTTTCTTAGCGTCGTTCTTGCAGCTAATGAATATTAAAACCAGGAAAATGGATAGATGTTTCATAATATTTTAGGAATAATAAATTCAGATTGTAATATCACCTATTCCAACTCAAAAACAACATTTCTCTCCTTATTATTCTTATACATTGTCTTCGGACCAATATCTCTGTTCGCAGTTGAGCTATAGTTTTTATTATTTGGGTTTAGAATATAGTCGAGTTGATGTTCGATCATCTTTTCAAACGGAACTAGGAAGTCCGTCGTATAACATTGTTCCACTCCACCTTTGTTAAGCAAGTTTAAAACTGTATAAACCGATTCAATCGTACTAAGACAAAGCGCCTCTGGCTGCTGCTTGATTATAAACTTTGATTCTATACTATTATCAAAACTCACTCTTTTCAATTTTTGCAAGTTGGTACTTAGCTTGAGCATTTTACGGGCGCAGGGCCATGTGCCATCTAGAATGAAGAGGTGAGGATTTTTACCCATAAAAGAATTCATTTCTGAACCTTTTCTTTTAGATAGATTAAAACTCTCTTTACCAGGATAGAGTAAGAAAGAACCAATTTCTTCATTAGTCAAAATTTCATTTACACGATCATTCTTACTAAAATCTACACCAACTATAATTTCTGAATTTGCGAGCTGAAGATTCGTCATATACCCTGTTCCATTCTTTTCTTTCTTGTACTCCTTAGGGTGCATCAAAATTATGAAACGTGTTTTAGTCTCGACAGTTCTAATGTGATTACAAATACAGGTGCTCGAAGGCCGCATGCATTTGTAACATTTTACTCTTGGATTATTATTTTGGACTTGCAATATAAATTACTTTTGTTTTTCCTTCTTACTTTATCAACTTCTTCATTTCCTCAACAATATTAAAAGCAGCAGGGCAAATAGCTACATTTTTAAGGGTAAGGTTACTTATTTGCTGAAACTTCTTTCTATCTGTATGCGGAAATTCACGACATGCTTTTGGGCGAACATCGTAAATAGAACAGTAATTATCGGATCCTAAAAAAGTACAGGGCGTTTCTTGCAGTACAAAATCATTTTCTTCATCGACCCGTAAATAGGTTTCAATGAATTTTTGGGGTTTCATTCGAAACGACTTTGAAATACGCTCCACATCTGCATTGGTAAATAACGGTCCTGTGGTTTTGCAACAATTGGCACAGGTTAAACAATCTGTACGTTCAAATTCCGCCTCATGAAGTTCTTGCATGATATAGTCCAGATTCTTTGGCGGCTTCTTCCGTAGCTTGACAAAGAACTTTTTATTCTCGTTATGTTTTTCTTTTGCCTTTTGCGGCAGTTCACGTAAAACCTCTTCCATGTGCGAAATTAATTCTTCAAAACTAGGAAAGTAGTACCAAAAAGCGAGACTTTTGTAGCTAGAAATACAAGAATTTTGAACAAAGACATATTAGGTACTGCACTTTTAGATTTTCAGAACGGAAACTATTCTGAAGATATCATTACGTATTCATCACTACTTGAAGATGATGTTTTACCCTTACCCTATATGTTCAGAGGTTTTAAAGAAATGCCAGAGCTAGAGCAAAAAGCTTTACAATTATGTAAAGGCAACGTGCTAGATGTTGGTTGTGGCGCCGGTAGCCATGGGCTGTATTTACAAGAAAAAGAGTTTCAGGTTATAGGGCTAGATGCATCTAAAGGCGCAATTGAAGTCAGTACACTTCGCGGACTCAAAAAAACTGTACACTCCGAACTCTTAAAATACGAAGATGAGAAATTCGATACGATTCTAATTTTAATGAACGGCGTGGGTTTGGCAGGTACGTTAGACGGACTAGAACCTTTCTTCTCTAAATTAAAATCGCTTTTAAAAGAAGACGGGCAAATTCTGCTAGACTCCAGCGACATTATTTACATGTTCGAAGATGACGAAGATGGCGGGTACTGGATTCCGGATAACGTTAATTACTACGGTGAAGTAAGCTTTAAAATGGAATATAAAAAGGAAAGGAGTGCATCTTTCCCGTGGTTATATGTAGACTATAACACCTTACAAAGAGCAGCAAATTATAGTAATTTAACATGTGACCTTGTAATGGAAGGCGAACATTACGACTATTTAGCAAGATTGACGCATATGAAGTAATAGCGACTCTTTTTTTTCGTTATGCTATTTGTACAAAACAATTTTATGAATAAGTTCAAAAGTTTATTGCTAATTGGTATTATGGCATTTGCCGTTTCTTGCTCTAAAAGTTCTTCAGATTCTGATGGTGACAATTCAGAAGCCAAAGTTGACAAGGCTGCTAATTTACTGGCAACAGGTGATTCTGCTAAAGACATTCTCTCTAACGATACCTACGATAAACTTCTAATTGAAATAGCATATGTAACCGGTTTTAAACCGACCGAAGCTGCAATGACAGATTTTACAGCGTATCTAAAAGAGCACACCTTCAAAGAAGATATTGAGTTAGTATATAAAGAATTATCTAGCCCGTCAGAAGATGAACTTACACTACAAGAAATTGCAGATTTAGAAACCTCGAACAGAACAGCCTTTAATACAGGTAGCACATTGGCTATCTATATTTACTTTGCAGATACGCCAGCAGAAGGTGATGATTTAGAAGGCGGTCTTGTAACGTTAGGTTCTGTTTACCGCAACACTTCTATGGTTATACATGAAGCTACCGTAAGAGATTTAGCTAGTTTGAGTTCTTCTATTAGCGAAGCGGATGTAGAAACCACCACTTTAAATCACGAGTTCGGACACCTTTTCGGTTTGGTCAATTTAGGTTCTGATATGGTAAATGACCATGAGTCTGAATCTGAAAACGAAGATGGTCAGCTAGTAGCTGATAACCATTGCAACCAAGCTGTTTGCCTTATGCGTGCAGAATTACAATTCGGTGGTTCTTCTGGTAAATCTTTACAATCTAATACCCTTGCCCAATATGAAGACGGCGTAAAATCTGGCTGTAGATTATCTGGCACAACCGTCTTAAGCTTGTTACAACAGCACACTGCTAAAACTACAAACACGGTACCTTTAGATGCCGAATGTGTATTAGATATTCAAGCTAACGGAGGGCGTTAAACAATATCCATATATTTTAAGGGATATTCAAATACTTGTGTGTTTGCAATGACACTTTCCATTTTGGGTTGTTCATTACATAGTCAACAATCATGGGTACCACTTTATCTCGAACACTCCATTCTGGCTGCAAGTATAAAATGCAATTAGTATTAGTTTTCGCAGCTTGTTCTTCAGCAAAAATTAAATCGTGCTTATTATAAACAATCACCTTTAGCTCATGGGCATCGTCATAAATACGACCTTCAGGTAATTTATTCTTTTTTGGAGAAAGACAGATCCAATCCCAATCCCCAGAAAGCGTGTAGGCACCAGAAGTTTCAATATGTGTTTTTAGACCTTTATTCTTTAATGCTTTTGTAATAGGGTTCATATCCCACATTAATGGTTCTCCTCCTGTAATAACAATAGTATCAGAATACTTAGCGGCATTATCAACAATTTGTTCGATGGCAGTAGGCGGATGCGTTTCTGCATTCCAGCTTTCTTTTACATCACACCAATGGCAACCAACATCACACCCGCCAACACGAATAAAGTAAGCTGCAGTTCCTTTATGAAAGCCTTCACCCTGTATGGTGTAAAACTCTTCCATTAAGGGTAAATACACCCCTTTATTCACTTTCTCAAGTACCTCCTCATTTTTCATTCGGCAAAGATACGTTTTAGTTGACAAATTCTGTTAGAAGTAGACATCGGTAAATTCTGTACTCAGGCACGTACTGTTCGCACATTAAATGTTAAAAAGTCGTGACATTTAAGGCTGCACATGTCTTTAGGTTTGGTTAAAAATCCCCTATTTTTATCGAAAATATATAAAATGGCCGGTACCGAAGATTTTTTTGACCATATAGAAAAGGGATATACTACGAAAGGCGATTACATTAATATGGGCGCAGCTATGCTTAATGGTGAAGCTGTTACTAATGCATTCGTAAAAATTCCGTTAAAAACTTTAAACAGGCACGGGCTTATTGCAGGTGCTACGGGTACTGGTAAAACAAAAACATTGCAAGTGCTTGCAGAGAATTTATCTGAAAAAGGTATCCCTGTAATGTTGATGGATTTAAAAGGAGATTTAAGCGGATTGGCACAACCTAGTCCCGGTCACGCAAAAATAGACGAACGCCATGCTAAAATCGGTTTTCCTTTTGAAGCAAGTAGCTTTCCTGTTGAGATACTTTCGTTATCTGAGCAAGACGGTGTTAAGTTGAGAGCCACGGTTTCTGAATTTGGCCCTGTATTATTATCACGTATACTTGACCTCTCTGAAACGCAATCAGGTATTGTTGCCGTTGTATTTAAATACTGTGATGACCAAAAAATGCCGTTGCTAGATTTAAAAGATTTCAAAAAAGTATTGCAATATGCAACAGGAGCCGGTAAGGCAGAATTTACAAAAGAATATGGTCGTATTTCTACAAGTTCTACCGGTACCATTCTTAGAAAAATCATAGAGTTAGAGCAACAAGGTGCAGAATTGTTCTTTGGCGAAAAGTCTTTTGATGTAAATGACCTAACCCGTATTGATGAGAAAGGTAGAGGCTATATCAACATTTTACGCCTAACTGATATTCAAGACAGACCAAAGTTATTCTCTACGTTTATGTTAAGTTTATTAGCAGAAATATATGACACGTTTCCAGAACAGGGCGATAGCGACAGACCAGAATTAATATTGTTTATAGATGAAGCACATCTTATTTTCAAAGAAGCTTCAAAAGCATTGCTGGATCAAATAGAAAGTATTGTTAAACTGATACGTTCAAAAGGAATTGGCTTGTATTTTGTAACCCAAAACCCAACAGATGTACCAAATGATGTATTGTCTCAATTAGGGTTAAAAGTGCAACATGCATTAAGGGCATTTACCGCTAGAGATAGAAAAGCAATTAAATTGACGGCAGAAAACTACCCTGAATCTGAGTTTTACGATACCAAAGAAGTACTTACCTCATTGGGTATTGGTGAAGCTTTGATATCTGCATTAGATGAAAAAGGCAGACCTACGCCACTTGCAGCCACATTACTGCGTGCACCTATGAGCCGTATGGATGTCTTGACAGATAAAGAATTAAAAGAAGTAAATAACAGTTCTTCATTGGTTAAAAAATATGGTGAAATCATCGATAGAGAAAGTGCTTATGAAATTCTAAATGAAAAGATAGAAACTGCAGAAAAATTAGCTGAAAAAGAAAAGAGTAAGCCTGCTGCAAGAAAAAAAACAAGCCGAGCGAGTACTAGACAAAACCCGGTTATTAAGGTATTAACAAGCGCTACTTTTATTAGAGGCGTACTTGGAGTATTAAAAAAAGTGATGAGATAGCATATGAAGTTTAGATATACCCTTTTATTAATTTTCTGTTGTGGTTTACTAATAAATTGCACTGAAGAAAAAAATACAGATTTTCAAATATCTGGTGATCAAGTTGGTAGATTATCAAAGGAAAGCTTAGCACGCGATATTGAATTAATTTTCGAAAAAGACTCGGTAATACAAGATACTGTCAAGCTAAATTTCGGTAATGGTGCAAGTAAAATAAAAATCTTTGAAAAAGGTGGTGCTTTACTATTGACGTTAACACCGAATAACGATAGCATTGCTACTATACAGAATGTAATGGTCAATGATGAACGATTTGTTACAGATAAGGGCATTTCTAAACTGAGTACTTTTAAAGAAATACGAGAAAACTATCCTATTAAAAAAATCATAAGCGCTATTAATAATGTAGTGGTTCTATTGAAGGATAGTGATTTATATTTCACTATTGATAAAAAAGAATTACCGGAAAGCCTACGATACAATACCAATAGTACAATTGAAGAGGTACAAATACCAGATACTGCAAAAGTAAAATACATGATGGTAGGATGGGATTGATATTCTTAATACCCTAAAATTTGATTTCCTTCGGATAACTTCTATACATTTCAAAATTTTATCAGGTGCCAGTATTCCTTCAAAAGCTTATACCTAAATTAATAGGTTTCTACCTTAATATCCTTGTTTGGTTTTCTCCAAAGAAAGCCGCTTACAAGGCTTTTTTAGTATTCACAAAGGTTAGAAAAGGTCGTGTACTACCAAATCAAAAAGCATTTTTAGACCAAGCCAAATTAGAGGTATTATCATTAGATGAAAATGAAATTCAAGTATACAACTGGTCAGGAAACAAAGAAACAGTTGTACTTGTTCACGGTTGGGAAAGCAATACCTGGCGCTGGCATAAACTCATAGAAACATTACAGGAAGCAGATTACAATATCATTGCTTTTGATGCTCCTGCACATGGGTATTCTTCAGGCGACATGTTACATGTGCCACTTTATGCAGAAACCATACAGCAGGTATTAAATAAATACAAACCAACAATAGTCATAGGACATTCTATGGGAGGTATGACTGTTTTATATAATGAATCTTTACACCCAAACAAAACTTTAGAAAAAATAGTTACGATAGGCTCACCATCAGAATTTCATGAAATACTTACGCACTACAAAAACTTGTTAGGATTTAATAGTAAAGTTTTAAAAGCACTAAAAAACTTAGTGTACAACAAATTTAAATTTACGGCAGAAGAATTTTCTAGTTCCAAATTTGTTAAAACTAACCAGAAAAAAGGATTACTTTTTCATGACAGGTTTGATATGATAGCTCCGTACCACGCCTCTGTTGATGTACATAAACATTGGAAAGGAAGTGAATTTGTAAGCACTGAAGGTTTAGGTCATTCTATGCACCAAGATGGGGTAAATGAAAAGATTGTTTCTTTTTTAGAAGGATAATTTCCGATTGTATACAGCACACCCAAAAGTCACTTTTTATTTAAATTTAAAATAAAAATGGCAAAATCAAACAACATACCACAAATACAGAACGAAGAGCAGTACGAAGCTTTAGTAGACAAAGGATACAGTAAAGAAAAAGCTGCAAGAATAGCAAACACTAAAGATGCGGGAAAGAAAGGCGGTAAAGCTTCTACCTATGAAGAAAGAACTAAAAAAGAGCTTTATGACCAAGCTAAAGAAATTGGTATTGACGGACGTTCCAAAATGAGCAAAAAAGAGTTAATTTCAGCCTTAAGAAATAACTGATTATGCAAAACGTAACACCTTTCCATATTGCCATTCCCGTTCATAACTTAGCGGAATGCAGAACCTTTTATAGAGACATCTTAAATTGCGAAGAAGGTCGTAGTAGTGACCACTGGGTAGATTTCAATTTATTCGGACATCAATTAGTAATCCATTATAAACCTAAATCTGAGACAGAAAGTGTGCACCATAATCCTGTAGATGGTCATGATGTTCCCGTACCACATTACGGAGTAGTTTTACCTTGGGATGTATTTCAAAGCTTTTCAGAGGAGCTGAAATCAAAAGGTGTAAAGTTCGTCATTGAACCATATGTTCGTTTTGCAGGTAAAGTTGGCGAACAAGCTACCATGTTTTTCTATGACCCAGCAGGTAATGCTTTAGAGTTTAAAGCTTTCAAAGATATGGGGCAGTTGTTTGCGAAATAGACTTTACAAATGTTAAAGACCTATAATTACTTATTAAATAGTTTTCTTTTATTGATTACAACTTCGTTAACCATAAGTTGTGGACCAAAGATTGTAAAACATTCTGATTCATTCACTGATAGTAAAACCTCTACATTAAAAACTATTAAGGATAGAGACACTCTTAGAGTTGGTACTACGGGAGATTTTATGCCTTTTTCTTATAAAATCGATTCCAATAAAATCTATGCAGGCTTAGACATAGAAATGGCTAAGACTTTAGCTAAATCTCTTGACGTAGAAGTAGCATTTATTGAGACTAGCTGGCCAACATTAATGGAAGATTTAAGGAATGGTAAATTTGATATTGGAATGAGTGGTATAACCATTACTCCAGAACGACAGACAAAGGCATTTTTTAGTATACCCGTTTTATCTAGTGGAAAGGCAGCTATTACAAGAGATGAAAACTCACTTAATTATAATAGCATTGAAAAAATCAATAAACAAAACGTAAGAGTTATTTTTAATCCTGGCGGCACCAATGAAGCTTTTGCTAGAGCAAATTTCCCAAAGGCTAGGCTCATACTCAACGATAACAATTTAGATATTTTTCAAAAATTAGTGGACGGTGAAGCTGATGTTATGGTAACCGATGCAGTAGAAACGCTTATGCAAGAACAAATTCACAAAGAACTGGAGGCAGTTAACCCCAACCAACCTTTCAATTTTTTCGATTTTGGATATTTGATTGAAAAAGATGCTGTTTTTAAGACCGTAATTGATAATTGGCTATTATCTCAACAAAAGGATAGCGTTGTTTTTAAATTGTTAAAGAAAGAAATTATCAACTTAAATTAACTATCTACTGTGACCAAGAAGTCGGTACTCTATCCCAACGATGCTTTTTTAATTCTTCATACAGTTCATTAGACAATAATTTACCATCACTGGTGGCAGTATTTGCCAATACATTGCGTTGTTTACGCATACCAGGTATGGTTGTACCAACATTATCATTCATTAGAATAAAACGCAATGCCATTTCTGCCATGGTCATACCTTCAGGTATCAAAGGCCGTAAAGCATCTGCATGCTCAACAGAAGAAATTAAATTCTCGGGAACAAAATATGTTCCGCGCCAATCGCCTTCAGGGAAAGTGGTTTCTTTGGTCATCGTACCCGTTAATGTTCCTTCATCAAAAGGTACACGTGCAATGGTTGCTATGTCTAGCTCTTTACAGAGCGGAAACAAGTTATCTATTGGTGCTTGATCGAATATGTTGTAAATGACCTGTACAGCATCTAGCAATCCTGTTTTTAAGGCTTTTATTCCATTTTCAGGCTCCCAACGATTCATACTAATACCCATTGCAGCTACTTTACCTGAAGTTTTTAAATCTTCAATAGCGCGCTGCCATTCCTCCCTATCACTCCAACCGTCATCCCAAGTATGAAATTGCATGAGGTCTAGTTGCTCCAAACCTAAATTCTTCAAAGTTTTATGAGTGTATTCCATAATATGTTCTGTTAGATAAGAATCCTCAAAAGCATATTCAGGTTTTGCTGGCCATTGAAAGTTTTTTGGCGGAATTTTACTTGCTGTATATATTTTCTTAGAAGGATGTCTCTTTACCAACTCCCCAAGCAACTCCTCACTATGGCCTTCTCCGTAACCCCAAGCGGTATCAAAGAAATTAACTCCGTTTTCAACTGCCAGATCTAATGATTTCGCAGATTGGGCATCATCACTAGCCGTCCAACCAGCCATTCCCCACATTCCGTATCCTACTTCACTTACTTGCCAATCTGTACGCCCGAATCTTCTGTATTTCATTCTTTAGAATCTTATCCTTTTATTATTAAATCTTGATTTACCTAATAGACCGTTTTCGCCAACCTAAAATCAAAGATTCTCGATATTAATTTTTTGCACCTCAAAATTCATTAGAAGTGACACTTATATTTTAACTGAACTATTATTTTTACTTATACCTCCAACTTGTCAAATCTGCCCCTTTGGGTGCACTTTTTTCTATACGTTCCATAATCTTTGGTACATACATAGTATTATATCTTAAGCGAGTAATTGCATTTGGTTGGTCTGGATCTCCGTTCCAACAATGTTCGTCTCTATCTCCATATTTTACTTCTCCCTCATAATAAGGATCTGTAGTACTTTCCAAGAAATCTTCCATTAGGTATACAGCATTGTTGAGGTAGTAGTTATCCATATCTCCACAATAGATATGAATTTTACCTTTTAGATTATCACCTAATTTATCCCAGTCTCGTTCTAGAATATGTCTTAAATCGAAATTCTCTTTCCAGTATTCAGCAACCTCATGGTCGATATCGCCTGTCTTTTTATCCCAAATTCTCTCTGGGTACCCATCTTCCCCTTGTGGTGAATAGGTAGCCTCCCAAATATCCCATTGTTGACCTGATCTTGACTTATCACCCAATACTAATTCTAAGTGATTTCCTTGTTTTAAGGTAGATTGAATTTGACCTAAGTAATTTCTATGCGATGGTACTTCTAAAGTTTTATGTGCACTCTTATAGAAGTAGGCATTTTCATCATCGTATATATTCGTTAAGGTATACGCTCTAAAATCTATCGGATCTGGGCATGCCGCAAAACAACCGTTATATTCATCTGGGTATTTCACCTGAACCGCCAAAGCTTCCCAACCACCGGTTGAACCGCCATATAGAAAACGAGACCACCCCTCTCCCATTCCTCTAAATTGTTTTTCTATTTCAGGAATAAGTTCATAGGTAATGGCGTCGCCATACGGACCTTGATTAGCGGAGTTTACTGCATATGAATCATCGTAATATGGTGTAGGATGCTGAATCTCGATTATAATAAAACGAGGGAAATCTGGCTCGTTCCAACGTTTATAAAAATCGTAAGCTTCTTGTTGTTGAATAACATTATAGCCTTCTAAACTAAATCGTTCAGAATATTCTGGTTTCATTTTAGGATCTGGAGGCGTAGTTCTGAATCCGCCAAAATCTGAAGGAAAATGTCCGTGAAAAACCATCAGTGGATACTTAGCTTCTGGATGTTCTTCAAATCCTTTTGGCAGCAATACATGCGCTCCTAAGAAAATATCACGTCCCCAAAACTCAGAAAGCTTTTCTGACTTCACTTTTACATGCTTAATCCACTTAGTATCTTCTGGTTCTTCAATTGGTGCAATCACCTGATCTAAATCGACCGACACATTTTCAAATCCGTTACCAGCAACTCTAATTTTAAATGGTTTGCTATATAAGTTACCAGGAGATTTATTCCATTGTTGTCCCTCGCCATTATCCATAGGCAACTTTACGGTATGACCGGTAGAAAGATTAAAAGTTTCATATACGTTCAAAAGCGCCTGTACATTATACTCACCCGGCGGAACATCTTTTAAGCTTTCGTACGGATACCCAAAAACATTCTCATCAAAAGTTATAACTGAATCCTTAGCCCAATTCTCCACATTCACACCGAATATCAGTTGTGTATTGAGTCCGTCATTGATTTGAAACCGAGGTTCATTACTATCATCTGTAGAAAGCATGAGCAGCAAACGACCATCTTTAACCAAAGAATCTACCTCAGCAGAATAACTAACCTTTATTGAAAATTTATGCTCTAATTTAGGAGGTTCCGTACATCCAATTACAAAAGCAACGACCACTAGTACCAAAAGAATTTTTCTCATAAGGATAAATGTTTCACAAAAGGTACAGCATTCTAAATTCACATCAAATACCAAGACTAATATTTCACCGTTTTATATACATGTCCTATTTATTTGACAGCATAAATCCTTTATTATGAAAAAACTACTATACACTTTATTAATAGGAATTTCAATAACCGGACTAGCAAGTTGTGATTATGATGACAGTAATGACATTGATATCTTAACTCCAAATGACACTACAGAAACAGGAGTAGAAATCAAGAAATTACCGGCATAAAAAAAGCCTCACAATTATATTGCAAGGCTCATTTTATAAATTTCTACGGAAATTAGTTTCTACTTCTATGTCTCTCACGAGCTAACAATGTATTTTTCAATAGCATTGCAATCGTCATAGGACCAACGCCTCCAGGTACGGGAGTTATGAATGATGCTTTTTTACTTACATTTTCAAAGTCAACATCACCCGTAATATAATATCCTTTTTCTTTAGTTTCGTCTGGTACTCTAGTAATACCCACATCAATTACAACAGCATCATCTTTCACCATTTCTGCTTTTAAGAATTTAGGTACCCCTAATGCAGAAATAACAATATCTGCCTGCGAAATAATTTGTGTAATGTTTTTTGTATGACTATGAGTAAGGGTTACGGTCGAATTACCTGGCCATCCTTTTCTACCCATTAAAATACTCATTGGTCTACCTACAATATGACTACGACCAATAACTACGGTATGTTTACCTTTTGTATCTACCTTGTAGCGTTCTAATAATTCAAGAATACCGAACGGAGTAGCAGGTATGAACGTACTCATATCCAAAGCCATTTTACCGAAATTGGTAGGATGAAATCCGTCAACATCCTTATCTGGATCTACGGCCATAATTACCTTTTGGGTATCTATTTGTTCTGGTAACGGTAGTTGAACAATAAAACCATCGATGTCATCATTAACGTTCAATTCTTTAATCTTGTTCAATAACTCTTGTTCAGAGGTAGTACTCGGCATTTGAATTAAAGTAGATTCAAAACCTATACGCTCGCAAGAACGAACTTTACTACCTACATAGGTTAAACTAGCGCCATCACTACCAACAATAATTGCTGCCAAGTGTGGTACTTTTTCACCACGTTCTTTCATCTTGGCAACCTCGGCCTTGATCTCCTCTTTTATTTCGTTGGATACTTTTTTACCATCCAATAATTCCATATCCGCTTCTTTTTAAGTTGTGTTGTTTGGTTGTTATTTCATTCCTTTCATGGCGCCCATCATCTGCATCATCTTCTTACCGCCGCCGCCTTGCATCATTTTCATCATCTTGCTCATTTGATCAAATTGCTTTAAAAGCTGATTGATTTCTTGAACTTCTCTACCTGCACCCTTTGCAATACGTTTTTTTCTACTAGCATTTAATTTAGAAGGTGTAGAACGTTCTTCTGGTGTCATTGAATAAATAATAGCTTCAATATGCTTAAAGGCATCATCATCAATATCTAAACCTTTTAAGGCTTTTCCTGCACCAGGAATCATCCCCATAAGGTCTTTCATATTACCCATTTTCTTAATTTGCTGAATTTGGCTCAGGAAATCATCGAATCCGAATTTATTCTTGGCAATCTTCTTTTGAATCTTTCTAGCTTCCTCTTCATCAAACTGTTCTTGCGCTCTTTCTACAAGTGAAATAACATCACCCATACCCAAGATACGATCTGCCATACGTGATGGATAGAAAACATCAATAGCTTCCATCTTTTCACCAGTACCTATAAATTTAATTGGCTTATCAACAACCGACTTAATAGATATAGCGGCACCACCACGGGTATCACCATCTAATTTGGTTAAGATAACACCGTCAAAATTTAAGATATCGTTAAAGGCTTTTGCCGTATTCACAGCATCTTGACCCGTCATAGAATCTACAACGAACAATGTTTCTTGAGGCTGTATTGCTTTATGAATATCAGATATCTCTGCCATCATTTTCTCATCTACAGCTAAACGACCAGCGGTATCAATTATAACAACATTAAAACCTTCTGCCTTTGCCTTAGCAATACCTGCTTGAGCAATAGAAACCGGATCTGTATTTTCTCTATCTGAATATACAGGAACATCAATTTGCTCACCTACTACGTGCAATTGATCTATTGCCGCCGGACGATAAACATCACAAGCAACCAATAATGGTTTTTTAGATTTTTTTGTTTTTAGGAAATTTGCAAGCTTACCAGAAAAGGTAGTCTTACCAGAACCCTGCAAACCGGACATTAAAATAATAGACGGATTGCCAGATAGATTAATACCTTCAGATTCACCACCCATTAATTGAGTTAATTCATCTTTTACAATCTTGACCATTAGCTGACCAGGTTGTAAGGTGGTCAATACATCTTGCCCCAATGCCTTTTCTTTTACCTTATTGGTAAATTCTTTGGCTATTTTAAAGTTAACATCCGCATCCAATAAGGCTCGGCGTACTTCTTTGGTAGTCTCTGCAACATTAATTTCTGTAATCTGACCATGTCCTTTTAGTACATGTAAAGCCTTATCTAGCTTATCGCTTAAATTATCGAACATTCTTTTCTTTTTTAAGGGGTTACAAATTTAATAATATCAGCGTAAATTCAGTAGCAAGTACCATAAAATAAACAAAACAAAAGAGCACCCATTATAAAATGGATGCTCTAAACTTAGTTGTGGGGCAAAAAAGGTATTACATTTTCATAAGCTGCAAGTTCAAAACCTCCATCAATACCGCCAACGAGGCCCAACTCTTTACTGTTGACGGTATATTTCTGGATGTTCTAATCTTACTATCTTTCTAAAACTAAATGGTCATATAAACCAGTATCATTTTCATGTTTAAGCTCTATTCTTGTTTCATCTATCTCTAGAATTTGATAATCGTTTGCCAAAGGCTCGTAATTACTACCTGTTTCAAAAGAAATAATCATTTCTAACTTACCGCTAAATGCATTTCTATATACAAACCACGTGCCATTGCTATAGACTTCTCCTTCTAAATTTCTAACTTCTAAAGTGCCGTCATTTTCCAAGTACAATTTTACATCTGCAAAAAGTACTGTAGACTCATCATCATTTTCAGAGAAGTAAGCCACATCCCATTCCATATTGTTGAATATGCTTTTTATGAAAGTGATATCTTCTTCTTCATCGTTATCCACGATACAATTTTTAACGATCACCAATTCATAGAATTCCTCTTCTACATTGAATTTTACCATTCCTTCTTCAAGATCCGTCAACAACCAATCGAAACTTACCGCTGGTTCATCATCCATGTTAATAGCAACTACCAATCTACCTTGTGTATTTGTGGTAACAACCCAAGTACCTTCAGAAACAGTTGCATCATTAGTTAGAGTTACAATACCATCTGCTTGAAATTCAAATTCGCTACCTAATAATCTATTGATCTGGTCTCCGTTATTTTTCACTCTTTTAACAATCCAAGAGCAATCACTTAAGGTTTCAGTGATACTTTCAATAGTCACTTCTTCTAAGTCTTCATCGCAGAATTGCTTCATAACAACTCGATTACTATCGCCACTGTACAATTTAATTTTATCATCTCCTAAGTCGTAGACATCCCACTCTAGGTTAAAATCGGTAGAATTCTCGAATTCCATCGTAAGTTTTGCACCATCATCTCCAACGGTTGTTGTCCAAGTACCTTCAACTACAGTTGCACCGTTAAACCCAGTACTTACCGTACCATCTTCTTTAAAGTTTAAAATGTAATTTACGTATTGCGGCGTCTGGTCAATATCGTTTCTTTTAAACTCTGTTACGAACCACACACACTCTATTAATTCTTCATTTAACTCATCTTGGTCAAAATCATCATCGTTGTAATCATCGTCATCATCTTCATCGCAATCGTCTTTTGCATTTTCAATCGCAATTGCTAATTCTTCATTACTCTCTACTACAATGGTAGTTTCATCTGATAATTTTAAAGTCACAGGAAAATCAAAACTTATTAAATTATCACCCCCTAAATCTTTAAAGAACAAACGCAACTCGCGATCACTTGTAACCTCAACAGTACTAGTCTGCTCTAGATTTACATTGAATGTAAATAGAGTCATTGGGTAAACAAAATCTATACATTCTATATCATCATCTTCACCGCCTTCTTTACAATCTGCTGCTAATGAACGTAACTCGTCAAAACCATTAATTGTAATTTCAGAGAAATCACCTGCAGTTATGGTAATAGGGAAAATGATATCTAGAAGATTTTCATCATCCTCAACACTATCAAAAATGGCTTCTATTTGTTCAATATCTTCTTCAGAATCGATAGTAAGTGTTATTCCATTTACTTCTACCGTGTATGGAAAATTGATTTCATAACAACTTGTACCATCAACGATATTATCGCAAGAACCGTCGTTAGAACTGGTACGTTGAATTAAATCGGCGGTAGAAGAATTTGCTGTAATTGCAGTTGGTTCTTCACCGTTATTAATTTCTTCTATCTCATCTTGACAAGCAGTAAAGCTCAGTGCAATTGTTAGTAGGCTAACGTACATTGCATATTTGAAATATTTTTTCATAATGACTTGGTATTGTTTGTTATTATGCTTCTAAAACAACTGACTTTAAAAATACCCTACCTTCTTTTTAATATTTTTCAAATATCTTTGATAAAAAGCAATCTATTGAAAGCAGACCAACAATTAAATGTGTGCGAAGAGCAGGTTTACAAAAGGGTTTTTAACGAAACGTCTAAAACCATCTTCAATTATATTTATTACAAATTTGGCAATGAAGCGAAAGCGAATGATGCCGTACAAGAAGCATTTGTAAAGCTGTGGGAGAATTGCGCCAAGGTTGCACCAGAAAAAGCAAAATCATATTTGTACACGGTAGCGAACAATCTTTATCTTAATGTTATTAAGGCAGAAAAAGTACGGTTAAAATATGCCGATGCTACCATAAAGACCACCAATGAATCTCCAGAGTTTATTATGGAGGAAAATCAATTCAAAGAAAAATTGGATAATGCATTAAACGGTCTTCCAGAAAATCAACGCACTACTTTTTTATTAAATAGGATAGACGGAAAAAAATATGCCGAGATAGCCGAAATGGAAGGTGTAAGTGTCAAAGCAATCGAAAAAAGGATGCATTTAGCATTAAAAAGTTTACGAGAACAAATTGATGGAATTTAATTGGTTGTTGGTTGTTGGTTGTTGGTTGTTGGTTGTTGGAAATAAAATAATACTTTTTACTTAATACTTAATACTTAATACTTAATAAAAAAATAAAAAAGTAGGGTATTCATCTACTTAGTTGTTATACTAATACAAAGCTAAAAACATGCAAGACAATTACTTAGCAAAATGGCTTAATGATGAATTGACCGAAGCCGAGTTGGCGGAGTTCAAGAAGTCGGAAGCTTATGAAACATATCAAAAAATTAAGGATTCTTCCGCTCGGTTAGAATCTCCTGAATTTGATATGGATAAAGCATGGCAATCTATTGATCAAACAAAGACTGTAGAAGAAACCAAAGTATTTATATTATCTCCATTTAAAAAGTTTCTTCGCGTGGCCGCAGTAATTGCTGTATTGCTTGCCAGTTCATTCTTTTACTTAAGTACACTAAACGAATCTTTTACGACAGAATATGCTGAGAACAAATCAATTACTTTACCAGATGCCTCTGAAGTTATTTTGAATGCTGAATCTGAATTAGCTTTCAGTGAGAAAAAATGGGATGCTAATAGAAATGTAGACCTTAAAGGTGAAGCGTATTTTAAAGTAGCCAAAGGAAAAAAATTCACCGTTGAAACTTCTGAAGGGCTAGTTACTGTATTAGGAACTCAATTCAATGTAGAAACCAGAGATGATTATTTTGAAGTTACCTGTTTTGAAGGCTTGGTAAGTGTCACTATCAACGGGAAAGAAACTAAATTACCTGCCGGAAACTCCTTATTGTCCATTAACGGAAATACAACTATGCTAAAAACTACCCTTAACGGCACACCTTCATGGTTATCTCAAGAGAGTTCTTTTAAAAGTATTCCGCTACACTATGTTTTAGATGAGTTACAACGACAATTTAATGTTGAAGTCAGCGCTAAAGATATTGATACTGCTCAACTTTTTACGGGATCCTTTAGTAATAAAAACCTAGACCTTGCCTTAAAGAGCATTAGCGTTCCTTTACAAATTAAGTTTAACTTAGATGGGAATAAAGTGCTGTTCTATGCTGAAGAAGCACCTTAATACGCTTATCACCTTAATTTTCTTACTGATTTTCAGTGGGACTAGTTATGCCCAAACCGCAAAGAAAGATAGTGTCGCTTTACGCAACTATCTGTCTGAATTAGAAACTTCGTTCGATGTAAAATTCTCATATGCAGATACCGATGTGAAATCGGTTTACATTACAAAACCAACATCCAGTTTTCTTGACGATATTATAAATGGCCTACAAGATGAAACCGGAATTACCATCAACAAATTAAGCGATCGCTACTACACCTTAGCCAAAACATCGACCATTTCTATCTGTGGATTTGTGCTAGACAATTTTGAAGAAAACAATATACCAGGTGCCACAATTGAAATCTATGAATCTAACTTATCTGGCATTACAGATGATTATGGTTCTTTCAGCTTTGAAAACGTACCCGTTAATTCATTGGTGCATATAAAACACCTTGGTTACAAACCCATTTTCATTGAGGCAAAAGAGCTTATAAAAACTACCGAATGTAAAGCGATTGCCATGGCGCTCAGCTATCAAGAATTAGAAGAAGTCGTTGTTACCCAATTTCTAACTACGGGACTAAAGAAACTTAATAACGCTAGTATCGAATTGAATCCCTCAGAATTCGGAATCTTGCCTGGAGTTAGCGAACCAGATATTCTACAGACTGTACAGGCCTTACCTGGTATAAAAAGTGTTGATGAAACCGTTTCGGATATTAATATTAGAGGTGGTACAAATGATCAAAATCTCATTCTTTGGGACGGAATAAAAATGTACCAAACCGGTCATTTTTTCGGATTGATATCAGCATTCAACCCCTATGTCACCGAAAAAGTAGCAATCATAAAAAACGGTACTTCTGCCCTCTATAGTGGTGGCGTTAGTGGGACTTTGAGTATGCGAACTACGGAAGAATTACCTTTAAATTTTAGCGGCGGAGCTGGATTCAATTTAATTTCAGGAGATGTTTACGGAGTAATTCCTATTCAAGATAACATGGCATTACAAGTTTCTGCCCGCCGATCATATACCGATTTCTTAAACACACCAACATACACTAAATTTTCAGAAAAAGCATTTCAAGATACAGAAGTAAATAGCGAAAGTGATTTCTATTTCTATGATTTCACTGCTAAGTTTATTTACGAAATTAAACCCCATCAGAGAGTAAGCGTGAGTTTAATTAACATGAGCAATAACCTAAATTATATTGAAACAGCTAATGACACCATTGCCCCAAACAGGAGTAATCTGAATCAGGATAATTTTTCTGTTGGGGGTGAATTACAGAGCGAATGGACAGATGATTTATCGTCTCAGCTAAGTTTCTATTACACACAGTATGATTTAGATGCCTTATCCATATCAAACAATCAGACGCAGCAATTAAAGCAGAATAATTTAGTAAAGGAATCTAACATAAAACTCACTACCAATTACAATTTAAAAGAGAACTTAGTCTGGATTAACGGCTATGAGTTTACAGAAACAGGAATTGAAAATACCACCAACGTTAACCAGCCGCCATTTGCCAGCAATATAAAAGGCGTAATTCGCAAACACGGGGTATTCAGCGAAATCTCCTATAGCTCAGAAGATGAGAAATTAACGGGTTTCATTGGAGGAAGATTAAACTATTTTGAAAATCTTAATACGTTTCAAGAATACATTTTTGAGCCTCGTATTAATATTAGTTATGAGCTGTTACCAAATTTTAAAACCGAAGTATTAGGTGAATTTAAAAGTCAGGTCACCAATCAGATAATCGATTTAGAACAGAACTTTCTAGGTATAGAAAAAAGAAGATGGATTCTTTCTGACGGTGATGCCTTGCCCATTACAAAAAGTAAACAAGGCTCTATTGGTTTTAATTATGATACCAACAACTTATATGTGGGTATAGATACTTTTTACAAAGAAG
The DNA here is from genome assembly GCF_030547005.1 of Maribacter sp. 1_MG-2023. Taxonomy (GTDB): domain Bacteria; phylum Bacteroidota; class Bacteroidia; order Flavobacteriales; family Flavobacteriaceae; genus Maribacter. The sequence goes on along the minus strand of NZ_JAUOPN010000001.1, from coordinate 70,924 downwards.
TAAATGGTATTAATGTTTATACTCAAGGTTTCCAAAATCAGAATCAATTTAATGGTGAGATTGGATCATACGCAGTTAAAGGAGCAGAGTTTTTAATCAATACAAAGAATAACGACTATAGCGCATGGCTTAGCTACACCTTCAATAAAAACGATTATACATTTGATGTCTTAAATCCAGCTACTTTTCCTAATAATTTAGATGTTAGACATGCTATCACCCTAGCAGGCAACTATACAATCCGTGATCTTAAATTAGGTGTTGGCTTAAATTACAAATCAGGAAAACCCTTTACACAACCAGATGAAAATGAACCCATAAATGCTAATGTTTTCCCAACCGAAATAAATTACGAAGAACCTAATAGCAGCAGACTACCCGAATACTTTAGGGCAGACGCATCTGCAAATTACACCTTAAAAATGAGCGATAAAATGAATGCTATTTTTGGCGTATCCGTATTAAATTTTACGAACAGGCAAAATACCCTAAACACCTATTACAGGCTGCAAGATGATAATACCATTGAAACTATTGAGCGCTTATCATTAGGTATTACGCCCAATGCCAGCATACGAATCAGTTTTTAGAATTACATGCGCTCAGGCACTTCAACACCCAATAATTTGAATGCATCTTGTATAACCTCAGCTACTTTCTTAGATAACTGAACACGTAATACTTTCTTCTCATCGTCAGACTCGCCAAGTATCGAAACTTGCTGATAGAACGAATTAAATTCCTTCACCAAATCATACGTATAATTGGCAATCAATGCCGGACTATAATTCTCCGCAGCTAATTGAATGATATCTGGGAAGATTTGAAGTTGTTTAATCAGCTCCTTTTCTTTTGCGTGTAATTCCGTAACCTTGGCATCCTTAGAAATATCAATACCCATGCTTTCTGCCTTTCTTAAGATAGACTGAATACGTGCATAAGTATACTGTATAAACGGACCTGTGTTCCCTTGAAAATCAACCGACTCTTCAGGGTCAAATAAGATTCGTTTTTTAGGATCTACTTTTAATATGTAGTATTTTAAAGCACCTAAGCCAATCATCTTATACAACGATTGCTTTTCTTCCTCATTATAATCTTCAAGCTTACCTAATTCTTCAGAAATTGTAGCGGCAGTTCGTGTCATATCTGCCATTAAATCATCAGCATCAACAACAGTACCTTCTCTACTCTTCATTTTTCCACTAGGTAAATCGACCATACCATAACTTAGGTGGTGTAATTTATTCGACCAAGAGAATCCGAGTTTTTGTAGTATTAAGAATAATACTTTAAAGTGATAATCTTGTTCGTTACCAACAGTGTACACCATACCATTTACATCTGGGTGGTCTTTTACACGTTGTATAGCAGTACCAATATCTTGGGTCATGTAAACCGCAGTACCATCTGAACGAAGAACAATTTTCTCATCTAATCCGTCTTCGGTCAAATCGATCCAAACACTTCCATCTTCTTTTTTAAAGAAAACTCCTTTTTTTAATCCCTCTGCAACAACATCTTTACCTAAAAGATAGGTATCACTTTCATAGTATAGGTTATCAAAATCGACTCCTAAATTCTTGTAAGTAACCTCAAAACCTTTGTACACCCATCCGTTCATGGTTTTCCAAAGTGCTACTGTTTCGGCATCACCAGCTTCCCATTTTAAAAGCATATCTTTTGCTTCTAATAAAATCGGCGCTTCTTTTTCAGCAACTTTTAGGTCAGTACCTTCAGCTACTAATTTTGCTATTTGTTCTTTATATGCTTTATCAAAAGCAACGTAATAATTACCAACTAGTTTATCACCCTTAAGACCTGTAGAAGCAGGCGTCTCTCCGTTTCCGAATTTCTGCCAAGCCACCATACTCTTGCAAATATGGATTCCGCGGTCATTAATAATCTGGGTCTTGTACACTTTTTTACCTGATGCCTTTAAAATTTCAGCAACGGAATATCCTAATAAGTTATTACGAATATGACCTAAGTGCAATGGCTTATTGGTATTAGGAGAAGAATATTCTACCATTACGGCATCATCAGACTCCTTTACAAATCCGAAATTCTCCACTGAAGAAATTGAATTGAAAAAATCTAAATAGAAACCATCATTGATAACAATATTTAAAAAGCCTTTAATCACATTAAAGCCTGCAACGGCGTCTACATGTTCTTCTAAATACCCGCCAATTTGTTCACCAATCTGAACTGGATTGCCCTTTACCACGCGCAACATCGGAAAAACCACAATCGTGATATCGCCTTCAAAATCTTTACGGGTAGGTTGAAATTCTACATTTGGCAATTCTTTGTCAAAAATAGATTTAACCGCTTCTTTTACTTTATCTGATAGTACCTCTTGAATATTCACCAAAACGTTTAATTAAGGCTGCAAAACTAATCATTTTTTAGGCTTTTAAGGTAAACAGATGCTGTATTCATTTGGCATTTCGCTAACTTTAATAAAAACAATGTAATTGAATTCGTATGCTTGTAAATGTATCTTACAACAATAAAGAGGCTACTCGAAAAATAGATGATGCGGTCGGCAAGCCTTTTACCTTAAAACAACGATGGGCAATGGGCGGTATTGGCTCTCCTAAATTGATTATTACAGAAACAAGTGTTGAGATAAGAAACCTGCTAATTCTAGATAATAATAGAGATATCTGTAATATAGAAATGAGACCTGATGGAATCATAGTTGGGTTTAGGTCATTATTAGAATCTTATGCTTTGGTGATACCATACTACAAACTCTCTATGTATAAAGGTGAAGCATCTGTATATTCAATTTACCGCGACCATCATTTTATAAAATTGGAGTCTGACACCAAAGCAGTACAGAAATTCTTTAAAAAAATATTAGGCTACAAAGCCGATAACGCACCAACCTCTATAGAAGATTTATGAAAATACTACTTACAGGAGCCAATGGTTATATAGGTATGCGCATACTACCGCAGCTTTTAGAAATGGGGCATGAGATAGTTTGTGCTGTACGAGATGAAACCAGACTTTCTGTAGATAAAGAGACTAGGCAACAAATAGATGTCATTGAAATTGACTTTCTAGAAGAACCTAAAGAAAATGCAGTACCAAAAGACATTGATGCTGCCTATTTTCTAATTCACTCTATGAGTTCGTCAACACAAGACTTTGATGAAATGGAGGCTAATACTGCTGAAAACTTCAACAAATATGTCGCTGAAACTCAAATTAAACAAGTAATTTATTTGAGCGGAATTGTGAATGACAACAACCTTTCTAAACACCTACAATCTAGAAAAAATGTAGAAGATATTTTATATCAAGGTAACTTCAAATTAACGGTATTAAGAGCAGGTATCATTGTAGGATCTGGAAGTTCTTCTTTTGAAATCATTCGCGATTTGTGTGAAAAATTACCGGTTATGATTACGCCGAAATGGGTATTAACAAAAACGCAACCTATTGCCATACGTGATGTCATTACATTTCTAACAGGTGTATTAGGAAATGAAAAAACATATAATGATTCCTTCGATATTGCCGGACCCAATGTAATGACCTATAAAGAAATGTTGCATAAATATGCCGAAGTTAGAGGATTCAAAAACTGGATATGGACCGTACCAGTTATGACCCCTAAACTATCTTCCTACTGGTTATATTTTGTAACCTCAACCTCATACAAACTAGCATTGAATCTGGTAGATAGCATGAAGATCGAAGTAGTGGCAAAAGACACACGATTACAAGATATTCTCGGCATTACTCCACACACCTACAAAGAAGCAATTAATTTAGCCTTTAAAAAAATTGAGCAAAACTTAGTAATAAGTAGTTGGAAGGATAGTATGATCAGCGGACGATTTGTAGATAATCTTGAAAAGCATATACAAGTCCCTAAATTTGGAGTACTAAAGGATTATAAACAAGTAAAAATTTCAAATCCTGAGGAAGTTTTAGAACGTATTTGGAGCATTGGCGGTGAAACCGGATGGTATTACGGAAATTGGCTTTGGAAAATACGCGGATTTATGGACAAGCTTTCTGGAGGTGTCGGTTTAAGACGTGGTAGAACGCACGCCCATAAAATATTTGCTGGTGATTCTTTAGATTTTTGGCGAGTGCTCTTAGCAGATAAAAAAGCGAAACGACTACTGCTATTTGCCGAAATGAAATTACCGGGCGAAGCTTGGTTAGAGTTTAAAATAGATGAGAACAATGTGCTACATCAAACCGCGACTTTTAGACCACGTGGATTAAGAGGTAGATTATACTGGTACAGCATAGTACCGTTCCACTACTTCATTTTTGGCGGAATGATTAAAAACATCGCTGATCAGAAAAATGCTAATCAATAACCAGAACTTCTGTTAAGCCTTCTTTGAAAGCTTTAAAGGCAACTCAGTTAAGCGTTCTCCCGTTAAGCGTCTAACGGCATTTGCGATTGCAGCTCCAATTGGTCCTAGAGGCGGCTCCCCTACCGCACCTGGTGTGTCTTTACCTTGCAATAAAACTACATCAATTTCTTTTGGAGCATTTTTCATTAAAGCCATTTGATAAGGTCCGTAGATTGTCGGAGTTAATTCTCCATCCTCCACAAACATTTGCTCGTAAAGCACAGCACTCATCCCCATAATTACACAACCTTCACATTGCGCACGAATCTGATCAGGATTAACCGCTAAACCTGGATCCATGGCAACGATTACCTTATGCACTATAATTTCATTATCTACAATAGAAACTTCAGCTACTTGCGCACATGGCGTATTTGCATCTATTGAGGCAGCAAAGCCCATAGCACGACCATCTTTTACCTCTTCGTTATAATTAGATTTTTCAGCAGCGGCTTTAATTACATTTTTTAAACGAATATCAATAGGTTCATCTGCTATTTGATGCAATCTAAAATCGACCGCATTCTTATTCGCTTTTAGCGCCATTTCGTCCATAAAACTTTCCATGGCGAACGTATTAGCCAACAACCCTAGACTACGCCACCAACTCGTAGCAAAAGGCAACTCAACATGCCAGCACTCCGCTTTAAAATTAGGTATTGCTGTATATTGAATGAATCCGCCACGAATGGCACCAACATCGACACCTAAAAAGTTAGTAAGTGCATTAGGTATTAAGGCAGAATCTGTAGCAACATCACCACTCACGAATTGGTGTTCCAGTCCTTCTAGATAACCTTCCGCATTTAATTTTCCTTTTATAACATGATGTGTTGGCGGTCGAAACATATCATGCTGAAACTCTTCTTTTCTACTAAAAAAGTATTTAACAGGTTTACCGACAGCTTTAGACATAATAGCAGCCTGCACAGCATGTGGTGTATGTAATCTTCTGCCAAAACCACCACCCAAATAAGTAGGTACTACATTAACCTTTTCCGCATCTAAATCTAATCGTTTTGCAACCTCTTTTCTTGTAAGACCAACAACTTGAGTTGATATTTTTATAGTAGCACTATCGCCATCAACAAATGCAACAACCCCATTTGGTTCAATTTGAGCATGCGCCCCAATCGGACTTCTGAATTCTAAAGTGACTATTTCATCTTGATCATCAAAAGAATCTCCGTTCTTTTGAATCACAGAAGAATTTCCGTTTCCCACGGTCATCATTTTGACAATTGCGTCGGTATTTAAATTATCATAGCTATCCCATGTAACGATAATGGCATCTTTTGCTTTCTCCGCTTCTAGCATAGAGTTTGCCACTACACCTACAAAATCATCTTCAACAACAATCTTAACTACACCAGGCATATGCTCTGCTGCTTTAGTATCTGCACTGACGAAAATTGAACCTATTTTCGTAGGTCTAACCACGGCACCATAAAGCATATCTGGCATTTCCGCATCCATACCGAATATCGGATCTCCGTATACTTTCTCATCCAAATCAACCCTAGCAATTGGTTGACCTATGTATTTATAATCTTTAGCATCTTTTAATACAGGAACATCTGGCACCTCCCAATTCTCAACTCCCTCTGCCGCTTGCGAATAAGTCAATGTTTTTCCGTTGCCGGATATAACGCCATCTACAACAGAAATCTGATCGACATCTACATTCATCTTAAGAGCAGCTTCTTTTAAAAGCATTACCCGAAGCATGGCAGAAAGTTCTCTAAGCGGTTTCCACAGTCCAGATATAGAAGTACTACCACCAGTGGCAAAACTATCTACATTTCCAGTTGATGAAGCTGCATGTACTACTTGAATTTGATTCATAGATACAGACAATTCTTCGGCAGCCATTTGGGCAATACCTGTAAATGTGCCCTGCCCCATTTCCATTTTCGGAGAATGTAATAGGATGTTATTATCAGAAGTTACCTCAAACCAAATCATTGGTTGGTCAATATTATCTAGATAAGGCGCTTCAAGTGAATTTACCACGCCTAAAATTTGACGTCGAATAGGACTTCTAAATAAGTAGGCACCAATAGCTACCACACCTATGGTTCCTAATCCGCCTTTGACCAAAAATTTTCTTCTAGACACTTTCTTTGAATCTTTTTCTTTATCAGCCATCAATTATAACTCTTTAGATTCACTAATTACCTTCTCTGCTTGCAACTCCGCCGCCTTATGAATGGCTTTTCGCATTCGGTAGTAGGTACCACAACGACATACATTTATAATGTTCTTATCAATATCTTCATCTGTTGGTTTAGGTACCTTATTTAGTAAAGCAGCCGTCGCCATCATAAATCCTGGTTGACAATAACCACATTGCGGTACAATCTCTTCGATCCAAGCCTGTTGAACAGGGTGCGGATTTTCTCTATCTCCCAACCCTTCTATCGTAGTCACTTTTTTTCCTTCTGCAAACTTTACGGGGTATGAACAAGACCTGACCGCTTCACCATCTACATGCAAAGTACAGGCACCACAAGCCGCTTTTCCACAACCGAACTTTGTACCCTTTAAATCTAAAGTATCTCTAACGACCCAAAGTAAAGGTGTGTTTTCATCTGCTATATCTACGGTTTTTAAAACACCGTTTACAGTCAAGGAAATTTCCATAAAATTTTATTATTTAGAAGGTATTACTGCTCCGTCAGCAAACCAGTTTTCAACAGCTTTCTTAAATTCTTCTTTTGAAACTGGTGGTATCGTTCTTGGCTCACCATCTGCATCAACGCCAGGTTCCCATGCCCAAAGCACCAAATCATCTTCGGTCATATGCTTAATAAGCTCTTGATGACTTCGATTACCATTCGTATTCTTATCAAGTAAGCGTTCTGCAATTTGCGCGCGAGTAAGTCCTTCCCAAGCCATAGAAGCTGGTGCTAATGCCCAATGCGGAGCACCAGGCACACCAGAATTTAGATTATTTTCAGATTGATGACAAGTGTTACAGCTAGTCGCTTCAAAACCATGATTATCTTCACCCCTTGCCATTCCAAAATAATGAGGATGGCTTTCATCGCCCTGTTTTGGTATGTGATCACTAGGATGACAATTCATACAACGTTGATGGGTAAGTACATCCATCATCTTATTATAAGAATCGTCAGATTTTGTCTCATTCACTACCTCATTTTCTACATGTGAATAACCAGATATTTTCGGAGTATTTGCAAATACAAGTATAGCACCAACAACAAAAAGTGACACAAAAGTGTAAAATGGTTTCAGCTTCATAATTAAAATCTGATTTCTATGAAGATAACGAAAGGCTTTGACTTTTTTTGACCCATTAAAACAAATAATTAAATAGGCAAACCAAAGGATTTATCTCTTAGGAAGAAAAACCTCTGCCATCATACAACGCGCACTACCACCACCACAAGTTTCAATAGTATGTAATGTGCTATGTAGAATAGCGCAATGATTTTCTATTTGAGCTATCTGCTCTGATCGCAAGCTATTATATGCCGCAGAGCTCATAACCATATATTTTTTGTCATTACCACCTAAAACCTGAAGCATATTACCAGCAAAATGATGCATTTGCTGTTCGGTAATAATAATGACTTCTTTTCCATCTTTTTTGAGATGGTCCAACACATTTTTTCTTTCCTTTTTATCATCAATAGAATCTGTACAAATGACAACAAAATTTTCGGCCAAAGCCATCATCACATTTGTATGATAAATAGGTAATCGCTTACCATCAACATACTGATTTGCTGTAAAAATAACTGGGAAGAAATCAAAATCTTCACAAAACTCAATAAACAAATCTTCATCTGCACGTTCAGATAATGCGCAATATGCTTTTTTATTTACTCTATCTATTAATATACTACCCGTACCCTCAAGAAATAATTCTTCTTCTTCAGCAGAAGTATAATCAACGACATCATTGATTTTAAAACCGTTCTGTTCTAATATCTCAAAAATATCTTCTCTACGTTCATTTCTTCTATTCTCAGCAAACATTGGGTAAACACCGACTGTACCATTTGCATGAAAAGAGATCCAGTTATTAGGAAAAATACTATCTGGAGTGTCTGGCTCTTTAGTGTCCTGAACAACGATAATATTAACTCCCTTATCCTTTAATGCGGATACAAAGGCATCAAACTCTTCTTGAGCTTTCTGATTTATCTTTTGATTCTTCAAGTCAATATCTTCCATGAAATAGTTATTGACAGCGGTCTGCTCGTTCATTCTAAACGACACCGGGCGAATCATGAGTATGGTATTTGTTATTTGCATAGGGGTACTAATTAAAATTTTCTTTTTTATAAATCTTTAAAATTAAGCTCTTATTAAAGGCAGAGTACTACAACGTAACAGCCCTTCTTGTTTTGAAATTTCGGCATACGCAATTTCTTCTACAGTAAAACCTTGTTGACGTAACCAATTATTAAGACGTGTAAAATTACGTTCAGATACTACAACATCTGGTGAAATAGAAAATACGTTACTATACATATGGTACATTTCATTGGCATCTATTTCAAAAATATTTTCTTTGCCAAAGAAGTCTACCAACCACTGATATTCCTCTTCTACAAGAAATCCATTTTTGTGTAAAATTGCTTTCCCTTTCCCTAAAGGTTGAAAACAGCAATCTAAATGCAATGCATTCTCTTGCGCGATAGTATTAGACTTTCTTAATTCAAAAGACTTAATAGTTTTGTTCGGAAATTGTTTCGTTAAATATGCAACAGCAGCTTTATTTGTTCTCGCAGTTATATATGTAGAATAATCTGGTGCTGTATAGGTACCTACAAAAATATAATCGTCCCAAGGCATAACATCACCACCTTCAACATGAACGTCTTCTGGAGGAGTTAAAATATTATCATCATCAATTTTATCTAAAACATGTAAAATCGCTTCTACTTCTTGTTCTCTATCAGGTAGTATATTTGCTTTGATAAGTTTGTCTTCAATAACAAAAGCAATATCTCTAGTAAATATTTGATTACAGTTTTCAAGAACTTCGGGTCTAAAGACCTTAACATCATATTTCTCGAACACTTTTCTAAAACCTTCCATTTCGGCAACCATATCTGCTTCAATAGGGTATGTACCAGCCTTAATATGTTCTACCGATTTTGGATCATAAGCTTCTTCAATAGTTGGTGTAGGTCCAGAACTCTTAGCTATCCCTAATACAACTGCTTTTAACTGTGAAACTTCATCTTTGATATGTAACTGTAACATAAGTTTTGTTTTAAATATGATTTAAAAAATTGCATAAAAAAAAGCCCCTTTAAAAATTAAAAGAGCTTTTTGTTTTTTTGATAACGGTAGCAATCTACCTTTTGTCCAGTTCGACAAAAGATCTTAAATTTTCTCCAGTATATACTTGTCTTGGTCTACCAATTGGTTCACCATTTAATCTCATTTCTCTCCATTGAGCAATCCACCCAGGTAATCTACCTAAAGCAAACATTACTGTAAACATTTCTGTTGGTATACCTAATGCTCTATAAATAATACCTGAATAGAAATCTACGTTAGGATATAATTTTCTATCAACAAAGTACGGATCTTCAAGTGCTTCTTTCTCTAAACCCTTTGCAATTTCAAGAATTGGATCATCTATACCTAGATCTGCCAATACTTCATCAGCAGCTACTTTAATAATCTTTGCACGAGGATCGAAGTTTTTATACACTCTATGACCAAAGCCCATTAATCTAAAAGGATCAGACTTATCTTTAGCCTTAGCCATGTATTTTTTAGTATCGCCACCATCTGCTTCAATAGCTTCTAGCATTTCTAATACCGCTTGGTTTGCACCACCATGTAATGGACCCCAAAGCGCAGAAATACCTGCAGATAAAGATGCAAATAAACCAGCATGAGAAGAACCTACAATACGAACAGTACTCGTAGAACAGTTTTGCTCATGGTCAGCATGTAAAATCAATAACTTGTCTAACGCCTCTATAACAACTTTATTCTGCTTATAATCTTGATTAGGACGCTTAAACATCATTTTATGAATATTCTCAACATACCCTAAACTATCATCACCATAATCTAATGGAAGACCTTTCTTTTTACGTAAAGTCCAAGCTACAAGAACTGGAAATTTAGCAAGAATACGCACAATCGCGTGGTACATATCTTCATCAGAACTCACATCAACCGTTGATGGGTTAAATGCAATCAATGCACTTGTCAAAGAAGATAAAACTCCCATTGGGTGTGCAGATTTTGGAAAACCGTCCAAAATCTTTTTCATCTCTTCATCTACATGAGATTCATCTTTAATGTCTTTATGAAATTTTGCTAGTTCTTCTGTATTTGGCAATTCACCAAATATCAAAGCATAAGCTACTTCTAAGAAATCAGCTTTCTCAGCTAACTCTTCAATTGAGTATCCTCTGTAACGTAAAATTCCTTTTTCACCATCTAAAAAAGTAATAGCACTTTCACAAGATCCTGTATTTTTAAAACCTGGATCAATAGTTATAATTCCATTGGTAGCCGAACGCAAAGTTTTAATATCGATTGCAAGTTCGTTTTCGGTTCCCTTAATTACAGGAAACTCATATTTTTCACCATTATATTCTAAAATAGCTTTGTCTGACATTTTTATTTTTACGTTTTATATACTTCTTGTAAAGTTAACAAAACAAGACTGGTTTACCAATTTCAAAAATCTGTTTTGGGTAAAATTAACAATAAGTACTATGAATAGCTTTCATTACAACAAGTATAGTGACTCGTAATATGCATCTAAAGATTTTTCCCAAGTAAAACGAGCCTTTTTTGCATTCGCTTTTATCTTTATCCAAGCAGGTTTATCGTTCTCCCATAAGGTCAATGCCTCATCAAAACTCTTCACCATATTACTAATTTGTTCATCGTAGGTATCACCACCAAAAACAAATCCCGTCTTCAAGTGATGAACAGTATCTTTTAGTCCACCAGTGTGATGCACCAAACATGGGTTACCATTTCTCATAGCCAACATTTGACTAATACCACATGGTTCAAATAAACTAGGCATAAAGTACAAGTCTGTTTCTAGGTACATTGAATCAATCAGATCTTCTGATTGACCGTTGGTGAATACAAAATTTTTATGCTGATAACTCATATAACGAAAGAACTCTTCATAATCTGGATCACCAGTACCTAACAAAATAAATATACCATCAATTTCATTTAACCTAGCCAACATTTTCTCGAATGCTTCTGGTGATCGTTTTAGAAAATAGAACTTTTGTTCCGTTAATCTTGCCACACTAGACACTATGAATTTTGGCTTATTACCAACAAACTGCATAATTTTTTCTCCTGTATGGGCAAGAAAATCTGCTTTATACTTTTTCGAATTTTCTTGGAGCCATCTAAAAATAGCTTTTACAGTATTTCTATATAACAATCCTTTTTCTGCTTCTCTTATATTACCATAGTTGCTGGCATTTAAAATACCGAAAAGCCTACCTTCATTATCTGCCTTTATTAAATCTTCTTCTAAACTTTCACCTCCAATAAACTCAGGTCTTCTACTTGGCAAAAGCACATCTTCTTTGTAAGATGGAGAAACCGTATGAACTGCATCTGCAAAGCGAATACCGACTGCCATTAAATTTATACAATCTTGGTAATGCGGATCCATCAAAGCTTTATGATCTAACTGAATCTCAGGAAACCAATGATTGACCGATGCATAATTATTGTAAAAAGGACGAATACCCTGTATAGCAAGATTATGAATAGTATACACATATCTCATCTTTTTCAAATCTTGATATTGAGGATGATATGTTTTTATAAACAAGAGCGCTGCAGAATGCCAGTCATGCATATGAACGATATCTAAATCACCAAAGGCTCCAATCTTAATTGCTTCTGCTGTAGCAGTACAAAAAATAATGAACTTTATAAAATCATTAAAAAAAGGTTCGGTAGGATCATCATGATAAATATGAGCTATACCACCTTCCGATATCTCAGGATGGTGAATAACATAATGGGTGATATTTTTATCTACTCTCTTAGGAATCACCTCATACAATTCTGCCATGTATGGCATACCCCTAAGACTAAATTCAAGTTTAGTTTTAAAGATTCCATTTTTATGCAATCTAGAATATGAGGGTACGACTACGTGAACTTTATCTCCTCGTTTCGATATCTCTCTAGGCACGTCTCTAACCACGTCACCCATTCCACCAGCTTTACAATCAGGAATGGCATCATTCTCTGCGGAAACAAAAAGAAAGTTATTCATACGCTAACAAAGAGGGGTTATTATTGGTTTATTCTCAAAAGGTAGTTAAAGTTTTGAAGTACGCCAAAAAAAAAAGCCTTTCTCGAGAGAAAGGCTTGATTATATATTTCACATAAGAATTAACCCAACTTAAAGGCTTTTTCTTGTGGATAATAAGCTGTACTTCCTAATTCTTCTTCAATACGAAGTAATTGGTTGTATTTAGCCATACGATCAGATCTTGATGCTGAACCAGTTTTAATTTGACCAGTATTTAATGCTACTGCCAAATCAGCAATAGTATTATCTTCTGTTTCACCAGAACGGTGCGACATTACTGAAGTATACCCAGCATTTTTAGCCATATTAACAGCAGCAATTGTTTCTGTCAATGTACCAATCTGATTTACTTTGATCAAAATTGAATTTGCAATACCTCTTTCAATACCAGTAGAAAGACGCTCAACATTTGTAACAAATAAATCATCACCAACTAATTGAACTTTATCTCCGATTTTATCAGTCAAAGATTTCCAACCATCCCAATCGTTTTCATCCATACCATCTTCAATAGAGATAATTGGATATTTAGCACTTAAATCAGCTAAGTACTGAGCCTGCTCTTCAGAAGTTCTTATAACACCAGATTCACCTTCAAATTTAGTATAGTCATATTTTCCATCAACAAAAAATTCTGCCGCAGCACAATCCAAAGCAATCATTACATCATCACCTAAAGTATAACCTGCATTTTTTACTGCTTTCGCAATAGTATCTAAAGCATCTTCAGTACCACCAGCAAGGTTCGGCGCAAAACCACCTTCATCACCTACTGCAGTACTAAGACCACGGTCATGTAACACCTTTTTAAGATTATGAAAAATCTCAGTACCCATTTGCATTGCATGACTAAAGTTTTTGGCTTTAACAGGCATTACCATGAACTCTTGAAAAGCGATAGGCGCATCCGAATGCGAACCACCGTTAATAATGTTCATCATTGGTACAGGAAGCGTATTAGCGCTAACACCACCAATATATCTAAAAAGAGAAAGACCTAATTCATTTGCTGCAGCCTTCGCAGCAGCTAATGAAACACCTAAAATAGCGTTAGCCCCTAACTTCGATTTATTTGGTGTACCATCTAAATCGATCATAGTTTGATCTAAAAGATTCTGATCAAAAACACTCATTCCTAATATCTCTTCTGCAATAATACTGTTTACGTTATCAACAGCTTTAGTTACGCCTTTACCCATGAAAGCTTTACCTCCATCACGTAATTCAACAGCCTCATGTTCACCAGTAGAAGCTCCAGAAGGAACAGCTGCTCTTCCCATTACTCCGTTTTCGGTAACTACATCTACTTCAACTGTTGGATTCCCTCTAGAATCTAATATTTGTCTTGCGTGAACATTTAATATAATACTCATTTATAATCTTTTTATTAGTTGTTTGTTTAAAGAAGTAAAGATACAAAAGCATGTTTTCAACTTGCTGGTTCAACCCCTACATTTGCCAATTAATTAATGTTTATTTAAACTATTTCGTTATGTTTTGAACAATTCTCAATTAATTTAAAAAAATTATCGAAAAGGTAATCTGCATCATGAGGACCTGGGCTTGCTTCTGGGTGGTATTGCACAGAAAAAACATTTTTATCTTTCATTCGAATACCGGCAACTGTCTTATCATTAAGATGAGTATGTGTAATCTCTAAATTCACATTAGCCTCAGTTTCTTCTCTATTAATAGCAAATCCATGATTTTGTGAAGTGATCTCACCTTTACCTGTAATAAGGTTTAATATTGGATGGTTAATACCTCTATGACCATTGTGCATCTTGTAAGTAGAAACTCCGTTTGCTAATGCCAATACTTGATGCCCTAAACAAATACCAAATAAAGGTTTATCTGTTTGTATCATTTTCTTCACTGCTGCAATAGCATCCACTAAAGGCTCAGGATCACCAGGCCCATTAGAAATAAAGAAAGCATCAGGACTCCAAGAAGACATTTCTTCAAAACTACTGTTGTAAGGAAAAACCTTAACATATGCCCCACGCTTAACTAGATTACGTAAAATATTTTTCTTAATACCTATATCAAGTACTGCTATTTTAAAGTTTGCATTTTCATCACCGACGAAATATGGTTCTTTCGTAGAAACTTTTGAAGCAAGTTCTAAGCCTTTCATACTTGGAACTTTACTCAATCGATTTTTTAACTCCTCAATATTTTCAACATCTGTAGAAATAACAGCATTCATTGCACCGTTATCTCTTATATAACTAACCAAAGCACGCGTATCTACATCAGAAATAGCAAACAACTCATTCTTATCTAAAAAACCTTGTAGACTATCGTCTGCTAAAGGTCTTGAATACTCATAGCTGAAATTTCTACAAACTAAACCAGAAATCTTAATAGATTCAGATTCTATTTCACCGTCATTTACACCGTAATTACCAATATGAGCATTGGTTGTAACCATTATTTGTCCAAAATAAGATGGATCTGTAAATATCTCTTGGTACCCTGTCATTCCTGTATTGAAACATACTTCACCGAAAGCAGTACCTTCTTTGTCTCCAACAGATTTTCCAAAAAAGATAGTACCATCTGCAAGTAATATTATAGCTTTTCTCTTTGCCTGATATTTCATTTTAGTCTTATAATTTATTCGTTCACAAAAAAACATAAAAAAAGGATAAGCTAGAAAGCTTATCCTTTTTCATTATTAATATTTATTGACAATTTTATTCCTTAGAATCATCTGTCTTAGCTTCTGTTTCAGTTTGAGCTTCTTCAACCTTAGTTTCTTTCTCTGCAGAAACAACTTCAGCATCACTACCACCTGATCTTCTACTTCTTCTAGTAGATTTCTTTTTAGGCTTACCAGCATTATACAATTCGTTGAAATCAACCAATTCTATCATTGCCATATCGGCGTTATCACCTAAACGATTACCCAATTTAATAATTCTAGTATAACCACCTGGTCTATCAGCAACCTTTTCAGATACAACACTGAATAACTCAGTAACTGCATACTTATCACGTAGATTCTTGAAAACGATACGTCTGTTATGAGTACCTTTTTCAGCACTTACATTATTTTCTGCTTTTGATTTAGTAATCAAAGGCTCAATAAATTGTTTTAAAGCTTTTGCTTTAGCAACTGTAGTGTTGATTCTTTTGTGTTCGATCAAAGAACAAGCCATGTTAGCTAACATCGCTTTTCTGTGGGCAGTTTTTCTACCTAAGTGATTAATTTTTTTACCGTGTCTCATGTTACAATTTTATCATCTTGCTACCAAACTCGATAGAACGAGGAGCAAAATATGATTATTTAATCTTTATCTAATTTGTATTTTGATAAATCCATTCCAAAACTTAATCCCTTGTTAATAACAAGTTCTTCAAGCTCTGTTAAAGATTTTTTACCGAAGTTTCTAAACTTCATTAAGTCATTCTTATTAAAAGAAACTAAATCTCCTAAAGTATCAACTTCAGCAGCTTTCAAACAGTTTAGTGCACGAACAGAAAGGTCCATATCCACTAATTTAGTTTTCAATAATTGTCTCATGTGTAAAGACTCTTCATCATAAGTCTCTGTCTGAGCAATTTCGTCAGCTTCTAATGTAATACGCTCATCAGAGAATAACATGAAGTGATGAATAAGAACTTTTGCTGCTTCAGTTAAAGCGTCTTTAGGATGAATTGATCCATCTGAAGATATTTCAAAAACTAATTTTTCATAATCAGTTTTTTGCTCTACACGAAAGTTTTCAATACTATACTTTACATTCTTAATAGGTGTAAAAATAGAATCGACAGCTATAGTACCTAATGGTGCACCAGATTTTTTATTTTCCTCTGCAGGAACATAACCTCTGCCTTTTTCAATAGATATTTCCATATTGATACTAACTTTAGCATCCATATTACAAATAACTAAATCTGGGTTTAACACTTGGTATCCAGAAATAAACTTTTGAAAATCACCAGCTGTTAATTGGTTTTTACCACTTACTGAAATTGAAACAACTTCAGCTTCAGAATCTTCTATTTGTTTCTTGAAACGAACTTGTTTCAAGTTTAATATAATCTCTGTTACATCTTCAACAACGCCAGGTATAGTAGAAAATTCATGTTCTACTTTATCAATTCTAACCGAAGTTATTGCATGACCTTCTAAAGAAGACAACAATACTCGTCTTAATGCATTCCCAACAGTTAATCCATAACCAGGTTCCAAAGGGCGAAATTCGAACTTCCCTTCGAAATCAGAGGAATCGATCATTATTACTTTATCGGGTTTCTGAAAATTAAATAATGCCATAATTGGATAGGTATTGTTTATTTAGAGTATAACTCCACGATTAATTGTTCTTTGATATTTTCTGGAATCTGTAATCTTTCAGGAATTGTAACATAAGTACCTTCCTTCTTCTCACTGTTCCAAGAAATCCACTCGTAAACTGCACTACTAGCAGCTAATGAATCTTGAATACTTTGTAATGATTTAGATTTCTCTCTAACACCAACAACATCTCCTGCTTTCAATGAATAAGAAGGTATGTTTACCAACTCGCCATTTACCGTAATGTGTCTATGAGATACTAATTGTCTTGCTCCACTTCTAGTTGGAGAAATACCCATTCTATAAACAACGTTATCTAAACGAGATTCACATAATTGAAGTAAAATTTCACCAGCAACACCTTCTTTTCTTTTCGCAGTTTGGAATAAGTTTCTAAATTGCTTTTCTAAAATACCGTAGGTATATTTAGCTTTTTGCTTCTCCATCAATTGAACAGAGTACTCAGATTTTTTACCTCTTCTTCTGTTATTACCGTGTTGTCCTGGAGGGTAATTCTTTTTCTCGAAAGATTTATCATCTCCGAAAATTGCTTCGCCGAATTTACGGGCGATTTTTGATTTTGGTCCTGTATATCTTGCCATTTTCTTTTGATTTGAAAGTGAGATTATGAATTAAGGCTTATCCTTCGATAATCGTAACTACACTTTCGGTGAAATATAATAGTAATTAATTAAACTCTTCTTCTTTTAGGAGGTCTACATCCGTTATGAGGCATTGGAGTAACATCGATAATCTCTGTCACTTCGATACCAGCATTATGTAAAGATCTGATTGCAGATTCTCTTCCGTTACCTGGACCTTTTACATAAACCTTAACTTTTCTTAAACCTGCCTCGTGAGCAACCTTAGAACAATCTTCTGCAGCAACTTGTGCAGCATAAGGTGTATTTTTCTTAGACCCTCTAAAACCTAATTTACCGGCAGATGACCAAGAAATAACATCTCCTTTTTTATTTGTCAAAGAGATAATGATGTTGTTGAAAGATGCACTTATGTGCGCCTCACCAACAGAATCAACTATAACTTTACGTTTCTTGGTAACTTTAGTACTTGCCTTTGCCATACCTAATTATTATTTAGTTGCTTTCTTCTTGTTAGCAACTGTTTTACGCTTTCCTTTTCTAGTTCTAGAGTTGTTCTTAGTACGTTGACCTCTTAAAGGCAAACCTGATCTATGACGAATACCTCTATAACAGCCTATATCCATTAAACGCTTAATGTTCAACTGAGTTTCTGAACGTAATTCACCTTCAATTACAAACTCAGAAGCAGCTTCCCTGATACGACCTATTTCATCATCATTCCAATCAGAAACCTTAGTATCTTCGCTAACTTGGGCTTTACTCAATATTTCTTGTGACCTACTTCTTCCGATTCCGAAAATATAGGTTAAGGCGATTACGCCTCTCTTTTGTTTTGGTATATCTATACCTGCGATTCTTGCCATAATTACCCTTGTCTTTGTTTAAATCTAGGATTCTTTTTGTTGATTACGTACAACCTGCCTTTTCTGCGAACAATCTTGCAGTCGGCACTTCTCTTCTTAACTGATGCTCTTACTTTCATCTTGTATCTTAGTATCTATATGTAATTCTTGCTTTAGTAAGGTCATAGGGACTCATCTCTAATTTAACCTTATCTCCAGGTAATAGTTTAATATAGTGCATACGCATCTTACCTGATATATGCGCTGTTACCACATGTCCATTCTCCAATTCTACTCGAAACATTGCATTAGATAATGCTTCGATGATAGATCCATCTTGTTCTATTGCTGCCTGCTTAGCCATAAATTATGCTACTTTTCTATTTTTACCCGTTTTCATTAAGCCATCATAATGTCTATTCAACAAATATGAATTAACCTGTTGTACTGTATCTATTGCTACACCAACCATAATTAAAAGTGAGGTGCCGCCGTAAAATAAAGCCCATCCAGCTTGAACATCCATCAACTTTACCACTATTGCCGGTAAAATAGCCAGCAAAGCTAAGAAAATAGATCCAGGTAACGTTATTAAAGACATAATCTTATCTAAATAATCTCCAGTTTCTTTTCCTGGACGAATGCCAGGGATAAAACCACCACTTCTTTTAAGGTCATCTGCCATCTTATTGGTAGGAACCGTAATAGCAGTATAGAAATATGTAAAGATTATAATCAATATTGCGAATAGTAAATTATATGCCCATCCAAAAATATCACTGAATTGCACTTGCATCCATTGCCCGAATGCGGTATCATCAAAAGCACCACCTATCATACCCGGTACAAACATAATTGCTTGTGCAAAGATAATTGGCATTACTCCAGATGCATTCAATTTTAAAGGGATATATTGTCTAGAACCCATGATATTCTTCTCATATCCGCCAGAAGCTGTTCTTCTAGCGTATTGAACAGGAATCTGTCTTGTAGCCATAACTAAAAGGATACAAGCCAAAATAACCAAGAACCAAACTATCACTTCAATTAAAATGAACATTAATCCCCCATTATTATCAGTAGTTCTTGATATAAATTCTTGCACAAAAGACTGAGGCATTGTAGCGATTATACCAATCATAATCAAAAGGGAAATACCATTACCAATACCTTTATCAGTAATTTTTTCACCCAACCACATTGCAAACACAGTACCTGTTACCAATATGATAACTGCAGGCACCATAAAATCTAAGCCTTTACCTAATAAGAAAGCACTATCTCTAACACCAAAAGCTTCTAAGCCATATAGGTATGCAGGAGCTTGAACAATACAAATACCGATGGTTAACCATCTAGTAATTTGATTTATAGTCTTACGACCACTTTCTCCCTCTTTTTGTAATTTTTGAAGATAAGGAATTGCAATACCCATCAACTGAACTACAATAGACGCAGATATATAAGGCATAATACCTAACGCAAAAACAGAAGCATTAGCGAAGGCTCCTCCTGTAAATGCATTTAAAAGACCAAAAATACCTTGATCAGTACTATCCGTTAAACCACCTAATTGTGTTGAATCTATACCTGGAAGTACGATTTGACAACCAAAACGATAAACCAACAAAAGACCTAATGTAATAAGAATTCTATTTCTTAGCTCTTCTATCTTCCAAATATTGGATATTGTATCAATAAAATTCTTCATGCTCTCGTTTATGCTTACAAGCTTATTGCTTCACCACCTGCTGCTTCAATAGCCGCTTTAGCAGTTGCTGTAAATTTATGTACTGAAATTTTAAGAGAAGCTTTCAACTCTCCATTTCCTAAAATTTTCACTAAATCATTTTTACCAACCAAACCATTCTCGATCAAAAGATCTAAAGTAACTTCATTAGTTAAAACCTTATTATCAACAAGCTCTTGTAATTTCTCTAAATTGATACCTTGGTAGTTTTTACGATTAATGTTCGTAAAACCAAACTTAGGTACACGACGTTGCAATGGCATTTGACCACCTTCGAAACCAATTTTCTTAGAATAACCAGATCTTGACTTTGCTCCTTTATGACCTCTTGCAGCTGTTCCGCCTTTTCCAGAACCCTGACCTCTTCCAAGGCGTTTTCCGTCTCTATTTACCGAACCTTCTGCAGGCTGTAGATTATTTAAACCCATTTTATTCTAAATTTAAGCCTCCTCAGTGGAAACTAAATGTTTAACTTTATTTATCATTCCAAGAATGTTAGGTGTATCGTTATGCTCTACAACCTGACCAATTCTTTTTAAACCAAGAGCCTCTAAAGTTCTTTTTTGATTTTGAGGTTTCTTAATTCCACTTTTTACCTGTGTAACTTTAATCTTTGCCATAATTTTCCTCTTAACCTTTAAATACTTTTTCTAAAGAAACACCTCTTTGTGTAGCAATAGTTTTTGCATCTCTAAGTTGTAATAAAGCATCGAAAGTAGCTTTTACAACATTATGTGGATTTGAAGATCCCTGAGACTTTGATAATACATCATGCACACCAACAGATTCTAATACTGATCTTACAGCACCACCAGCAATTACACCGGTACCATGAGATGCAGGCTGAATATACACTCTTGCACCACCAAATTTACCTTTTTGCTCGTGAGGTAAAGTTCCTTTGTTTAAAGGAATACGAACTAAGTTCTTTTTACCATCTTCGATTGCTTTTGCAATAGCTGTAGCAACCTCTTTTGATTTACCTAAACCGTGACCTACAACACCATTTTCATCACCTACAACAACAATTGCAGAAAAACCGAATGCTCTACCACCTTTTGTTACCTTGGTTACACGTTGAATACCAACTAATTTATCTTTTAAGTCTAAACCACCTGGCTTAACAGTTTCTACGTTTTTATATTTTTGGAACATACTAGTATATTAGAATTTTAGTCCTGCTTCTCTTGCACCATCAGCTAAAGATTTTACTCTTCCATGATACAAATTACCTCCTCTATCAAAAGCGACTTTATCTAAGCCAACTTTTACAGATTTCTCAGCGATTGTTTTACCAACCAAAGCAGCAATCTCGGTTTTATTTCCTTTTGCTTTCGCGATATCCTTATCTCTTGAAGAAGCGGATACTAAAGTGACTCCTTTAACGTCGTCTATAACTTGAGCGTAAATTTCGCTGTTACTTCTAAACACAGACAACCTTGGTTTAACTGCAGTTCCAGAAGAAACCTTACGTATTCTACGTCGGATTCTTAATTTTCTTTGTGTTTTTGATAATCCCATAATATCCTTTATTAAGCTGATTTACCAGCTTTTCTTCTTAATATTTCACCTACAAACTTAATTCCTTTCCCTTTGTACGGCTCCGGACTACGGAAAGATCTAATCTTTGCTGCTATATGACCCACTAATTGTTTGTCATGAGAAGTAAGCTTTACGATCGGGTTTTTACCTTTTTCAGAAATTGTTTCAACTTTTACCTCAGAGGCTATATTAAATACAATGTTGTGAGAAAAACCTAAAGCTAAATCAAGTTTTTGACCTTGATTACTAGCTCTATACCCTACACCTACTAATTCTAATTCTTTGGTCCAACCTTTAGAAACACCATCAACCATATTAGTGATAAGTGATCTATATAAACCGTGCTTTGCTTTATGCTCCTTAGAATCAGATGGCCTTGTTACGAAAGCCTGTCCGTCTTCTACTTTAACCGATACTCCTGAGAACTCTTGAGTCAACTCACCTAACTTTCCTTTAACAGAAATGATATTGTCGTTGATTTCAACTGTAACTCCTTCAGGAATTGCGACTGGATTATTACCTATTCTAGACATTTTCTAAATCTTTAATCAATTAATAAACGTAGCACAAAACTTCACCACCAACTTTTTCTGCCTTTGCCTGCTTGCTTGTCATTACTCCATGAGATGTAGAAACGATAGCAACACCTAAACCATTCAATACACGAGGCAAATCTTCATTACCTGCATATTTTCTAAGACCAGGCTTACTTATACGCTGTATTTTCTTGATAACAGGTTCTTTTGTAAGCTTATCATACTTCAAGGCTATTTTAATAGTTCCCTGAACTTTGCTCTCTTCGAACTTGTAGCTTAAAATATATCCTTGATCGAATAATATTTTAGTAATTTCTTTTTTTAGATTCGACGCAGGTATTTCAACAACCCTATGTCCCGCTCTACTTGCGTTTCTAACTCTCGTTAGGTAATCTGCAATAGTATCTGTTACCATATGTATATAATTCGGAAACGGTTTTCAGCACTTACGCTAAACCTGGATCCATTAATAATTCTTTTCTTACCAGCTAGCTTTCTTAACACCTGGTATTAAACCGGCATTAGCCATCTCTCTGAATTTTACCCTTGAAATACCAAAAGTTCTCATGTAACCTTTAGGTCTTCCAGTTAATTTACATCTGTTATGTAAACGTACCGGAGAGGCATTTTTAGGTAGTCTCTGTAACGCTTCGTAATCGCCAGCTTCTTTCAAAGCTTTACGTTTTTCAGCATAAACTGCTACAGTTCTTTCCCTTTTTCTCTCACGGGCTTTCATTGATTCCTTAGCCATACTAATTCTTTTTAAAAGGTAAACCTAATTCTGTTAATAATGATTTTGCTTCCTTGTCTGTGTCTGCAGAAGTTACAAATGTAATATCCATACCGTTAATTCTATTGATTTTATCAATATTAACTTCAGGAAAAATAATTTGCTCTGTTACACCAAGGTTATAATTTCCACGTCCATCAAAACCTGTAGCTTTGATACCTTGAAAATCTCTAACTCGTGGTAATGCAGAAGTAACCAAACGGTCTAAAAATTCGTACATACGCTCACCTCTTAAGGTAACTTTAGCACCAATTGGCATACCTTTTCTTAACTTAAAGGCAGCAACATCTTTCTTAGACATGGTAGCAACGGCTTTTTGACCCGTTATCATAGTCATTTCATCTATTGCATGGTCAATAAGTTTCTTGTCAGCAACAGCAGCTCCTACACCTCTACTCATTACTATCTTCTCTAACTTAGGAACCTGCATTACATTACTGTAACCAAACTCTTCGGTAAGGGCAGCTACTATTCGCTCCTTATACTCTTTCTTTAATCTTGCAACGTATGCCATAACTAAATTACTTCATTGGATTTTTTGGAAACCCTAACTTTTTTACCATCCTTCATTTCGTAACCTACTCTTGTTACATCTCCAGATTTACTGTCGATCAAGGCTAAATTAGAAATATGGATTAAAGCTTCTTTTTTTACAATACCACCTTGAGGGTTTTTAGCGCTAGGCTTCTCATGTTTAGATACCATATTGGCACCTTCAACAATGGCTTTATTTTTTTCAAGATTTACACGCATAACTTTACCTTCGGTCCCTTTATGGTCACCAGCAGTAATTCTTACTGTATCTCCTGTTTTGATTTTTAACTTTTTCATCTTGTCCGTTATATTATAATACCTCTGGGGCCAATGATACAATCTTCATGAACTGCTTATCCCTAAGCTCTCTTGCTACAGGTCCAAAAACACGAGTACCTCTCATTTCTCCGGCAGGATTCAATAACACACAAGCGTTATCATCAAATCTTATATAAGATCCATCAGGTCTTCTAACCTCTTTCTTTGTACGAACTACAACAGCAGTTGAAACCGCACCTTTCTTGATACCTCCGTTTGGAGTAGCTTCTTTAACAGTAACAACTATTTTGTCTCCTATTGAAGCATACCTTCTTTTGGTACCACCAAGAACACGGATAGTTAAAACTTCCTTTGCTCCTGTGTTATCCGCTACTTTTAATCTAGATTCTTGCTGTAACATAACTTATTTAGCTCTTTCTAAGATTTCTACTAATCTCCAACATTTGGTTTTACTCATAGGTCTTGTTTCCATGATCTTTACAGTATCACCAATGTTACAATCGTTCTTTTCGTCGTGTGCAACATATTTCTTTGTCTTCAAAACGAACTTACCGTACATAGGATGTTTAACTCTTTTCACTTCTGCAATAACAATAGATTTCTCCATTTTATTACTAGTGACAACTCCCACTCTCTCTTTTCTTAAATTTCTTTTCTCCATAAAGCCCACCACTTATTGGTTCTCCCTATTAGTTAATTCAGTAGCTAATTTCGCTACCGTTCTCCTTACTTTTCTAATCTGAAGCGGATTTTCTAACGGAGTTACAAAATGTGCCATTTTCAAATCTGCATGCTGCTTCTTGTACTCGGCCAATTTCTCCGTAAGTCCTTCCACAGACATTTCTTTAATCTCTTGTTTTTTCATTATTCCTTACGTTTAATTTACAGCCTCGTAATCACGAGCTACAATGAATTTTGTCTTAACAGGAAGTTTCTGAGCCGCTAATCTTAAAGCTTCTTTTGCTACTTCCAAAGGAACTCCGGCTACTTCGAACATAATTCTACCTGGTTTAACCACGGCAACGAAATATTCTGGTGCACCCTTACCTTTACCCATACGTACTTCTAATGGTTTTTTGGTAATCGGCTTGTCTGGAAATATTTTAATCCACAATTGACCCTCTCTCTTCATAAATCTAGTAGCAGCAATACGAGCAGCTTCTATCTGGCGTGAAGTCAAAAATGCAGCATCATCAACATTCTTTATACCGAACATACCATTTGAAAGTTGGTGCCCTCTTCCAGCAAGACCTTTCATACGGCCTTTCTGCATCTTACGGAACTTTGTTCTTTTCGGTTGTAACATTACTTTAGTTCTTTAAAAATTACTTTCTACGACGTTGTTTTCTTCCACCTTCTTGCTTACCACCTTTAGAAGAATCTTTTTGCATTCCTACTAATGGAGATAAATCTCTTTTACCGTATACCTCACCCTTCATAATCCAAACTTTAATTCCAAGTTTACCATATGTAGTTTGAGCTTCATGTAAAGCATAATCGATATCTGCTCTAAAGGTAGATAATGGAATTCTACCATCCTTATAAGACTCAGAACGTGCCATTTCAGCCCCATTCAATCTACCAGAGATTTGAATCTTTATTCCTTCAGCATTCATACGCATTGCTGCAGCGATTGCCATCTTTATTGCTCTTCTAAAAGAAATTCTACTTTCAATTTGACGAGCTACACTTGCTGCTACTAAATTCGCATCAAGCTCAGGTCTTTTTATTTCAAAGATGTTGATTTGAACCTCCTTATTGGTGATTTTTTTCAACTCCTCTTTTAACTTATCAACTTCCTGACCACCTTTACCGATAATAATACCAGGTCTAGCAGTTGTTACAGTTACAGTGATTAATTTTAGAGTACGTTCAATTATAACTCTTGAGACACTAGCTTTAGAAAGTCTTGCATGAATATACTTACGTATTTTATCATCCTCAGCCAATTTATCTCCGTAATCGTTACCACCATACCAGTTAGATTCCCAACCTCTAATGATTCCTAGACGATTTCCTATTGGATTTGTTTTCTGTCCCATCCTAGTTTTCTGTTATATTTTTTGACCCCAAAACCAATGTAACATGGTTTGAACGTTTTCTAATTCTATGTGCTCTACCTTGTGGAGCAGGACGCAATCTTTTCAACATTGCACCACTATCAACTCTAATCTCAGCTACAATTAAATCAGCATCTTCTAAACTTGCCTCTTCATTTTTTGCTTGCCAATTAGCCAAAGCTGAAAGTAATAATTTCTCTAACTTTCTAGAAGCCTCTTTAGGGTTGAACCTCAAAATAGCTAAGGCTTGCTCTACCTTTACACCACGAATTAAATCTGCAACTAAACGCATTTTTCTAGGTGAAGTAGGACAGTTATTCAACTTAGCAAAAGCTACCATCTTCTTCTCAGCCTTTATTCTTTCGGCCATCTGTTTTTTACGAACTCCCATAGCTTACTTTTTTCCTTTGTTTTTCGCACCTGCATGACCTCTAAAAGATCTTGTTGGTGAAAATTCCCCAAGTTTATGTCCTACCATGTTTTCTGTTACAAAAACAGGTACAAATTGTTTTCCGTTATGAACCGCTATTGTCATCCCAACGAAATCAGGAGTGATCATAGATGCTCTAGACCAAGTTTTGATTACCGCTTTTTTACCGGATGAAACACTTTGTTGGATTTTCTTTTCCAAACTATAGTGAACGTAAGGTCCTTTTTTTAGTGAACGTGCCATTTCTTTCTAGTTTTTATTTCTTTCTACGTTCTATTATATACTTGTTGGTACTCTTGGTCTTAGAACGAGTTCTGAATCCTTTAGCAGGTATTCCGTTTCTCGATCTTGGATGACCACCTGAAGCTCTACCTTCACCACCACCCATTGGGTGATCGACAGGGTTCATAGCTACCGGTCTAGTTCTTGGTCTTCTACCCAACCATCTACTTCTACCAGCTTTACCTGATACCAGCAATTGATGATCCGAATTAGATATAGCCCCAATCGTTGCCATACAACCAGAAAGAATTAATCTAGTTTCACCAGATGGCATCTTAACAGTAACAAACTTACCGTCTTTTGCCATAAGCTGAGCAAATGTACCAGCACTACGAGCCATAACAGCCCCTTGACCAGGTCTTAACTCAATACATGAAATTATAGTACCTAAAGGAATTTCACTTAATGGTAATGCATTACCGATCTCAGGAGCCACAGTAGACCCTGCAGAAACCTGCTGATCAACTTGCAAACCATTTTGAGCGATCACATAACGTTTCTCACCATCTGCATATTCCAAAAGAGCAATAAATGCAGTTCTATTTGGATCGTACTCAATAGTTTTAACAGTAGCAAGCACATCTTGCTTATCTCTCTTAAAATCTATTACACGATACCTTCTTTTATGACCTCCACCTTTTTGGCGTATGGTCATTTTTCCTTGACTGTTTCTACCTCCGGACTTTTTTAACGGAGCAAGCAAGCTCTTCTCCGGCTTATCAGCAGTAATGGCGTCAAATCCATTTACTACTCTAAAACGCTGTCCTGGAGTGATTGGTTTTAATTTTCTAACTGACATTTCTTGTCTTTATAGATTACTGTAAAAATCGATAATATCACCTTCTACAACATCAACAATTGCTTTTTTAATAGCATTTGTTTTTCCATGTTGCACACCAGTTTTTGTATATCTGGATTTTCTTGTAGGACCGT
This sequence comes from Maribacter sp. 1_MG-2023, assembly GCF_030547005.1. Lineage (GTDB taxonomy): Bacteria > Bacteroidota > Bacteroidia > Flavobacteriales > Flavobacteriaceae > Maribacter. The sequence goes on along the minus strand of NZ_JAUOPN010000001.1, from coordinate 43,333 downwards.
AATTCATTGTACGAACCTTCTTCACAGAAACACCATAAGTAGCCTCAACTGCATCTTTTATTTGCAATTTGTTAGCCTTAGGGTCAACTACGAATCCATAACGGTTATTCAACTCGCTATCAGCAGTCATTTTTTCCGTTATAATTGGTTTTATCAACACACTCATGATATTATTGTTTATTTAAATTCGATTCAATTCCCTCTAAAGAGCTCTCTAACAATACCACGCTATTAGCATGAAGAATTTTGTAAGTACTTAATTCTGAGTTAGTTATAACTTCTGAGCCTTTAAAATTACGCGAAGACAAATATACACCTTTATTTGAATCACCCAACACTATTAAAGATTTTTTATTCTCAAGACCTAATGTCTTCAAAACATCAATAAAATCCTTAGTCCTTGGAGTATCAAAATCAAAGTCTTCAACTACTAAAATCGCATTCTCTTTAGACTTTAAAGTCAATGCTGATTTTCTTGCCAAACGCTTTAAATTTTTGTTTAACTTTTGAGTATAATCTTTAGGTCTAGGGCCGAATATTCTACCACCACCTCTAAAAATCGGAGATTTAATACTACCTGCTCTCGCAGTACCAGTACCTTTTTGCTTCTTAATCTTTCTAGTACTACCAGCGATCTCAGCTCTTTCCTTAGATTTGTGCGTACCTTGTCTCTGATGAGCCAAATACTGCTTAACATCTAGGTATACTGCGTGATCATTAGGCTCTATAGCGAAAACATCATCAGAAAGGTTTGCCTTTCTACCTGTGTCTTTTCCTTTAATATCTAAAACTGCTATCTTCATTACATCTACCTTTGTATGGTTACATAAGCATTCTTATGGCCCGGAACACAACCTTTTACTACTAAAAGATTCTTTTCTGGAACTACTTTTAAAACTCTTAGATTCTGAACCGTTACACGATCAGTACCCATTCTACCGGCCATTTTCATACCCTTAAAAACTCTAGCTGGATATGACGCAGCACCAATAGAACCAGGAGCTCTAAGTCTGTTATGCTGACCATGAGTTGCTTGACCAACCCCAGCGAAACCGTGACGTTTTACTACACCTTGAAAACCTTTACCCTTAGACGTTCCAATAACATCTACAAATTGTCCTTCAACGAAAACATCAACACCTACAGTGTCACCTAATTTAAATTCACCTTCAAAATCTCGGAATTCAACGACTTTTTTCTTAGGAGAAGCACCTGCTTTTTTAAAATGGCCTAATTCAGCCTTAATAGCACGACTTTCTGCCTTGTCATCGAAACCAAGTTGAAGGGCACTATACCCGTCGACCTCTTCGGTTCTGACTTGGGTAACTACACATGGTCCAGCTTGAATAACGGTACATGGAATGTTTTTCCCATTCTCGTCAAAAATACTGGTCATGCCTACTTTCTTTCCTATTAACCCAGACATACTTATTTATATTAATTATTATTAAATTTTTCTCAAAAAAATAGGGTCAAAATAATTTAACCCTAAATTATTTTTTCCGTTTTTCCCTCGCACGCAGCTTAGGACATGTAGTCTAACCTATTCATAAGTCAGACGGCAAATTTACACCTTAATTTCCACTTCAACACCACTTGGAAGCTCTAACTTCATAAGTGCATCAATAGTTTTAGATGAAGAGCTATAAATATCTAACAATCTCTTGTAAGAACTTAATTGAAACTGCTCTCTAGATTTTTTATTCACGTGAGGTGAACGTAAAACCGTAAATATCTTTTTATGTGTTGGCAAAGGAATTGGTCCTGTTACAACAGCACCGGTTGTCTTTACCGTTTTTACAATCTTCTCAGCAGACTTGTCCACTAAATTGTGATCGTAAGATTTTAGTTTTATTCTAATTTTCTGACTCATGTCCTAAATTTATGCTGTTATACCTTTTGCTGCTTTGATAACTTCTTCTGAAATATTAGAAGGAGTTTCTGCATAGTGTGAAAATTCCATTGTTGAAGTTGCACGACCTGAAGATAAAGTTCTAAGAGATGTTACGTATCCAAACATTTCAGATAATGGAACAGTACCCTTAACAACTTTGGCACCAGCTCTATCACTCATATCACCAATAGTTCCTCTACGTCTGTTTAAATCTCCAACGATATCACCCATGTTTTCTTCCGGAGTAATAACTTCTAACTTCATAATTGGCTCCATGATTACGGCACCAGCAGCTTTACCAGCAGCTTTGTAACCCATCTTAGCAGCTAATTCGAAAGAAAGTGCATCAGAATCCACAGGGTGGAAAGATCCATCTTTCAATACAACCTTCATAGAATCCATCTCAAATCCAGCTAAAGGTCCATTTTGCATTGCTGCAGCAAAACCTTTCTCAACAGATGGTATAAATTCTTTAGGAATACGGCCACCTTTAATTTGATCAACAAACTGAAGCCCTTCTCCTTCGAAATCCTCATCAGCAGGACTCATTTCGAAAGATATATCACCAAATTTACCACGACCACCAGATTGCTTCTTATAAGTCTCTCTATGTGTAGCAGTTTTTGTTAACGCCTCTTTGTATTCAACCTGAGGCTCACCTTGGTTCACCTCTACTTTAAACTCACGTCTTAAACGATCCACAATAATATCTAAGTGAAGCTCACCCATACCAGATATAATTGTTTGACCAGAAGCTTCGTCAGTTTTCACTTGAAAAGTAGGATCCTCTTCAGCTAATTTAGCCAAAGCCATACCCAACTTATCTACATCCGCTTTAGTTTTAGGCTCAACAGCAATACCAATTACAGGTTCTGGAAAATCCATACTTTCCAAAACAATTGGGTGCTTTTCATCAGACATAGTATCACCAGTCTTAATATCCTTAAAACCTACAGCTGCTCCAATATCACCTGCTTCAATAAAATCGATAGCATTTTGCTTATTAGAGTGCATTTGATAAATACGAGAAATACGCTCCTTTTTACCTGAACGGTTGTTCAATATATAAGAACCAGCATCTAAACGACCAGAATATGTTCTAAAGAATGCCAATCTACCTACGAAAGGATCTGTTGCAATCTTAAATGCTAACGCCGAAAACGGCTCTTTAACACTAGGCTTACGTTTTTCAACAACGCCAGTATCAGGGTTAGTACCTTGAATATCCTCCTTATCTACAGGAGAAGGCAAATACCTACAAACAGCATCCAATAAAAACTGAACACCTTTATTTTTAAATGAAGATCCACAAATCATAGGTATGATTGCACGATCCATAACAGCAGCCCTTAAAGCAGCATGCACTTCTTCTTCCGTAATAGAGTCTTCATCTTCGAAGAATTTCTCCATTAAATCCTCATCATACTCAGCAACAGCTTCTATCAAAGCAGCTCTATACTCCTTAACTTCAGCTTTCATATCTTCAGGAATGTCAATTACATCAAAAGTAGCACCGAAACCCTCTTCGTGCCATGTAATCGCCCTATTCTTAGCTAAATCAACAATACCTCTAAAATCAGCTTCATCACCGATTGGAAGTACTATTGGCACAGCGTTAGAACCTAACATCTCCTTAACTTGCTTACAAACCATAAGAAAATTAGAACCTTGACGGTCCATTTTGTTCACGAAACCAATTCTCGGAACCTTATAATTATCAGCTAATCTCCAGTTAGTTTCAGACTGAGGCTCAACACCATCAACTGCACTAAACAAAAAGACTAAACCATCTAATACACGTAAGGAACGGTTTACCTCTACGGTAAAATCAACGTGACCTGGAGTATCAATAATGTTAAAGTGATAAGGCTTTGTTTCATCAGTTAACTCACCATTTTTCATTGGAAAGTTCCACTCACATGTAGTAGCAGCAGAAGTAATAGTAATACCTCTTTCTTGCTCCTGCTCCATCCAGTCCATAGTAGCAGCACCATCATGAACTTCACCTATCTTATGACTTACACCCGTATAAAAAAGTATACGCTCAGTTGTAGTGGTTTTACCAGCATCAATATGCGCAGCAATACCTATATTTCTTGTGAATTTTAAATCTCTTGCCATGTCTTTCTAGAATCTAAAGTGCGAAAATGCTTTGTTTGCCTCAGCCATCTTGTGCGTATCAACTCTTTTCTTAACAGCAGCACCTTCTTCTTTTGCAGCAGCTAAAATTTCTCCAGCTAGTTTTTGAGCCATACCTTTTTCATTACGCTTTCTAGCATAACTAATCAACCACTTCATCGCTGTTGATATTTTACGGTCTGGTCTAATTTGCATTGGAATTTGAAATGTTGCACCACCAACTCTTCTACTTCTAACCTCTACGTGAGGCATAACATTACTTAATGCATCTTTCCAAAGCTCCAAAGCTGTCTTTTCCTCATCAGTCTTCTTTGCATCTACGATGTCAATTGCATCATAAAATACACCAAAAGCTACTGATTTTTTACCATCCCACATCATCATGTTGACGAAACGTGTCACCAACTGATCATTAAATCTTGGATCTGGTAAAAGTGGTCTTTTCTTTGCCTGTTTTTTTCTCATTACTTCCTTTTAAACAAGTTTAATTAATTTTTAGGGCGTTTCGCACCATATTTAGATCTACGTTGTGTTCTACCGGCCACACCTGCTGTGTCCAATGCACCACGTACAATATGATACCTTACTCCTGGTAAATCTTTAACTCTTCCGCCTCTTACTAATACTATCGAGTGCTCTTGAAGATTGTGACCCTCTCCCGGAATGTAAGCATTCACTTCCTTACCGTTCGTTAACCTTACCCTTGCTACTTTTCTCATAGCTGAATTTGGTTTCTTTGGCGTGGTAGTATAAACACGTGTACAAACACCCCTTCTTTGAGGACACGAATCCAAAGCAGCCGATTTACTCTTCTTAGTAATCGTCTCTCTTCCTATTCGTACTAATTGTGATATTGTTGGCATACTATAATATATATAAATAATTACCCCTACTTTAAGGGTCGGCAAATGTAGTAATATTTCAGTATAATTCAAACCCTTACGCATTTATTTTAATATTTTTATAATTCCTTAATTTTTGAACCCAACAAACAACTGTCAAAATCATCACATTAATAGAACCATCTAAAAGAAATTCCATACAATATTCATCTTGAATAAAATGCAAGTTTTTCTGAGTTTTTCTGAAGAATTGCGAATATCACAAAAAAAAGACTGAAGAATTATATAACTTTAAATATGCATCGTGTTTAATCTGTAACTTCTGATTTTATAACAACTTCATAAAGTTTTATTAAATTTATCTTGCATTATTAACACATTATTATGAAGTTTGTCGCTAGCTAATTCAAATAATTTAAAAATGAGAACAAAACTAAATGGATTGTTAACGCTATTATTGGCGTTAGTTGTGCATATTTCTTTTGCACAACAAAAAACAGTTTCCGGTACGGTTACTGATGAAGCAGGGCTTCCTTTGCCCGGAGTAAACATTGTAGTCGAGGGTACTACTACTGGTACTCAAACTGACTTTGATGGTAACTACTCCATAACTGCTTCAGAAGGTCAGTCAATTCTTTTTACCTACATTGGTCAAAAAGCTAAAAAGGTGACAATTGGCGCAAGTAACACCCTTAACGTCGTTATGACAGAAGATGCACAAGCACTTGACGAGGTTGTTGTTACGGCACAAGGTATTAAAAAAGAAAAGCAAGCTTTAGGTTATGCCGTAGCCGAAGTAAGCAAAGAACAACTGGAGCAAAGAGCAGAAGGTGATGTAGGTAGAATACTTACCGGTAAGGCTTCTGGTGTAAACATCACTGCTCAAAGTGGTCTTTCTGGATCAGGTACCAGTATTGTAATACGTGGGCTAAGTAGTTTTAGCGGAAGTAACCAACCACTATTTATTGTAGATGGTGTTCCTTTTGACAGTGGCACAAATGGTCAAAGTCAAAATGGAGATAGTGACAGTTTCGTTGATGGCAATAATGGTTCTAGTAGATTTTTGGACCTTGACCCAAACAACATTGCAAACGTCAATGTACTTAAAGGTTTAGCTGCTGCAACTTTATACGGTACAGCGGGTAGAAATGGTGTAATATTAATAACTACCAAAAACGGTGCTACAGGTACCGGAGGCGCTAAGAAAAACGAAATTACAGTTAGCAGTTCCTTATTCTTTAATCAAATTGCGTCATTACCAGATTACCAAGATGAGTATGGTAATGGTTTTGACCAAGCATTTGGGTGGTTCTTCAGTAACTGGGGACCAAGCTTTAAAGAAGGTGGTGTTGCAGGATGGGGTTCGCAAGCTTCCATTGATGAAAATGGAACGTTAGCGCATCCATACTCTACCTCAACTTCAGCTATTCAAGCAGCTTTTCCAGAACTACAAGATGCCCGTTATGACTATAAGCCTTATGATAGTGTCGAAAAGTTCTTTAGAACAGGTGTTGTTAAAAGTAACTCGGTAAATTTTAACGGTGGTTCAGAAGATGGTAAAGTAAGTTACAATGCAAACTTTGGCCATTTGAACGATGAAGGTTTTACACCAGGTAACGAATTGAACAGATACACTATAGGTTTAGGTGGTAGAGCTATTTTATCAAACAAATTTACTGTATCCGGTACCATGAACTTTTCAAATACCGATTTTGTTTCACCTCCAATTGCAGCTAGTACAGGTAACAGTGTTTTTGGTACAGGATCATCATTGTTCGCCAACCTTTTTTATACTCCTCGCAGTATAGATATACAAGGGCTTCCTTTTGAAAATCCTGTTGATGGCTCTAGTGTTTACTACAGACAGAACAACAGTATCCAACATCCCCTATGGACTGTTAAAAATGCGCAAAATAGACAAGTTACCAATCGTGTATTCGGTAATGCAGCTTTAGCATATGAAATTAATGATAATTTAAACCTAACATACCGTTTTGGTCTTGATGTATATTCTGAAAACAACACCAACTCTCAAAACAAAGGTGGTGTAGGTGGTAGTGTTGCCACACAAAGTGGTATTTTACAAACTTGGAACAACACAAATACCATATTTGACCATAACCTAATTTTAACTGGACAGTATGAGCTTTCTGAGAAAGTTGGTTTCAGCTTTAATACTGGCGCAACTACTAGAAGAGAAGTATTTGATCAAAATGGTGTTGCAAGTACAGGACAACAAGCCTTTGGAGTATTAAGACATTTCAACTTTCAGTTACAAGATGAAATTCAATATTTCTCTGAAAGAAACATTATTGGTCTTTATGGTCAGTTAGATTTTGACTATGACAGGATGGCTTACTTAACACTTAGTGGTCGTAAGGATTATGTATCTAACTTGGCAACGGAAAATAATTCAATCTTTTACCCTAGTGCAAGTGTCTCTTTGATTCCTACTAAAATAATATCTGGCTTACAAAGCCAAAACGGAATCAACTACTTGAAACTAAGAGCTGGTTACGGAACATCCGCTAATTTTCCGACAGGTTATCCTGTAGCCTCTACATTAAATTTGGATACACAGTTTTTTCAAGAAGGAGGTACCAATATTACAGCCAATACAAGTGCTGATCAATTAGGAAACCCTAATTTAAAACCAGAACTTCTAACAGAATTAGAATTTGGTTTGGAAACTAGATTATTCAATAATAGGTTAACCCTAGATGCTTCTTACTATCGAAGAACCACTAATGACCTGATTATTGAAAGACCTTTAGATCCTTCAACTGGATTTACAGAAACACAAACAAACGTAGGTGAGATTAAGGCAGATGGTATTGAACTAGATGCAACTTTAAACCTGTTTAGAAGTGCGGAAGATGGAGGTTTTAATTGGAGTATAAACTCTAATTGGACAACAAACGAAACAGAAGTGACAGATTTAGGTTTAGATACTGATTTAGTAGTCTATGCTGGATTTACAAACCTAGGTAATGCAGCAATCGTTGGAGAGCCACTAGGTGTAATTGTTGGGAGTAGAATATTAAGAGACGACAACGGCGAATTCGTTGTTAACAGCACGGGTAGTTATGCAGAAGAAGAAGGTACATTTGTAATTGGTGATCCAAACCCAGACTGGACTTTAAATGTTGGCAACTCTATTAGTTATAAAAATTTAAGTTTTAACTTTTTAATGAACTATACACATGGAGGGGATATTTATAGTAGAACTACTGCTGTATTGCTAGGTAGAGGTTTGACCACAGATACTTCTGATCGTTTAAACAGTTTCATTTTACCAGGCGTACAAGCCGATGGAACCGAAAATGCGGTAGCTATAAACAATTCAACGTTTTATTTCAGTAATGTACTATTTGGTCCTGACGAACTAGGTATCTATGACGCGTCAGTTATAAGATTACAAGAAATCTCTTTAGGATATAGCATGCCATCAAAATGGTTAGACAAAACTCCTTTTGGTTCTTTAAGTTTTACACTTTCTGGTTTCAACTTATACTATGAAGCTATAAATATTCCAAAAGGGACTAACTTTGATCCAAACGTTGCCGGTGTAGGAGTTGGTAACGGTAGAGGTTTTGATTACCTGAACGGTCCAAGTTCAAAAAGATATGGATTGAGTGTTAAAGCTTCATTTTAATTTTAAAAAATATTGATGATGAAAAAAATAATTAAATACGTTGTTGTTTTGACTTTATCAGGAGTACTATTTAACTCTTGTGAAACAACAGAGTTGGGATTAACAGACGATCCTAACGCATTAACCCCGGCACAAGCCGACCCAGATTTCTATTTGAATGCTATTCAAGTTGATTTTGCTAAATTTACTGAAAGAGTTGGGGAAACTATGGCCGAAACAGTCCGTACGGAAAATTTAAATAACAGAAACTATCAGCAAGCATATTCACCAACTAGTTTTGACACAGCTTGGGAAGAAGCATATCAAGAAGTTCTTCAGAATATTCAAGATATGACTGTATTAACAACAGAATCCGGGTTTGACAATCATACAGCAATTGGTCAATTCATTGAAGCGTATACTATTACGGAATTAGTGGATATGTTTGGTGACATACCTTATAGTGAAGCACTTTTAGCCGCTGATAACCTAAATCCTGCATTGGATTCAGGTGCGGATGTATATGCCGCAGCTCTTACTTTATTGGACAATGCAATTGCAAACTTTAATGCAGAAAGTCCTGTTGACCCTGCTTACGATTTTTTCTACGGAGGAGATTATGACAAGTGGATTATGGCTTGTAACACTTTAAAGTTAAGATTGTACAAAAACATGGGTAACACCTCTGCCTTTAATTCTATAATTTCAAGTGGAAATTATATTCAAGATTCTGCGGATGATTTTCAATTTACATGGGGAACTAATGCAGTACAACCAGATGTAAGACACCCAGACTATGCGGATAATTACACAGCTACTGGAGGTAGTGATTATCAGTCAATTTGGTTGATGAACCTAATGGATACAACAAGCGACCCAAGACTTAGATACTTTTTCTATAGACAGAGTGCTACAGTTCCAGGTTCTGATGGTGTTGCACCAAATGAAGAAACGTTAGATTGTTCGTTACAGACTCCACCGGCACATTATGTTTCTGGAGGATACGTTTTCTGTACACTTCCAAATGGTTATTGGGGAAGAAACCATGGTAATGACGCCGGTATTCCGCCAGATGGTCTTTTAAGAACAGTACAAGGTGTATATCCTATTGCAGGTCTTTTCGATGACAGCAGTTTTGGTGAAATTGGTCTTGGAGCAGGTGGTGGAGGTAATGGTGTAACACCTCTTTTACTAGCATCTACAGTTGAATTCTGGAGAGCTGAAGTAGCTGCCACAAGCAGTGTTGCAAGTGCAAAACCATTCTTATTATCAGCAGTAGAAATGTCTATTTCTAAAGTAATATCTTTTGGAACTAAAGATCCAGATTATGATGATTCATTCGAACCAACTGATGCAGAAATTGCAGCTTTTGTAACTTCAATAGACGATGCATTTGAAGCTGCAGCTGACGATGAAGCTAAATTGAATATTTGGGGAGAACAGTTTTTGATTTCACTAAAAGGAAACGGTCATGATGGTTTTAATATGTACAGAAGAACGGGTTACCCAACCGATATTGAACCTAACTTAGAACCAGACCCAGGAGCATTTATTAGATCCTTTTTGTATCCTGCAACCGCAGCCAATACAAATTCTTCTATAGCTCAAAAGTCAACCGTGACAGAACAAGTATTTTGGGATACAAACCCGGCTTCACCGGCTTTCCCTATAGGAAACTAATTTAAAAGTAAAAAGATGAAAAAAATAAGTTTATATTTTCTTGCATTCACAGCAGCTATATTTACAAGCTGTGAAAGTGATGACAAAATAGTTGACGAAGTACTGGAAGGTATTACAAGCAGTGCTATTCTAAGAACTAGAACTTTAGAAGGAGCCCCTTACAATGCATTTGTACCAGAATCGGCATTAACGATTGTTGTTGAAGCTCAAAATGGCAGACCAGACTCAGAAATAACATCTGTTGATCTATATTTATCGTTTGCAGATAATCAAGGGGATGACACAGATAATAGTGTTGCAGAGCAATTAGTAAGAACTTTTGAACCTAGTGAATTTGTTACTGGTTCAAGAGATTTACCGGAAATAACGTTTAACACTACTTTAGAAGAATCTGCTACCGCTTTAGGTTTATCAGAATCTGACTATACCGGTGGAGATGTTTTTACGTATCGTTATGAGGTAAATTTGTCAGATGGTACATCTTGGACAAATGTTAACGGTAATGCAAACATTACAGGTGGATCATACTTTGCTTCTCCTTATGCTTACAATGTTAGTGTTAGTTGTATTCCTATCGACCCAGTACCTGGTGAGTATACTTTAGACATGGAAGATTCTTATGGAGATGGATGGAACGGTGCATCTGTAAGAGTTACTGTAGATGGTGTAGCTACAGATTACACTATAACTTCAGGATCAGCCGGGAGCGAAACTATTATTATTCCAGAAACAGCTACTACCTGGTTTTGGGAATATGTTTCAGGTGATTGGGATTCCGAGGTTACATTTAGTATAACAGCCCCAAATGGAGAAGTTGCATTTTCTGATGGACCTTCACCAAGTATAGGGGAAATAATTCTTAACATTTGTCCTGATTAATTAAAGGAATTTAAAAACAATTAATTATTAAATTAAACCTGGAAAATTATTTCCAGGTTTTTTTTATGCCAAAATTTTTAATTATCCATACATGACATTAACCGATAAACGTAATAATTTCAAATAATATGCAACGCTAATAACAAGCCATTGAATACCAAAAACAGCATTTACCCTATTAAGAGTTATATTATTAATAATGTAAATATTAATGTTTATAACAATGTATTTAGCAAAAATATTATATTATATTTTAACATTAATATTAATAATAAGCTTCATATATTTATTAAAATGAAATAATTATATTGTACCTAAACCAAACATATCCTATGAAAAATTTAACGTTAATTTTATTAGTATTTAGTATAATGAAATTTAGTTATTCTCAAAATCTAAGTGGTGCTCCAACTGGTGAAGCAGGTTTATTTGACAATGCCGCAGGTGGAAACCCAATGATGAACCTTGTAATGATGGATTTAAGAAATCAACCATCATCTACCGCCAATATCAAAGAAGAAATTATGGGTTCTCCATACTTAACTGATAAGTTTATAAAAAGTCAGGTTTTTTATGAAGATGAATTACAGGGTACCTATTTTGTAAGATACAATGCTATGAACAGTATTATAGAAATTAAAGACACTAACCTTGAAGAGGAAATAGCAAAAAAATTATATCCTGATAAAAATATAAGTGTAAAATATTTAAACAAAACTTTACGATTCATAACCTATATCAATAAGAAAAAAGAAACCAAAAATGGCTATTTATCTTTAATCTTGGATAAGGAACGATTTAAACTTTACCATAGATTGGCGGTTAAATATGCCGAAGGCAAAGCTGCTGCCAATTCCATGGTTAATGCAATACCAAGTAGGTTTGCTCAATTTGAAGAGTTCTATTATAAAAAACAAGACATAGAAAGAATTGATTATCTTCCTACCTCCAAAAATGGAATATTAAGAATAATAGACAAAGACAAAAAGGAGCAAGTTAAAACCTATCTTAAAGAAAATTCTTTCAATTATTCCAACGAAGAAGATCTAATTACTATATTTGAGTATATTAACTCTCTATAAACAAATATGTTATGAAAAAATCCTCTACTATACTCTTGTCTCTTTTAATCGGTTCAATAAATTTCTCCATTGTAAACGCACAGGTAATTAGTGGTAGTGCTCCCGGAGCAGGAGTACCTTCAGAAAATGACCCTTATGCAAATTTTTTCCAAAAATGGACACCAATGATGCAGAAATTATTTCAAGAGGTAAAAAACAACCAAGATTATATTGAATATAATATAGGACCGGACGTTGGCTCTGCATATGTAACCGATAGTTTTATTCCTGGCAAAGTATATTATGATGATGAGCATCTAGGAGATGTATACTATAGATATAATGCTTACAACAACGAAATAGAACTAAAAAAAACCAACTTACCTGAAGAAAAAGAAATAGCACTGATTAAAGATGAAAAAATTACTTTAAAAGCAAAAGACGTTCAATTAAAGTTTAGTAATTTTTACACGTCAAAGAATTCATATGAAAGTGGATATTTAAATTTAATCTATACAGGAAACAATTATACTGTCTACGAAAGAATATACATAACTTATAGTGAAGGTAAACCTGCCCAAAATTCTATGGTAAACCCCATTCCAAGTAAATTTACAAATTATGTAAATTACTTTATACAAACAGATAGTGAGGATCGTATTAAGGAAATACCAACTAAAAAAAATAAATTCATTAGTATGTTTGATGAATCAAATTCATTTCAAATTGAAGAATATATTAAAAATGAGAATTTGAATTTAAAAAATAAAATTGACATTATAAAAATTATAAACAAAATCGAGTTTTACAATTCGTAGTGACACCTATTTTAAAAAGTACCTGTTTCATAGATATAAAAAACTCAAAGATTCTGTTATCATAATCTGCAATTCCTTATTTTGATTTTTTAAAATTTAATAGAATAAGTTAGTAAAAAAGTATAATCAAAATTATTCCTTGTCTAACTTTAATAATTTACCCTCCTATGAGGCTATTATTAGAACTGAAGAATGTACCCCTACTAATGAAAAATAACACCAAAGAAATATACACCGCAGTAAATGTAGTGTTAAATTAAACCTGCTAGTTTATGGCGGAATATTATTTTTATTCTTAGACCACTTAAAACCATTACAATTAATAAATGATAAGGATTATAGATTTTGAGTTAGTTGAAGTTTTAATAACGAGTATTACCAATAAAGAAATAATTTATCTAAAAGTTCAACAATAAAAGATTATGCAAACAAATAGTCCATATAATTAAAATCAGTTATGTTTTGAAAACCGCACTCATTTATAAACAAAAAAAGATTTAATATTTTAACAAAACATAAATAAATCATGGCTAAGTTGAACTTTATAAACTTAAAAACTGGTATCTTTTGCTTATTTTATACCTTTTTAACTTCTTGTTCTAGTGATAACAACACCACCTTTCAAAGCTCAGAAGAAAACATTGAAATTACAGATACTACCGAAGAGGAAATTGAAGAATCCGCTTATGATACAACTAAAAAACTAGTTGGCGAATTAGGCAATGTCACCATTTATAACCAAGAACTTATAACAGACCATTATATTTTAGTAAATGATGCCGCTGCAAATAGTGTTTATTTAATGGATAAAAATGCAGACTTAATTTATCAATGGCCATTAGGTGAACGTATAATAGGCAATGATGTTTTATTATTAGATGACGGTACTCTTTTAGCGTCTCTTGAATCTGACAACACAGAATTTGCATTTGGAGGTCAAGGAGGTATTATTCAGATAATAAACAAAAGCGGAGATGCTTTATGGAATTTTGAATATTCCAATACCGAACATAGATTCCACCATGACGTAGAACTATTGCCTAATGGAAACATTTTAGCAATTGCATGGGAAAAAATGACAGCCGAAGAGGCAATTTCAAATGGTTATCAGCTAAACAATGACATTTATCCTGAATCAATTATAGAAATAAACCCAACGACTAATGAAATTGTTTGGGAATGGCATTCCAAAAATCACTTAATTCAAAACCTTGACGACACTAAACTCAATTTCGGTAATATTGAGGACAACCCTCAATTAATTAACCTAAATTATGTGGAAGCAGCAAATGGTAATATTATGCACGCTAATGGCATAAGCTATGACGACGTGAATGATTTAATTTTTCTAAGTGTCAATTATTATAGCGAAGTATGGGTAATAGATCATTCTACAAATGCTGAAGAGACTACATCTCATTCTGGCGGAAATTTTAATAGGGGCGGTGATTTGGTATACAGATTTGGAAACCCTACTGTCCAAAATGATAACATTACAGAACGTTTGTTCGTCAACAATCATTACCCTAATCTCTTTGAACAGGGTAAAATACTTGTTTATACCAATGGTGGCGATTTAGAACAATCTACAGTTTATGAATTTCAATTACCAACTGAACTTTCTCAAAATAGCATACCTACTATTACCACACCAGAAATTCTTTGGAGTTTTACTAATTCTGAATTATATTCACCAAAAGTATCGGGGGCAGTTCGTTTACCGAATGGTAACACATTAATTACAGAAGGTGATTTCGGAATTTGGGAAGTTACCCAACAAAATGAAGTTGTTTGGAAATTTTCTGCACAAGGTTTTTTTTGGAGAGCATATCACTATGCTAAAGACGACCCTGCAATAATAGCACTTGACCTATAAATTTCTTAAAATATTTTAACCTAATAATTTAAAACCGCCCAACAAATGTTGGGCGGTTTTTATTTACCTTTGCCCCATGCAAAAAACCACTCAAATTTATGGCTTAAGAGCCATTATAGAAGCTGTCAATTCAAATGAAGAGATAGACAAGGTATTTCTACAAAAAGGTCTTAAGGGGGACCTTATGAAAGAACTAGAAGGTTTATTGCGTCGTAATGAAATTAATATGGTCTATGTACCTATTGAAAAATTAAACAGGCTTACCAAAAGTAACCACCAAGGTGCTGTTGCTAACATCTCGCCTATTGCATTTCATACTCTTGAAGATTTAGTGGAAAAGGCGAACGAGAAAGAAGGTCCCGCTTTATTTTTATTATTGGACCAGCTTTCAGATGTACGTAATTTTGGAGCAATAATTAGAACTGCGGAATGTACCGGAGTTGACGGAATCATTGTTCAAAAGAAAGGTGCCGCTCCTGTAACTGCAGATACAATTAAAACCTCTGCCGGTGCTGCATATAGAGTACCTATTGCTAAGGTTGACCATTTAAAAGATGCCGTTTTCTATTTACAGGCTTCGGATATTAAAATAGTATCGGCTACCGAAAAAACAGATGATTCTGTCTACGATGTTCCTTTTACAGGTTCTATCGCTATTGTTATGGGTGCTGAAGATCGTGGTATTACACCTTCTATTTTAAAAGCATCTGATTACAGGGCAAAGTTGCCATTACTTGGTGAAATAGAATCATTGAATGTTTCTGTTGCATGTGCTGTATTCTTATATGAAGCAGTTCGCCAACGTTTGTAATTCAACATTATATTTTCGATTCATTTTCAGAATTTTCTTTAAAGATGTAGTTAATTTTTAAATTACTTTCTTCATCGATGTCTTCCTCTGTGGGTAATTCTCTAAAGTTTCCGTTTTCATCAAAGTGTTGTAAGAATAGGTCGTCTTCCTCTTTAAAATCTTTCTTTTCCCATTCATATTTTTTGGTTGGTGGTATGCGTGCTTTCACGACTTTAGCTAAAAACAATCCGGTCAAGAAACCTCCTAAATGTCCTTCCCACGACATTCCTTCTTTTACTGGGAATATGTACCAGAGCATGCTTCCGTAAATAAAAACAACTATTAACGAGAGGGCTACCAATCTAAAGTAAGAGCTAAATATCCCCTTAAAAAAAATAAAACTTGCTAGAACATAAATGAGTCCGCTTACACCAATGTGGTACGATGTACGCCCAATCATCCATGTTAAAAATCCTGATAACAGTATTCCGTACAACACTACTTTCCAAGCGACATCTCTATAAAAATACCATAAGGCTGACAATAGAATTGCTAAAGAAATAGTATTGTTATATAAGTGCTCTAGAGAACCATGAATAAACGGACTCAACACAACACCGCGTATACCGAGAAGCGTTCTGGGCATAACCCCGAATTCATTAAAATTCACCCCTAAAGTCAATTCTAACCAATATACGCCCCATATCAAAATCATTGCTAATAGCGGAATAGCAATTACTTTGTTCGAAAATTTATAATGTCCCATTTCAGACATGAGCTAGATTTTGTATTTGAATAACAATTATACTACCAACGTTTACAAATTGGTCATATTGTCATCCTAATCCTTACTTAACAATCAATTGGCACGTTACTTTTTTATTCTCATTTAAGTTTAGTATACTTTTGTATTATGAATGAACCTTTAGCAGAACGCGTACGGCCTAAAACATTAGACGAATATATTAGTCAACACCATTTGGTGGGTGAAAAGGGTTCACTAACGAACCAAATTAAAAAAGGCATTATTCCGTCATTAATACTCTGGGGACCTCCCGGTACTGGTAAAACAACTTTAGCTAACATTATTGCCGAACAAAGCAAACGACCTTTCTATATTTTAAGTGCTATCAATAGTGGTGTAAAAGACATTCGAGAAGTAATCGATAAAGCGAAACAATCTGGCGGATTATTCACTGCTAAAAACCCTATTTTATTTATTGATGAGATACACCGTTTCAGCAAATCTCAACAAGACTCTCTTTTAGCTGCTGTTGAAAAAGGATGGGTAACGTTAATTGGTGCTACCACAGAAAACCCCAGTTTTGAAGTTATACCTGCACTACTCTCTCGCTGCCAGGTCTATATTTTAAATGCCTTCGGAAAAGATGATTTAGAAAATCTGATAAAAAGGGCAATGGAGAAAGACACATTGCTAAAGTCTAAAAAAATCGAACTTAAAGAAACGGAAGCTTTGTTACGTTTGTCTGGAGGTGACGGCAGAAAATTATTGAATATTTTTGAACTTGTAGTCAATTCTGAAGCTGACGACGACATCGTCATCACCAACGAATTGGTGTTATCTAAAGTGCAGAAGAATACTGTGCTGTACGATAAAACAGGTGAGCAACATTATGATATTATCTCGTCTTTTATAAAATCTATTAGAGGGAGCGACCCTAACGGAGCCGTATATTGGTTGGCAAGAATGATCGAAGGTGGTGAAGATGTAAAATTCATTGCCCGTAGAATGCTTATTTCAGCATCAGAAGATATTGGTTTGGCAAACCCAACTGCTTTAGTGATGGCAAATACCACCTTTCAGGCAGTTACCGCTATTGGTTACCCCGAAGCCCGTATAGTATTAAGTCAATGTGCAATTTACCTTGCTACCTCAGCAAAAAGTAACGCTAGTTATATGGCGATCGGTAAAGCGCAGCAAGTTGTAAAACAAACTGGGAATTTGACAGTACCATTGCCTCTAAGAAATGCACCAACTAAATTAATGAAGGATTTGGGTTACGGACAAGAATATAAATATGCCCACGATTACCAGAACAACTTTGTTGATGCAGAATTTTTACCCGATGAAATTAAAGGTACTACCTTCTATAAACCTGGAAATAATGCCCGAGAAAAAGCCCTTAGCGATTTTCTAAAAAATAGATGGAAAGCGAAATATGACTTTTAGAATTTGATATTCAGTTCTTCTTGAATTAGTTTATCATTTTCATAATATTCAAAAATCCAGTTACCCTCTTTTTGGTATACCATACCATTTTTGTTATCGGTTTTTGCCATAAAGACATTATCAGCTGAGCTTTTTAATAAATTCATTCTAACCTTAGGCGAACTATCTACCAACTGATATCCATTATCGGTTTTCTGCGCATACCAAATACTTGTCTCACTTGGCTTTTTAATGACCAAACTCTTAAAGGCTGGTTTCTCGATTTCTGTTTTTTTAATATTCGACTCAACGGGTGTAATATCTTTATAATACTGCGTTTTCTCCGTTTCTTCAGAAATTACCGTAGGCGCTCTTTTTATGTTTACTTCTTCTGCTGCCTTTTCTGCTTGTAACACTTTATGAGCCTTAGACTCATCTAATTTTTTAACGTCATTTTTAAAACTAACGGTCACCGGCTCCTCTTTTTCTTTTTTATTACTATAAGTATAGTTGATGCCATTAAAAGAACGCATAGATTCTCTAATTGCTTCATTATATGCTTCTTTATACTGCTTTATCTTACTTATACCCTGCATGGTGCTAAAAACAATCTTGTCATTACAGTCTATTAAATTAATGATGGTCTTGGTAGAAAACAAACTACTATCATCTTGTAAATCTGCGACAACCCCCAAACATCTATTAAATTTTAAGTCATCAGGTAATTGATCGTCATATACCGCAACAAAACCTTTACCAGTAAAAAGATGTTTTACCAACGTGCTGGTTTGGTGTTCGTTCATATTTTTAAAAGCATCAAACTTTTTAGGTACGATGATATATTTATAATCATCTAAATTAGATTGAGCGAATGAAGAAAATCCAATAAAGGTGAATACTAAGGCGATAATTATTTTCAAAACGTTGTAAATTTTAAATTCACCGTAATATATGAAAAAAGCATGCCAAAAAAATAAAATTCAACTAAGAAGATATGCTACTTACTACGACCCCATGATATAATATTCAACCCGAATTGAAACGAAGCATAATTAGTAGCCGCTATATTATTATACGATAATAAGTTATCTGCCATAACATAAAGGTTGACAGGTCCGGCTTGCAGATTCATTCCTAAACCTACATTGGTTTGACTGAATTTATCTACAGTATATGTTCCTTTAAATGCCAAAACATTTCCGATTCTGCGGGTGTAAAAACCGGTCAATGCCATTTGCGGACCTCTCGGTCTATTGATCATATATAGTTGACCGCCAAATGAATTCCTGTACTTAGTTCTCAATTCGCCACCTGCCGATGATCCGGCTGTACAATCACAACTTTGCGAACTTCCATTACCTACAGGCTCTCCGAAATCATTTCTTATAGAAGCATATAACTTTGTAGGTCGAAATGAAACATAACTTTTAGTATCAGTTTCAAAAGGAACCTCAGCTTCAATTTCATCAACTAAATCTTGCCAAAAATCCCTGTCCAAGCTTGCAAAATTTTCTAAGACATCTATTTCAATACCTTCAACCGTAGTGTTTCCATTTAAGCTATAACTTTTGGGGTCACTTGAATGATATATAAATCCGACATCTAATAAACTACCAGTAACTGTGGTACGTTCAGACAAGTGATATGTAAAACCAAGATCAAAACCTAAACCAAGATCACCACCAAAAAGGGCTCGACTAATTATTTCATTACCTAAAGTTTCAGAATCATTCGCTTCATCTAAAGCTTGAAGACCTGAGGTTCGCAATAGTAAATCTGCATTCAAATTGGTAGAGATTCTATTATTTTGACCCTCCGTATTTCTTAAAGTTCCTTGATTAGATGTTGAACTATAATCGGTGATTCCTGAATAAATCTTGCCCCTAGCCCCTATAGTCAAATTTCGATCAACTTTTTTATTTACTCCAAAATGCAGAACATTCATCAAAGACCCCCGTGTCTTTAAATCACCTAGGTCATAACTTCTACCCAATTGACCCGCATTACCATCAAATACTAAGTAAGCATAGTCTTTTGGCCAGTAAGAAATATTATCGAATTCTAAATACCCTCCAAAAGAATAAAACACATTCGGGTTTTCACTTCTAAATCCGCCACTTAAATATTCCATTTGTACCGTAGTACTTAACTCATCTTTAGGCGTAAGGACATCTAAAGCCCGTTCCCTAAATTTTAAATTAATATCCACCCCATCACTGGCAAAAATATCATTGACGGAAATAGCATTAGAACCCCCATAAGCAGAAATACCAGACAACAAAGGCACACCTGCGAACCATTTAAAATCGGTTTCGACACCAGGGTTTACAGAAAGGGATTGCGGTATTTCATTAAAATCATATAGAATTTGCTTATTCTGAGCTTTTACACCCAAAGTAAGCAATATGCAAACCATAAAAAGGAAATAGCATAATCTCATTGCAATTCTAAAGTAAATTGCGCGCTAGAACGAAGCACTATTGCAGGATCTTGTAAAGCAGACTCACTACTGTTATCGCCTAAGTTAATGGCTGTCAATCTTATTTCAGAAGTGGCTCTAATAATATCGAGACTTTTACCGGTTGCTCCGTATGCCACATCTCGTTGTAAAATAGCTGTTGGTGCTGGATCCATACTAAAAACTTCAGTGTCTAATACATTCTCGGCTTCGTCTAAAAATTCAAGTCTAATTTCTATCGGTTTACTTGTAGTATTCTCTAATTCATACGTTAACACTCCCGCTAACACCTTTTTCGTAAAAAAAGGTTCTTCGAACGCATCAAAGTTAAAATCTTGGGTAAAAAAATTGAGTCCCGCTACCCTATTGATAAGCGTTTCTTGAGCCTTTACATAGAAGATACTAGCTTCATAACTTGGGGCAACAGTTAAATCATCTAGCTGATCAAAATCTTGCTCTTCAGAACAAGACGCAACCAGTAGCAGACCTACCAAAACTGTAAATAGAATACGTACCTCTTTCATTGCCTCTTTAAAGTTTAATACATATAGACAGGCGTCTATAGTAATAGTAACTCTATAAAAAGGATTTTATTTCTTGCAAATCGTATATTATTGGAGCCAGATCATGAGTTTCTTCTCTGTGCGCATTAAAGTGTATGGTATGAAAACCTAAAGATTTTGCACCCAAAATATCTGCCTCTAAGCTATCACCGATCATTATTGACTTTTCTGGTACTACACCAGCTCTATTTAAAGCCATATTGAAGATCACCGGATTCGGCTTTTTAGCTCCTGCCATTTCAGAATCAATAATCTGATCAAAATAACTATGAATACCCGAGTTTCTAAGCTTTTTATCTTGAACTTCTTGAAAACCGTTAGTAATAATGTGCAATTTATATTTGGGTTGTAAATAATCTAACACACTAATTGCATTAGGAAAAAGGGCATTAAATGAGGATAAATGATTAATATATTCTTCGGATAATAAATGAATTAAATCATCAGTAGCAGGATGCCCCATAGTATCAAAAACCGATTTAAGACGCTGATACCGTAATTCTGATTTTGTTATTTTATCTTCCCTAAACAATCTCCAAAACTTCAAATTTGCGGGTACATAGACCTCTAGAAAATCTTGTAGTTCTACACCGACTTTATGGTCATTAAATATTTTTTCAAAAGTCAGTGCCGAATTTTTATCAAAATCCCACAGGGTATGATCTAAATCAAAAAATACATCTGTTACTTTATTTTCAAACATGTTGTTGTTTTATTACTTCAGTGTACACATTCATCCAATCTCTATCTTCTTTATTACCTAAGACTTCATTAGAGAACATCGTTATAAGCGTACCATTAACTTTTCTAACCTCATTAGTGATTAATTGCACCTGACGCAATACTTCTTGATTTTTCTTTATTTTTGAAAGCGATATATCATGAATAGCAAACGGATGCACTTTTATAGGTTGCTTTACTTCTAAAGGAATATCATAAAATTGAAATGGTGTACAGGTGCCTGCCCTAAAACCAAGTTCAAAGGTATACCCCATGGTGTAGTCATTGGTAAATTCTGCCGCAACAAGATTACGATAAGTCTGAGGTACATCGACCCTATTATATCGCATTTTACAATTGTTTACTGGTCTATTGATGACCACTTCTAAATTGGATTTTTCTTTCTTTAATAGTTCTAGGTCAGAAAATGAACTATAGCTAGCTGCTAATGATACTGGTACATAATCAGCTACATATTTTATAAGTGACTTAAATTTAATACTGTTGATAGATACGTTTTTGTCATACTTTGAGTAATCTGCATACTGGAAAAAGAAATTACACTTTACATTATATTCCTTGTGCAAGGCAATTAATTCAGCATAATTATCATAAGGATCTTTCTGTCTATTTAAACCCACTGCTATACGGTCATAAACTCTTTTAAGCTTAAATGTCCCTATATCCATAAGCATGCCTACCAAGCCACGAACTACTCCTCTATTCGCATAGCAGTGTGAAGTTGCTACATCAATAACCGATACAAAATCATACGTTTTACCCTTATGTTCCAAATCTGGAAAACGTTCTTTAAGTGCATCTAATAATTTAAGAGCCCAAATATCTACCACGGGTTTTTGAAGGAATCCGTTTTGGAAGGCGATACTATCTTTCGGAGAAAATCTACCATGAATATCTTTTACATGCGGCAAGTACTCTTCATACCTTGAAAGTAGAAAGAAACTAGCGGCAAAAACATCAAACGGTAGGTTACTACGCTCCCCTGCTTGAAAAAAGCAAGGTACATCTTCCCAAACTGCAATATTTAATTCAATATCATTAATACCTTGTTCAAAAAGCAACTCGTTACTACGAATAAAAAATTCGTTTTGAAGTGGTTGTTTTGTATACGTTATTTTTGGACCGGTATGCTTTATAAAATCCTCTACCTTAGTGGTAAAGTCAAGATCAACACCTAATATATTCACGAAGATATGCCTCATGATATAGGTAAGACGTGGTGTTATTTTATGCGTATAAATCAATAACATCTATAGAATTTTTTCATCAGCAAAGCTATAGTAACTTTTTTGGGTAATGATCAAATGATCTAACACTTTAATATCTAAAGTTTCACTAGCAATTTTTATTTTTTGGGTAATCTGTTTGTCTGCAGCACTAGGTCTTAGTGTACCAGAAGGGTGATTATGAGCCAGAATAATTGCTACTGCGCCTAATTCTAACGCCTGTTTCATTACTATACGCACATCTACTAAAGTACCAGTGATACCGCCTTTACTCAACTGTGCTTTATGCAATACTTTATTGGAGTTATTAAGAAAGAGAATCCAGAATTCTTCATGTTCTAAATCACCCAACAGCGGTTGCAAAATCTCGTATACATCTTTACTACTTCCTATTTTTTCTATTTTGGCGGCATCTTCTCCCCTACGTCTTCTACCTACTTCTAATGCAGCCGCTATGCTTACCGCTTTTGCTTCTCCAATACCTTTAAAGGTCATTAATTGCTTAACGGAAAGCCTACCTAATTCATTTAGGTTATTATCTACAGATGCCAAAATACGTTTCGATAGTTCAACCGCACTTTCTGATCTACTGCCCGAACCTATTAAAATAGCAATCAATTCAGCATCAGACAATACCGAACGACCCTTCTGAACTAGTTTTTCTCTTGGCTTATCATCATCTGACCAATTTTTGATGGAAAACGAAGTTGGTTTATCGTGCATTGGCCTAAAGATACAGAACTAATTATTTTATGGTAAATTTATGCATCAATTAAAAAATCAACCATGAAATCGATTTTAAACGAAGAGGCATACCAAGAAATTAAAGGAAGAATAGAGCAACTCTCAGAAACCTCTGAGAAAGGTTGGGGAAAAATGACCGTTGGGCAAATGGTTTGGCATTGCCAGTACCCGTTGAAATTAGCTATTAAGAATACACCCAATACTTCTAAGGGCAATTGGTTCGTAAAAACATTCTTTAAAAAATCTTTATATAATGATAAACCGTGGCGTAAAAATTTACCGACGGCACCTCAACTAAAAACAAAAGAAGCCAAAGACTTCGCTGCTGAACATCAAATACTAAAGACTTTAGTGAACGATTTTTATGCCGTGCGTGATCGAGAAGAATGGTATCCACACCCTGCTTTTGGACCTTTTACAAAAGAACAATGGGGACAAATGCAATACAAACATTTAGATCATCATTTGAAGCAATTTGGAGTTTAGTGAAGCTTTTTTATTTAATTCTAAACTAAAGCCACAGAAAAAGCCCCTGCAAAAGATGCAGGGGCTTTTAATTTAATATTCTTCAGAAAAAGTTATTGAACAGGCTCGGAAACTTTTTTAATTTCCTCTGCTTTTTGTTTTACTTTTTCTTTGTTGCGTTTAATTACCTCTTCTAACTCGTTAAGCTTTTTCTCTGCATTAGAAATTTTTTCTTCCTTTTGCTTAATAATTTCCTCGTCAGCACCTTTAACTTCTCTTTCTTTCGCTACTTTTTCTTTAGCATTTTTTACCTTTTCTCTACCTTTTTTAAGAACTTCTTCTTTCTCAGTAAGTTCCTTTTCGGTTTCCTCTACCTGCTCTTTGGCAATTGAAGCTCGGTATTTACCAAATTCTTCACCACTCATATCGCCTTTATTTCTACCGTAAGCTTTGCCGTTGTTAGATTTTTCTTTTTTAACCTTTTTTACCTTCTTTTCAGATTCATCGTCCATTTCATCTTCTACATCAAAATCATCATCATTTTTCATGTAGTCATCATCATCTTCAAGACCTTTTTCTTTTTTAGCCTTTTTGACCTTATCCTGACCTTTCTGTTTCATTTCCTCAGCTTTGCCTTCTTGGCGTTCTGCTTCGTTTTCAACAGATTCGTTAACATCTTCCTTTTTACCTTTTGCCTTATCCTTTATTTTATCTTGCCCCTTCTGCTTCATTTCCTTCGCTTTGCCTTTTTGGAACTCCGCTTCATCTTCAACAGACTTTTGAATTTTTTCTTTTTTCTCCTTACCCTTTGCTTTTCCTTCAGAATTTCCCTGAGAATAACCTGTAGCAGTTGTTAGTGTAAAAAAGAATAACACTAACCTTATATTTTTTATAATAACTTTCATATCCTTTTTTTAAATGCTATCTAATTCCATTAGAGCAGATTCGACTTCGTTTGCTTTACTTTCTACTTCTTTGGAAGTTTTCTCTAAATCTTGTTCAACAGCCTCAATTTTATCAAGGGTTGCGTCTAATTGTTCTTGCTCTTTTTCGGTATCTCTACACGAAACAGCACCTAAAAAAATGAAGGATAATACTAAAATATTTAATTTTTTCACAATTCAAAACTATTGGTTAGTGTAGACCAAACGAAAACTAGATTATTAAATTGCTTGATTTTTAATTATTTACGATTACATTTCTCAACTGTTCCAAATTTAGTCCTCCATAGTTACCAGAGCTCATTAATAATAAAGTAGAATTTTTATACGCTTTGTTTTCTATAAACTCATGAAAAGATTTTGCATCGGTAAATATGTTTAAATCGTCTCTTTGAAAAGCTTCTGAAATTTGTTCGGGGGTTACCGCTTCTAACTTCTTAATGGCTACAGATTCGGGTAAGAAAAAGATAACCGCTTCATCGGCAGAATCTAAAGCACCTTTATATTCCTTTAAAAATTCAGGGTTAAAACTGCTGTATGTATGCAGCTCTAAACAGGCTATTAGCTTTCTATTTGGGTATTGCTCTTTTACCGCTTTTGTAGTAGCTGCAACTTTACTTGGTGAGTGTGCAAAATCTTTATAGGCGATACTTGAATTACCTTCCGCTATTTTTTCCAATCGCTTAGATGCCCCTTTGAATGTGGCAATGGCTTCATAAAAATCATCCTCGTCAACTCCCATATTTTGGCAAATCCACTTTGCACCTGCCAAATTGCTTAGGTTATGTTTACCAAAAACTTCAATAGGCATTGGCCCCTCATTTGTTTCCAAAAGTGTTTCTCCGTCTTCAACACTATATTCAGGTGTGGTATACGGTAATTTTCTAATGGCATTTTCAGAGGCTTCAACAATTTCCTTTACTGTTTCGTCTTCTGTGTTATATGTAATAGAACCACCGTTAACAATGCTATCAACAAATATTTTAAACTGCTCTACGTAATTTTCAAAAGTGGGAAACACATTGATATGATCCCAAGCTATACCACTTAACAAAGCAATATTAGGTTTGTATAAATGAAATTTAGGTCTGTGGTCTATTGGCGACGATAAGTACTCATCACCTTCTAGCACTATAAAATCATTATCTTCTGTCAAATGCACCATTCTATCAAAACCGTCTAATTGTGCCCCTACCATATAATCAACCTCTATATCATTAAAGTTGAGGACATGAAGAATCATTGAGGTAATGGTTGTTTTACCATGGCTACCACCAATAACTACTCGGGTTTTATTTTTAGATTGCTCGTATAAAAATTCTGGGTAAGAGTAAATAGTGATTCCCAATTCTTGGGCTTTTAACAATTCTGGGTTGTCTGCCTTGGCATGCATACCCAAAACTATAGCGTCTAAATTACTTGTTACTTTTTCAGGAAACCAGCCAAATTCTTCGGGCAACAATCCTTTTGCCGATAATCTAGATTTAGAAGGTTCAAAAATGACATCATCACTACCTGTAATAACATATCCTTTATGTTCTAAAGCCAACGCTAAATTGTGCATGGCACTTCCTCCTATCGCAATAAAATGTATTTGCATTCCTAAAATTTAGGTTCCAAAGATACGTATTGTGCAATTAAAATTAAGCGATTCTTACAAAACCAAGAAGACGCCAACATGTAGGTAAATCAATATATTATCGATGAATTACAATAAATTTTAACACTATATATCATTATTAATAGTATTCACCCTACATTTCTAACTTTTCACAACATATAATTTCTTACAAAGAATTAGGCAAATACTTTTAACATTCAATATTGCATTCAACAACCACCCCCCTATTAATGAATAAATTAAAAATTAGGTTCTTAGCCATTGCGTGTTTTTCGCTTGGTTTCTCAAACTTGGTCAAAGCACAATGCGCAGGAAATGATGCTAGCGTTGTAGTTTGTGAAAAAGATGCAGATGACACCAACCGTAACTTTGCCTTATTT
This sequence comes from Maribacter sp. 1_MG-2023, assembly GCF_030547005.1. Classification (GTDB taxonomy): domain Bacteria; phylum Bacteroidota; class Bacteroidia; order Flavobacteriales; family Flavobacteriaceae; genus Maribacter. The sequence goes on along the minus strand of NZ_JAUOPN010000001.1, from coordinate 16,411 downwards.
CCAAGACTAGGTGGCTCACCTACCGCTGGCGGAACATGGTCAACCACAAATCCAGAAAATTTCTATGCTTTAAATCAAAGTACGGGTATTGTAGATTTATGGCGTATTAACAATTACGGTACACACTCATTCGTATACACAAATACCGATTGTAATGAAACTGCTACCATAAACATAACATTAGGGGGTTACCCTGGCGAAGATAATGTTGATGGTAGTGCCAATGCTTGTGGTGATGACCCTAATGTAAACTTACACGGATTTTTAGGGAGCAATGTAGATGGAAAAGTACAGGATTTTAATGGGCTTTGGGAAGAAGACCCAAGTACCTTTACCGGTCAATTAAATGATAATTTTTTTAATGCCCTACAAGCAGGACCCGGTATATATACTTTTACGTACACCGTACCTGATGTAGATACTTGTTCAGGTAGAACTTCTACAGTAATTTTAGAGGTGCACCCACCGCCAAACGCAGGTAGGGCTCCCGTATTAACTTTTTGTGCAGGCGATGATCTTTCGGGCTATACCGCATTTGATCTCAATGAACAATTGCTAGGTGAAGACCCTAATGGAACCTGGACAGAAGATGGAACCAATCAATTAAGTGACCTCAACGATTCGGTCATCAACATTCAAGAAATGTACGACAATTTCGGGTATGCAGATTTTACCTTCAATTATACCGTTTTCCCTAGTCACCCAGTGTGCGAAAAAAGAATTTCTGAAGTAAGCATTAGAATATTACCCATACTAAATGGCACAATTGAAACCGTTGATATCTGTGTAGGATCAGCATATGTCGTTGACCTTGTTTATGATGACACACTCTTACATAATGGTGATTTTTTAATACAATATCTCGTTAATAATATTTTAGGCGAATCGCAAACAACATTAGCTGACGGAAATGGCCAATTTGTAGTTGACCAGGGTTTGGTACCTTTAAATGAACAGGTAACTCTAGAGGTTATTGGAATAAGAAGTGACACGCCCCTACGAGATGTTTGCCCTAGAGTTGTTGTACCGCCTACCACCTTTTTGGTAACCAGTTCAGATATTACTGCGCAAGATATATGCATACAGACCGACAATACTATTCAAATTATTGAAATTCTTGATGTAGATGGAAATTTCGCCACTGGCAATTTTTCAACAACCTATACCATAACAAACCCAGATGGAAGTACTGTAAATTCTGATCCTTTCGAGCTTGAATTTACCAATGGTAATGCCTCGTTTATACTACCTTCAAGTAATTTTAACTTAGCTGGCGAATACAGCATTACACCAACAATAACAGGCACTTATGCAACAAGTTGCCCATTAGTAGATACCATTACGGTAACTCCATTACCAGATGCTATTCAGTTAGATTTGATTATAGACAACAATTGCGATGCTATACAGATAGATGTGCTTGTCGATGCACCGATACTACCAGATGGTACGTACACTATTACTTATGATGTTACCGAATTAGGTTCTAATACAGTACTAACCACCAACACCATTAATTTTACAGGGGGTACGGCAGCATACCAAATAGATGTAGATGCATTGCCAATTGGTAATTATACAGCCAGTGTGCGCAGCGTTCAAAACGATACTACTCCCTGTAGGCTAGATTTTGAGTTTGAGGAGAATGACAATTTCTCAAGGGGCGGAATGCCTGAAGCTCCCACAGCCGATGCCAATCAGACTTTTTGTCTCAGTGATTTTGATGATACCCCAACATTAATGGATATTAATGTTACCGCAGCTGGCGATATCTTATTTTACAATACTGATACAGATACCAATATTCTACCTATCTCTACTGAGCTTATTGATGGTGAAGATTATTTTGTAACCAATAGCGACCCACTTACCAATTGCGAAGGCACCGAACGTGTTCAGGTAACTGTCAATTTCAGCAATCCTGATGCGCCAACTACCGCAGTTAGTAACCCATTGTTCTGCGCAGAAAGGAATCCGACTTTGGCAAATATCGAATTATCCGTCGTTTCTGGTAACTCTGTAACTTGGTTTGACGCTCTCTCAGGCGGTACTGCACTAGACAATACTACAATTCTTGTTGATGGTCAAACATATTTTGCATCTACCAACAGCGGTGGTTGTACGAGCACAGAGCGATTAGAAATTACCCCGACCGTAATAACCGTGGCACCAACAGCTATTTCTTCAGATGTACTATCTGTTTGTGGTTTAGATGACCCTACGGTTATAGCCTTAAGAGCATTAGAAAACGAAACAGAAAATGAAGTATTTTGGTTTATAACCGAAACTGGTGGTACGGCACTTACAGATGATATTCCTTTAGTACCAGATACTACGTACTACGCCGAAAATTATAATTCCGTTACCGGATGTTCTTCTGCAACACGTGTTCCTATTACTATAGATTTCAGTGATTGCGATCCCGAAAATTATGACTTTTTTATACCAGACGGATTTTCACCGAATGCCGATGGCAGAAACGACACTTTTTTCATTCCTAATATAGAAATGATATTCCCCAATTTCACTTTAGAGATTTTAAACAGATATGGAACCACCTTATTCAAAGGTGATATAACCAACCCAGCGTGGAATGGAAGAAACGGTTCTTCAACAGCACCCAACGGAGTCTATTTCTATATCATTAATTATAACAAAGGCAATTCAGAACCTATTCAAGGTCGCTTATACTTAAACAGATAACCCATGCACAAGAAATTAACAAACACACCTTGGGGTATTTGCATCCTTATGCTTTTGTTCCTTTTAAAAACGCAGGCACAGCAAGACCCGCAGTATACACAATATATGTATAACATGAATGTGGTCAATCCTGCTTACACGACCAATGAACCTGGCATGCTTAATTTTGGTACGCTATACAGAACCCAATGGGAAAATGCTATTGGCGCACCAAAAACGCTGACCTTTTTCGCCCACACGCCGTTATCGGAAAAAATTGAAATGGGCGCATCCATTATATCAGATGATATTGGCGACGGTTCGTTGAAAGAAAATAATATCTATGTTGATTTTGCTTATATACTTAAGCTAGATGAGCAAAGTAATTTAAGTTTAGGATTAAAAGGTGGTATCACTACCTTCGAAACTAATTTTAACGGATTCAGGCTACCAGAGGTTCAAGATGACCCTGCCTTTAGTGAAAATATGAACAACACCTTCCCAAATTTGGGTATCGGTGCATTTTATAACAGAGATAAGTTTTACGCAGGTCTGTCTATTCCAAATTTATTGACCTCTAAACATTTAGAAAATAGAGATGGGCTTAACCGCATTGGCTCAGAAGCCATTCACCTTTTTGGTATGGCAGGTTATGTATTTGACATTAATTCTAACTTAAAACTAAAGCCATCTGTATTGACCAAAATGGTATCGGGCGCACCTATTACCGCAGATGTATCTTTCAACGCATTATTCAACAATCGCTTTGAAGGTGGTGTCTCATACAGGTTAGATGACTCTGTCAATGCCATGTTCAATATTGCGGTCATACCCTCTGTTCGCATAGGCTATGCTTATGATTACACCTTGTCTAATTTAGGCGCATTCAATAATGGATCACACGAAATTTTCGTGCTGTTCGACCTAGACCTTTGGGGACTCAAAAAAGGCTATGATAAATCTCCTAGATTCTACTAAAATGAAAAACTTACATATTTATATCATCCTATTTTTAGGAGTATTTCAAACGACATGGTCACAAGACTTAAAACGTGCCAACGACCTATTTGAAAAGAAATACTATGCAGATGCCATTGCCTTGTACGAAGCAGCATTACCTAGCAATAAAAGCAGTTTGGTCGTAAAAAACTTGGCAGATAGCTATTACCATACTTTTGATCTAAAAGCATCGGCACGTTGGTACCGCTACCTTATTTCCAATTATGGAGATACGGTAGATGCCCAGTATTATTTTAAGCTGAACCAGTCTTTGAAAGCTATTGGCGAATATGACGAAGCCGGGCAGGTATTTTTTGATTATTACACCAAAGAAGGTAGTACGGAAAAGTTGCAACAACTAAAAGAAGAGAATATATACTTAGAAAATGTAAAAGCGATCGGTAATCGTTTCGCTATTGCAAACAGCAATCTGAATACAACAACATCAGAATTTGGGGCAATGCAGGTAGGTGATGCTATTTGGTACACCGCAGCACATAAAAAATCAGCTTTAAAAACATACCGGTGGAACAATCAGCAGTATCTAGATATCTATACACACCCAATAGAGCAAGAACAACTGGGCGATAGTATTAGTACAAGCCTATCAAATACGATCAATACAAAATTACACGAAGGTTCTTTTACAATTTCACCTGACGGAAACACGATGTATTTTACCCGTAACAACTATAACCATGGTAAGCGTAAAACCGATGACAAAAAGGTATCCAATTTAAAAATATATAGGGCTAATCTAGTTGAAGGCGAATGGAAAAATATTACCGAACTGTCATTTAATAGCGACGATTATTCTAATGAGCACCCAGCTTTAAATGCAGATGCCACGAAATTATATTTTTCTTCGGATAGACCAGGCGGATTCGGTTCTTTCGATATTTATGAAACAAGCCTACAAGCCGACAATTCGTTTAGCACTCCCGTAAATTTAGGTAGTGTAATTAATACGGATAAGAAGGAACAATTTCCATTTATAGCTTCGGATAATTCACTTTACTTTTCATCTAACGGTCACCCAGGTTTCGGACTTCTAGATGTCTTTGTTTCTAAAAATGAAAAGGGATTATTTCAGCATCCGGATAATTTAGGATTACCAGTAAACAGTGGTTATGATGATTTCTCATATGTATTGAATACAGATAATGCATCAGGTTATTTTGCATCGAACAGACCATCTGGTAAGGGTAGCGATGACATCTACAGTTTTAGCATCACCAAAGAATTATCAATTGAAGATTGTGAACAATTTATTGCCGGTATTATTACGGATCGCACCACTACCCTACCGTTAGCCAATGCAACGGTAACTTTAACAAATGCAGAAAACGAGGTCATAGCCACATGCATTACCAAAGAAAATGGTGCGTTCGATTTTAATATTGTCTGTAAAGCATCCTACGAAGTAAAAGCAGAAAAAAGTGGGTATGAGGGTAATGCCAAAAACATCCGCAGTACAAAAGAAAGAAATGCCGAACATGATGCTTCCATGCCTTTATATTCCATCCTAGAAAAGCAAAAAACAGAAGCACTGGCATTACAAGAAAAGCAAGAAGCTGAAAAACTACGCACCGAACAAATGGCTGCTAAAAAGTTAGAGGCAGATAAAAAAGCCGATCTATTAGCAGAAAAACAACGTATTGAAGAAGCTGAACGTTTAACGCAACAGCGCATTGCCGAGAAAGCAAAAACGGAGAAGGCACTGGCAAAGAAAATAGCCGATGCCATAGCTACAGAAGAAGCTTTAGTAAAAGAGAGCGACCGTACCGTTATACAGACCGAAGAAATACATTTCGATTATAGTTTATGGTATCTAAGAAGAGAGTCTCGCGAACGTTTACAGACCGTTATCGATATCATGAAGAAAAACCCAGGTATGGTCATTGAAATTGGCACCCATACAGATATTCGTGGCAATAAAAGCTATAACAAAGACCTATCTCAAAAACGTGCCGATTCTGCCAAAGATTTCTTGGTTAAAAACGGAATTGAATCTGGCAGAGTGGTTTCAAAAGGATACGGAGAATCAAAACCTATTGTAGTTTGTGCAACTGAAGAAGCCTGTTCTGAAGAAGATCATGAGTGGAACAGACGCTGCGAATTTGTAGTACTTGATTGGGAATACGGCAACTAACCGAAAACAACATTTCTAGACGAACATCTATTATAAAATTGCGACAGATTCTAGTATCTTTAGTTCTTAAACTAAAGAATAATGAACTATAACCTTTCTACAATTCCGTCAAAAGAGATTATGCCTGGTTTACATGGCAAATTGGTACATTCTGAAAACATGAGTATGGCATTTTGGGATGTAGAAAAAGGCGCCACAGTACCTGAACATGCTCACATGAACGAGCAGATCATGCATGTTATGGAAGGTGATTTTGAATTCACTTTAGATGGAACTACAAAGGTGTACCGCCCAGGTGACATCGTAGTAATTGCCCCGCATAAAAAGCATAGTGGCATTGCCTTGACCCCATGTAAATTGTTAGATGTTTTTAGCCCAACTAGAGAAGAATACAGATAGAATTTAGTAATTAACTTCGGCTACGCTCAGTTACCTAATTTAAAAATTTTAAAAATGAATATATCTTTAAAAAAGAGAAAAGCATTAGTTGGTGGTAGTAGCGGTGGTATTGGTAAAGCAATTGCGCAACAGTTAGCAGAAAGTGGTGCCAGTGTAACCTTAATGTCTCATAGCGAAGAAAAATTAAACCATATAGTAAATGACTTACCTACAGACCAAGGTCAGCAACACCAATACCTAGCCGTAGATTTCAATAATTTCAAAGATTACAAACAGGTAATAAGCACCTACTTTGAAAACAACACGGTAGATATATTGGTTAATAATACCCAAGGTCCGGCTGCAGGTAGCGCTTTAGAGAAAAAAGTTGATGACTATCAAACCGCATTTGATTTGCTATTTAAAACCGTGGTCTTTACAACTGAATTGGCTTTGCAGTCCATGACAGAAAATAATTGGGGACGTATTATCAATGTAGCTTCGGTCTCTGTAAAAGAACCATTATCATACTTGGCACTATCTAACTCCATTAGAGCTGCCGTGGTCACTTGGGCAAAATCTTTAGCTACCGATGTTGGCAAACATAATATTACAGTAAATAACGTACTCACCGGTTATTTTGACACGGACCGTATTGCGCAGCTTAATGCCAAAAAAGCGGAACAATTAGGTATTGAACAAAGCCAAGTAAGAAAAGAAATGGAATCTAGAGTAGCAGTGCAGCGAATTGGCGACCCAAAAGAATATGGGTATTTAGCAGCTTTCTTGGCATCTGATAACGCCGCTTATATTACAGGAACGAATATTCCTATTGATGGCGGATTATTGAAGTCGCTCTAAATAAACTACGGTTTACGTTAATAGCACTTAACAGATTTAATAAAAATACCATGTACTATGCAGCTGCGCTATTTTAAATAGTTCATGGCGTTTGAGTCCGTATTGTTTTATTCTATACAGTTAAGATATATTTTAAGAAAAAAGGATGGTCATTGACCATCCTTTTTTATGTTGTTCTAATTATACATATAATCTTGCCACTGTACTATTAAGTATTTCTGTACTCCATTCTTATTCATGCTCAAAAATCCAAAATCGTAACAAAACAAATAGAGCTCACCTTTCTTTGTTTTCCAATAATGCGTGAAATATTTGGGATTGAATCCGTCATTTAAAAGTTCTTTACTTCTTACCGTGGTGTAGCCAGATTTATTATACTTTTTTAAAAGTCTTCTATTTTTTTTCAATTGTTTGTCGACCATTAAATAGAAAACCTCTTGTTTTTGTACGTTTTCATATTGATGTATAGACTTACATTTTGCCGAACAAAATTTCTTATCGGATCTACCTTTCACTTCAATATTACATTCTGGACATCTTTTTTTCATAAACGACATTAAACGCATATTAGTTGGTTAATATACGGCTAATATTTTTAATTTAGATTATTCTTACAAAATGAATCCGTTAAGATCAATAACCTTATATCATTTAATGATTAAAGATCAGAAAATGATCGGCATTAAATTTTCGCCAGACAAGTTGATACAGAACTTGATCAAGGGGTTACCCGACCCTAAATGGAGCCAACAGTATAATATGGCCTATATACCCAACACTAAAGAAAATATGGGTATACTCTTCAATACTTTTAAAGGTATTATATGGATCAATTACAATAAATTCTACAGCAACAAACCTATTAGTACCAACAATGAAAAAGTAGATGTACAATGGTTTAGAAATAGAAAAACAGTTGCTGAATACCGTTTGTGCCCAGAGGAATATTTACTGAAGCTAGAACTAAAAAAGTATGCCAACAGCACCGTTAAAACATATGTAACCTTTTTTGAAATGTTTATTAACCATTATAAGGAAAGTAAACTAGAAACACTTGATGAAAGCGACATACGTGCCTTTTTACAGATTCTAATACATAAAAACGTATCTAACTCGTACTTAAATCAAGTAATTAATTCGATTAAGTTTTACTACGAAACCGTATTGGGAATGCCCAATAGATTATATGAAATAGAACGTCCAAGAAAAGAATATAAACTACCCAAAGTCATTTCAAAAGAGGAAGTAATAGCTATTATTGAACATACCAACAACTTAAAGCACAGATGTATTGTACAACTTCTGTATGGTTCTGGTTTGCGCCGTAGCGAGCTTTTGAACCTAAAACTAAATGATATTGATAGCAAACGAATGCTTATAAGAGTTGAAGGAGCTAAAGGCAATAAAGACCGACTTACTCTTTTATCGAAGAATACACTCAAAGATTTGAGGATGTATTTTAAGGAATGGAAGCCTAAAGAATTTCTTTTCGAAGGGCGCAAAGGAGGAAAATATAGCCCAGAAAGCGTAGTACAAATCGTTAAACAAGCGGCTAATAAAGCAGGTATAAAACAAAATGTGTCACCACATACACTTCGTCATAGTTTTGCTACACATCTTTTAGAATCTAATGTTGACCTTAGGCAGATTCAAGTACTTTTAGGGCATGGCTCAAGTAAAACAACAGAAATTTACACTCATGTTGCTACAAATACTTTTAAAGAAATTAAAAATCCATTAGATTAGTGATTCTAAAATAGATATAAAGTAACTTGTTACCTTATACAATTGTTAGCAGCAATTACTCACTCAACTCCTGAAAATATGAAATTTAAAAAGCTATCTACAAAAAACTTGAATAACGAATGAAAACTAAAAGTGATTTTTTGTGTTTATTAGTTTCTGTTTTTTTATTCTCTTGTAACAATGAAGAAGAAATTAATCTTGGAAACAATTTCTATTATATTCCATTTCAAGAAATAATTTTCGATGTAACAACTTTCGGCGGAAATGGAATTTATCGACTTGAGAATAATGAAAAATTTCCTGTTATCTTATCTGATATTGATAACTATGAATATAATTCTGATTTCATTATTGTAAAACAGAACTTCGACATCGAACAGAATTCTCGTTTAATTCAAAATATGATATTTATGCCTGAAACATACTTCACGTATGACAAAAAATATCTTGACCTAAATGAGAACTATTTAGCGAAATTAGACGAATCGGAAAATAATAGCATTTATTCTGAAAAATACACAAGCGAACTTATAGAAAAAACTTCATCGATTCAAAAAATGAAAGCGAATAAGGAAAATTATTATATCATTGAGAAAAAAGAATTGAAAATTAATGGACCATTAAGCAAAAGTGAATTTAAAGAAATGAAAAAAAACCTTGATATAAATTTAAGGTTTGAATAAAAAACAGCTGCTAACACCGCATAAGTTTAATGTGGGATTTTATTTTTCCTCCAAAGGTTTGTCTTTTTTTATTGTGTCGCTTATACTTATTTGAGTATTTTTAAATCGACAAAGAAAAAACATAAAATAAGTATAAGCTTGTGGCTCGGCTGACAATAAAATCATTGTCTACCTCCCACACTAATCTTATACAAAACCGTTGTGCTCAATTACTCTATAAATTATAATAAATGACATGTAAAAATTGCAAACAAAACTTTGAGGGGAATTTTTGCAATCATTGTGGTCAAAATTCAAATGTTCAAAAAATAAATTTCACTTATCTAGCTGACGAGATTTCGAACAGCGTTTTACAAGTGAATCGCGGTATACTATTTACAATTAAGGAGCTTTTCATAAGACCTGGACATAGCATAAGAGAATTTTTAGAGGGGAAACGAAAACAACATTTTAAACCTTTAGCATTCGTTCTTTTAGTATCAACAATTTATGTATTGTTAACTTATTTTACCGAAACAAAAACCTTTCTAGGAAGTGCTATTAATGGCGCATCAGATGCTCTTAATACTAGAAATCAAAAATTATCGACATCAATTAAAATTCTTAACTGGTTGGCAAATAACTATGCATATTCCACTTTGCTTCTGTTGCCAATTTTTTCCTTAGCATCTTACTTGTCTTTTAAAAAAGCTAAGTATAATTATTTCGAACATTTAATACTCAACTTTTATATTACAGGTCAACAAATAGTAATTTATATAATTTTTACTTTTTTATACTTTGCATTTAATAGTGACAGCTACTTTTTACAAGGCTTGCCATTTATTCTTTCCATCCTATTTACATTTTTGACTTTCATTCAATTTTTTCAATCCAAAAAATTTGTTACGAAAATATTTCTTTCGCTTTTAGCATATCTGTTATATTTCATTTTTATAGGAGTATTCATGAGCTTGATTGGTTATCTAGCAGAAAGCGGAATTTTCTAAAGGTATTACGGATGGACTTTACTCGGATGGAATGAAACTTAAACGGAGGTATAACGTGCTTACTCTTATGTATCGTAACTGAGCACAACAAAACCTAAACGTAATGCGGACTTTAGGGCTAAAACCAATGGTCTGTGTATATTTATAAAGTCGCTAAATCTTATGGATTTAGCTTTGAACAAAAAAAATAAAACTAAACAATAAGCTTTAGCTTCGTGCGCTGACGGAAACGAAAAGTTTCCTTGCCTCCGCACTACGCTTAGCTTAACCGTTACCCAACATTTTGAAAAAATAAAAATTAGGCAAGTCTGTAATAAGAAACTTACAATTCTTCCGTTCTAAATTTGAAGAACACGCCTAATGAAACTACAATATAAATTACTATTAATCTCTCTTATACTTTTTTTAAACTGTACTTATTCTCAAGAAGTCGAAAAATCCATTTTCAATATTCAAACTGGGGTTTTAGGTTTTTGGGCAAACAATGAATTACGATTAGCAAATCATTGGACCTTACACTCCGAAATAGGTCTAGATGGGTCAATAACAACTAAAGAAATTAGTGGTGGAGAATTCCCTGTTTTCCTTCCCGTAATTTCGGTTGAACCTCGATATTTTTATAATCTTCCCAAAAGACAATCAAACAATAAAGACATATATCATAATAGTGGAAATTTCTTTTCCTTAAGCATGAAATGGTATCCTAATTGGTTTTCATTATCTCAAAAAGAAAATACCAGAATTGGAGATGATATTTTTGTGATACCCACTTGGGGCATAAAACGAAATATAAACTGGAATTTTAATTATGAACTTGGCGGTGGTGTAGGTATTGGTATTCCTGCAAGTACAAAGCAGGCAGGTGCAATCATTAGACCTGTTTACAATATTTTGCTAAGGGTTGGCTACAAATTTTATTAAACCATTCAATTCGCACGCAATCAGAACGTAGATGGACTTCACTCAGACGCAACTGTTGTGTTGATGGACTTGCCAATCTGACAAAAAAACTAACTCGGACGGAAAAAACGTTGGGTAACAATGCCTAAACGTAATGCGGACTTTTGGGCTAGACCGAAAGGTCTGTGTATATTTATAATGTCGCTAAATCTTTGGGATTTAGCTTTGGACAATAAAAAAATAAAACTAAACCAAAAGCTTTAGCTTCGTGCGCAGACGGAAACGAAAAGTTTACTAATTACCGCACTACGCTTAGCCGAGACGTTGTAGGTAATTTAAAACGACATTAATTGAATATCAGAAAAGCAACAGAGGCTGACTATAATAAAGTTTGGGAAATATTCTCAAAAGTGATTGAAACAGGAGACACTTATGTGTTTAATCCGAATACACCAAAATCGGACTTAAAAAAACATTGGTTTGCAGATTATATGAAAACTTATGTGATTGAAGAAAATGGAGAAATACTCGGAACGTATATCATTAAACCGAATCAAATTGATTTAGGAAGTCACATTGCGAATTGTAGTTATATGGTAAACCCAAATTCACAAGGAAAGGGAATTGGAAAAAAACTTTGTGAGCATTCTCTCAAAATAGCGAGAGAAAATAATTTTGAGGGAATTCAATTCAATATTGTGGTTAGTACGAATAAAGGAGCAGTTGAATTATGGAGAAAATACGGATTTGAAATAATTGGAACTACACCGAAAGGATTTAAACACTCTGAATTAGGTTTAGTTGACACGTATATAATGTATAAAAATTTGAATAAATAAAAACTACCTACAACAATGGCTATAAGTAATTGCTTGTTCTCGCCTACTTCTGAAAATCCGCGAGGATTTTCAGTTTGGTGTGTACTTGCAAAGTTAAGTACTAAACCACGCAACTACTCATAGCCGAGACCGTTAGCCTTAATAAAGAACAAAGAATATGATTGAACTTAGTAAAATTTTAGGAAAGCCAATACAAAGCGAAAATACAAAGATTTTTTTTGAAAAGTATGGTTTAAAATATCCTAAGCGAGATAGTATTTCCTCACAATCTGGAGACGATAGTTTCTTTGTAGTACAAAGAAAAATGAGCGTAGAATTAAATTTCGCCCTTAATATTTGGAATCCAAAATACCCACCTGTTCCTGACACTAACAAGAGAAAAGGAATGTATGTACCATTGCTTTCATATGCTATTATTTATAACAAGAAAAATATTGATTTGCCCTATGAGTTAAATTCCCAAATATCTCTAGAAGACTTAGAAAAGCGCTTTGGCAAATTCGATTACAATAGTAAGTGGGATAGACTTTACAAAACGATTTTGATAGATAAAGAAAAAGATATAAGCTTCTCTGTAAATAGTAAAGATAAAAGCAACGTCCATTCAATGAGCTTTAGTATCGAAACTCCAGTGTTTCCACTGTTTTCAATTTATGAAAGTTTTGAAAAAAGGATTTCAATTAATGAACAAATAAGAAAAGAGGCTTTGAAAAGTCTTGAGTGGATTATTAAAAATGAATACTTTAAAAATCATAATGATATAGTTAATGAAGGAATAGATGGGGTGAAAAAAGACAAGATTGATGTTACAGAATTTTGCAAAAATTATTTAAAAAGAGGCTATGTGTTAGAGAGTGACCTGGTCATTGGACAAGAAACAATTGATACATATAATAAGGATGATGACTATAGATTTGGAAAAGCTTGCCATAATATTGACCGAGTAAAAGAAATTTTCAATAGTAATAAATACTAAGGCTAACAAGGTGTATAAGTAATAGCGGATTAAGTGATAAAACGAAAGTATGAACATAAAACAAAGGTCGGTGCAAAACCGAAAGGTTCGTGAATAGAAATCCGCTACTACTCATACACAACACGTTAGGCACAATACGAGAAAAACATTATGGATAGAATTTTACTTTCAACATATATTCTTAAGATAAGAGATAGACAGAAAAACGACCAAATTTTAAGTCGTTTTAACGGAGAAAACGATTTCTTAAGAATAATGGAAAATTATCTTAATTCTATTTTTGAAACAATTTTAGCTACTACTGATGCTAGAGAAACTACTGCAATTCATTTGACTTTAGACGCACCACCAAATGTGAATATTGAAAATCGGAGTATTCACGGGTTTTTCTCAACTGGAATAAGCGGAGAACAATATGACATTAAAGATGTTGAATCAAGAGAAACTATTGTAGAAGTACAAAGGAATCACGCTGCATTCCGCAACATTTTTTTCTATCTTAAAATACCAACAGAAAGAGACAACGGAGCTTTGATTTTACAGAGAAAAGCAAAATTTGGAATAAAAACAATTTTAAAGCAAACTCTAAATCGTTACGTTAAAGGACAAGGCTATCAAAATTATACCGTCTTTATAAATAATGTAGTTCACGGTAGAGTTTATAGAACTATGATAACTCACGGAAATCTAAAAAAGGTAGATTTTATAAAAAGAAGAATACCAAATTCTATTGAAGAATATTATAGTAATGATATGCGTGAAGACCAAATACCTGGCACTCTCAAAACATCAATGCTTTCGCCTACTAGTTTACCTCAAAACTATAAAAATTTCGTAAATGATTTGTTTACAAATCCGGATAGGGAAAGAATTGAGATTGATGGAATTGATGAAGATTTTGATGAAGTAGAATTTGAACTTGAACTAAATGGTAAAAGAAAAACTTTTTACGTAAAGCATAAGAATAAAATTCAGCCAGATATTGATGTAACTGCTGATGTCGAATTAAGTGAACAAGGTCAACCAACAAGAGAATCTCTAATAAGGATAAGTGAAGAATTAATTGTTGATATAATTCAATTGAGAATGTAACTATGCTAAATAGAATTAACATACTCAAAATCATAAAAGACCATTTAGGTACTATGAGAAGTCTTAACCAAAGTTCTAATAGAATTTATTGGAAAGATTTTTTATTGTTTTTTATTTTCCCAATCATCGTGTCGACATTACTTGTTTGGAAAGGGTATTCATTTGAGGAACAACTAGGTAATTTAATCGCAGCAATTTCAATATTTGGAGGCTTTTTATTTAATCTTTTAGCTATAATTTATAGCCAAATGGAAAATATAAAAAAAGATGCTGAATCAGAAGATAACAATCTAAAAAAGAGATTTATAAATGAAATACATATAAATATTTCATTTTGTATAGTTCTATCTATTTTCATTGTTTTATCACTACTGTTAACCACAATTGATATTCCTGAATTTGAATATTTGGGAATATTGGAAAAAGTAATAAACGGACTGAATTATTTTCTTATGATATTATTCCTATTGACTTTGACAATGATTTTGAATAGAGTTTATATACTTCTGAAAAAAGGAGTTGCGGAATAGTACTGTGCCTAACAGTGTATATAAAAAATAGCGCAAGTCGTTGCTAAATCGAAGGCTTGGGCATTTTTGGAAAGTCGCCAAATTTTTAAATTTGACAAATTCCCAAAAATAAAATAATTAGTAAAATTTAAAAATTCGGCTTGTGTATAATCCGAAAATTATCGCTTATTTTCAGCGCTACTTTTCATATACTGAGACGTTCTACGCAATTTGAAACAACCAAAACCACTTGGAAAAGGATAAAATAATATATCAGACCAAAACAAAAATTTTCAATCCGACTGGAATCCTGATTATGGGACTTATCGGATTTTTTTTCATTTTTATGTCGGACTCTTGGCAAATCCAGCTCTTTATGGGAGGAATTTTTCTGGTAGCTATTGTTGGCGGGACAATTCGTAATTACTACACAAATGGACTTCGGATTACGGAAAAGCAAATGGAATTGACAAAAAAGAATCTTAACAGCAGAAACGAATCTCAAATACTGGAATTTGGACAAATAAAAAATGTAAAATATAATGTTGGAGGCTATCGACAAGACAGCGCAATTTATTTAGAGGTTGAGGGAAAAGAAAAAATAAAGATTCCAATTGCAGAGAACTCATTTGAATTTGGACCCGTGCTAAAATTTCTGAATGATAAGGGAATCAAAATTAACTTGGTACATTCAGACCAAGAATTGCGTATGTTTATTGACGGAAAAATTACGGAATTCCCAATGACGAATGAAAAAACTGCGTAGAACAATGGCTATAGCAAATAGGGCGATAAGTGCTGAATTTAAAGGCTTGGGCGTGTTTGCAAAGTCCGCCAAATCTTTTGGATTTGGCAATTAAAAAAGAAAAAATAATTACAAAACAAAAAGCTTTGGCTCGCAGACCAGACGGAAACGAAAAGTTTCCTTGCCTGCCCTACTTGCCATAGCCGCACCGTTGTACGCAAGCAATGAAGACGAAACATCAACTAATTAAAAATGTATAAAATGAGAATTTCAATTTCAATCCTATTTTTTTTAGCCTCACTATCTGCATTTTCCCAAGACTCTGAATATGAAGTTTCTTCGTATCTGACAGAAGGAGCCAAAGCACCAAATACTCATTACATTGGAGAAGCTTGGCTGAATGGAATTATTCACGATGATACTGAATTAGGTTATAATATCACAAAAGCAACCTTTAAAGCGAACTCAACCTTGGATTGGCACAAACACGGTTCTGCACAAGTTTTAATTATTGTTGATGGAGAAGCATATTATCAGGAAAGGGGAAAAGAACCTGTGATTCTGAAAACAGGAGATGTAATCAAATGTGAGAAAGATACAGAACATTGGCATTCTTCAACCAAGTTTAATGATGTAACTTATTTAGCTTTATATGGCGGTGGACAACCAACTACTTGGTCTGAAGTAATAACACAAGAATACTATGATGAAGTAGCCGAAAAACTAAAAAACAATTAACCTTCTAAAACTAATCAAGAGAATAGGAGAAAATAGCCAGCGTACAATCGAGTAGACGGCTCCGCCCCTAATTAGGAACGGAGTGCGCCTCTCACACCACCGTACATACGGGTCTCGTATAC